>NZ_MVHD01000031.1 GCF_002086635.1 Mycobacterium alsense | reverse complement strand
ACCGCAAACCCATCCGGCACCCGACCACCGCTCACCAACCCGTCCTCACCACCTCAATGGTTTTTCAGGTCGAAGTAGCTAGCCCGTCAAATAATGAAATGGCCGGAATGGTCTCTTGGTCGGGCAGATCGTCGACCGACTAGCGGCTTCGCGTACCGTCGGCATATGCGTTTGTCGTATGTCGATCGCGTAGCCACATGCGGAGGTCGGTGGCGGTTCGGGCGTAATCCGGCATCATTTCGACATCGACCCGGTCACCGTTTCCGCAATTTTCTTAATTTGCCTTCGCATTCCCCCTCGGCACGGGCAAAGTTATGCGAGCCCGGCGATAATCCGGTTCGTACCGGGGTTACTTCCCCGCGGTGGGGGTACGACCCGCTCGCGGGGCTTGCAGGTGCGGGCATGGCCAGTGATAGGGGGCTGACCCCCGGCTGGGAGGCTTGGTGAACGGGCAGAGAGGGCGGATGCGCAAGCTGGTCGGGCGCGCTGTGATCGGCATGGCCGCCGCGGTGATGGCGGCCTCGTTGCTGGCTCCCACGGCGGTGGCGTCCCCGATAGGCGACGCCGAGGCCGCCATGATGGCCGCCTGGGAGAAGGCCGGCGGCGACACGTCACCGCTGGGGGCCCGAAAGGGCGACGTCTACCCCGTCGCCGACGGGTTCGCGCTGGACTTCGACGGCGGCCGGATGTTCTACACCACCGACACCGGGCCGAGATTCCTCTACGGGCCGATCCTGGACAAATACGAGACGCAGGGCGGTCCGGCGGGCAGCGATCTGGGGTTCCCCACCATCAACGAGGTCCCCGGCCTGGCGGGGCCGGACAGCCGCGTGGCCACCTTCTCCGCCAGCGACAAGCCGGTGATTTTCTGGACGGCGGAGCACGGCGCGTTCGTCGTGCGCGGCGCGCTGAACGCGGCCTGGGACAAGCTCGGCAGCTCGGGGGGCGTGCTCGGGGCGCCGGTCGGCGACGAGACCCACGACGGTGAGGTCAGCTCCCAGAAGTTCAGCGGCGGCGAGATCTCCTGGAACAGGAACTCCAAGGAGTTCACCACCACCCCGCCGGCGCTGGCCGACCAGCTGAAGGGCCTGCAGGTAACGATCGATCCGGCCGCGGCCATCAACATGGCCTGGCGCGCGGCCGGCGGGGCGACCGGCCCGCTGGGCGCCAAGCAGGGTGGACCGTATTCGATCGGCGGCGACGGAATCGCCCAGAACTTCACCGGCGGCAAGGTGTTCTTCAACCAGGCCACCGGCGCCAATGCGCTCGAGAGCGACATCCTCGCCAAGTACGAGTCGCTGGGCGGCCCGGTCGGGAGCGACCTCGGCTTCCCCACGGCGAACGAGACCGACGGGGGCCTCGGCCCCGCCAGCCGGATCGCCACGTTCGCCGCGGCCGACAAGCCGGTGATCTTCTGGACCCGCGACCACGGCGCGTTCGTCGTGCGCGGCGCGATGAAGGCCGCGTGGGACAAACTGCGCGGCCCCGCCGGCAAGCTGGGCGCCCCGGTCGGCGACCAGGCCGTGGACGGCGACGTGGTCTCGCAGCAGTTCACCGGCGGCAAGATTTCGTGGAACCGGGCGAAGAACTCGTTCACCACCGAGCCGTCGAACCTGGCGCCCCTGCTGTCCGGCCTGCAGGTGTCGGGGCAGAACCAGCCGAGCACCGCGGCGATGCCCTCGCACGGCAAGAAGTTCGACTGGCGCCAGTGGTGGCCGGTGGCCGCCATTTCGCTGGCCGTGCTGATCGCGCTGGTGGCATTGGCCATCGGGTGGCGCCGGCGCCGCGCGCGGCGCGGCGCCCCCGAAGCCGCGGCTTACGAGCCCCAGCCCGAGGCGGACGCCGCCTACGAACCCGCGGCCGAAGGGAGCTGGCGCCACGACGTCGGCGACAACGGCGACCTGGCCACCGACCATTTCGCGCGCGCGGACCTGAACCCACCCGAGCAGCAGCCGCCGGTCGAGGCCGGCCCCGCCGCGCGGGTGAGCTGGAGCCGGGGGGCCGCCGCGCCCGGCGAGGCCGACGACGACGATCCCGACGCGGTCCAGACGGACTCCATCCCGATCGTCTCGGCGGAGGCGCTGTCCGGGGCCGGCTACGGCGAGGCCCCCCAGGAGGCCTACCCGGAGGCCGCCGAGGAGGGCACGCACGCCGAGCCCGAGGACGCCGGCTACGCGGAGGCCGAGTACACCCAGGGCGAGTACACCGACGCCGAGTACACCGACGGCGAGTACACCGACGCCCAGTACGCCGACGCCGGGTATCCCGATGCCGCCTCGCCGGAGGCCGAGCCTGCCGAGCCGTCTGAGCCATCTGAGCTATCTGGGGCGCCGGACGCCGAGGCCGCCGAAGCCCCCGGGCCCGACGCCGAACAGCGCGCCGGGCGCCACGCGGCCATGGACGACGAAGAGGGGCCGGCGCCCGAAGTCGGCGGCGCCGCGCCGGCCGCCGGCGGGCGCCCCACGATCCACCTGCCGCTGAACGACCCGTACCAGGCGCCCGACGGATATCCGATCAAGGCCAGCGCCCGCTTCGGGCTGTACTACACGCCGGGCAGCGACCTCTACCAGGACACGCTCGCCGAAATCTGGCTGTCCAGTGAGGAAGTCGCGCAGGCCAATGGGTTCATCAAGGCCGACTGAACTGGCGCGCGTCAGACCTTGCGGATGACGGTGACGACCTTGCCGAGCACGGTCGCGTCGTTGCCGGGTATCGGGTCGAACGCCGGATTGTGCGGCATCAGCCACACCTGACCGCCCGCGCGCTTGAACGTTTTGACGGTGGCCTCGCCGTCGATCATGGCCGCGACGATGTCGCCGTTGTCGGCGACGTGCTGCTGGCGCACCACCACCCAGTCGCCGTCGCAGATCGCGGCCTCGACCATCGAGTCGCCCACGACCTTGAGCAGGAAGAGCGTGCCCTCCCCGACGAGCTCGCGCGGCAGCGGGAAGACGTCTTCGACGGCCTCCTCGGCGAGGATCGGTCCGCCCGCGGCGATGCGCCCCAGCACCGGGACGTAGCTGGGCTCGGGCAGGGCGTCGGAGCCGGCGACCTCGGTCACGGGCGCGCGCGCCGCGTCGCCGCCCTCGTCGGCGCCGCGGACGTCGACGGCGCGGGGGCGGTTCGCGTCGCGGCGCAGGTAGCCCTTGCGCTCCAGCGTGCGCAGTTGGTGAGCCACCGAGGACGTCGACGTCAGGCCCACGGCGTCGCCGATCTCCCTGATGCTCGGCGGGTAGCCGCGGGTGGTGACGGACTCGCGGATGACGTGCAAGATGGTGCGCTGCCGTTCGGTCAACGTGGAATCCACGGCGTGCAACCGCCCGTCCGCGTCGGCGGACGAGCCGGCTGGGGGAGTGTCGTTGCTGCGGTCGTTGCTGTCGCCCATGCACCGAATGTAGCCCCGCCGCGGCAAAGAATCAAACATGTGTTCGACTGGCGTGTCGCGGGCGCCGGCAGGGGCCGACAGAGGCCGACAGGGGGGCGACCGGGCGAATAACAAGTGTGTAACTCTCGGGCGGTTCGGGTATGCGCAGGCCATGTCCGTGGTCGCGCCGCCCGAAGGTCGTCGGGAAGGCTGCCGGGAAGGTCGTCGGGAAGGCTGCCGGGAAGCCGTGGCGAAAACTTGTCGGTGGGGCCGTCTAGCGTTTTGCTCGTGCGACACGCTTCGCTCAAATGTTCGGCTATCGAACACACGAGCGACTATAGTTTCGAACACACGAGCGAGAACCAGTTGACCGGAGGAACGCCGATGACCATCATCCACGCAGTCTCGCCGCGCACCACCAGCGCCCGGCGCCCGGTCAACGGGCCGGTGCCGGGGCTTCGTCCCGGCCGCGACGGGTTGGCCCGCCGCCGCCCCGGACCGGCGCGTCCGGCCGGCGCACCCACGCGTTACCACGGCACCGGCGTCGCGATGTCGAGGGCCCCGCACCGCGGGCGCCCCGTCACGCTCGCGACGACGCTGGGGCTCGCGCTGATCGCCGGGATCATCACCGTGTGGCTGGGCCTGGTTGCCGACATCGGCCAGGCGCTCAACGGCGGCGCCGCGGGGGCGGCCGCTGCGGTGCCCGACCGGCTCGCCGTGGTGCGGGTCGAACCGGGGGAGTCGCTGCAGGACGTCGCGCACAGGGTGGCCCCCGACGCGCCGGCGCGCCAGGTCGCCGCGCGCATACGCGAACTCAACGATCTCAACTCGCCGGCGCTGGCCGCCGGCCAGACGCTGATCGCGCCCGTGGGCTGACCCGGGGGTGAGGCGCGGGTACGCTTTCAGTGTTCTGCGGCGTTCTGCGACCCTAGGTGAGCACGGCGAAGGAGCGGTCATGCACTGTCCGTTCTGCCGCCACCCCGACTCCCGCGTGATCGACTCGCGCGAAACCGATGAAGGCCAGGCGATTCGGCGCCGCCGGTCGTGCCCCGAGTGCGGACGGCGTTTCACGACCGTCGAAACCGCGGTGTTGGCGGTGGTCAAGCGCAGCGGTGTCACCGAGCCGTTCAGCCGGGAGAAGGTCATCAGCGGGGTGCGCCGGGCGTGCCAGGGCCGTCAGGTCGACGACGACGCGCTGAATCTGCTCGCCCAGCAGGTGGAGGACACCGTGCGCGCCGCGGGATCGCCCGAGGTACCCAGCCACGAGGTCGGCCTGGCCATCCTGGGCCCGCTGCGCGATCTCGACGAGGTTGCCTACCTGCGGTTCGCCTCGGTGTACCGGTCGTTCTCGTCCGCGGAGGACTTCGAGCGGGAGATCGAGGCCCTGCGCGCGCACCGCAACGTGTCGGCTCCCGGCTGACGGGACCGGCACCGGCCAACTCGCTAGGCTGTTTTCATGCCTCCCGACCTGCACCCCGATCTCGAAGCGCTCGCCCCGTTGCTGGGCACGTGGGGCGGTCAGGGTTCGGGCAAGTACCCGACGATCGAGCCCTTCGACTACGTCGAGGAAGTCGTCTTCTCCCACGTGGGCAAGCCGTTTCTGGCCTACACCCAGAAGACCAAGGCGGTGGCCGACGGCAAGCCGCTGCATGCCGAGGCCGGATATCTGCGGGCCCCGCGGCCAGGCCAACTCGAGTGGGTCCTCGTGCATCCGAGCGGCATCACCGAGATCGAGGTGGGCACCTATGCGGTGACCGGCGGGCGCATCGAGCTCGAGCTGTCCACGAGTCCCGGCGGGACGATCGGGCTGGCACCCAGCGCCAAAGAGGTGACCGCGCTTGGTCGTTCGTTGCGCCTCGAGGGCGACGAGCTGTCCTACTCGGTGGCCATGGGTGCGGTCGGGCAGCCCCTGCAAAACCACCTCACCGCGGTGTTGCGCCGGCGCTGAGTTCGATCCGCCTGACCCCGTCGGCGACGACGCGCCCGGCGACCCCGACCCAGCCCTCGGGGTTCCACGTGGTCTCGATGACCGATCCGTTGCCCTGGATGATGCGCAGGCCGCGGCTGAGGTAGTCGGTGATCCGCATCGCCGCCGAGCCGGTCGCCTCGTCTTCCGGCACACCGAGGTTCGCGGCGAACATCCGGGCGCGCAGCGACCCGGCTTCCCGATCCAGCCACGCCCACAGGTAGTGCGCCGTGTCGGCGGGGAAGTCGGCCGGGTCGGCGGCCAAGACGTCGTCCGCGGAATCGAATTCGTGGATGGCGAACTCCGGGGCCCACTCCGAGCGCGCGGTGATGGCGGTGAATTCGCCCGTCGCGCCCGCGGCGTGACTCACCTGCACGATGCCGGCCGGCACCTGCAAAGTCTTGACCGGCCAACCGTTTTCGCGCAGCCACCATGCGGCGCCGACGGTCGGGTGCCCGGCGAACGGGATTTCGGTGCGCGGGGTGTAGATCCGCGCGTGCGCCGTGGTCGAACCGGCGCCCGGCAGGTCGACGAAAGTGGTTTCGCTGTAACCCAACTGGGCCGCCAGGCGCTGCCGGTCCGGCGGTGCGAGCTGGCTGGCGGGGTCGGCGGGAGACACCGACACCACGCCGAGCGGGTTACCGAAATTCCCGTCGGGATCGGTGAACACGCGCATGACCGCCACGTCGATGGCCATGGTGGATCAGGTGGCGCTGCGTTCGTCGGAGCCGATGGCGTTGAGGACGGCCACGCGCGTGTCGGCGGGACCGGTGACGGTCTTCGCGCCGCCGCCGGAGCGGAGCAGCGCCCGCAGGGCGTCCTGGTCGTATTCGGCGGGCTGGGTGGTGTCGATGAAGCGCTGGACGACGTCGATGAAGCGGGCGGGATCGTCGTGAAACGGGAAGTGGCCTGAGCCTTCGAAGATTTCGAGGCGGGAGCCGGGCATCGCGGCGTGTGCCATCCACGCGTGTCGGGCGGGAACCACCACATCCTTGGTGCCCCAGATGATCTGCACCGGGATGGCCTCGGTCAAATAACATCGGTCCAGCATGGTGACGATCTGCCCGCGCCAGTCCACCACGGCCCGCAGGGTCCGGCTGAACGCCGCCGAGGCCGTCGGCTCGGGCAGGTCGTCGAGGATCCGCAGCACGTTGGGCAGGTCGCGGCCCAGCCCGGTCGAGCCGATCACCACCCCGGCCAGCTTGCCCACCAGCTGAACCGCCGGCAGCACCAGCGGCAGCCGCAGCAACGCCAGGGCCTCGCTGCCCATCGGCAACGACGCCAACCGGAAGGCGACGTTGACGTCCTTGGTGACGCCGCCGGCGGCGACCAGGATCAGGCGGTCCACCAGATGCGGGAACTGGTAGGCGAATTGCATGGCCACCCCGCCGCCCAGCGAGTGGCCGACGAGGGTCACGCGCTCGATGTCGAGCACGGACAGCAGGTCGCGCATCCCGTTGGCGTAGGCGGCCACCGAGTAGTCGGCGCGCGGCTTGTCGGATTTCCCGTGGCCCAAAAGGTCGGGGGCGATGACCGTGAATCGCTGGGCGAGCTTGGCCTGCACGGCATTCCAGGTGGTGGAGTTGTCGCCGATGCCGTGGATCAGCAGGATCGCCGGGCCCGAACCGGCGATCCGGTAGGCGCGCTGGTACCCGTGGATGGTGCGGAACTCGAGCGTGGGCGCGGTGACCTCACGCACCGGGCGAAGATTGCGCTTGCGCTTCCGCTCGGTCAACTGCGCCGCCCTTGGTGTCGGCCCGCGAGACGGGCTGGTAAACGACTCAAGCCTGGTCGTCGTCGTCGCGCTTCTTCTCCGCCTGCTGGGCGAGGAATCGCTCGAACTCGGCGCCGAGCTCGTCGCCGCTAGGCAGGTCCCCGTCCTGAGTCAGTAACGACCTGTTCTCCTGAGCGTCGATGAAGGCATCGTACTGGCGCTCGAGCGCGGCCACCACCTGAGCCACTTCCGCACTGGCCTGCACCTGCTCGTCGATCTTGGCCCGGATCTCGGCCGCGGCCTCGGTCAGCGCCGACAGCGGCAGCTCGAGCGATCCGCTCTTGGCCACCTGCTCGAGCAGCGCCTGGGCCGCGGCCGGGTAGTCCGTCTGCGTCAGGTAGTGCGGAACGTGCACGGTGAAGCCGACGACCTCGTGGCCGTGCTGGCCCATGCGGTACTCCAGCAGGTTGGACGCGCTGCCGGGAACCTGGATCTCCGTAATCCACGGCTGGAACTCGGCGATCAGCTCCTTGTTGTTCGAATGCGCCGTCAGCGTGACCGGCCGCGTGTGCGGCACCGCCATCGGCACGGTGCCCAGGCCGATGGTGCGGCGCACGCCCAGCCGCTCGGCCAGCAGGCGCACGGCGGTGACGAAACGCTCCCACTTCAGGTCCGGCTCCATGCCGGCCAGCAGCAGGAACGGGTTGCCGGCGCCGTCGCGCAGCGCGTAGAGGCTCAGCTCCGGATCGTCGTAGTTGGTGAAGTGGTCGGTCTTGAAGGTCATCAACGGCCGCCGCGAGCGATAGTCCAGCAATTCGTCGATCGCGAAGGACGCGACGAGCTCGGTGTCCAGGGCGGCGCGCAAGTGCCTTGCGGCCAGGCGAATCGCGTGACCGGCGTCGGAGAAACCCTCCAAAGCGTGCACCAACACCGGGCCACGACCGTCGGCCGTCGACAACTGGGGCGCCGGGAACTCGAGCTCGTACATCCCGGGCTGCCCTGGCTCGTAGTCGTCGTCCGGGCTTTGATGGCGGGCCATCGGGGTGTCCTCCTCTCGGGAATCTCTCCAGGGTGCCCTACCCAGTGTCGCCTGAATCGGCGGGCACCCCCTATTGAAACAGCGAACAGCAAACCGGGGGGCGCGCCGGGGCGCGCGGCGTCGTGCCCGCCCACCCCGGGGTCGGGCATGATGGACACCAAATGCGCATACCGATGCTGTTGCTGTGCTCGGGGGTCGGCCTGGCGACGTTGCTGACGTCGTGCACCCGGCCCGCCGAACCTTCGGCGCGCCCCGAGGTGACCACGCCGGTGGCCACGAAGCCGGTGCAGCGGCTCAGCCAGCCCCAGCAGACGGCGGTCGCGGGACCGGTGGAGCCCGACCGGCGCGTCGGCGCGATCTTCGTCAACGAGGGACCGCTGCACGTGTGCACGGGTTCCGTGGTGCACTCGGCGACCGGCAACCTGGTGATCACCGCCGCGCACTGCCTGGCCGGGGCCGCCAAGCTGATCTTCGTTCCCGGATTCGCCGGTGACGCCGCGCCGGCCCCCGCCGACATGTGGAAGGCCGACGCCGTCTACGTCGATCCCCGCTGGGCCGCCGGCAAGGACCCGCACGCGGACTACGCGATCATGCGGGTCAGCAACGACGCCGGCGTGCCGGTCGAGTCGCGCGTGGGATTGGCGCTGACGCTGGGCGCCGCGCCGCCGCCGGGCACCCACGTCACCGTGCTGGGCTATCCGGCCGGCATCGGCGGCAACCCGATCGGCTGCGCGGCCAACACCTCGGTCAACGACGGCGGGTTTCCCGCGTTCCCGTGCGAGGGGCTGGTCGACGGCACCAGCGGCGCGCCCTGGATCAGCGGCACCACCCTCACCGGCCTGATCGGCGGCTTCCAGCGCGGCGGGTGCGCCGCGGACGTGTCGTACTCCGCCCCGTTCGACGCGCAGACCGCGCAGCTTTTGGCCCGCGCCGAGGCCGGCGGTCCCGGCGACCCGGTGCCCAACGACCTCGACGACAGCTGCTGAGTATCAGCGCCGGAACTGGCTGAGCGCGCGCATCTTGTTGGTCACGTCCAGCGCGGCGACCTTGTAGGCCTCGGAGAACGTCGGGTAGTTGAACACCGCGTCGACCAGATAGTCGATGGTGCCGCCGCAGCCCATCACCGCCTGCCCGATGTGCACCATCTCGGTCGCGCTGGTGCCGAAGATGTGCACCCCGAGCAGCTTGCGGTCCTCGGTGGACACCAGCAGCTTGAGCATGCCGTAGGAGTCGCCGGCGATCTGGCCGCGGGCCAACTCTTTGTACCGGGCGACCCCCACCTCGTACGGGATCGCGTTCTTGGTCAGCTCCACCTCGGTGGCCCCCACATAGGAGATCTCGGGGATCGAATAGATGCCGATTGGCTGTAGGTCGGTGATGCCGTCCGTGGGCTCGCCGAACGCGTGGTAGGCGGCCAGCCGGCCCTGTTCCATCGACGTCGCGGCCAGGGCCGGGAAGCCGATCACGTCGCCGACGGCATAGATGTGCTCCACCTTGGTCTGGAACGTCCCGTCGACCCAGATGCGGCCGCGGCCCTCGACCTCGAGCCCGGCGTTGTGCAGGTCGAGGTGGTCGGTTTGGCCCTGGCGTCCCGCGGAGTACATGACCGTCTCGGCGGGAATCTGCTTACCGCTGGCCAACGTGGTGACGGTGCCCGCGGCGCCGACGTCGACGGCGGTCACCTCCTCGCCGAACCGGAAGGTCACCGCCAGGTCGCGCAGGTGGAACTTCAGCGCCTCGACGACCTCGGGATCGCAGAAGTCCAGCATGTTGTCGCGCTTTTCCACGACGGTGACCTTGGTGCCCAGCGCGGCGAACATCGAGGCGTACTCGATGCCGATCACGCCGGCGCCGACGACGACCATCGACGCCGGCAGCGACTTGAGATCGAGGATGCCGTCGGAGTCGAGCACCCGTTCCTCGTCGAACTCGACCCCGGACGGCCGCGCCGGCCTGGTGCCGGTGGCGATGACGATGTATTCGCCGCTGACCGTGGTCAGCTCCCGGCGGCCCGGGTCCTCGACGACGATCGTGTGCGGGTCGACGAAGCGGCCGTGCCCGATCAGCAGGTCGATCCGGTTGCGCATCAACTGGTTGCGCACCACGTCGATTTCCTTGCCGATCACGTGTTGGGTCCGCGCCAGCAGGTCGGCCGGCGTGATCCTGTCCTTCACGCGGTAGCTGGCCCCGTACAGCTCGCGCTGGTTCATGCCGGTGAGGTAAAGGACGGCCTCGCGCAACGTCTTTGAGGGGATCGTGCCGGTGTTGACGCAGACGCCGCCGAGCATCCGGCCGCGTTCGACGATCGCGACCGACTTGCCCAGCTTGGCCGAGGCGATCGCGGCCTTCTGGCCGCCCGGTCCCGAACCGATGACGACGATGTCGTACTCCTGCATCGAACCCATGGATAGACGATACGGCTCACAGTCGGGACTTTCTCCACAGACGAGCGCCGGGATGTCGCGGCGCGCGCACGACTCGACGGTGCCGGCCGTCAGCGTTGGTGCCCATGACAGACCAACGACCTACGCATCGCGCAGACTTCGACCTCAACCGCCCCGCGGCGCTGATCGCCGCGCTGCCCGCCGTTCTCGGCTTCGTTCCGGAGAATTCACTGGTTCTGGTCTCCGTGGACGACGGGCAACTCGGCGCGGTGATGCGGGTGGACCTGTCCGAGGGGCTCGTCGACGGGGTCGGGCACCTCGCCGAGATCGCCGCGGCGGCCACGCCACGGGCCGCGATCGCGGTCATCGTCGACGCCGAGGGCGCGCCCTGCCCCGGGTGCAACGAGGAGCACCGACGGCTGTGCGCGGCGCTGGCAAAAGCCTTGTCGCTCCACGACATTGAGCTGTGGGCCGCGCACGTGGTGGACCGGGTGGCCGCGGGCGGGCGGTGGCACTGTGTGGACGGCTGCGGCGCGGGCGGCATCATCGACGACCCCTCGGCGTCCCCGGTGGCCGCCGCGGCGGTGCTCGACGGACGGCGGCTCTACCGCCGCCGCTCCGACCTGCAGGCCGTCATCGCCGTCGAGGACCCGACCCGCAGCGCCAAGTTGGCCGGCGCCCTGCGGCGGCAGGAGGCGAAGCGCGGGATGGCGCATCGCTCCGACCCCACCGGTTGCGCCCGGCGCGACGTGAAAAGGGCGATGGCCGTCGCCGCCCGCGTCGCCGGCGGGGCGACGCCGTCGGGTTCCGAGCTCGCGGCGCTGGGCTGCGCGCTGCGCGACATCCACGTGCGCGACACGCTGTACGGCCTGGCGGTCGGCGAAACCGCAAGCGAGGCCGAGTCGCTGTGGGCGCTCTTGGCGCGGACCCTGCCCGGGCCGTGGCGGGTCGAGCCCCTGGTGTTGCTGGCGTTCAGCGCGTACGCGCGCGGCGACGGCCCGCTGGCGGGGGTGTCGCTGGAGGCGGCGCTGCGCTGCGACCCCAACCATCGGATGGCCGGCATGCTGGATCAGGCGCTGCAGTCCGGGATCGGGCCCGAGGCTATCCGGGAGCTGGCGGTCACCGGCTACCGGCTGGCCAAGCGACTGGGTGTGCGGCTGCCGCCGCGGCGAACATTCGGGCAGCGCGCGGGGTAGCGGCCGCCGCTGTCAGACCTTTTCGACCTTGACGGCGTGCGCCATCTCGTGGGGCAGGGTGACGTTCTCGTGGCCGGGAATCAGGATGGTGACCCCGCCGCCGACCGGGCTGGTTTCGACGGTCACCCTGGCGTTGGGAACGACCCCGGCGTCCTTCAAACGGGTGATCAGGTCGATGTCGCCCTGGACGTGCTCGGTGAGCTGCCGGACGACGACCGCCACCGGCGACCCGGCCGGGAGCTCGGTCAACCGGACCAGGTTGACGTCGTCGGCGCCGGACTCCGGGCCGACGCCGAGGTCCAGCAGCCCGGGGATCGGGTTGCCGAACGGCGAGGTGGTCGGGTGGTTGAGCACCTTGACCAGCCGGCGTTCGACGTCCTCGCTCATCACGTGCTCCCAGCGGCACGCCTCCGCGTGCACTTCTTCCCAGGGCACCCCGATGACGTCGACGAGCAAGCGCTCGGCGAGGCGGTGCTTGCGCATCACGGCGATCGCGAGAGCGCGGCCCTTGTCGGTGAGCTCCAGGTGGCGGTCGCCGGCCACGTGGAGGAGCCCGTCCCGCTCCATCCGCGACACGGTCTGGCTGACGGTGGGGCCGCTCTGCTCGAGGCGTTCGGCGATCCGGGCACGCAGCGGCGTCACGCCCTCTTCCTCGAGGTCGTAGATGGTCCGCAGGTACATCTCGGTGGTATCAACCAGCTCGTTCATCCAGCACCCTCCATTGACGCTGAGTCTACTTGCCCAGCTGCGCGAATGGGTGTAACGGTTCCCCGGCGAGCAGTATGCCCGCCGCTGGCGCGGCGGGCATACCGTCTTGCTACCTGGCTCTAGTGCCGATGGTGGCGGCCCGCGTCGCGCGGCGCCGCCGCGCTCGCGATCGCCACGTGGGGCGGCCGTCAGCTCGCGTACGACCGCAGCCGGTCGGCGCGCTCGCCGTGGCGCAGCTTGGACATCACGTCCCGCTCGATCTGGCGGACCCGCTCGCGGGACAGACCGAACAGCTTGCCGATCTGGTCCAGGGTGCGTGGCTGGCCGTCGTCCAGTCCGAAGCGCAGTCGGATCACCTGGTGCTCGCGCTCGTCGAGGGTGGCCAGGACGCTGCGGATGTCGGTGTGCAGCAGCTCGGCGATCACCGCGTTCTCCGCCGACATCGCTTCGGCGTCCTCGATGAAATCGCCCAGCGGGGCCTCTTCCTCGGAGCCGACGGGCATGTCCAGGCTCACCGGGTCGCGGCTGTGCTCGAGCAGGTCGTTGATCTTCTCGACGGGGATCCCGGACTCGGCGGCCAGTTCCTCGTCGGTGGCTTCGCGTCCCAGGTTCTGGTGCATCTCCCGCTTGATCCGCGCCAGCTTGTTGACCTGCTCAACCAGGTGGACCGGCAGGCGGATGGTGCGGCTCTGGTCGGCCATGCCGCGCGTGATGGCCTGGCGGATCCACCATGTGGCGTAGGTCGAAAACTTGAATCCCTTTGTGTAGTCGAACTTTTCCATCGCGCGGATCAAGCCGAGGTTGCCTTCCTGGATGAGGTCCAGCAGCGGCATCCCGCGGCCCGTGTAGCGCTTGGCCAGCGACACGACCAGACGCAGGTTCGCCTCCAGCAGGTGGCGGCGCGCCGCCTCGCCATCGCGCACGACGGCCTGCAAATCGCGTTTGCGGTTCTCGCCGAGGCGTTTCCGCGTGGCGAGCAGATGCTCGGCATAGAGCCCGGCTTCAATGCGTTTGGCCAGTTCGACCTCGCCCGCCGCGTTGAGCAGCGCCGTCTTGCCAATGCCGTTGAGATATACGCGCACCAAGTCCGCGGCGGGGCTTTGGGCATCTAGATCGCCTTCGAACCTGCTTGTGCTGACCCCTGTAGTCGAGTCGGCCATGGCGCCCCTCCCGATCGGCTTTGTACTGTCATGTCGTTCAACGACAGACCCGACTTGGGAGTTCCCGTCCCTTCGTGATCTCACACGCTTTGACGTGCACATTGACGTGCACAAATGTGCCGGCGACCTGAGAATGTCCTGAGAACAGCGGCGTGTGGCCGCTTAGCGGGAACCGTCTTCGCGGTGGTCACGGGTCCACGGGTGCGGCTGCGGCTCCTCGCGTCGGCGAGGCTCCAGCGCAGGCTGCACGGCCCTGGGGAACAGCGGGGTGCGCTGCCGGGCGCTGTCGAAGCGGCGGGGCTCGTCGGAACGGCGGGGTGGCCGGTCGTTGGCGATCAGCACCGCCATCCAGGGCAGCGGCACCGAGGCCGCCACGATCAGCAGCGAGATCAGACCGTTGTGCCAGGCGCCGTAGGCGACGGCGGCCAGGATCAGCGCCGGTACCCGAAACGCCATCAGGGTCAGGTATTTACGCACCCGGGCACGGTGCTCTTCCTCGTAGGAGGGGGCGGCGGAGGTGATCAGGACCGGGCGGCCTTCATCGTCAAAACCGTCGAAACCCAGCTGTTCGCCGCGCTTCATATATCCACTGTCCCACACCGCATCCATTCCTCCTACCGGCGAGTCAGGGGGCACAATGTCAGGCATGCAAACCCAGACGATCGAACGCACCGAGACCGACGAACGCGTCGACGACGGGACCGGCAGCGACACCCCGAAATACTTCCACTACGTCAAGAAGGACAAGATCGCCGAGAGCGCCGTCATGGGCAGCCACGTCGTGGCGCTGTGCGGCGAGGTGTTTCCCGTCACTCGCGCGGCGAAACCCGGCTCGCCGGTCTGCCCGGAGTGCAAGCGGATCTACGAGCGCCTCAAGAAGGACTGATCAGGCCGGCGGCTCGGCCGCGGCGACGTCGGCTATATCGGCTGCGCCGCGCTGGGGCGCGACGGGCTGGGCTGGGGTGCCCGCCGGCGAATCCGCCGCCCGCCTGTGGGACGTGTGCGCCAGCACCCAGTTGCGCAGCCGGTGGGCGTGCGTCTTGGGGGCGGGGAACTCTTCCTGGATGGCCGCGTTGAGTTCGGCGCCGATCATGATCGCGAAACCCGCGAAGAACGCGAACAACAGGAACGCGATGGGGGTGGCCAGCGCGCCGTAGGTGTAGCCGGTGCTGGTGATCCACCGCAGGTAGAACCGCAACCCCAGCGTGGCGATCACGAACACCGCGGTCGCCAGGACCGCGCCGAAGATCAGCCGGTGCGACGGCAGCGGCACCGGCAGGGCCACCCGGTAGAGGATCATGATCCCGATCATCAGGACGAGGATCAGCGCCGGGTAATACCCGTAGCGCAGCACGTTGGACAGGGCGACCGGGATGTGTTCGCCGACTTTGCGCGGCCCCACCACCACCAACGGCGCGGACGCGACCACGACCACCAGCCCAACCACGTACAAGAACAGCGCGAAGAACCGCTGCCGCACGGGGTGGCGCAGCGGGGTCTGGTCGTGGGCCTCGACGACGGAGTCGACGAACGCCGAGATCGCCGACGATCCCGCCCACAGCGAGATCAGAAAGCCCAGCGACACCACCTCGCCGCGGGCGTGGCTGGCGATGTCGCGGATCGTGGGTTCGATGATCTCGTTGACCACGCTGGGCGAGAACACGCTGTGGGCGGTCGAAATCACCTGATGCTGGATGCTGGGCAGCATGTCGGTACCGAACAGCGGCGCCACGTAGGCCAGGGCGCCCAGCATTCCCAGCAGCAGCGGCGGCAACGACAGCGCCGACCAGAACCCCGCCTGGGCCGACTCGGAGAAGATCGAGTCGTCCCAGCTCTTCGACAGGGCCCTCAGGCTGATTCGCCAGATGTGGTGGCGGGACGGCTTTGCGACCTGATCGCTCATACCCGTCCAGCATTACCGATGACTGCCCGCACCGCCCACATTGCCGAGGGGTGAGTTGGGACGGCTAGCTGCCGCTGACCTCCAGCACGGCGTCGAGCTCGGACAGCTTCGCCTCGTGCTGGTTGGCGTGGTGCTGGCAGAAGAGGAGTTCGAGCCCTGAAGGCAGCTTGGCGCGGACACGAGCGGCGGCACCGCAGCGGTCGCAGCGGTCCGCTCTGGTGAGCTCGGGGCTGGTCAGAGTTGCATTCATGGCCTCTCCGTTCTTCCTATATTCACTCTCTCAGACGTATGGCGTTTTCGCCTTGTTCCCCGATCGTTATCGGGTGTGTCGTTTCTCACGAGCCGCTCACGTTTAATCAGCGGTGCCTTTTAAGCTGGTCACCGTGGCTTTCGACCCCGGCTTGCTGGTGCACCTGTGCGGGCGGCGGGAGTGGTCGGAGGCCCGCGCCCAGGGCGGGATCGACCCCCGGGCAACCCAGGCGGAGTTCATCCACCTGTCGACGCCCGAGCAGGTCCATCTGCCCGCCAATCGGCTCTACCGCGGCCGTGACGACCTGGTCCTGCTGCACATCGACCCGGATCTGCTGGATGCGCCGGTGCGTTGGGAACCGGGTGTGGCAACGGATCCGGAGTCGATGATGTTCCCCCACCTGTACGGCCCGCTGCCGGCGCGTGCGGTGATCCGGGTCACCGCCTACCCGCCGGAACCCGACGGCACGTTCCCGCCCGCCGGCGGGCCTCAGGATGCCACGTAGGCGTCGGCTTCGATCTCGACGAGCAGCTCGGGGCCGATCAACGCGGAAACCTCGACCATCGTGGCGACCGGGCGGATCTGCCCGAAAATCTCTGCGTGCACCGCACCCACCTCGCGCCAGCGGGTGATGTCGGTGACGTAGATCCGGGTGCGCACTACGTCGGTGAGCGCGGCGCCGGCCTGTTGGAGAGCGATCTCGATGCGGCGCAATGCGTCTCGCGTCTGGGCGGCGAGATCGTCTCCGGCGCCCGTGGTCCCCGCCACCGCCACGTGCGGGCCGGTGCGCACCGCGCGAGAATAACCGACCACCGACTCGAATTCCGATCCGGACGAGAACACATCGCGGTTGGCTGCCATCCGGTCACAGTACGACGGCGTGGCGGCCGGCGCAGTCGAATTTCTCCGACATGGCTTGCGCACCAATGCGTTCGGCAGGGGAGATTCCGGCGCGGTGCGCCGCGCACTATGCTCGACGCCGATGACCATCGGCGGCATCTCGCAGGGCGCGCTGATCGCGCAGGAGGCGTGTTTCGCACGGGCGTTCGCGGCCGGCGACCCGGCGATCGCGCGGGACCTTTACCTGCCCGACGTGGTGTACGTGAGCCCGACGGTGCGGCTCTTCGACTGTCCGGAACGGATCGACGGCGTCGAGCGCACCCTCGAGTTCATCGCGCTCACCATCGTCGGTTGCGCCGACATCCGCTACGAGGCCGTCGAGCACGCCATCGCGCCGGATGGGGATGTCGCGTTCGTGCGTGTCGAGTTCGACTGGACGTCCGGCGGGCAGCGCCTGCGCTCGACGTATGTGGTGGTCTACCGGTACCGCGACGGCCGGATCGCGCGCCAGGAGCTCTATTACGACCCCAGCGGACGCCTCGAGCCGCTCGGGGACGCCTGAGCGCGAGTCCCCCGTCGGGTGGCCAACGGTCTGTGGGATGGCGCAGCGATCACGATCGTGCGAGAGCTGTAACAATCTCGTAATGAGGAGTTGAGCCTCGCGCGGTGTCGGCGGCCCCGGAAGTTATCCGACGGAGCGGACCTGGCGCGTCTCGAAAAAGTCCGCCCAGGAAACGATTTCGGGGTGCTCCTTGAGCAATCGCCTGCGGTGCCGCTCGGTCAGGCCGCCCCAGACGCCGTACTCGACCTTGTTGTCGAGCGCATCGGCCGCGCACTGCTGCATCACCGGGCAGTGACGGCAGATGACCGCGGCCTCGCGTTGTGCGGCTCCCCGGACGAACAGATCGTCGGGATCCTTTTCCCTGCAGAGCGCCCGCGAGACCCAGGCGCGATCGCCCTCGGTCGCTCCGAGCGCAGCGCTGGTCACGGGCACAAGACGTATTCCTGGCAACGAGCTGACCCTTCGTTCCCGGCCGCAAGCCGCGACCGCCTCCATGCCGGGATGCGCGCCACATCGTGCCCGTACGTGTGACCTGAATCCCCCTACCGAACAAGGTAGCGGTTCGGTATCGATCCCGCAACGGTTTTTTGGCACATCCGTACCCTTTTTTCTGGAGGCGCCGTGACGGCCGCGGGCGAGCGCCTACTTGTTGCCTGATCATCGGGGCACGATGAACCGGGCAACTTACGGGTTGCCGGGAAGTATGCCTAGAACTGGCGGCAGTGGGGGATGGTCCAGGGCGGTCAACGGATAGAGATTGAATCCGCTTGTAGCGGAGCGGGATTGGGTACCGCCGTCGACGGCGGACACGCAGGAAGCGTACTACACCCGGTCTTGGCGAGGGCGGAAGCGCGCTGGGCTCCCGACCCGAAACGGGAAGCGCTCAGTCGAGGTAGTCGCGCAGCACCTGAGAACGGCTGGGGTGGCGCAACTTTGACATCGTCTTGGACTCGATCTGACGGATGCGCTCGCGGGTGACGCCGTAAACCTGGCCGATCTCGTCCAGCGTGCGCGGCTGGCCGTCGGTGAGCCCGAAGCGCAGCCGCACCACGCCGGCCTCGCGCTCGGACAGCGTCTCCAGCACCGACTGCAGCTGGTCCTGCAGCAGCGTGAACGACACCGCGTCAACGGCGACCACCGCCTCGCTGTCCTCGATGAAGTCGCCGAGCTGGCTGTCACCCTCGTCGCCGATGGTCTGGTCCAACGAGATCGGCTCACGCGCGTATTGCTGGATCTCGAGCACCTTCTCGGGCGTGATGTCCATCTCCTTGGCCAGCTCCTCGGGCGTGGGCTCGCGACCCAGGTCCTGAAGCAGCTCGCGCTGGATGCGGCCCAGCTTGTTGATCACCTCGACCATGTGGACGGGGATGCGGATGGTGCGGGCCTGGTCGGCCATGGCGCGGGTGATCGCCTGGCGGATCCACCACGTGGCGTAGGTGGAGAACTTGTATCCCTTTGTGTAGTCGAACTTCTCGACCGCGCGGATGAGTCCCAGGTTGCCTTCCTGGATGAGGTCGAGGAACGCCATCCCGCGGCCCGTGTAGCGCTTGGCCAGCGAAACCACCAGGCGCAAGTTGGCTTCCAGCAAGTGGTTCTTCGCGCGGTCGCCGTCGCGGCAGATCCACATCATGTCGCGGCGCTGGGCCGCGGGCAGTTTGTCGCCGCGCTCGGCCATGTCGCTCATCAGCTGCGTGGCGTACAGGCCGGCCTCGATGCGCTTGGCCAGCTCGACCTCTTCCTCCGCGTTGAGCAGCGCCACCTTGCCGATCTGCTTGAGGTATGCGCGCACCGAGTCCGCGGACGCGGTGAGTTCGGCGTCCTTGCGGGCCTGGCGCAGGGCCTCGGACTCGTCCTCGTCCCAGACGAAATCGCCGGAGGCCTTGTCCTTTTCGGAGGGCTCGGCGATGTCCTCTTCCTCGTCGGCGGCGGCTTCGCCCTTGGCGGCGGGCGCGGGCGGTGCCTCGCCGTCCTCGGCGTCGCCCGCCTCGAGGTCGGCGTCGCCGTCGGCGGCTACCTCGTCTTCGAGGTCGTCGAGATTGAGGTCCTCGGCATCGATGTCGAGATCCTCGACGGCCTCACCCTCGAGGTCGGGCTCGGCGTCGAGGTCCTCGACGGCACCGTCGGTGTCGAGGGCCTCGAGGTCGACGTCCTCCGGAGCGGCCTTGGCCGCCGCCTTGGTTCCGCGGGCGGCCTTGGCGCCGGCGCTCTTGGCGGGGGAGCGGGTTTTCTTGGTTGCCTCTTTGGGCTCTGCGGCCTGGTGGCCCCGGGTGGCTTTGGTGACCCGCGGCGCCGTCTTGGTGGCCCGTTTGGCCGGGGCGGCGCCATTGGCGGCCTTCGCCGGCGATCGCTTGGCGGGCGCCGATGGAGACTTCGTGGCGGTGCGTTTCACCGGCTCATCGGTTGCCGCACGTGCCTTGGTCGCTGCCACTTACACCCCTTCGGTCGGACGCACTTTCGGTGGGTCTGGGCATGGTTAACCGAAAGTGTCTGCTATGTCGAATGTCGGCGCTGATATCGGCGTGTATGTTCGCACGCTTTCTTCTCGGGCGGTCGCCGAGGACCATTGTAACGACAGTGCGCGCTCGTACCCGCCGACCGGCCGAAATTCAGTGCGTCACGTCGAAGGTCGCCGCCATCGCCGCGCCCACGATGCCCGCGGTGTTCTGCAGGGCGGCGGGCACCACCGGGGTGCGGTTTTCGAGCAGTGGCACCCATTTGTCGGCCTTGCGGCTGATGCCGCCACCGGCGATGAACAGATCCGGCCAGATCGCGTTCTCGATGGCCACCAGCACCCGTGTGACCTGCTTGGCCCACTTTTCGAAGCTCCAGCCGTTGCGCTCCTTGACCGACGACGCCGCCCGCTGCTCGGCCTCCTTGCCGCCCACCTCGAGGTGGCCGAACTCGGTGTTGGGTATCAGCGTCCCGTTGTGTATGACCGCCGACCCGATCCCGGTGCCGAACGTCAGCAACACCACCAGGCCGGTCTGGTCGCGGCCCGCGCCGTAGCGCTCCTCGGCGAGCCCGGCCGCGTCGGCGTCGTTGAGGATCACGACGTCCTGGCCGTTCAGTTCGGCGCTGATCACGTCGCGCGCATTGGTCCCGATCCACGACTTGTCGACGTTGGCCGCCGTATGAACGATGCCGTGGGTGACGACGCCGGGATAGGTCACCCCGAGCGGGCCGGTCCAGCCGAATCCGTCGACCACCTCGGCGATGGTCTTGGCGACGGCCGACGGGGTGGCCGGCTGCGGGGTCAACAGCTTGATCCGTTCGCCGATCAACAGCCCGGTGTCCATGTCGACGATGCCGCCCTTGATGCCGCTGCCGCCGACGTCGACGCCGAACCCGCGACGCCGCTCCCCGCCGGCCGGCGTGCTGGGGGGCGTGTCCGTTGTCGAGTCGGTGCTGGTCATCGGAACTCCTCGGCGAGAGCTGGCCTGTCCGCCCACCATAGCCGGGCTCCGCGCCGTCGTGGTGGCTGTGATGCGATGGAGCGGTGACGCGTCCCGCAGGTCAATCAGCCCAGCCCGCGCAACTGCGTTCCGTGGCCGAGAATTTGGCCGCCGAGGCGGCCGAGTTCGTGCGACGCCGGCGCGCCGAGGTTTTCGGCGCCAAGGCGGCCGGCGTGTCCGGCGCGGTGCGATCGAAGAGCACCCCTACCGACCCCGTGACCGTGGTCGACACCGAGACCGAGCGGCTGCTGCGGGATCGGTTGGCCCAACTGCGGCCCGGTGACCCGATTCTCGGCGAGGAGGGCGGCGGGCCCGCGGACTCCGGGGCCGGTGGCGCGGTCACCTGGGTGCTCGATCCCATCGACGGCACAGTGAATTTCGTCTACGGCATCCCCGCCTATGCGGTGTCGGTCGGCGCGCAGATCAA
Organism: Mycobacterium alsense; assembly: GCF_002086635.1. Taxonomy (GTDB): domain Bacteria; phylum Actinomycetota; class Actinomycetes; order Mycobacteriales; family Mycobacteriaceae; genus Mycobacterium; species Mycobacterium alsense. Next base: position 40,615 of record NZ_MVHD01000031.1, on the reverse strand, counting down.
CGGCGTGTCGGTGGCGGGCGCGGTTGCCGACGTCGTCGCCGGCCGCGTCTACTCGGCGGCGGCGGGCCTCGGCGCGCACGTCAGCGACGGCCGGGGGACGCAACCGTTGCGGTGCGCCGCGGTCGAGGACTTGTCGATGGCGTTGCTGGGCACCGGCTTTGGGTACGCGCGGCAACGGCGCACGAGCCAGGCGGCGTTGCTGGCGCGGATGCTGCCCCTGGTGCGCGACGTCCGTCGCATCGGTTCGGCGGCGCTGGACCTGTGCATGGTCGCCGCGGGTCGGCTGGACGCCTTCTACGAGCACGGGCTGCAGGTGTGGGACCGCGCGGCGGGGGCGCTGATCGCCGCGGAGGCGGGGGCGCGGGTGGTGGTGCCGGGGCCCGACGACCCGGCCGGCGCCGGCTTGGTGGTCGCGGCCGCGCCCGGCATCGCGGACGAGCTGATCGCGGCGCTGAGCCGCTTCGGTGGCTTCGACGGCCGACTGCCGCCGGGGGATTGATCAGCAGCTGCTGGCGTGAATCTTTTGCAGCAGTAGGGGATCCGAAGGTTCGGTGGCTCCGGGGCGCAGGCTGGCCAGCACCGCGTCGATGTCGTCGTTGTGGGCCAGCGCGGTGAACTCCGTGCCGAGGGCGAGGTCGACGGAGTCGTCGGCGCGGTTGTCGTTGAACAGCTCGCTGCACGGCGCCACGAGCCACACCGCGGCGGCGGTGGCCTGCCCTGCCGTGCCGAAGCGGATCTGGCCCTGGCAGTTGAGCCTGGTCCCGGCGTAGATGGGGTCGTTGGCCGCGGTGGGTTGTGCGAAGCCAAGATCCTTCATCGCGCCGGCGACGTCGGCGGCCTGACCGCCGCGGCCGCTGGCGTTGAGGACGCGGACCTTGGTGTCGGCCAGTTTGGCCGGGTTGACGTCCGCCATGGCGCTGCGCGACACCAGCTCCCCGAGCTGGGGCACGGCCGACTCGGCCGACCCGGGCGGTTGCGGCGGCGGGTTGCACACCGCGGCCTCGTGCACCTTGGCCGGTCGCGTCAGCGCCACGATCCACACCACCGCGGTGACCACCGCCAGGACGGCCCCCACGAAGATCGCGGGCCGGGGGTTGCGGCGCCGAAAGGGCCTACCGTGCTTGTCAAAAGCGGTACCCTCGGTGATTTGTGCGACCACAGCTGCACTCTAAACGGAGGGTTTGAGATCGGGGACGAGGGTCAACCCCACTGTGTGACGTAAATCACACCTTAATGGCGCGTGATACGGGCACGAATCGTTTGGTGGATGCGTTCGACGCTGGTACAAAGCGTTGCTTGAGGTAAACGAGGCCCGTTGAGGGGATAGGGCAGGGGATAGATATGCCTACCGACTACGACGCTCCGCGGCGTACCGAGACGGACGACGTCTCGGAAGACTCGCTGGAGGAGCTCAAAGCGCGACGGAACGAAGCGGCCTCGGCCGTGGTCGACGTCGACGAATCCGAATCCGCAGAATCTTTCGAACTTCCCGGCGCCGACCTGTCCGGCGAGGAGCTGTCCGTACGCGTCATTCCGAAGCAGGCCGACGAGTTCACCTGCTCGAGCTGTTTTCTGGTTCAACACCGCAGCCGTCTCGCCAGCGAGAAGAACGGCGTGATGATCTGTACCGACTGCGCGGCCTGATCGGTCAGCTACGCAATGCCGACAGCACCCGGTCGGGGCGACGGCAGCTCACCAGCCAGTACGGCGTCGGGTCGTCTGGGTCATCGAGGACCACCAGAACCATCGGGCCGACCCACGCCCGATGCAGCACATACGCCGCCGGGTCGAGCTGGCGTCCCAGCGCCGCCGATTTTGCCGGGCGCGCTACCTCGGCGGAGCGGGAGATCACGGTGACCGGCAGGTGCGCGTCGCCGGCCCACAGCTCCACCCCGTCGGGGCCGGTGGTGACGCGGATCTCGATGCGGCCCAGCCACAGCAGCGCCCCCGCCGCCACGACGAACAGCGTCGCGTACGGCACCCAGTCGGGCAGGGAGCGAACGCCGAGGTTGACTTCGAATGCGATCAGCCCGGCCAGCCCGAAGGCCAGCGGCCACCACCACCAGGGGACCCGGAGTCGTTCGCGATATCGCACGCTGTGCGGCGCGACGCGCGTACCAGACACGCGGTCAAGGGTAGTCTGTGGCCCCGTGTCGACCAGTCTGGCCTTTGAAGTCAAAGTTGTCCGCCTCGACCCCGAGCTGCCGCTGCCCAGCCGCGCCCACGAGGGCGACGCCGGGGTCGATCTCTTCAGCGCGGAAGACGTCACACTGGACCCGGGGCGGCGCGCCCTGGTGCGCACCGGGGTCGCGGTCGCCATCCCGTTGGGGATGGTGGGCCTGGTCCACCCGCGCTCGGGATTGGCTGCGCGCGTGGGGCTTTCGATCGTCAACAGCCCCGGCACCATCGACGCCGGCTATCGCGGCGAGATCAAGGTCGCGCTGATCAACCTCGACCCGGCCGAGCCCATCGTGGTGCGCCGCGGTGATCGCATCGCCCAATTGCTGGTCCAGCGCGTCGAATTGGTCGATCTGGTCGAGGTGTCGTCCTTCGACGAGGTCGGCCTGGCCGAGACATCCCGTGGCGACGGCGGTCACGGTTCTTCCGGAGGACATGCGAGTTTGTGATGGCATTTGGCAGACGTTCGGGCAAGGGCGACGGCGAGAAGTCGGACGACGGCATCGAGGTTCAAGGCGCTGAGCCTTCCGCGCAGAACGACGACGAACTGGTCGAAGAACTCGAGGGACCGTTCGACATCGACGACTTCGACGACCCCGCGGTCGCCGAGCTGGCCCGGCTCGACCTGGGCTCGGTGCTCATTCCCATGCCGGAGGCCGGCCAGCTGCAGGTCGAGCTGACCGAAACCGGCGTGCCCAGCGCGGTGTGGGTCGTCACGCCCAACGGGCGCTTCACGATCGCCGCCTACGCGGCGCCCAAGACCGCGGGCCTGTGGCGGGAGGTGGCCGCCGAACTCGCCGAGTCGCTGCGCCAGGACTCGGCCAAGGTCAGCATCAAAGACGGCCCCTGGGGGCGGGAAGTGGTGGGCACCGCGTCCGGCGCGGTCCGCTTCATCGGGGTCGACGGCTACCGCTGGATGATCCGGTGCGTCGTCAACGGCCCGCACGAGACCATCGAGGCGCTGGAGCAGGAGGCGCGAGCCGCGTTGGCGGACACCGTCGTTCGCCGCGGCGACACGCCGTTGCCGGTGCGCACGCCGTTGCCGGTGCAGCTGCCCGAGCCGATGGCCGAACAGCTGCGGGCGGCCGCCGCCGCGCAGCAGCAGCAGGCCCAAGCGCAACAGCCGCCCGCCGAGCCGGCCGCGCGCCGCAGCGCCGAGGGGTCGGCCATGCAGCAGCTGCGCACCACGACCGGCGGCTAGCCACAGGCCCGTCGAGGCGCGTCAAGACTGCGCCCAGCGCGCGTTCTTGTGCGCCAACCCGCGATCTGTGCGCAGGCCCGGTGCGGTCGGGCTGCTACAGCTCGGCGAGCGCGGCCAGGCACGCCGCGCCCAGCGCGGCGGTGTCCGCGCCCATCTGATCCAGCGTCACCGTCCGCAGCGCCGCTCGCGGCGCTGCGTCGACCCAGTCGACGGCCACCTGCAGCGGGTGGATCGGGTCGTCGACGGCCGCGGCCACCGCCAGCGGTGCGGCCAGGCGGGCGAGCTCGTCGCGGCTGGGGGCGACGTAGGCCGCCGCCTCCTCCATCGCGCCGGGCAACAGCGGCCACTGCGCGCGCCAGGAGCGGGCCAGCTCGTCGCCCAACCACGGTGGGCTGGACGCCCGCATCTGCGTCGTCGCCGCCGCCAAACCGTCGGCGCGCAACCGCGACGCCGAGTACCGGGCGGCCAGCGCGGCGGGCGCGGCCCCGGGGGGGCCGGCCCAGGCGGGCAGCGCGGCCAGGACGGCGACCGTGCGATCGGGATGCGCCAGCGCCCACGCCGTCGCCACCGCGGCGCCGATCGAGACGCCGCCGACGCCGATCGGGCCGTCGCGCGCGGCGTCGTCCAGCGCCCCCAGGTAGCCGTCGACCAACCGGTCCGGGCGGGGCGGCGGCGCGACGAGCGTCGCTCCCGCCGCCCGCAGCGGCCCGGAAAACGCCCGGTAGACGTAGTCATCGTCGGATCCGGTGCCCGGCAGCACCACCGTCGTGACACCCCGCAAATCGACAGGCACCCCTCGATATTGCCCGCCCGCGATGGTGGGTCCAACATCACGTTTGATTGGTTTGGTGCCGGGGAACCAAGAGGTCTACGGTGTCCGTTGGCATTAGACAAGGCCGAGGCTTATCAAGCATCGTCAGGAGGGGCCATGGGGGCCCAAGGTTATTTGCGCCGGCTGACCCGTCGGTTGACCGAAGACCCGGAGCAACTCGACTCCGAGGAGTTGTCGGACGAAGTCGCGAGCGCCGGCGCGCAGCGCGCGATCGATTGCGAGCGCGGCCAGGAAGTCACGATGATCGGCACCCTGCGCAGCGTGGAGACGAACGGCAAGGGGTGCGCCGGCGGGATCCGCGCCGAACTGTTCGACGGCACCGACACCGTCACCCTCGTCTGGTTGGGCCAGCGCCGCATTCCCGGCATCGACTCCGGCCGCACGCTTCGCGTGAGCGGCCGGATGGGCAAGCTCGAGAACGGCACCAAGGCCATCTACAACCCGCGCTACGAAATTGAGCGGTGACGGCCCCCACCCAAGCGGGGGCGCGACCGTGACCACCGAGCGGGTCGGCGCGGAACGCCTGCTGGCACAGGTCGGCGGGGTGAGCGGGGTCGTCTACTCGTCGCTGCCCGTCGTGGTCTTCGTGACGGTGTCCAGCCTGTCGGGTCTGTTGCCCGCGATCGCGGCCGCGCTCGGCGTCGCGGGGCTGGTCCTGGTGTGGCGGCTGATCCGGCGCGACTCGACCCAGCCGGCGGTGTCCGGGTTCATCGGCGTCGCCGTGTGCGCGCTGATCGCCTACCTGCTGGGGCAGGCCAAGGGCTACTTCCTGATGGGCATCTGGATGTCGTTGCTGTGGGCGGTGGTGTTCGCGGTGTCGGTGCTGATCCGCCGGCCTTTGGTCGGCTACGCCTGGAGCTGGGCCGGCGGGCGCGACCGCGGTTGGCGCGCCGTGCCGCGGGCCGTCTACGCCTTCGACGTCGCCACGCTGTGCTGGGTGCTGGTGTTCGGCGCCCGGTTCGTGGTGCAGCGGCTCCTCTATGACGCCGATCAGACCGGTTGGCTGGGGGTGGCGCGGATCGGAATGGGCTGGCCGCTGACCGTGCTGGCCGCGCTGGCGACCTACGTGGCGATCAAGGCCGCCCGGCGGGCGCTGGCCGCCGCGGAGCAGCCCGCCGCCGAATAGCTCCGCTCAGCCGGACGGCTCGGTGTCCGGCAGCAGCAGCTTGCGCAGGTCGTCCTCGACCTCGGTGACCGCGACGAACAGCAGCTCGTCGCCGCCCTCGAGCGGCTCGTCGGCCTCGGGCACGATGACGCGCGGCCCGCGCAGGATCGTGACCAGCGCCGCATCGCGCGGCAGCTGCAGGCGGCGCACCGGCTTGCCGCCCCACGGCGTGTTGTCGGGCAGGGTGATCTCCACCAGGTTGGCCTGGCCGCGGCGGAATTCCATGAGCCGCACCAGATCACCGACGGCGACGGCCTCCTCGATCAGCGACGCCAGCATGCGCGGCGTGGACACCGCCACGTCCACGCCCCACGCGTCGGTGAACAGCCACTCGTTGCGGGGATCGTTGACCCGGGCCACCACCCGCGGCACGGCGAACTCGGTCTTGGCCAGAAGGCTGAGCACCACGTTGACCTTGTCGTCGCCGGTCGCGGCGACCACCACGTCGAAGTCCTCGAGGTGCACCGACTGCAGCAGGCTCAGTTCGCAGGCGTCGCCCAGGCGCCAGTGCGCGGCCGGGATGGCGTCGACGTCGACGTGCTCGGGGTTGCGCTCGATCAGGGTCACGTCGTGGTCGTTGGCGACGAGCTCGCGGCTCACCGACCGACCGACCGCGCCCGCCCCGGCGACGGCTACTTTCATCTGCGCTGCTCTCCCGAGTCGAGATCCTCACTGGGTGGCAGGGCCGCAATGGCCACGGCCTCGGCGGCGCGGCCGGATATCGCGGCGATGTAAACCTGGTCGCCGGCCTGGATGACGGTCTTGGGCTCCGGCAGCACCCCGGTGCCGAACCGGATCAAAAACGCCACCCGCGCGCCGGTGGCCTGCTCCAGCTCGGTGGCCCGGCGGCCCACCCAGTCCTCGTGCAGATCCAGCTCGGCCACGGCCACCGTGCCGGTGGGGTCGCGCCACTTGGCGGTCTCGCTCTCCCGGGTCAACGCGTTGAACAGGCGGTCGGTGGTCCAGGGCACCGTGGCGATCGTGGGAATGCCGAGGCGCTCGTAGACCTCGGCGCGTTTGGCGTCGTAGATCCGGGCGACGACGCGCTGGACGCCGAAGGTCTCCCGGGCCAGCCGGGCGGAGATGATGTTGGAGTTGTCCCCGGACGACACCGCGGCGAACGCGTCGGCCTCCTCGATGCCGGCCCTCAGCAACACGTCGCGGTCGAACCCCTGGCCCAGCACCCGCTCCCCGGCGAACTCGGGGCTCAGCCGGTTGAACGCGGCGCTGTCCCGGTCGATGACGGCCACGTCGTGGCCGATTCGCGACAGGCCGTCGGCCAAGGAGGAGCCGACCCGGCCGCAACCCATCACCACCACGCGCACTGAGGTCCTCCCGGCTGCGTCCTGCGCTGTTCCATCGGCAACCCGGGCTGGCCAGCCGATTCGGTCCGTCCGCAACATTGTCGCCTACGAAACGCTATCAAGCCCGGGTGGGCTTACCCTTGGCTCTCGTGTCCAAACTTTCGACCGCTGCGCGCCGGTTGCTCATCGGCCGGCCGTTTCGCAGCGACCGGTTGAGCCACACTCTGCTGCCCAAGCGGATAGCGCTGCCGGTGTTCGCCTCGGACGCGCTGTCCTCGGTGGCCTACGCGCCCGAGCAAGTCTTTTTGATGCTGTCGGTGGCCGGGGTGAGCGCGTACGTGCTGACGCCGTGGATCGGTCTGGCCGTGGCGGCGGTCATGCTCGTCGTGGTGGCCAGCTACCGGCAGAACGTGCATGCCTACCCGTCGGGCGGGGGCGACTTCGAGGTGGTCACCACCAACCTCGGCGACACGGCCGGTCTCGTGGTCGCCAGCGCCCTGATGGTGGATTACGTTCTGACCGTTGCGGTTTCGACGGCATCGGCAATGTCGAACATCGGCTCGGCCATCCCGGTCGTGGGCCAGCACAAAGTGTTCTTCTGCGTGGCGGCCATCGTTTTGGTGATGGCGCTCAATCTGCGCGGGGTACGCGAATCCGGTGTGGCCTTTGCGATCCCGACGTACGCGTTCATCGTCGGAATCGTCGTCATGATCGGGTGGGGTTTGTTCCGCATCTTCGTGCTGGGCGACCCGCTGCGGGCGGAATCCGCGGGCTTCCAGATGCATCCCGAGCACGGCCAGGTCGTCGGCTTCGCACTGGCGTTCCTGGTGGCGCGGTCGTTCTCCTCGGGCTGCGCGGCGCTGACCGGGGTCGAGGCGATCAGCAACGGGGTGCCGGCCTTCGAGAAACCCAAATCCCGCAACGCCGCGACCACCCTGCTGATGCTGGGCGGCATCGCGGTGACCCTGCTGATGGGCATCATCGTGCTGGCCGAGAAGATCGGCGTACAGCTCGTCGAGGACCCCGCGACCCAGCTGGCCGGCGCGCCACCGAACTACTACCAGAAGACGCTGGTCGCCCAGCTGGCAGACACGGTGTTCGGCAGCTTTCACATCGGCTTTTTGCTGATCGCCGCGGTGACCGCGCTGATCCTGGTGCTGGCGGCCAACACCGCGTTCAACGGGTTCCCGGTGCTGGGTTCGGTCCTGGCGCAGCACAGCTACCTGCCGCGTCAACTGCACACGCGCGGAGACCGGTTGGCGTTCTCCAACGGCATCCTGTTCCTGTCGGCGGCGGCCCTCTTGGCGATCATCGCGTTTCGCGCCGAGGTCACCGCGCTGATCCAGCTGTACATCGTCGGCGTGTTCATTTCGTTCACGCTGAGCCAGATCGGCATGGTGCGGCACTGGACGCGGTTGCTGCGCACCGAGACCGACCCGCGGGCGCGGCGCAAGATGATGCGTTCCCGGGTGGTCAACACGGTCGGGCTGCTGTCCACCGGCGCGGTGTTGCTGGTCGTGATGATCACCAAGTTCGTCGCGGGGGCGTGGATCGCGCTGTTCGCGATGGGCCTGCTGTTCGTGATCATGAAGATGATTCACCGGCACTACCGCACCGTCAGCCGGGAACTGGAGGAACAGGAGGCCGCCCAGCACGACGTGGTGCTGCCCAGCCGCAACCACGCGCTGGTGCTGGTGTCCAAGCTGCACCTGCCGACCCTGCGCGCGCTGGCCTACGCGCGCGCCACCCGCCCCGATGTGCTCGAGGCCATCACGGTCAGCGTCGACGACGCGGAGACCCGCGAGCTGGTGCACAAGTGGGAGCAAAGCGACATCAGTGTGCCGCTCAAGGTCATCGCCTCGCCCTACCGTGAGGTCACCCGCCCGGTGCTCGACTACGTCAAGCGGGTCAGCAAGGAGTCGCCGCGCACGGTGGTGACGGTGTTCATCCCCGAATACGTGGTGGGCCATTGGTGGGAGCAGGTGCTGCACAACCAAAGCGCGCTACGGCTCAAGGGGCGGTTGCTGTTCATGCCCAACGTGATGGTCACTTCCGTTCCCTGGCAATTGAGTTCGTCGGAGCGACTCAAGGCGTTCCACCCGCACGCGGCGCCCGGCGATGCCCGGCGGGGCATCTTCGATTGAACACCGAGCTGACGCTTGTCACCGGCGCGCCCGCGAACGGCGGCAGCTGCGTCGCGCACCACGAGGGCCGCGTGGTGTTCGTCCGCTACGCCCTGCCCGGCGAGCGGGTGCGGGCGCGGGTAACCGTGGCGCGCGAATCCTATTGGCACGCCGAGGCTGTCGAGGTGATCGAGCCGTCGGCCGATCGCATCGCGTCGCTGTGCCCGATCGCCGGGGCGGACGGTGCCGGGTGCTGCGATCTCGCGTTCGCCGACCCGTCGGCCGCGCGGACGCTCAAGGCGCAGGTCGTGGCCAACCAGCTGCAGCGCCTCGGCGGGCATCAGTGGGCCGGGGAGGCCGAGCCGCTGTCGCCCGGGGTCACCGGCTGGCGCACCCGGGTGCGGCTGGACGTCGGCGCCGACGGCCGGGCGGGTTTCCACCGCTACCACAGCGACGAGCTGGTGACCGACCTGCGCTGCGCGCAGCTGCCGCCGGGGATGCTGGACGGGCTGGAGGACGCCGACTGGCCGCCCGGCGCGCAGCTGCATCTGGTGGTCGACGACGACGGCGAGCGCCACATAGTGTGCACCCGGCGGCGGGGCCGTCGGGCGGCGACGGAGGCGGTCGAGGGGGCCTACGACGCGGCGCAGCGGGTGGGCGCGCGCAGCTGGCGGGTACCCGTCACCGCGTTCTGGCAGGCGCACCGCGACGCCGCGGGCGTCTACAGCGGCCTGGTCTCCGAGTGGGCGCAACCCGTTGCGGGCGCGACGGTCTGGGACCTCTACGGCGGCGCCGGCGTTTTCGCGGCCGCGCTGGGCGCGGCGGTGGGGGAGTCGGGGCGGGTGCTGACCGTGGACACCTCGCGCTCGGCGACGCGGGCGGCCCGCGCCGCGCTGGCGGACCTGCCGCAGGTGCACGTCGTGACCGATTCGGTGCGGCGGGCGCTGCAGGCGCAACGCGACGGCGGCGGCACCGCGGACGTCGCGGTGCTGGATCCGCCGCGGGCAGGCGCCGGACGGGAGGTCATCGAGCTACTGGCCGCCGCCGGCGTGCCGCGCGTGGTCCACATCGGCTGCGAGGCGGCGTCTTTCGCGCGCGATGTCGGCCTGTACCGCGCCCACGGCTACACCGTGGAGAAGATCCGGGTGTTCGACGCGTTCCCGCTGACCCATCACACCGAATCGGTTGCGCTGCTGAGCCGGTAGGGCCGCGGGATCAGCCCCACACGAAGTAGCGCAGCCACAAATAGATCGCCGCCAACGCGAGCGAGATGGCCGTGACCACAATGCCCTTGCGGGTGAACTCCCAAAACGAGATGGGATGTCCCGCGCGACGGGCGATTCCGAGCATGACGACGTTGGCGCTGGCCCCGACCGCGGTGAGGTTGCCCCCGAAGTCCGCGCCGAGTGCCAGCGCCCACCACAGCGTGTCGGGGTTGGCCCCACCCGGTATGGCCGCAACCAGTTCGGTGACGACCGGCGTCATCGTCGCGACGTACGGAATGTTGTCGATGATGCCCGATACCGGGGCTGAGACACCGAGTATCAGGAACACGGTGAGCACCTCGTTGCCGCCGCTGAGGGTGCTCGCCACCCGCGCCAACTGGTCGATGACGCCCGTCTTGACCAGAGCCCCGACCATGATGAACAGCCCGGCGAAGAACAGCAGGGTGTGCCACTCGACGCTCGACAGGTAGTCGGAGCGCCCGAGCCGGGAGATCACGACGAGGACGCCGGCGCCGAGCATCGCCACCAGCGACGGCTGCATGTGCAGCACGGGATGTGCGATGAAGGCGGCGAAAACGAGCAGCAGGACGACGCCGGACTTCACCAGCAGGCGGCGATCCCGGATCGCCTCCCGCTCGTCCAGCGACACGACGTCGGCGACGCGATCGGGGTCGACCGCGAAGGAGCCGCGGAACAACAGCGGCAACAGGGCGACGAACACGACCATGACCAGCAGGACGACCGGCGCCATGTGCACGAGAAAATCGTTGAATGTCAACCCCGCCCGGCTGGCGATGATGATGTTGGGAGGGTCGCCGACCAACGTCGCCGCACCTCCGATATTGGCCGCGAAGACTTCCGCCATCAAGAACGGCGCCGGGTTGATCGCCAGACGCTCGCACACCAACAGGGTGACCGGCGCGATGAGCAGCACCGTGGTGACGTTGTCCAGCAACGCCGAACCCACCGCCATCACCACGACCAGCAGGATCATGATGCGCAACGGCGAGCCGCGGGCGCGCTTGGCCGCCCAGATGGCCACGTATTCGAACACCCCGGTCTGCCGCAGCACGCTGACGATGATCATCATGCCGAGCAACAAAAAGATGACGTCCCAATCGATTCCGGTCGTGTGGGAGTAGAAGACGTCGTCCGAGCTGATGATCGGCAAGGTGACCACGATGGCCGCGCCGGCCAGCGCCGCCAGCGTTTTGTTGACGCGGTCGCTGGCGATCAGCGCGTAGCTGAGGACGAACACCGTGACGGCGACGACGCTCATCGCGCGGCCTCCGAACCTTCGGTCATGGTCGTGCTCAGACCCACACGAAGTAGCGCAACCAGAGGTAGAGCGCGGCCAGCGCGACCGACATCACCGTCACGATCGCGCCCTTGCGGGTGAACTCCCAGAACGAGATCGGGTTGTCGGCACGCCTGGCGATGCCCAGGATGACGACGTTGGCGCTGGCGCCGATGGCGGTCAGGTTGCCGCCGAAGTCGGTGCCCAGCGCCAGGGCCCACCACAGCGCCGCGTGGTTGGCGTGGTCCGTCAGGTCCCGCACCAGGTCGGCGACGATCGGCGTCATCGTCGCGGCGTAGGGAACGTTGTTGACGACCCCGCTGATCACCAGGGACGCGCCCAGGATCACCATGGTCGCCAGCAGGGTGTGGCCGCCGGTCGCGGTGACGGCGAAGTGCGCCAGTTGTTTGACGACACCGGTCTTGACCAGGGCGCCGACCATGATGAACAGCCCCGCGAAGAACAGCAGCGTGTCCCACTCGACGCTGGAGAAGTAGTCGGTCTGCTCGAGCTTGGAGACCACGATCAGGATGCCGGCGCCCAGCATCGCCACCACGGAAGGATCCATGTGCAGCGGCGCGTGGGCGACGAACGCGGCGAATACCGCGACCAGCACGACGCCGCACTTGACCAGCAGGCCGCGGTCCCGGATGGCTTCCTTCTCCTCGAGCGCCATGACGTCGGCGACCCGCTCGGGGTCGACGGCGAACGCGCCCGGGAACAGCCGCGGCAGCATCAGGACGAGGACCGCCATGACGATGATCACGATCGGCGTCAGGTGGATCAGGAAGTCGTTGAAGGTCAGGCCGGCCTTGCTGGCGATGATGATGTTGGGCGGATCGCCGACCAGCGTCGCGGTGCCCCCGATGTTCGACGCCATCGCCTCGGCCATCAGGAACGGCGCCGCGTTGATCGCCAGCCGGTCGCAGACGAGCAGCGTGACCGGGGCGACGAGCAACACCGTCGTGACGTTGTCGAGCAGGGCCGACGCGACCGCGGTGACGATGACCAGCAGGATCATGATGCGCAACGGGGAGCCCTTGGCGCGCTTGGCCGCGCAGATCGCCACGTATTCGAACACGCCGGTCTGGCGCAGCACGCTGACGATGATCATCATGCCCAAGAGCAAAAAGATTACGTCCCAGTCGATTCCGAATTCGCGGGAGTAGAAGACGTCGCCGGACGTGATGATCGGCAGGGTGACCACGATCGCCGCGCCGGCCAAGGCCACCAGGGTCTTGTTGAAGCGGTCGTTGGCGATCAGCGCATAGGCGACCACGAACACCACGATCGCGACGATGCTCATCGATTGTCCTGGGCGCTCAGGGCTTTGGGGATATCAGCGCCTCAAAGCGGCGTCCAACAAACGCGACGCGGTGACGACGCCGAGCAACGCCTTGTCCTCGCCGACCACCGCGACCAGGGGGCTTCTCAGCCGCGCCATGAGCGCCGCCACCTCGATGATGGTGTCGTCGGCCTTGGCCGGCGGTATGTCGACCAGATGGTCGGGCAGCACGTCGCGCACGGTCTTGCCGCCCAGCCGTTCGGCGCAGCGGTCCGCCGTGGATTCGTTGAGCACGCCGGCCAGCGACGGATCGTCCTGCACGTAGCGGGGCACGATGAACCGCACCACCTGGGAGGCGGGCAGCACCGCGTACGGGCGCCCCGACGCGTCGGTGACCACCAGGCCGGGCAGTCGGTGCTCGGCGAGCATGCGGGCGGCGTCCAGTGCGTCGGCGTCGATGCCGACGACGGGAAAGTCCTCGGCGATTTGCTCGGCGCGCATGATGCGACGATACGTCTGAGGCGCGGCGACTGGGGTCATGATGTGCTCCGGGTCGGGGACGACGTGGACTGCATGGACTGCTTGGACTTCTTGGACTTCACTGCCGACCAGGCTTCCCGGCGCACCGCCGTCTGACGCTACCAAAGACGCGGCGCGGACTCTGATCTGCCGGGATGGCTGCGTAGACTGACGGGATGCTCGAACAGATCCGCGGACCCGCTGATCTGCAGCACCTTTCCCAACGGCAACTCCGCGATCTGGCCGGTGAGATTCGCGAGTTCCTGATTCACAAGGTCGCTGCCACCGGGGGGCACCTGGGACCGAACCTGGGTGTCGTCGAGCTGACGCTGGCGCTGCACCGGGTGTTCGACTCCCCGCACGACCCGATCATCTTCGACACCGGCCACCAGGCCTACGTGCACAAGATGCTCACCGGGCGCTCCCACGACTTCGAGAGCCTGCGCAAGAAGGGTGGCCTGTCGGGGTATCCGTCGCGCGCGGAAAGCGAGCACGACTGGGTCGAGTCCAGCCACGCGAGCGCGTCGCTGTCGTACGCCGACGGCCTGGCCAAGGCGTTCGAGCTGAGCGGGCACCGCAACCGGCACGTCGTCGCGGTCGTCGGCGACGGCGCGCTCACCGGCGGCATGTGCTGGGAGGCGCTGAACAACATCGCCGCCTCGCGCCGCCCGGTGATCATCGTCGTCAACGACAACGGCCGCAGCTACGCGCCCACCATCGGCGGCGTCGCCGACCACCTGGCCACCCTGCGGCTGCAGCCGGCCTACGAGCAGGCCCTGGAGCGCGGCCGGGACATGGTGCGGTCGCTGCCCCTGTTCGGCCAGCTCGCCTACCGCTTCATGCACAGCGTCAAGGCCGGCATCAAGGACTCGCTGTCGCCGCAGCTGCTGTTCACCGACCTCGGCCTGAAGTACGTCGGGCCGGTCGACGGGCACGACGAGCGCGCGGTGGAGGTGGCGCTGCGCCACGCCCGCGGCTTCGGGCGCCCGGTGATCGTGCACGTCGTCACCCGCAAGGGCATGGGCTACGGCCCGGCCGAGGACGACGAGGCCGAGCAGATGCATTCCTGCGGCGTGATCGACCCGGCCACCGGGCTGGCCACCAAGGTCGCCGGCCCGGGCTGGACGGCCACCTTCTCCGACGCGCTGATCGCCTACGCCAGGAAGCGCCGCGACGTCGTGGCCATCACCGCGGCCATGCCCGGGCCCACCGGGCTTTCGGCGTTCGGGCAGCAGTTCCCGGATCGCCTGTTCGACGTCGGCATCGCCGAGCAGCACGCGATGACCTCGGCGGCCGGGCTGGCGATGGGCGGCATGCACCCGGTGGTCGCCATCTATTCGACGTTCCTCAACCGGGCCTTCGACCAGATCATGATGGACGTCGCGCTGCACAAGCTGCCGGTCACCATGGTGCTCGACCGGGCCGGGGTCACCGGCTCCGACGGCGCCAGCCACAACGGCATCTGGGACCTGTCGATGTTGAACATCGTGCCCGGGATCCGGGTGGCCGCACCCCGCGACGCCACCCGGTTGCGCGAGGAACTCGGCGAGGCGCTCGACGTCAAAGATGGGCCGACGGCCCTTCGCTTCCCCAAAGGCGATGTGGGCGAAGACATTCCGGCCCTGGAGCGCCGCGGGTCGGGCATTGCGGGCATCGACGTGCTCGCGGTGCCCGCGGCGGGGTGCAACCACGACGTCCTGCTGGTCGCCGTCGGCGCGTTCGCGCCGATGGCGCTCGACGTGGCCAAGCGGCTGCACAACCAGGGCATCGGGGTGACGGTGATCGACCCCCGCTGGGTGCTGCCGGTGTCCGACGGCATCGTGGAGGCGGCCGCGCGGCACAAGCTGGTCGTCACGTGCGAGGACAACGGCGTCAACGGCGGGGTCGGGTCGGCGGTGTCGGCGGCGCTGCGGCGCGCGGAGATCGACACGCCCTGCCGCGACGTCGGCCTGCCGCAGCAGTTCTACGAGCACGCCTCGCGGGGCGAGGTGCTGGCCGCCCAGGGGCTGACCGACCAGGACATCGCCCGCCGCATCACCGGTTGGGTCGCGGCGCTGGGCGCCAAGGTCAATGAAGCCACCGAGGCGGAAATCCCCGAGCGCCTCGACTAGTCGTCGGCCTCGTCGTCCGGCGGTTGCAGCGCCCGCGCCAACGCGGGGTCGACGAGTTCCCGCTGCCACGACCGCGCCTGGCCCGCGCGCAGGAACTCGTCGATGGCCGCCAGCGGGTCCGGTCTCGGCTCCCAGTCCCAGCACAGCCGGCGCACCAGGTCGGGCGAGATCAGGTTTTCGGTGGGGACGTGCACCCGTTGCGAGACCTCCCCCAGCGCCGCGCGGGCGGCTTCCAGCCGCGCGGCGGCCTCCGGCTTGCGCCTGCTCCACCGCGCCGGCGGCGGGGGCCCGTTGGGCGGCTCGGCGTTCTCCGGCGGGTCCTCGCTTTGCCGGGCCGCCCTGAGCGCCGCCAGCCACACCTGGGCGCTGCGGCGCTGGTTGCGCCCGCCGAACACCGGCAACTCGACGATCTCCTCGACCGTCTTCGGGTCGGCGAGGGCGGCGTCGATGATCGCCGAATCCGGCAGCACGCGGCGCGGCGCGATGTCGCGGCGCTGCGCGATGCGGTCGCGCGCCAGCCACAGTTCGCGCACCGCCGCCAGCCCGCGACGGTCGCGCACCCGATGGATCCCCGACGTTCGCCGCCAGCGCTCCCGGCGCGCCGCCGGCACGCCGTCGCCATCTCCCGTCTTGAACGCCCGCAGATACTCGAATTCCTCTGCGGCCCAGCCGGTCTTGCCCTGCCCGGCCAGCACGTCCGCGATCGCCGCGCGCAGCTCGATGAGCAACTCGACGTCCAGCGCCGCGTAGTTCAGCCACTCGGCGGGCAGCGGGCGCTTGGACCAGTCGGCCGCGCCGTGACCCTTGGCCAGCCCGAAGCCCAGCAGCCGCTCGACCATGGTCGCCAGGTTCACCCGCTCGAATCCGGCCAGCCGCCCGGCCAGCTCGGTGTCGTAGAGGGCCGGCGGCCGCATGCCGACCTCGGCCAGGCACGGCAGGTCCTGGTCGGCGGAGTGCAGGATCCATTCGTCGCTGCCCAGCACCTCGGCGACCGGCCGCAGCGCCGTCAGCGGGTCGCCGCCGTGGCTGACCGGGTCGACGAGCACCGTGCCGGCGCCCGCCCGCCGGATCTGGATCAGGTAGGCCCGGTTGGAGTAGCGGAAGCCCGACGCCCGCTCGGCGTCCACCGCGAACGGCCCGCGCCCGCGTTCCAGTTGCCGCGCGGCGGCCTCGATCTCGCGGATGCTCACCGCGAGGTCGGGGATCCCGTCGGTCGGGTGGGGCAGGGGGGTGGGCTCGGGCGCGCCGTCGGGCGCGGTGACGTCGGGTTCGAAGGGCCCCGGTTCGCCCATGTCAGGCGCGTGACCGCGAGCTCAGATCGGTGACTCCGGTCGGCGGCAGGCCCGCCGCGTGCTCCAGCACCTCGCAGAACGCCTCGACGTGCACCCTGACGTCGGGGCTGGTCGCCGTCCACGACGCCCGCAGCTCCAGCTGGTGGGCGCGGGGAGGCCCGGAGATGTCGCCGTAGCGCACCGAGGTGGTGGCGGTGACGGTGCCGCCCAGGGCGGTGGTGTGCTCGAGGCGCGCCTGCAGCGCGTCGACCAGCCAGCTCCACGCGACCTCCGGCAGCAGGGGGTCGACGGCCTCGCTGGGGTCCAGGTCGGCCTGGATGTAGGCGACCAGGCGGATCGTCCCGTCCCAGGCGTCGGCGCCGTCGGGGTCGTAGAGCAGGATCAGCCGGCCGAACGCGTCGCCCTCGGAGCGCTCCGGGACGATCTCGAGGTCGGGATGCTTGACCTCGGCGCCCAGGGCGTAGCTGTAGGGTGCCAGCCGCTGCGGCGGACGGATCGGGCCCAGCTCGATCTCCGGCCGCACGGAGACGGCGTTCATCGCCGCCACCGCCTCGCGGAATGGGGCCGGTTCAGTCGAGCTCACAGCGTCCGACGGTAGACCTATCGGCCGACGCTCCGAAACAGGCGCGCCGATTCCCGCGGCCGTCGCGACCAAGCCGTTACCCGCGCTCACAGGCGTCCGATCGAGCGCATAACACCTGCTCAGGCGCCGGATCCGCCGGTGAAACGGGCCGGGCGCTTCTCGCGGTGGGCGGCCAGCCCCTCCCGCACGTCGGGGCCGCTGAAGCTGAGGAATTCCAGGCCCACCGACGTCTCGAACGTGGGGCCCATCATGCGGTACCAGTGGTTGAGGCTGCGCTTGGTCCACTGGATCGCATGCCGCGCGCCCCGCGCCAGGTTCTCGGCGATGCGGGCGGCGGTTTGCAGCACGTCGTCGTCGTCCACGCAGAGCGACACCAGGCCGATGCGCTCGGCCTCCTCGCCGAGCAGCGTCTCGCAGGTCAGCAGGTAGTACTTGGCCTTGGCCATGCCGACCAGCAGCGGCCAGCAGATGGCGGCGTGGTCGCCGGCGGCCACCCCGAGCTTGGTGTGCCCGTCGATGAGCTTGGCCGTCCGGCCCGCCACCGAGACGTCGGCCAGCAGCGCGACCACCAGGCCCGCGCCGACCGCCGGCCCGCGGATCGCCGAGACGACGGGCGTGTCGCAGTTGATCATGTTGTGCACCAGGTCGCGCGCCTCCCGCATGATGCGCACCCGGCCGTCGTAGTCGCCGATGGTCTCGTCGATCAGGTCGAAGCTGCCGCCGGAGGAGAAGGCCTTGCCCTCGCCGCGGACCAGGACGGCGCGCACGGCCGGGTCGCGATCGATCACGGGCCAGACGTCGGCGAGGTCGCGGTGCATCTGGGGCCCCACCGAGTTCAGGCCCGGGGAGTCGAGAACCAGCGTCAGGACACCGTTTTCGTTGGGTTCGAAGCGAAGGCTGGGGAAGTCGTCGTAACTGATCGGCACTGTCGTGATGTTACGCAATCGGCGATCGGCGCTCGTGGCAGCATTGAAGCCGATGAACACACCCGCGCATCCCCGCCGCGAGCTTCCCGGGTCGCCGTATCTGGCCGCCGTCTCCGGGCGCAAGCCGAGCCGGGTGCCGGTGTGGTTCATGCGTCAGGCCGGCCGCTCGCTGCCCGAGTACCGGGAGCTGCGCGAACGGCACAGCATGCTTCAGGCATGCTTCGAGCCCGAGGTCGTCTGCGAGATCACCCTGCAGCCGATACGCCGCCACGGCGTGGACGCGGCGATCCTGTTCTCCGACATCGTGGTGCCGCTGCGCGCCGCGGGCGTCGAGTTGGACATCGTCCCGGACGTGGGGCCGGTGATCGCCCAACCGGTGCGCGCCGCCGCCGACATCGACGCCATGAAGCCCCTTGACCCGCAGGCGGTTCAGCCGGTGTCCGAGGCGGTGTCGCTGCTCGTCGGCGCGCTGGGCGAGGTGCCGCTGATCGGCTTCGCCGGGGCGCCGTTCACGCTAGCGTCGTACCTCGTCGAGGGCGGGCCCAGCCGCAACCACGCGCGCACCAAGGCGATGATGCTGGCCGAACCCCACAGCTGGCACGCGTTGATGGAGAAGCTGACCGACCTCACGATCGCGTTTTTGAGCGCCCAGATCGAGGCCGGGGTGGACGCCATTCAGGTGTTCGACTCGTGGGCGGGGACGCTGTCGCTGGCCGACTACCGGCAGAGCGTGCTGCCGCACAGTTCCCGGGTGTTCGCGACGCTGTCCCAGCACGGTGTGCCCATGACGCACTTCGGGGTCGGGACCGCCGAGCTGCTGGGCGCCATGTCCGGCGCGCTGAAGACCGGCATGAGGCCCGGGCAGGCCACCGCCGTCGGCGTGGACTGGCGCACCTCCCTCGTCGACGCCGCCGCCCGGGTCGAGCCCGGCACCGCGCTGCAGGGCAACCTCGATCCGGTGATCCCGCTGGCGGGCTGGCCGGTGACCGAGCGTGCCGCGCGGGCCGTGGTCGACGACGGCCGCCGCGCCATCGACGCCGGCGCGGCCGGGCACGTCTTCAACCTCGGCCACGGCGTGCTGCCCGACACCGACCCCGGCGTGCTGACCGAGCTGGTTGCGCTGGTCCACTCGCTATGAGTCGCGCCGGTCGCTCCCCGTCGTATTGCGTTGTGGGCGGGGGGATTTCGGGGCTGGCGGCGGCTTACCGGCTGCGCACGGCCGCCGGTGACGACGCGACGATCACGCTGTTCGACCCGGCCGACCGGCTCGGTGGCGTGTTGCGCACCGAGCGCGTCGGCGGCCGGCCGATGGACCTGGGCGCCGAGGCGTTCGTGCTGCGCCGCCCCGAGATGCCGGCGCTGCTGGCCGAGCTGGGCCTGGCGGGGCGCCGGCTGGACACCACCGGCGCGCGGCCCCTGATCTACAGCCAGCGCGAGTTGCACCCGCTGCCCGCCGGCACCGTCGTCGGGATCCCGTCGTCGGCGGCGTCGGTCGAAGGGCTGGTCGACGAGGCGACGCTCGCGCGCATCGGTGACGAACCCAGCCGCCCGCTGGCGTGGCGGCCCGGCGCGGACCCCGCGGTCGCCGACCTGGTGGGCGACCGGTTCGGCGAGCAGGTCGTGGCCCGGTCGGTGGATCCGCTGCTGAGCGGGGTGTATGCGGGATCGGCGGCGACGATCGGCCTGCGCGCGGCGGCCCCCAGCGTCGCGGCGGCCCTGGATCGCGGCGCCGCCAGCCTGACCGACGCGGTGCGGCGGGGGGTGCCGCCGGTCACCGGGGCGCCGGTGTTCGGCGCGCTGGACGGCGGCTACCAGACGCTGATCGACGAGCTCGTCGAGCGCAGCCGGGTGCGCTGGGTGCGCGCGGCGGTGGAGCGGCTGGAACCGGGTTGGGAGCTGCGCGACGACGCCGGCGCCCGGTGGCACGCCGACGCCGTGGTCGTGGCGGTCCCGGCCCCGCGGCTGGTTCGGCTCCTCGACGGTGTCGCCCCGCGCAGCGCCGCGGCCGCAAGCCGGATCGAGAGCGCGTCGTCGGTGGTGGTGGCGCTGGCCGTGCCGGGCGACACGCCGTTCCCGGAGTGCTCCGGGGTGTTGGTGGCCAGCGGGGAACCGTTGCGCGCCAAGGCGATCACGCTGTCGTCGCGCAAGTGGGGCACCGGGGGCGACGTGCAATTCCTGCGGCTGTCGTTCGGGCGTTTCGGTGATCGTGTCGCCCAGACCGCCACCGACGACGAGCTGCTGGCGTGGGCGTTGAGCGACCTCGACGACGTGTTCGGGCTCACCGTCGACCCGGTCGACGCCCGCGTCCGGCGCTGGATCGACGCGATGCCGCAGTACGGCCCCGGCCATGCGGACGTGGTCGCCGAGGTGCGCGCGGGCCTGCCCCCGACGCTGGCGGTGGCCGGCAGCTTCCTGGACGGCATCGGCGTCCCGGCCTGCGTCGGGGCGGCCGGGCGTGCGATCGAGGCGCTGCACGCGGAAATGGCACGATAGGTGTTATGGCAAAAGTCGACTCCAAACTTGATTTTGCGGCCCTGAACTCGCAGCTTCGCTACCTGATGTTCTCGGTGTTCTCGGTGCGGCCCGGCGAGCTGGGCTCGGAGGGAAGTGACGAGAGAAGAGAGGTCATCGACGACGCCGCGACGTTTTTCAAGCAGCAGGAGGAGCGCGGCGTCGTGGTGCGCGGGTTGTACGACGTGGCGGGCCTGCGCGCCGACGCGGACTTCATGATCTGGACGCACGCCGAACGCGTCGAGGCGCTGCAGGCGACCTACGCCGATTTTCGGCGCGCCACCATCCTGGGCCGCGCCTGCTCGCCGGTGTGGAGCAGCGTGGCGCTGCATCGGCCGGCCGAGTTCAACAAGAGCCACATCCCGGCGTTTTTGGCCGGCGAGGAGCCCGGCGCCTACATCTGCGTGTATCCGTTCGTGCGGTCCTACGAGTGGTACCTGCTGCCCGACGAGGAACGCCGCCGCATGCTCGCCGAGCACGGCATGGCCGCGCGCGCGTACAAGGACGTGCGCGCCAACACCGTGCCGGCGTTCGCACTGGGCGACTACGAATGGATCCTGGCGTTCGAGGCGCCCGAGCTGCACCGCATCGTCGACCTGATGCGCGAGCTGCGCGCCACCGACGCCCGGCGGCACACCCGCGCCGAGACGCCGTTCTTCACCGGCCCGCGGGTGGGAGTCGAGCAGTTGGTGAGCGCGCTGCCATGACCGCCCCGGACCCGACCGACCCCACCCGCTTCGAGGAGATGTACCGCGACGAGCGGCTGTCGCACGGGCTGCCGGCCGCCACGCCGTGGGACATCGGCGGCCCGCAGCCGGTGGTGCGGCGGCTGGTGGCGCTGGGCGCGATCAACGGCGAGGTCCTCGACCCGGGCACCGGCCCCGGCCATCACGCGATTTACTATGCCTCCCAAGGCTTTTCGGCGACCGGTGTCGACGGGTCGGCGGCCGCTCTGGAGCGGGCGCGGGAGAACGCGCGGCGGGCCGGTGTGTCGGTGAACTTCGAGCTGGCCGACGCCACGAAGCTGGACGGGCTCGACAACCGGTTCGACACCGTCGTCGACTGCGCCTTCTACCACACCTTCAGCACCGACCCCGACCTGCAGGCGGCCTATGCGCACGCCCTGCACCGGGCGACCAGGCCGGGGGCGCGGCTGTACATGTTCGAGTTCGGCGAGCACGACGTCAACGGCTTCAAAATGGTGCGGTCGCTGTCGGAGGAAGACTTCACCGGGGTGCTGCCCCCCGCCGGGTGGGAGATCACCTACCTCGGGCCGACGACCTACCTGGTCAACATGAGCACCCAGACCATCGAGCTGATGGCCGCGCGCAACCCCGACATGGCCGACCAGATCCAGTCGCTGATGGATCGGTTCCGGGCGATGGAGCCGTGGCTGGAGAACGGCCGGGTGCACGCGCCGTTCTGGGAGGTGCACGCCACCCGGGTGGGCTGAGCTTTGGTGGCCCCACCCGTCACTTGCGTCACCGCAGGGCGGGGGGTGACGGTTTGCCCACCTCACAGCGACTGCGAAGATCAGCGTCGGGCCGTCGCGCCGACCAACGCCACTGTCGCTGTGAGGTGGGCAAATCGGTACATGTCCGATTCTTGTGACAGGCGGGAATTGGGGCGCCGCGCTCCCTATCCGGTCGCCGGCACCAGCCGCAGGCAGATCGAATTGATGCAGTAGCGCTGATCCGTGGGTGTCGGGTAGCCCTCGCCCTCGAACACGTGGCCCAGGTGGCTGTGGCAGTTGGCGCACAGCACCTCGGTGCGCGTCGTGCCCAGCGAATGGTCGGGGCGCAGAATCACCGCGTCGGAGTTCGCCGGGTCGAAAAACGACGGCCACCCGCAGTGTGACTCGAATTTCTCTGTGCTGCGGAACAATTCGGCCCCGCAGGCCCGGCATTGGTAGACGCCCTCGCTCTTGGTGTCGGTGTACTCGCCGGTGAACGGCCGCTCGGTGCCGGCACGGCGCAGCACGTCGAACTCCTCGGGGGTGAGCCTCTGGCGCCACTCGTCGTCGGTCAGCTGCAGCTTCGGGCTAGTCATGCCTCCACGCTAGCCTCATCCCGCTTGGCCGTCAGCCACGCCGGATCGATCCCGTCGTCCAGCCGGTTCTCGGCCCTGGCGTCCAGGTAGCGGTAACACAACACGGTGAACGTCACGATCAGCAGCAGCGACCAGCCGTAGGTGATCTTCAGGTATTCCAGCGCGCGCCCGTAGCGCATCCAGTTGAACAGCAGCCAGCGGTCCAGCGTCATGAAGCCGTAGATCCCCAGCCACGCCGGCCAGTTGCGGATCAGCGAGTTGCGCAGCACCACCGTCATCAAAAACGGGAACAGCATCATCGAGTAGTAGCCCTGGGCCAGCGAGAGCACCAGCCATGACCACAGCAGCAGCACGCCCGCGGAGTTGGTGAACCAGAACAGCGGGTCGCGGGTGCGGTAGTAGCGGTACAACAGCCACAGCGCGCCGATCGCGATCAGCGTGAACAGGATTCGCAGGAACACGATCAGCCACGTGGGCAGGCCGAAGTACACGCCGTTGCCCTCGATCGAGCTGTTGAAGTAGTCGCGGGTGCCCAGGATGTAGGGGACCGTCTTGGTGACGAAGTCCTGCGGATCGCTGACCAACGGCCACGCGGCCGCGTTGATGACGACGGGCACCGCGATCGCGGGCACCAGCGCCCGCCACTGGCGATTCAGTAGCGGCAGCAACAGCAGCGGCCCGAGCAAGGGCTTGAGCGCGAGCGTCAGCCCGATCGCCACGCCGGCCCACCACTGCCGGCCGACCCGGCCGTCCAGCAGCCACCGCAAAAACAGCATCTCGGCCAGCAGCACGCAGCCGTTGATGTTGGTGAACACCAGGGTGTTGGTCACCGTCTCGGTGCAGAACATGGCCAGCAGTAGCGCCGGCGCCGCCACCGAGGACAGCGTGTATTTGAACATCCGCAGCAACAGGTACCAGGCGATCAGGACGGCCACGGTGTTGATCAGGATGAACAAATACCGCGACGGCGCGAACGGCAAATAGCCGAACGGCGCCATCAACAGCGTGCCGCCGGGCGGGTAGAGGTAGTGCGGGTCGACGTAGTCGAAGTGTTCGTTGTAGATGTCCCAGCCGTGGCGGAAGTTCAGCACCGCGCGGTAGACCGGCTTGAAGTCGTCGGTGATGTTGCCGTTGGTCGTGACCACGATGCTGCGGTGCAGCACCGACAGGATGGCCACCGGCCACAGCGCCGAGCGCAATATCGTTGCGGCACTCGGTGCGCCGGTGCGGGGACGAAACAAATCAGCAGCCGTCACCAGCGCACCGTACACCGGGCACCGCCCCCGAAACTCAGGCGGGACAGTAGGTGTCGGTCCCGGGCAGCTTGCCGCTGTTGAGGTAGCCGATCAGCGGCGGGACCGCGCACGGCGAATAGATGCTCGCGCCGTGACCGATGCCCTGCCACATCACCCGCTTGCTCGCCGCGTTGGCGTTGATGATGGTGGCCGCCGTCTGGGCCACCCCGTCGCTGCCGACGATCGGGTCGTTCTGCACACCGGCGAGCAGGACATCGATCTTGAGGTTCTTCGGTGCCGCCGGCGGCGGAATCGTCGGCCAGTGCACGCATTTCACCAAGTTGAGCGCGGCGACGGTGCCGAATTGCGGGTAGAGCTTGCCCCACGCCACCACCAGCTCGCGCACGCGGTCCGGGGTGGGCCGGTTGACGGCGTCGCTGCAGGAGCCGACGAACTGGCCATCGGTGTCGGTCACGGCGTACGCGTGGTTGATCAGGTTGTTGAGCTGGTTGACGTCGCCGGAGCGCGCGGCCGCCAGCGCGTCGGCCAGGCTGGTCGTGGCGCCGACGCGGCCGCCGGATGGAAAGCCCAGCGCGACGGTGATGGCGCTGGCCACCGCGGCGACGGACGCGCCGCCGGGGCCCCGTCCGGCGCGGGCGTCGGCCAACATCGCGGCGACGGCGCCCTTCGGGTCCGGACCCAGCGCGCAGTTGACCGCGACGCACTGCGCCGCGAACGCGTCGAGCGCGGCCTGCTGGCCCTTGACCTGTTGCTCGGCGGCCCCCTCGGCGTTGACGCCCAGGGCGACCGGGGAGTCGAGGATCAGCCGGGCGACCCGGTCGGGCCGCGACGCCGCGTAGGCGAGTGCCAACTGGGCGCCGTTGCCGACCCCCACCAGCGCGACCGCGGGCACGTCCCACAGGGTGCGCAGCCGCTCGATGTCGGAGGCGGCGTGCGAATTGTCGTAGGCCGACGCGCCCGGCGCCAGGGCGTCGGTGCAGTTGGTGGTGGCGGTGTTGGAGATGTCGGAGAGGTTGGCGACGGGGTCGTCGCCGGTCTGGAACTGCGCCTGGTCGCGCATCGCCTGGCGGTCCAGTTGGTCGCGGCAGTCGATGGGGCTCGACATGCCGGTGCCGCGGCGGTCGACGGCGACGACGGGGTGGGTCTGCAGCACGTCGGCGCCCGCTCGGGCCAGCCACGCCGGCAGCTGCGTGGACGACGGCAGGTCCGAGCCCGTGGTGAACACCAGCGGGCCCGCGTCGTGCGGCGTCTTGTCCGAGCGGGCGCGGACCACGCCGATCGTCAGGGTCCCGGCCCCGCCGTTGACCGGGTCGAGCTCGTTGTCAAAGTTCGCGCAGTCCAGCTGCACGCCGGGCACGGCGGGGACGGCCGCGTCGGTGAACACCTTCGACGTGCAGTCGCGCCAGGAGAGGTCGTTCTTGGGCGCGGCGATCGGCGGCGGACCGCTGGGGGGCGGCTTGGTGGTGGGAACGCCCTGGGGCCGGGCGCCGGAGTTGGTGGCGAAGCGCGGATCCGCGGCCAGGCCCGGAACGCAGCCGGCCAGCGTCGCGGCGACCGCGAGCAGGACCAGGGCGATGCGCCGACTCATGCCGACCACCCTAGCCAGGATTTCCTCACGCCTTGACGTAGCGGGCGTAAAGGTAGCCGGCGTCGTCGGTGAGGACGTGGGCGCAGCGCATGGCTGTCAGCACCTGGCCCGGGCCCGCCGCGATGCGCCGCGCCAGGCCGCCGACGAGGTAGGGCGCGATCGTCAGGCAGAGCTCGTCGAGCAGATCGCGCTGGACGAACGTGCCGAGCAGCGTGGGCCCGCCCTCGGTCAGGATGCGGCGCATTCCGCGCGCCGCGAGGGCCGCCAGCAGCGCGGCCTCGTCGACCCGGTCGGGATCGCCGCTGGAACAGTCGACCACCTCGCACAGGTCGCCGAGCAGGCGGTGCGTCCCGTCGGCCGCCGCGGTGCAGGTGAGCACCAGCGGCGGCACCTCGGTGCGGGTGAACACCCCCATGTCGCGGCCGAGCCGCCCGGAGCGGGTGACGATCGCCAGCCGCGGGACCTCGCTTTGCCCGCGGGCCTGGCGCCCCTGGCGCGCCGCGACCGCCAGGTGCGCGCCGGAATAGTTCTCGATGCGCACCGTGCCCGCCCCGACCACGATCACGTCGGCCAGCTCGCGCAGCAGGTGGAAGATGTGCCGGTCGCCGGGCCCGCCCATGGCGCCGCTGCTGCCGTCGGCGGTGGCGCCGCCGTCGACGCTGGCGATGAAGTTGGCCCGCAGCCACGTCCCCTCCCGGTCCGGATAGCCGTAGAGCCCGGGGAGTTCGGCGTCGTCGAGTTCGCGTGTCGCGCCGAGCAGCGTCAGCATGGGCTCGATTGCAGCACGCCGCTACAGTTCGGGGAATGCACGGGTCCGCTTCGCACCGGGTGGCCCGCCTCGTGGATCGGCGCCCGAGTGCGTCGCCGGAGAAACTGATCGCCCAATTGCGGCCGCCGCCGACCTTCGCCGACGTGAGTTTCGCGACGTATCGCCCGGATCCGGCGGAGCCGACGCAGTCGGCCGCCGTGGTCGCCTGCCAGGAGTTCTGCCGCCGGGCCGTGGAGCGCCGGGCCGGCCGCCGAAAGCTGTTGGGGCTGAGGGGTAAGCGGGCCGTGCTGCCCGGCGTCGGGCTGTACCTCGACGGCGGCTTCGGGGTGGGCAAGACCCACCTGCTCGCCTCGGCCTACTACCAGCTGCCCGGCGCGGGGCCCGAGCCCCCAACTCCCAAGGCGTTCGCCACCTTTGGGGAGCTCACCCAGCTCGCCGGGGTGTTCGGCTTCGCCGAGTGCATCGACATGCTGGCCGGCTACACCGCGGTGTTCATCGACGAGTTCGAGCTCGACGACCCCGGCAACACCACGCTGATCTCGCGGATGCTCTCGTCGCTGGTCGAGCGGGGCGTCTCGGTGGCCGCCACCTCCAACACCCTGCCCGAGCAGCTCGGCGAGGGCCGCTTCGCCGCCCAGGACTTCCTGCGCGAAATCAACACGCTGGCAAGCATTTTCACCACGGTGCGGATCGAGGGGCCCGACTACCGGCACCGCGGCCTGCCGCCCGCCCCGCAGCCGCCGTCGGACGCGGAGGTGGCCGCGCGCGCCGCGCGGGTAGACGGGGCGACGCTGGACGACTTCGACGCGCTGTGCGCGCACCTGGCCACCATGCACCCGTCCCGGTACCTGACGCTGATCGAGGGCGTGACGGCGGTGTTCTTGACCGGCGTGCACGGCGTCGACGACCAGAACGTCGCGCTGCGGCTGGTGTCGCTGACCGACCGGCTCTACGACGCCGGAATCCCGGTGGTGGCTTCGGGCGCGAAGCTGGACACCATCTTCAGCGAGGAGATGCTGGCCGGCGGATACCGCAAGAAGTACCTGCGCGCGACGTCCCGGCTGCTGGCACTGACCGCGCCATGACGTAGTCGTCTTCGAGCCGGGAGCCCACCCGAAACGTCCTGGTGCCCTCGACCTCGAAGCCGTGCTTGGCGTAGAAGCGTTGTGCGCGTTCGTTTTTCTGGTTGACGCCCAGCCACACGCGGCGCACGCCCCATTCCCCGGCGGTGGCCAGCGCGCGCTCCATCAGCGCCGCCGACGCCCCGCGGCCGTGGTGCTCGGGCAGCACGTAGATCTTCGACAGTTCGGCGGCGGCACCCGCGCGAACCAGCATGGCGTAACCGATGATTCGCTCGCCGTCGGCGACGGTGAGCACCTCGCGGTCCGGGTCGGCCAGGTACTCCGCGAAGCGTTCGGCCGACAGGTTGGCGCCGACGAACGACGCGATGTCTTCGGTGGTCGTGGTCGGGGGACAGGCCAGCGGAAAGGTTTGCGCGGCGACGTCGGCCAGCTGCGCAGCGAGCGTCAGAGGTTCCACTGGGCGAGG
The DNA here is from genome assembly GCF_002086635.1 of Mycobacterium alsense. Lineage (GTDB taxonomy): Bacteria > Actinomycetota > Actinomycetes > Mycobacteriales > Mycobacteriaceae > Mycobacterium > Mycobacterium alsense. Next base: position 12,852 of record NZ_MVHD01000031.1, on the reverse strand, counting down.
TGGTACCCGGTCTTCTTGTCCAGCAACACGACCGTGGAGACCGGGTCGCGGTAGGCGTCCCAATACACGCCGCCGCGCACGATCGCCCCGTTGGGCGCGTTGACGAGCACGTTGTCCAGCGCGTCGGGCGCGTCGGTGGCCCGCGGCTTGTAGGCGTCGGCGTACGGCGTCACGCCGTCGAAGCTGAAATCGGTGGCCATGATGTATGGGTTGGGCACGCGGATCGCGCGGACCGTCACGTCGGCGCGGGTGGGGGTGCTGCCGGGAAAGCTTTTGATCGGAACGCCGCTGCGCGTGTAGCCGAACCCCGGCGGCGGGTCGCACGGCGCCACGCTGCTGACGGTGATGTCGGCGATGTAGGTGCCGGTGTCCACGCGCAGGGTGTCACCGAGGTGGCCGATCGGCGCGTCGCCCGCCCGCGCGCGGGGCGCGGACACGGCGCCGGCGACGGTGACGCTCGCGGCGGCGAAGAGCACGGCGGACAGGGCGATCAGCCAGCGGCGCATCTTCGCATGATCGCACACGCGCTACGGCGAAGGGGAGGGGTTCTTGCCGCCGGCCAGTGCTTCGAGCACCGCCGCCGCCTCCTCATCGACCCGGTCCTTGTCGACGCCGGCCCGGTGCAGCGGTCCGGCCCCGTCCTCGAGTTCGAGCAGCGCCAGCAGCATGTGCTCGGTCCCGATGTAGTTGTGGCCGAGGCGAAGCGCCTCGCGGAAGGTCAGCTCGAGCGCCTTGCGGGCCGGGCCGCTGAACGGGATCAGCTCCGGCGTTTCGGCGGAGCCGGGCGGCAGCACCACGGCGGCGCGCAGCGCCTCGACGTCGACCCCTTGCCGTTGCAGCAGCTGGGTGGCCAGCGCGGCGCGATCGCTGAGGACGCCGAGCAGCAGATGGTCGGGGGTGATCTCGGCGTTGCCGGCCTCGTGCGCGGCGTTCTGGGCCGCCACCACGGCGTTGCGGGCCCGCGGCGTGAAGCGTCCGAAGCCCTGTTCGGGGTCCAGGGTGGTGGGCTCGGCCCGCGGCACGAACCGTTTCTGGGCGGCCTGCTTGGTGACGCCCATGCTCTTGCCGATGTCGGTCCACGACGCCCCCGACCGGCGGGCCTGGTCGACGAAGTGCCCGATCAGGTGGTCGGCGACCTCGCCCAGGTGCTCGGCCGCCAGCACGGCGTCGGCGAGCTGGTCGAGCACGTCGCCGTGGACCTTCTTGATCGCGTTGATCAGCTCGTCGAGGCGGACGGGGTAGGAGATCGGCTGGGACATGCCGTCAACACTAGGTTGACGCCGGCGAGCGTGTCAACCGTGGGTTGACGTTCTGGACCGATGGCGCCGTCGCCGTCGCTCTGGGAGGATCGTGGAGTTGTGAAGTCACTGCTCTTGGCGCTGGCGAGCCTGGCCGCCCTGGTCGGCCTGGCCGGGCCCGCGCGCGCCGACAACAACGACGACGCGTTCCTCGCCTCGCTCCGCGCGGCCGGCATCACCTTTCCGGACCCGGCCCGGGCGATCGGCGCCGGCAAATGGGTGTGCCAGCAGGTCGGCAACGGCACGCAGATGGTCGACGTCGTCAAGGCGATCCAGGCGCAGAACTCCGGGCTGCACGGCGACAACGCCGCCAGGTTCACCGCGATCGCGGCGAACGTCTATTGCCCGCAGGCGCTGTCGCCCGGCGGCTAGGCCCGCTCGGGACGGTTCAGCGTGATCAGGTGGATGCGGCCCGCGCCGTCCAGGTGAAGCTGTGCATGTCCGGGATCCGCGGCGTCAGCGCCGAGGCCACGCCGCGGCCGATCCGATCCGCTTGTGCGAGCGGGGTTCCCGGTTCGAGGAAGCCCTCGACCTCGACCCGCAGGGTCCGGCCCGTCCAGCGCGCCCGGGCGTGCGCGTGCGTGACACCGGCAACCGTCATGGCGGCGGCTTCGGCCGTCGTGATGATCTCGGGGTCGACGCCGTCGAGCAGGCGGTGGGCGATGTCGGTGGTCACCTCCCAGCCGACCCGGCAGATGAACGCCGTGACCACGATTCCGGCCACCGGGTCGGCCCAGCGCCAGCCGAACGCCACGCCGATCAACCCCGCCATCGCCCCGGCCGAGGACATCGCGTCGAGCCAGGAATGCTTGGCGTCGGCCACCATGGTCGCCGAGCGAATCCGCCGTCCGACCACCAGCTTGTAGCGGGCCACCAGCTGGTTGCCCGCGATGCCCACCGCCGCGGCGGCGACGCCCCAGCCCAGGTGCCCGGTGCCGCCGTGGCGCAGCAGCTTGGTGACGCTCTCGAAACCGGTGACGGCGGCGCTGCCCCAAATGACCAGGGCCACACCGATTCCGGCGAGGTCCTCGGCGCGTTCGAAGCCGTAGGGGTAACGCTCGGTGGGGAGCTTGCGCGACGCCCGGAACCCGATGAACACCATCGCACTGGTCGAAACGTCCGACAGGTTGTGCAGCGCGTCGCCGAGCAGCGCCACCGACCCGGACACCAGCGCGATGACCAATTCGAGCATGCCGGTCAGCGCCAATCCGACGGCGCTGACGGCCACCGCCCGGTTGGCCTGGCGGCGCTCGCTCGCGTCGTCCGCCGTCGTTGCGATCGGGAAACTCACCGCCGGGTCCCGCACCCCGTTAATCACATGCATGCAGCCAAATATGCTCGGCTGCGCGGTGTCACTCAACTGCGTTAGGTTTCCGGCGATGAAGATCGCGTTGGCCGGCTACGGAAGCCGCGGCGACGTCGAACCCTGCGTCGCGGTCGGCCGGGAGCTGCGGCGCCGGGGCCACGACGTCCGCATGGCCGCCCCGCCCGACATGGTCGGCTTCGTCGAGGCGGCGGGAGTCGACGCGGTCGCCTACGGCCCGGACACGCGGGAGCAGCAGAGCGCGGCCGCCGGCCTCGTCGGCGCCGGCGCGAACCCGATCGGTGCGCTCGGCGAGATCATGCAAGGCCTCACAAAGGTCTGGACGTCGAAGACCGCCACGCTGACCTCGCTGGCGACGGGGGCCGACCTGCTGGTGGCGGGCATCAACGAGCAGGAACTGGCCGCCAACGTCGCCGAGCATTGCGGCATTCCGCTGGCCGCGCTGCACTTCTTCCCGGCGCGGCTGCTGCCCACCGGGGTGCTGTATTCGAGCGCGATCAGGGAGGCCTCGGCGGGCCAGCGCCGCGCGCTCGGCCTGCCCGCGGGGGTCGGGCCCGCGGCGCTGGAAATCCAGGCCTACGACGCGCTGTGCCTGCCCGGGCCCGCCGCCGACTGGGTCGCATCGGAGGGGCCCTTCGTCGGCGCGCTGACGCTCGGATTGGCGGCGGCCGCCGACGGCGACGTCCTGTCGTGGATCGGCGCGGGGACGCCGCCGGTCTGCTTCGGGCTGGGCAGCACGCCGATCGCGTCGCCGGCCGAGATGGTCGCGATGATCGGGGCGGCCTGCGCGCGGCTGGGCGAGCGGGCGCTGATCTGCAGCGGCCCCAACGACTTTGCCGATGTGCCGCGTTTCGATCACGTCAGGGTGGTGGATGCGGTGAACCACGCGGCCGTGCTGCCGGCGTGCCGCGCCGTCGTCCACCACGGCGGCGCGGGCACCACGGCCGCGGGCCTGCGGGCCGGGATCCCCACGTTGGTGCTGTGGCTGTGGCTCGATCAGCCGGTCTGGGCGGCCGGCGTGGAGCGGCTGGGAGTCGGCACCGGGCGCCCGTTTGCGGCCACCACGTCGGAGTCTTTGGCCGCGGACCTGCGTTCCGTCCTGACCCCGCGGTGCGCCGCCCGCGCCCGCGAGGTCGCCTCGCGGATGACTCCTGCCGCCGAAAGCGTCGCCCGCACAGCCGATCTCCTGGAGGACGCGGCCGAGCGCGCGGGCTGAGTCGCGGCGGGAAGCTTGTCGGCGGCGGCGCGGCGTAACAGGATGTAGCTGGGGTCGCGACCAGAGGAGAAACCGATGGCTCCTGACGGCTGGAGAAGTCTCGTCGCGCTGGGCGCCGCGTCGCTCGCGATCGCGCTGCCGGTCGGCCCGGCCGCGCGCGCCGATAATCCGTCCTGGAACGGCACCTACGCGATCACGTTCATGGTCGGCCCGAAGTCCGGGACCAGCATGGCCGTGGGCGACCCCGAGGTGCAGCACACCGACACCTATGGGTTGCGTTCGAGCTGTTCGGGCGGAAAGTGCGTCGCGACGATCGTCAGCGGCCCGCCGCCGAGCAACCCGACGGTTCCGCAGCCGGTGCAATTCACCTGGGATGGGTCGTCCTGGAAGCAGGTCAGCGACTTCCAGTGGGACTGCATGATGCCCGACACGACCATCCAGTGGAATCCGGCCCATTCCGAGGTGCGCTACACGCCCCAGCCCGATGGGTCGCTGGCCGGCGTCATGCACACCGAGATCTTCAGCGGTGCGTGCCAGGGAACCATCGACATGGACATGAGGGCCGACCCGGTGTGAGCGTCGGTAGGCCCTGAGAGCCCATCCACAGCAAACCTGTCTAGCGTTGCGGCGCAGTCGAATTCGCTCGCAATATTGCACTGTGCGGCAACGTGTTTCGGGTGGGCGGTGGCCGTTTATACCCTTTGCTTTCGGCACCATCAGCGATAGGATGCGAGCATGCGTTTTTCCTGTGTCGCCGCGGCGGCCGGCCTCGCCAATGCCGTCCTATTCCTCGCCCCGGTTGTGCTGGCGCCGTCCGCGCAGGCCGACCTCAGCGGTTACCGCCGTTGCGTGGGAAGCGTCAAGAACGTCCCGATCAGCAGTCACGACCCGACGAATGCGCAGCTTGTCGGAACCGTCCAGATGGATCTCAAGTCCGGCGTTTCCCCATCCGCGGAAGCTCAGAATCTGGCGCGTTCGGGCTTCGACGAGCGCCTGGCCAATGCGATCGTGCAGTGCGTGATCGAGGAGAACCCGTAGACACCGCCATTGACCTTCGCCGGAGCCGGTGGATACTGGATTGACCTCGTCGATGGCAAACTTCGCAATACTGTTTTGACCTGCATGAACAGCCATCCGGGCTGAGTTACCGAGATCCTGGTTCGCGCCGCTCAAGGGAGGAGACTTCAGATGGCGGGCAGGTTTGACATTTTCAAGTGCCAGCGGGGCGCACGCCGTGCGGCGAGCGCGTGGGCCGTCCGCTTAGCGGCTCCGGCGGCCTTGGTCGCTGCGGCGTGTGCGTTGCCTGTCGCGCCGATGGCCCGTAGCGAGGTCGCCATCGACCCGATCGTCGAGGCGCCGTCGCCGCCCTGCAACCTGCCGACGATCGACGACCTCATCATCTGGCGCCGCGTGCCGGGGGCGGTGGACCGCGCCGAAATCGTTTCTTCGGCTGACCTTTACAATTGCCGACCCATGCTCGATGAGTTACGTGGCCCTGCCCTCGGTCTCAGCGAGCCCGGTTACTGCACCAAGGTGGCGTGGCGTACCGACAACCCCGGCTACAGCACCCTGATTTCGCCGACCATTCCTTTGAAGAAAGTCTTCTATCAAGTCGGCGATTGCTAGGTCGGAAGTCCGATAGCGTGGAGGGCCGCGTCCGTGGCTAGCGGGGAGGCTCGAATCAACGAGGCGGCATGCGCTGCTCTCAGGTCGGGGTGAACTGGCTCAAATCGTAGATGCCGAGGCTTTTTTCGATATCGGCGACTTTATCGACCACGCCTTCGAAGCCTCTCTGACCGAACCGCCGGTGTTCCTCGTCTTCGAAAGTCTCAGCCAGGTCGCGAAACTCCTTTGCGGGCACTACAGCGCGCAGTGCCAGGAACACGATCGTGTCTTCGCGCGCCTCGTGAGGCTCATACATCCGAATGAACGCGGACATGTCCCGAATCAGTGCGTCTCGTCCAGCCTTGTCGGGCACTCCTGCGCCGGAAGTGGCGGCGAGCGTCCGGTCGGTGAGGATGCGACCGCGCTGGTGCTGGGTGCGCAATACGGCGGTGACGTCCGTCAGTTGGCCCGCCTGTTCGAGCTTGGGGAAGACGTATTGTTCCTCCAAGTGTTCGTGGTAGTCCTCGATGAAGCTTCGAATGATCTCCGCGCCCGCGTTGAGCGCTTGGGCGGGAGTCTTATCGCCGGCCTGCAGGCGCCTGATCCCCTCTCGATAGACCAGCAAAATGCGCTTGAGTACGCCGTGCTCGCGCATCAAGTCCTCGGGCGGAGTGACGGGGACTTCCGCGTCTGAAGGTGTGCCCGGCTGGACCGTCTTGGTTCGCGGGCTGCCGCATGCCGAGACGGCAGCGACGCCGGCAACCGACATCGAGATCCCGAGCAGTTGACGTCGGCCCATTTCGGGCAGTTGCTCGATCACGGTCGCGCCTTTCTTCGCTGTGAATGTCGTTGGGGGCTGGATAGGTCAGTCTGCCGAACTTCTTTCTATCCGGCGGCGACGGCGCAGAGACGCCATTTTCCGGGCACGCCCTTCAGTTGGTGGGTACCGCGGTCTTCGAACTCGAGGCCTGATCCGATCACGAGGTCGCGCAGCGTGCTGGACACCAGCACCTCGTTCGCTCCGGCCAGTGCGCTCACGCGCGCGCCGATGTGTACGCCGATCCCGCCGATGTCATCACCGCGGACCTCGCACTCGCCGGTGTGTAGCCCGGCGCGCACCTCGATGCCCAGTGCATGCAGCGCGCCGCGATTGCTATGGCGCACCGGATCGCTCGCTGCGGGCCGTCGAACATCGCCAGGAAGCCATCACCGGAGGTGTTCACCTCGCGGCCCCGAAAACGGGCGAGCTGCGACCGGACGACGGCGTCGTGCGCGTCGAGCAACGCATGCCAGTCACGGTCACCCATCTCGGCGGCCTTGCGCGTCGAGTCCACGATGTCGGTGAAAAGCACCGTGGCCAGAACCCGGTCGTCAGCCACCGCAGGCTGCTCGCCGGTAAGGAACTCGGCGATCACCCGAAACGACTCGTGCCACGGTTCCACGAAGTGGTACAGGTTGCGGCCCGGCAGCTCGACGTATTTCGCGCAGGGGATGTTCTCGGCGATGTACCTGCCCTTTGCGGGCGTGACGATCGGGTTGTCGCTGTGATGGAGGACGAGTGTAGGCACACGGATTGTCGGCAGAACCGCCCGGACGTCCGCCTTGGCCACAAGCGGCCACATGAGTGAAACGGTTCGGGGGCTTGCGCCGAGCCGTTCCGCCCTGGCCCATGCAGAGCGGATCTCTTCGTTCCACGGCATGTCTGGATTGACCAGGTGCTCGTATTCTCCAGTTCCCCACATGGCGACGAAGATGGCGCGGAGTTCCTCGAGCGTCCGGCCGTCAGCGGTCGCGGTAACCGGGTCCGCAAAACCGTCGAGCACGACGAGCGATGTGGTGCGAGACGGGTATGCCGCGGCGAATAGTGCCGCGGGCGCGAATGCGCCGGCGACAGCGACGAGGACCGCTTCGCGGCTGCCCAGCTCATCGAGGACCGCGGTGATGCTGTCGCCAAATTGCTCCAAGGAGGGCAGCGCATCCGGAGCGACGGGATCGGATGCGCCGGTGCCGGGTTGATCGAGGAGGATCAGCCGACCGACCGACGTCATTGCCTCGATCCAGCCTCGGTTCGAGGGCACGTCCGGCATGACCTCACAGTTGGTGAACCAGGTCGGGACGAACACGATGTCGCGAGGACCCTCAGGCGACGCGCGATAGGCGACGCCCAAGTCGCCGTTCATCGCATAGCGCGTCTCCGAGAACATTGCAGAAGCATAGGTCCGGGCAATAGGTCGGCGGCGCCATCGAATGCTATTGACTGGTTATTGCCCGGGTCATTGGATGGCTCACCTAAATTACCGTCGCTTACCTGCGACGATGCTGGTGCGCGATACTGGGATTGAACCAGTCTCAGCCAGGGTCCTCTATACTGTTGCTGACCTGCGCCAGAAGGTCTCTGACCAGGCGACACATCAAACAGTAGCATTAACCAAGCTTGACCACAATTAACCACACCTACCCACTATAGTGGTGCATATGTGGTGCAAAGGGCGGCAACAGTGACAACAGCAGAGCGCAAGCAGAGGCGCAGCTTCGGCAGATTGCGGCAATTCCGCTCCGGCCGCTGGAAGGCCTCCTACACCGGACCCGACGGCATGCTCTACGAAGCGCCAACCACCTTCGCGCTCAAGCAAGACGGCGAAGCCTGGCTTACCGATCGGCGCCGCGAAATCGACCGCAATCTCTGGTCGCCGTCGAGCGGACAGGACGATCGGCCGAACGCGTTGTTCGCCGACTACGCAGACGAATGGCTGAAGCGCCGCACAGTGAAGGGCCGTCCACTGAAGGACCGAACACGGGCGCACTACGAGGCTTTACTCGATCAACACATCAACCCCACGTTTGGTCACGTGACGACCCGTGCCATCAATCCCGACGCCGTGCGCAAGTGGTACGCCACCTGCGCCATCGGGGCGCCGGTGATCCGCGCCCACGCCTACTCGTTGCTGTCGACGATCCTTGGCACCGCGGCATCGGAGGGAATCGCGGACACCAATCCCTGCACGATCTCCGGCGCAGGGAACACTGAACGCCGGCTCAAGATCCGACCCGCAACCCTCTCCGAGCTGGAAACCATCGCCACCGAAATGCCCGAACGGCTGCGCCTCATGGTCCTGCTGGCCGCCTGGGCCGCTCTGCGGTTTGGCGAACTCGCCGAGCTGCGGCGCAAAGACATCGTCGGAAACGTCATTCAGATCCGCCGCGGCGTCGTCCGCGTCGACGGCGAAATGCGCATCACAACACCCAAGTCCACTGCGGGATCACGGGATGTCACCATCCCGCCCCACTTGATGCCGTTTGTCGAGCAGCACCTTGAAAGACACACCGGAGCCGGCCGCGAATCACTGCTATTTCCGGCCATCAATGGCGGACACCTTCAACCGTCATCGCTCTATCGCTACTTCTACCCGGCGCGTGACAAGGCCAAGCGACCCGATTTGCGCTTCCACGACCTGCGCCACACCGGCGCCACACTGGCTGCCCAAACCGGTGCGACATTAGCCGAACTCATGGGACGGCTCGGCCACTCCACGGTCTCGGCAGCATTGAAGTACCAGCACATCGCTGCGGATCGGGACGCTCAAATCGCCGATGCGCTGTCCAAGATCGCCCTTGGGGAAAAGGAATTGGACTGATGACAGAGAAGCCGCAGTATATGACGATCTACTGTGACGCAGAGAGCCACACGTCAGCACCGGTTGGCCTGTTCATGCGAGCACCGGATGACAGCCCAAATCAGGACGCACTCATTCACATCGAGCTCGGACGCCATGAGGGCCTGTACATCGTCGCGATGTTCTGGCGCTTCCCCGACGTCTCGCGGCGCTGGGCACCACGGATGCTTACGGCCAGAGGGCTCGCGAAACGCGGCGGTGGTCGGCAACCCAAATGGGACCGGTACCGACTCAAGTGCGACCGGTGCATCCTCACCAAGACGGCGCGGGAGCCGGGTTTTTCGGAAACTCTAACCATGCTGGCGAATCAAGGGATCGTGGCAGCGTCGCTGAGCGCGCTCATCAAATGAAAAGTTACCCGCGCGTGTCCAGAAGTACCCAATGGCAACCAGACGTGTAAAGTCACACGTGCTGTGATCCGGTGATCGTTCCGGCCAGCGCAACCTCCCAGCAGAGGGCAGTTCGTCATGCCCCTGGGAGGTTTCAGTGGCTACACAGCAATCCACGCCGCCGACGAATCTGAAATCAAGCCCGAACCGGAGAAGCCGGCGGCAACCAGAGCAACGGCCTGCCTATCTCGGAATCCCTGAAGCCGCCGCGTATCTCGACGTTGACCACAAGACGATTCGGCGTCTCATCGCGGCCAAGCGTCTTCCGGGCTATCGCCTCGGCAATCGGATCATCAAGGTCAAAATCGCCGACCTCGATGCGGTGCTCACACCCATGCAGGGCGGGGCAGCATGAACGGGCCACCAGAACGAGAGAACCCCCCGGCGGGCACCGAGGGGATCTCTAGAGCAGCAGCTACCCGGCAGACTACACCGCTGCGCCGTCGCCGCGCTGCATCGCGGCGACTCCCTGTGTTGCAGTGCGGCCGGTCCGACCCGTGGCACTACGGGCCGACGGCGGCCGGCTACGCCGACGCCGCACACCACCTACTCGGCCACGGCCTGCTACCGGCACCCGACCGCGAAGGTCTGCGCCGGATGTCACGCTCCGGTGGCTGCAGTCAACGCCTTGCGCAACGGATTACGGCGGCCTGGGAGGTCGCATGAACGACGACGCGCAAGTCGACGAGTCGGGGCTGCTGGCCAATGTGGTGAGCGCCGCAGAGCTGAATCACGAAGTGTTTCCCGAGCTGGTGCAGTTCATCCATGGCGTCATCACTGAGGGGTTCGGGATCGTGGCAGGACCTCCGAAGCTCGGCAAAAGTTGGTGGACGCTGAATATCGCCTTGGCCGTTGCGGCTGGCGGCAAGGCGTTCGGGAAGGTGTCGGCGCACCAGCGGGACGTTTTCCTTCTCGCACTAGAAGATTCGCCCAGGCGCCTACAAGCTCGTATCAGGGCGGTATGGGGTGACGACACCCCGCCACCGCATCGGCTGCACATCCTGACGCAAGTCGGTCCTGGCCTGCTCATACCCACGATTGCGGAATGGTTGATGCACCATCCCCGCGGCCTGGTCATCCTCGACACCTTGGGGCGTGCACGGCAACAGCGCCGCCGCGGCGACGACGCCTACTTGGCCGATTACCAAGCCGGCGTTGCGCTCAAGACTGTGGTCGACGCATTTCCCGGCAGCGCGCTCCTCGGCGTGCACCACACGCGCAAGGCGTCATCGGAAGATTTCGTTGATGACCTGTCCGGGACGCTCGGACTCGCGGGTGCTGCCGACTACGTGTTGGTGCTGCGCCGGCAACGCACCAGCACCGAGGCCACGCTGCAAGTCACGGGACGTGATGCACCCGAAGGCGAGTACGCGTTCACCGTCAGCGAAGGGACATGGACTCTGGCTGGCAATGAACTGGCCGAGGCTGCCGCCGAGGCGCAGAAGCGCCGCGACAGCAAGCACTATGGCGAGCGTGCAATGGACGTCATCGCCGTCGTCAACAAGCGTGCACCGGCGAACCACACAACCGCCGCCGATGTGGCAGAGGCGCTGCGCATCGACAGCGACACTGCACGGGTCTACCTCAACCGACTGGCAAAGGGCGAACGCATCCTCAAGATTGCTACCGGTGCATATACCAGTGTTACGGCTGTCACGAGTGTTACGCAGGATCTGACCTGCGCGAATGGGACCCACAACGGCGCCGGCGACGCGATAGCTTCGAGCGTTACGCCAACTGTTACGGCACACGAACCGGCATCTATCAGCGGAAACACCGAGACCGTAACAACCGTAACGCCCGGTGCACCAACCGAACCCACGCCCGGCATGACCGAACGTGTGCAACGCGCGCTAGCAAAGGCTCATTCGGTCCAAAGCGATCCGATGCTGTGCAACATCTGCGGCAATCCGGTCGTCGGCGGCGCGGGCCAGATACACCTCGACTGCCGTCGCGTGGCGATCGAGAACCGCCTCAACGGGCTGGGCACCAGGGAGACGGCATGAGCGACACCACGGTTTCCTACGCGCTCGACACCCGCCCTTTGCTCGGCGAGGTCGCGCGCCTGTGGCAGCGCATCGCCCCATTCGATCTGACCGTGCCCGAGATTTTCGCGCTCATGCATGTGCTTCAAGGCATCGCGGACCGACTCGACAACCCCAACCCGCCACTGAAAGGAAGCGGCAATGAATCAGGAGTACACCAACGCCGAACCGGGTGCGCCCGACCCGATCCGGGCCGCATTTGATAACCATCAACGCGCGCCTAGTGATCGAGTCAAGCGCGGCGAACCGAAGCCGGCTGATGATGTCATCGCGCTGAGGCACACCCGGGCCGCCATCACCCACCTGACCAACAACGGGCCATTCACCGAACACGTGACCATCGGCAGAGCAATCATGCCGAAACCCGAGGAAGGACAAAGACGATGAGTGACACCGAAGCCGCGACCAATGCAGCCGAGCCGAACGCCGACTTTGCGAACGCGTTCGCGCCACAAGCCGCCAGCGGCGCGCCACCTGAACCCAGCGCGGAGGCATGGCAGGCATTGGCCGCAGCTACCGCAGCCGCGATCGAAGGCAACGGCGGCGAAGGTGCATCGGCCGATGACGCGGACACTGCTGGCCCCCAGGACGGCGCTGACGGTGAAGACGGCAACCCGAACCACGAAGCCGCGAAGTGGCGTACCAAGTTGCGCGACGCCGAATCCCAAAACGCCGCGCTGGCAACCCGGCTCGAGGCCATGCAACGCGCGGCCATCGACACCCAGGTCACCGCGCTCGGTATGAAACCGGCCGCGCTATGGGCATCCGGAGCCAAAATCGAAGACCTCGTCGACGACACCGGCGTACCCGACGCCGCCAAGGTCCAACAGGCCGCGCAGGACGCCAAAGAGGCGCTCGGCATCGTGGCCGTCAAACCGAGCAAGCCGCTCGGCTCCCTGCGTTCGGGCGCCAGCGCGCACACGCCAAACGGCAACAAATGGGTGGAGGCATTCAGCCCCCGCGGCAGCGAATAACGCCGGATCTGTCGGTGCCCCTTGTAAGATGAGTGCTGCGACTGCCACGCCAGGTGCGGGCCCGGCCAAGAGGTGAGACACCCAGCCGGCGCAAAACCCCCGTTGAATTTCACGCGCGGGTTTCCCGTGCGCACCTGGAAGGCAATCTGAAATGACAGACATCACCACCTCGACAACCGCGCCAGGCTGGGCACGGGATGAGTACACGTTCGCCCCGCTTGATGTTGTCGCCCCCGCACTCATCAATCAGTGCACGATGGTGTCCGGCGACATCGAAGGCGACGAGCCGAGCCTGCACGTCGCCTACGTCGTCGACCAGCTCGACGC
>NZ_MVHD01000030.1 GCF_002086635.1 Mycobacterium alsense | reverse complement strand
GGTGGCAGCGGGGGGGCGGCCGGCAACGGCAACCTTGGCGGCGGAGGCGGTTCCGGCGGCACGAGCAACGGCGGCAACGCCGGCACCGGCATCAACGGTGGGACCGGCGGGACCGGCGGCGCGGGGGGCACGGCCGGCGCGGGCGGCGTGGCCTGAGATTGACGCCGCACCTCGACGCGAGCTTCGACCAGCTGGCCGCCACCGTCCCGGCCACCATCGGCGCCGCGGTCGCTCTTCCGGATCTGACGTATTCGTTGGGCCGATGGTCGTGCGGCGTCGCGTGGTCGACGATCAAGGTGCCGTTGGCGATCGCGGCGTTGCGCCGCGACCCCGTTCGCGCCCGGAACCTCGTCGTCAGGGCCATCACCGAATCCGACAACCCGGCATCGGAACGCCTGTGGTCGCAGCTGGGCGAGCCCGCGGACGCCGCCCGGCAGGTGCAGGCCGTCGTCAGCGAAGCCGGTGACACCGCCACCGTCGTCGAATCTCGGCGACTTCGCCCCGGGTTCACCGCGTTCGGCCAGACCCGATGGGCCCTGGCCGACCAGGCGCGCTTCGCCGCGCACCTGCCGGAACTCCGCGAAGCGGCCGGCGTCGTCGACCTCATGCGCCGACTCGTCGCCGCCCAGCGCTGGGGCCTGGCCGCCAAAGGCGTTGCCGCCAAGGGCGGCTGGGGCCCGGGAGCGGCGGACGGCTACCTGGTCCGGCAGTTCGGAGCCGTGCCAACGGATTCCGGGCACCTCGGGGTGGCGGTGGCCGCCGAGGCGGCCACCTTCGACACCGGGGTGTCCGCCCTCAACGCGGTGGCGGAATGGCTATTCGAGCGCGTGCCGCAACTAGCCCAGCAGTGACGGCACCACCGCGTCGATCAGGTGTGGCCCGGTTTCGGCGAAGGCGGCGCGCAGGGCGTCGGCGAATTCCTCGGCGGTGGTCACCCGGCGCGCGGGGACGCCCATGCCCTCGGCGATCTTGACGAAATCCAGTGCGGGGCGGGACAAGTCGAGCAGGTCGAGGGCCTTGGGCCCGGGCGACGACCCGGCGCCGACGCGTTGCAGCTCGACCCGCAGGATGTCGTAGGCGCCGTTGTCGTAGAGCACGGTGGTCACGTCGAGGTTCTCGCGCGCCTGGGTCCACAACCCCGAAATCGTGTACATCGCCGACCCGTCGGACTCCAGGCACAGCACCGGGCGATCGGGCGCGGCCACCGCCGCGCCCACCGCGGCGGGGATGGCGTAGCCGATCGCCCCGCCGGTCAGGGTCAGCCAGTCGTGTGCCGGCGCGCCCGCGGTGGCCTGCGGCAGCAGCACCCCGGAGGTGTTCGCCTCGTCGACGACGATCGCCCGCTCCGGCAGCAGGGCCCCGATCGCGTCGGCCACCGCCGCCGACGTCAGGGGCCCGGTCGGCGGCTGCGGGCGCGCGGCGGCCGCGACCGGCGCGACCGTGTCCGGCGCCAGCCGGTCGGCCAGCGCCACCAAAACGGCTGCGGCACCGCTCTGCCCCCCGAGCGCGTGCACCTCGCAGCCGGCCGGCACCAGGTCGCTGGGCATGCCCGGGTAGGCGAAGAAGGACACCGGCGACTTGGCGCCGGCGAGCAACAGATGCTTGGCGCCGTTCAGCTGGGCGGTGGCGGCCTCGGCGAAGTAGGCCAGCCGCTCGACGGCCGGGACGCCCGCGCCGCGCTCCAGCCGCGTCGGGAACGTCTCGCACAACAACCGGGCCCCGGTCGCCGCGGCGATCCGCGCCGCGGCGACCAGCCCGGGCCCGCGGGTGGCGTCGCCGCCGATCATGAGCACCGTCGGCTCGCCGGAGCGCAGCACCTCGAGCGCCGCGGCCGCCGACGCCGGGTCCGCCCCGGCCGGGGCCGCGGGCTCCGTCGCGGCGGGCTGCGCCCCGTCGGACCAGGACACGTCGGCGGGCAGAATCAGGGTCGCGATCTGCGCGCCGGACCGGCTGGCCGCGATCGCCTCGGCGGCGTCGGAGGCGACGGCGGCGGTGTCCGCGCTGCGGCGCATCCATCCCGAAACGGTGCCGGCCAGCGCGTCGATATCGGATTCCAGTGGGGCGTCGTACTTTTTGTGATAGGTGGCGTGGTCACCGACGACGACGACCATCGGCACGCGGGCGCGCCGGGCGTTGTGCAGGTTGGCCAGCCCGTTGCCAAATCCGGGGCCCAGGTGCAGCAGCACGGCGGCCGGCCGGTCGGCGATGCGCGCGTAGCCGTCGGCCGCGCCGGTGGCCACGCCCTCGAAAAGTGCCAACACACCGCGCATTTGGGGAACGGCGTCGAGCGCGGCCACGAAATGCATCTCCGAGGTGCCCGGGTTGGCGAAGCACACGTCGACGCCGCCGTCGACCAGCGTATTGATCAGGGCCTGAGCGCCGTTCACCTGTTGTCCTCCAGTCCGAAAACGCGTCGCGCGTTGTCGCGCAGGAAGTCTCGGCGGGCGTCGTCGCTGAGCCCGAGCCCGTCCAGTCCGGCCAGCGCGTGGGCCGGGGTGATCATCGGGTAGTTGGTGCCGAACAACACCTTGCGTTGCCCGGTACCGGTTTTCATGAACCTGATCAGTTCGTCCGGCAGCCTTTTGATCGTGTAGGCCGAGGTGTCGATGTAGACGTTCTCGTGTTTACGCGCGACGGCGACCATTTCCTCGGTCCACGGGTAGCCGACGTGACCGCACACGATGACCAGCTCGGGAAAGTCGAGCGCCACCTGGTCGATGTAGGGGATCGGCCGCCCGGTCTCCGATGGCCGCAGCGGGCCGGTGTGACCGACCTGCGTGCAGAACGGCACTGCCGACTCCACGCACTGGGCGAACAGCGGGTAGTAGCGGCGGTCGGTGGGCGGGGCGTTCCACAGCCAGGGCACCACCCGCAGGCCGACGAACCCCTCGCCCACCCGGCGCCGCAACTCGCGGACGGCATCCATCGGCCGGTCCAGGTCGACCGCCGCCAGCCCGGCGAACCGCTTCGGGTGCAACCGAACCCACTCGGCGACCTCGTCGTTGGACACCAGGTCCTGACCGTTGGGGCCGCGCCACGCGCTGAGCAGGCCGACGTCGACGGCGGCGGCATCCATCGCCTCGAGGGTGGCCTCGATGGGGATGTCGGCGTCGGGGATCGAATCGCCGGTCCAGCGCCGCAGGGACGCCAGCATGTCGCTGCGCAGGAATCGCAGCGTCGGATGCTGCATCCAGACGTCGATGGTCATCACCGACCAACAGTAGCCGCCGCTCAGGCGGCCAGCGCGGCGCGGGCGGCGGCGTCCGTCTGCCGCGCGTACCCGCCACCGAACAGCACCACGTGCGCCAGCAGCGGGAAGAGCTGGTGCAGCCCGATTCGGTTGCGCCACCCGGGTTTCAGCGCCCGCACCCGCTGGTAGCCGTCGAGGATGTCGTCGTAGTGCGGACAGCCGAACAGCGCGAGCATCGCCAGGTCGGTCTCGCGATGGCCGGCGTGCGCGGCCGGATCGATCAGCACCACCCCGCCGGGCGTCCACATCACGTTGCCGGACCACAGGTCGCCATGCAGCCGCGCGGGTCGGTCACCGTCGTCGTCGGAGTCGAAGTCGCCGGCGCGACAGCGCGCGATGACGGCGTCGATCGCGGCGCGGGTCGGGGCGCCGAGCCGATCCGCCGCGAGCCCGGCCATCGGCGCCAGCCGCTCCTCGGCGTAGAAATCGCCCCAGCGGCCGTGCCGGCGCAGCGACATCGGCAACGGCTGCGAGAGCGGCCCGAAGAACCCGGGCCCGTCCCAGTCGTCGGGGCCCGCGCCGTAGGCCGCGGCCCCCGCGTCGTGGGTGACGGCCAGCCGCCCGCCGAACTCACGGGCCGCCTCGGGGGTCGCGGGCGCCGAATCGAGCCGCCGCAGCGTCAGGCTGGTCGCGTCGACGGAAACGACCCGCGCGCACGGCACGCCGCCGTCGACGCCGGAAAGCCATCGCAATCCGGCCGCCTCCCACGCGAAGTAGCTGGCGGGCGCGTGCGGGTGGCGTTTGACGAAATCCGTCACACCGCTCAGGTTGTCACGTGGCTCGCATGCACGTCGTCGGCGGGGCGCGCCTCGGTCTGCTCCTTGGCCCAGCGGTAGTCGGGTTTGCCTGCGGGCGAACGCTTTACCTCGTCGACCAGCCAGAGGCTGCGCGGCACCTTGTATCCCGCGATCTCGGAGCGCACGAAGCTGTCCAGCTCCGCCAGCGATGGGCGCGCGCCCGGCCGGGGCTGCACGACGGCGGCCACGTGCTGCCCGTAGCGGGGGTCGGGCACGCCGACCACCAACGCGTCGAACACGTCGGGGTGGCCCTTCAGCGCGCCCTCGACCTCTTCGGGGTAGATCTTTTCGCCGCCGCTGTTGATCGACACCGAGCCGCGGCCCAGCATGGTGACCGTGCCGTCCTCCTCGACGACGGCCCAGTCCCCGGGGATGGCGTAGCGGACGCCGTTGATGGTCTTGAACGTTTCGGCGGTCTTCTTCTCGTCCTTGTAGTAACCGACCGGGATGTTGCCCTTCTTGGCGATGAAACCGCGCACGCCCGAGCCGGGCGTCACCTCGTTGCCGTCCTCGTCGAGCACGACGGTGCGGTGGTCGATGGTCACGCGGGGACCGCCGCTGTGCGGAGCGCCCGCGGCGACGACACTGGTGCCGCCGAAGCCGGTCTCCGACGAGCCGATCGAGTCGGTGATGACCCGGTTGGGCAGCAGCTCCAGCAGGCGCTCCTTGATGCTCGGGGAGAACAGCGCGGCGGTGCTGGCCAGCAGGAACAGCGACGACAGGTCGTAGGCCTCGCCCCTCTCCTGCGCCGCCAGCAGCGCGTCGAGCAGCGGCCGGGCCATCGCGTCGCCGGTGAAGAACAGCAGGTTCACCTTGTGCTTGTGAATGGTCCGCCACACCTCTTCGGCGTTGAATTCCGGTGCCAGCACGGTGGTTTGGCCCGAGAATATCGACATCCAGGTCGCGGATTGGGTGGCGCCGTGGATCATCGGCGGGATCGGGTAGCGGATCATCGGCGGGTTGGCGGCGGCCGCCTTGGCCAGGTCGTACTCGTCCTTGACGAATTCGCCTGTGGCGAAGTCGGTTCCGCCGAAGAGCACGCGGTAGATGTCCTCGTGGCGCCACATCACGCCCTTCGGGAAGCCGGTGGTCCCGCCGGTGTACAGGATGTAGATGTCGTCGGCGCTCCGCCCACCGAGACGCTCGCCGAAGTCGCGCTCGGGTGAGCCCTGCGCGATAGCGTCGTAAAACGAGACGCCGCCGTATCGCTGGAAGTCGTCGCGAGAGCCGTCCTCGACCACCAGCACCGTCTTGACGTTGGGGGTGTCCGGCAGCACGTTGGCGACCTTGTCCGAGTACTGGCGCTCGTGGACCAGCGCGACCATGTCGGAGTTGTCGAAAAGGTAGCGCAGCTCGCCCTCGACGTAGCGGTAGTTGACGTTGATCAGGATGGCGCCGGCCTTGACGATGCCCAGCATCGCGATGACGATCTCGATGCGGTTGCGGCAGTACAGCCCGACCTTGTCGTCCTTCTTGACCCCCTGATCGATCAGGTAGTGCGCGAGGCGGTTGGCCTTCTCCTCCAGTTGGGCGTAGGTCAGCTTCTCGTCGCCGCAGATGAGGGCGACACGGTCGGGCACGGCGTCGATGGCGTGCTCAGCGAGGTCGGCGATATTCAGGGCCACGGCCACCAAATTAGAACGTGTTACATTTCTTGACAAGCTCGCCCCCAACGTCGACCGAAAGGCGGTAGCCGTGGCCGAGACTCCAGCAAATGACCAGACCGGGTCCACCGAACCAGACGCGCTCGTCGAGCAGCGGGGTCACACCCTGATCGTCACCCTCAACCGGCCGCACGCCCGCAACGCCCTGAGCACCGAAATGATGGAGATCATGGTGCAGGCGTGGGACCGCGTCGACAACGACGACGACATCCGCTGCTGCATCCTTACCGGGGCGGGTGGCTACTTTTGCGCCGGCATGGACCTCAAGGCGGCGACCAAGAAGCCGCCGGGCGAGTCATTCAAGGACGGCAGCTACGACCCGTCGCGGATCGACGCGCTGCTCAAGGGGCGACGGCTCACCAAACCCCTGATCGCCGCCGTCGAGGGACCCGCGATCGCCGGGGGCACCGAGATCCTGCAGGGCACCGACATCCGCGTTGCCGGCGAGAGCGCCAAGTTCGGCATATCGGAGGCCAAGTGGAGCCTGTACCCGATGGGCGGTTCGGCGGTGCGGCTGGTGCGCCAGATCCCCTACACGGTCGCCTGCGACCTGCTGCTGACCGGACGACACATCAGCGCCGCCGAGGCGAAGGAGATCGGGCTGATCGGCTACCTGGTGCCCGACGGGCAGGCGCTGGCCAAGGCGCTCGAGATCGCGGAGCTCATCGAGAACAACGGGCCCCTGGCCGTGCAGGCGATCCTGCGGGCGATCCGCGAGACCGAGGGCATGCACGAGAACGAGGCCTTCAAGATCGACACCCAGATCGGCATCCAGGTGTTCCTGTCCGACGACGCCAAGGAAGGCCCGCGGGCGTTCGCCGAGAAGCGCAAGCCGCAGTTCAAGAACCGCTAGCCTCCCCTCTGCCCCCACTGCGCCGAACGTGCACGTTTGCCGAGCGTGAAGCTGTTGCGATTTTTTCGCCGTTTTTTCGCAACCGTTTCACGTTCGGTGAAGTGTCGGTCCTCCCCGGCACACTCCCGCGCATGGGAGAGCCGTTTTTGGGTAGCGAGGCCGTCGCGTCCGGTCGTGTGACACCGTACGCCTTGCGCAGCAGGTTCGTGACAGTCCACCGCGACGTCTACATACCCCGTGGCACCGAGATCACTGCTGTGCTGCGCGCCGAGGCGGCATGGCTGTGGTCGCGGCGGCGCGGCGTCATCGCCGGTCGCTACGCCTCGGCGCTACACGGCGCCAAATGGGTTGACGCGCACGCACCCGCCGAACTCATTTACCGGAATCGGCACGCGCCCAAAACAATCCGCATCTGGGCCGATCGCATCGAGCACGACGAGATCGCGATACGCCGCGGGATGCCGGTGACGACGCCGGCGCGCACCGCCCTCGACCTGGCGTCCCGGTATCTCCTCGACGAAGCGGTCGCGCTGATCGATGCGCTCGCCCGAGCGACCCACCTCAAGATGGCCGACGTGGAGCTACTTGCAGAGCGCTATAGGGGACGCCGAGGCGTCCGCAGAGCGCTGCGCGCCCTGGATCTCGTCGATCCAGGCGCCCAGTCACCCCGCGAAACCTGGCTGCGGCTGCTGGTCATCGAGGCCGGTTACCCGCCGCCGCAGACCCAGATACCGGTCTACGGCAAATACGGGGAGATCGTCGCCGTCGTCGACATGGGTTGGGAAGACGTCAAAATCGCGCTCGAGTACGAGGGTGTCCATCACTGGACCGATCCCCGCCAAATCCGCCGGGATGTCGAGCGCTACGAAGCGCTACCCGAACTCGGTTGGATCACGATCAGGGTCACGGCCGGTGATACGCCGGGCGGCATTTTGGCGCGGCTGGCAACGGCCTGGGCCCGCCGAAAGTGAAACTGTTGCGAATCTTCCGCCAATTTTTCGCAACAGTTTCACGCTCGGCGCAAAGCTGCGCGAAGGGTCAGGAGAGCGGCGCGCCCGGCGTGAACGCCACCGGCATCTTCTCCAGCCCGGACACGAAATTGGCCGGGCGCAGCGGCAGGGCGGCGTCCGACGCCAGCCGCATGTCCGGAAGGCGCTGCAGCAGGCGCGTCTGCATGATCGACAGCTCGAGCCGGGCGAGCTGGTTGCCCAGGCAGAAGTGCGTCCCGAAACCGAACGCGAGGTGGTTGTTCGGGTAGCGCCCGATGTTGAAGCTCTCCGGGTCGTCGAAGACCTTCTCGTCGAAGTTCGCCGACTCGAACAGCAGGATCATCTTTTCACCCTGGCGCAGCGGCGTGCCGTGGAACTCGGTGTCGGCGGTGACGGTGCGGGCCATGTTCTTCACCGGGGCGGTCCAGCGCAGCATCTCTTCGATCGCGTTGGGCAGCAGCTTGAGGTCGGCCGCGAGGCGCCGGTGCTGGTCGGGGTGCAGCAGCAGCTGGCGCGTGCCGCCGGACAGCGTGTGGCGCGTGGTCTCGTCGCCGCCGATCAGCAGCAGCAGCACCTCGGTGACGATCTGGTGGTCCTCGAGCCGCGATCCCTCGACCTCCGCATGCACCAGGACGCTGACCAGGTCGTCGGTGGGCTCGGACTTGCGGGCCGTGATCATGCCCATCATGTACTCGGTGTAGGCGGCGAAGGCGTCCATGGTGACCTGCATGTCCTCCTGCGCCGCCGTGCTGCTCAGGGAGCTGACCAGGTCGTCGGACCACTTGAGGAACATCTCGCGTTCGGTGGGACGCACGCCGAGCATGTCGCCGATGACCGCCATCGGCAGGGGCGCGGCCAGGTCCCAGACGAAGTCACACTCGCCCCGTTCGCACACCGCGTCGATCAGCGTGTCGCACAGCGCCGTGATCTTGGATTCCAGGTCCTTGACGCGCTTGCGGGTGAAACCGGAGTTGACGAGCTTGCGACGCAACAGGTGTTGCGGGTCGTCCATCTCGATCATCATCTCGACGCCCGGTTGGTCGGGACGGATGCCGCCGGCGTTGGAGAACAGCTCGGGGTTGCGCTCGGCGTCGATCACCGACTGGTACGTCGACGCCGCGGCCAGCCCGTTGCGGTCGCGGAAGACCGGCTCGTTCTCCCGCATCCACCGGTAGACGGACCGCGAATCCCCCGCGTAGAAGGTGCCGTCGGTCAGGTCGACGTCGGGTCTGGTCGTTGAAGTCGTTGAAGGCACCGTCATGGGATCTCCTGGGCGTCGCCGAATGACATTTGGACGTTCTCGGCAGAGCTCGACAATAGCGCGCGCTTCGGAAGGCCAAGCGACGCCAGCTCTTTCGCGTAGGGGTGGTCGCCCAATCGGAGACGCACGCCGCCGAACCGCGTGCGCACCCCCTCCAGCGTGTGCTCGAAGCCGGTCTCGCGGGTGACCCCGTCGCGGTGCGAATACGAGCGCTGCGCCTGGGTGCGCGGGGTCAGGCTGAACGGCAGGCCCCGGCGAAATTCCATGTCGGCCACCAGTTGTCCGTCCACACTGATGTCGAAGCCGAACCGGCGCCCCTCGCGAACGTTGAAGTCCGCCATGACTTTCGGGTAGCCCCAGATCTTGGTGCCGGCCTCCAGCGTGAACGCCTGGTCGACGGGCAGGTGGTGGATGAAGGCGCCGGCGGACTGCAGCGCCCGGGGCCCGCTGGCGTCCGACCCTGGGGGATTGACCATCACGCTCGTGCCGAACTCGTGGTACTGGCCCAGGTCGCCGTCGAGGTAGTGCATCAACATCAGGACCACGATCGCGCGCCCCGGCAGGTAGCGGCAGACCCGCAGGCCGCTGTAGTCGATCAGCCGCTGCGCGGCGTTGGCGTCGACCGAGAACATCGCCATGTGCTGGTTTGCCCTGCGGATCTTCACCGGCATCGTGAGTACCGTGCCCGCGATGGTGTGCTGCGAGGCTGTCATCGGGCCAATCTAGAACGCGTTCTACTGGTCCGGCAAGGGCCTGCGGGACCCCGCTAGACCAGCGCGGCCACCTCGCGTAGCTGCTCGGTATTGCGGCCGCTGATCATCATCATGGTGACGCCGGCCGCCGCCCAGACCTCGATCTGCTTACGCACGTAGTCGACGTCGCCGACGATCGCCGCGTCGTCGACGAGCTCGTCGGGGATGACCTGGGCGGCCTTGTCCTTCTGGTTGCTGCGGAAGAGCTTGGTGACGTCGTCGACGACCTCGGCGTAGCCCATCCGGCGGTAGACGTCGGCGTGGAAGTTGGTGTCCTCGGCGCCCATGCCGCCCATGTAGAGGGCCAGGTAGGGCTTCATGGCCGCGAAGGCGGCGGCGCGGTCGTCGGTGATGACGATGTTGGCCGTCGCGCAGATCTCGAAGTCCTCGCGGCTGCGCCGGGCGCCCGGGCGGGCGAAGCCCTCGTCGAGCCACTCGTTGTACATGTCGGCCAGCCGCGGCGTGTAGAAGATCGGCAGCCAGCCGTCGCAGATCTCGGCGGCCAGTGCGACGTTCTTGGGCCCCTCGGCGCCCAGCATGATCGGGATGTCGGCGCGCAGCGGGTGGGTGATCGGCTTGAGCGGCTTGCCGAGCCCGGTGGTCCCGGGGCCCGTCACCGGCAGCGGGTAATGCGGCCCGTCGCTGGTGACCGGTTTTTCGCGGGCCCACACCTGCCGCAGAATGTCGATGTACTCGCGCGTGCGCGCCAGCGGCTTGGGAAACGGCTGGCCGTACCAGCCCTCGACCACCTGGGGACCGGAGACGCCGAGCCCGAGGATGTGGCGGCCGCCGGACAGGTGGTCGAGCGTCAGCGCCGCCATCGCGCACGCCGTCGGCGTCCGCGCGGACAGCTGGACCACCGACGTGCCCAACCGCACCCGCGAGGTCGACGACCCGTACCAGGCCAGCGGCGTGTACGCGTCCGATCCCCACGCCTCGGCGGTGAACACGGCATCGAAGCCGGCGTCCTCGGCCGCGGCGACGAGTTCCGCCGCGTTCTGCGGCGGTTGAGCGCCCCAATACCCCAGCTGCAGCCCCAGCTTCATAGCCTCTACCCTTCCGGCCGACCCAGTGTTGAAACCGTTCTTAGAACCTGTTCTACTCGATGGCGTGACAGCCAGCTCGAGCAGCCCGACCTTGACCGATCACCCCGAGCCACCACTCTCCGCGCCACTGACGTTGTCATTCGACTACACCCGTTCGGTGGGACCCACGCTCAGTAAGTTCTTCACCGCGTTGCGTGAGCGCCGCATCCTCGGGGTGCGCGGATCGGATGGCCGGGTGCATGTCCCGCCGGCGGAATATGACCCGGTTACCTATGAGCCGCTGGGCGAGATGGTACCGGTGGCCAGCGTGGGCACGGTCGCGTCCTGGACGTGGCAGCCCGAACCGCTGGAGGGTCAGCCACTGGACCGGCCCTTCGCCTGGGCGCTGATCAAGCTCGACGGCGCCGACACCCTGCTGCTGCACGCGGTGGATGCGGGCGGGCCGGAGGCGATCAGCGCCGGGGCCCGGGTGCACGCGCACTGGGCCGACGAGCCGGTGGGCGCCATCACCGACATCGCCTACTTTGCCCTCGGCGAGGAAGCGGAACCGGAGGGTCAGCCGAGCGACCAGGACCCGGTCACCATGATCGTCACGCCGGTCTCGCTGACGATCCAGCACAGCGCCTCGCACGAGGAGAGCGCGTATCTGCGGGCCATCGCCGAGGGCAGGCTGCTGGGCGCCAAGACACGAAGCGAAAACGGGCAAGAGGGCAAGGTGTACTTCCCGCCCCACGGCGCCGACCCCGCGACCGGCCTGCCGACCACCGACTTCGTCGAGCTGCCCGACAAGGGCACGGTGACGACGTTCGCGATCATCAACATCCCGTTCCAGGGTCAGCGCATCAAACCGCCCTACGTGGCGGCCTACGTGCTGCTCGACGGCGCGGACATCCCGTTTTTGCACCTGGTCGCCGACATCGACGCGCACGAGGTGCGGATGGGCATGCGGGTCGAGGCGGTGTGGAAGCCCCGCGAGGAGTGGGGATTTGGCATCGACAACATCGAGTACTTCCGGCCGACCGGCGAACCCGACGCCGACTACGACACCTACAAGCACCACCTGTAAAGGGCCTACCTACACATGAGCGCTCGCAACGTCGCGGTGGTGGGCTTCGCCCACGCCCCGCATGTCCGCCGTACCGACGGCACCACCAACGGCGTCGAAATGCTGATGCCGTGCTTCGCCCAGCTCTACCAGGACCTGAACATCACCAAGGCCGACATCGGCTTCTGGTGCTCCGGCTCCTCCGATTACCTTGCCGGACGGGCGTTTTCGTTCATCTCCGCGATCGACTCGATCGGCGCCGTCCCGCCGATCAACGAGTCGCACGTCGAGATGGACGCGGCCTGGGCGCTGTACGAGGCCTACATCAAGATCCTGACCGGCGAGGTGGACACCGCGCTGGTGTACGGCTTCGGCAAGTCCTCGGCGGGGGTCCTTCGCCGGGTCCTGTCGCGGCAGACCGACCCGTACACGGTCGCCCCGCTGTGGCCGGACTCGGTGTCCATGGCCGGATTGCAGGCGCGCATCGGGCTGGACAGCGGCAAGTGGACGGAGCTGCAGATGGCGCGGGTCGCGTTCGACTCGTTCGCGAACGCCAAACGGGTCGACTCCGTGGAGCCCCCGGTCAGCCTCGACGAACTGCTCGAGCGGCCGTTCTTCGCCGACCCGCTGCGCCGCCACGACATCGCCCCGATCACCGACGGGGCCGCCGCGATCGTCCTGGCGGCCGACGATCGCGCGCGCGAGTTGCGCGAAAATCCGGCCTGGATCACCGGCATCGAACACCGCATCGACTCTCCGTCGCTGGGCGTTCGCGACCTCACCGAGTCGCCGTCGACCAAGGCGGCGGCCCACGCGGCCACCGGCGGCAAGACCCACAACCTCGACGTCGCCGAGATTTGCGCGCCGTTCACCCACCAGCACCTCATCCTCGCTGAGGCGATCAGGATACCGGGAAAGACGAAGGTCAATCCGTCCGGCGGCGCGCTGGCGGCCAACCCGATGTTCACCGCCGGCCTGGAGCGGATCGGCTTTGCGGCACAACACATCTGGAACGGTTCGGCCGAGCGGGTGCTGGCGCACGCCACCAGCGGCCCCGCCCTGCAGCAGAACCTGGTCGCGGTCATGGAAGGAAAGAACTGATGGCCGGTGCAGGGGCAAACCTCGCCGCGGTGCTGGGTACCGGGCAGACGAAGTACGTCGCCAAACGCAAGGACGTGTCGATGAACGGCCTGGTGCGCGAGGCGATCGACCGGGCACTCGCCGACTCCGGTTCCACCTTCGACGACATCGACGCCGTCGTGGTGGGCAAGGCGCCGGACTTCTTCGAGGGCGTCATGATGCCCGAGCTGTTCATGGCCGACGCCATGGGCGCCACCGGCAAGCCGCTGATCCGCGTGCACACCGCGGGTTCGGTCGGCGGATCCACCGCGGTGGTGGCCGCCAGCCTGGTGCAGTCGGGCAAGTACCGGCGCGTGCTGGCGATGGCCTGGGAAAAGCAGTCGGAATCAAACGCCATGTGGGCGTTGTCGATTCCGATCCCGTTCATCAAGCCGGTCGGCGCCGGGGCGGGCGGGTATTTCGCCCCCCACGTGCGCTCGTACATCCGCCGCTCCGGTGCGCCGACGAACATCGGCGCCATGGTCGCGGTCAAGGACCGGCTCAACGGCGCCAAAAACCCGCTGGCGCACCTGCATCAGCCCGACATAACGCTGGAGAAGGTGATGCAGTCGCCGATGCTGTGGGACCCGATCCGCTACGACGAGACCTGCCCGTCGTCCGATGGCGCCGCCGCGGTCGTGATCGGCAACGAGGAGGCCGCCGAAGCCTGGTTGGCCCAAGGCAATCCGGTCGCCTGGATCCACGCCACCGCCCTGCGCACGGAGCCGCTGCAGTTCTCCGGGCGTGACCAGGTCAGTCCGCAGGCGGGGCGTGACGCGGCCGCCGCGCTGTGGAAGGCGGCCGGCATCACCAGCCCGATCGACGAGATCGACGCCGCCGAGATCTACGTTCCGTTCTCGTGGTTCGAGCCGATGTGGTTGGAAAACCTGGGGTTTGCCCCCGAGGGCGAGGGCTGGAAGCTCACCGAAGCCGGCGAGACCAGGATCGGCGGTCGGCTGCCGGTGAACCCGTCGGGCGGCGTGCTGTCGTCGAACCCGATCGGCGCGTCGGGCCTGATCCGCTTCGCCGAGGCGGCGATCCAGGTGATGGGCAAGGGCGGGGATCACCAGGTCCCGGGTGCGCGAAAGGCTTTGGGGCACGCCTACGGTGGCGGCTCGCAGTACTACTCGATGTGGGTCGTCGGTGCCGATAAGCCGGCCCACCCCGGAAAGGGCTGACCATGCACCCCGCGCACGAGGCCGGCCGCCGCTCCCGCGAGGCGGTGATCGCCAGGGACAAGGACGCCTGGGTTGCGGTCTTCGCCGACGACGCCATCGTCGAGGACCCCATCGGGCCGTCGGCGTTCGATCCCGAGGGCAAGGGGCACCGCGGGCGCGCCGCGATCGCCGCCTTCTGGGACAAGGCCATCGCCCCCACGACGAAGATCGAGTTCGTCTTCCGCGACACCTACCAGTGCGGCAACGAGGAAGCCAACGTCGGGCACATCCTCATCACGACCGGCGACTACCAGATCACCGCGGAGGGCGTGTTCACCTACAAGGCCGACGACGAAGGCAAACTCGTTGCCCTGCGCGCGTATTGGGAGATGGACCGCGCGACCGCGTCCGTCAAGAAGGTGTCGGGCTAGCCTAGATCTGCTCCAGCCCGGCCAGGTGACGCTGCGCCAGGTCGCGGTAGGCCTGCGGGTTGACGTTGACCCACATCTCCGCGCCGGTTCCGGCGACCGGGCCCTTGACCTGCGCGGGCGATCCGACCGCCAGCATCCCGGCCGGGATCTGGGTCCCGGCCAGCACCAAAGACCCGGCGGCGACCAGGCTGCGCGCGCCGATCACCGCCCCGTCCAGGACCGTGGCGTGGTTGGCGATCAGGGCCTCGGGGCCGACGTGCACGCCGTGGATGACGCACAGGTGCGCCACCGTCGCCCCGGGGCCGATGTCCACGGGGATGCCCGGCGGCGCGTGCAGCACCGATCCGTCCTGCACGTTGGCGCCCTCCCGCACCACGATCGGCCCATAGTCGCCGCGCAGGACGGCGTTGAACCACACCGACGCGCCCGCCTCCACGGTGACGTCGCCGATCAGGGTCGCGGTCGGGGCGACGAACGCGGTGGGGTCGATGCGCGGCGAGCGGCCTTCGAAAGCAAACAGCGGCATCGTCTAGATATACCTCAGTGCCCCGATCCGGCGGTCCGACCAGCCTTCATTGCGCCACCCCGGCCCAAAACTGTAACGTGTTCTAGTTAGAAAGACTTGGAGGTGACAGGGTGACTACGGACACCAAGGCGGTCGGCATCCGGGAGATCGATCCGGGCGCCTTGCCGACCAGGTACGCCCGGGGCTGGCACTGCCTGGGCGTCGCGAAGGACTTCCAGGACGGCAAACCGCACGCCATCCAGGCCTTCGGGACCAAGCTGGTGGTTTTCGCCGATTCCCACGGCGATCTGAAGGTGCTCGACGGCTACTGCCGGCACATGGGCGGCGACCTGTCGATGGGCACCATCAAGGGCGACGAGGTCGCCTGCCCGTTCCACGACTGGCGCTGGGGCGGCGACGGGCGCTGCAAGCTGGTCCCGTACGCCAAGCGCACGCCCAAGACGGCGCGCACCCGGTCCTGGACGACCGACGTCCGCGGGGGCCTGCTGTTCGTGTGGCACGACCACGAGAACAACCCGCCGGACCCCGCGGTCAGGATCCCCGAGATCCCCGAGGCCCACAGCGACGAGTGGACCGACTGGCGGTGGAACAGCATCCTCATCGAGGGATCCAACTGCCGCGACATCATCGACAACGTCACCGACATGGCGCACTTCTTCTACATCCATTTCGGGTTGCCGACGTACTTCAAGAACGTCTTCGAGGGCCACATCGCCTCGCAGTACCTGCACAACGTGGGCCGGCCCGACGTGAACGACCTCGGAACCTCCTACGGCGAAGCACATTTGGACTCCGAAGCGTCCTACTTCGGCCCGTCGTTCATGATCAACTGGCTGCACAACAGCTACGGCGGCTACAAGGCCGAGTCGATCCTGATCAACTGCCACTACCCGGTCACCCAGGACTCGTTCGTGCTGCAGTGGGGAGTCATCGTCGAAAAGCCCAAGGGCATGGACGACGAGATGACCGACAAGCTGTCGCGGGTGTTCACCGAGGGCGTCAGCAAGGGCTTCCTGCAGGACGTCGAGATCTGGAAGCACAAGACGCGCATCGACAATCCGCTGCTCGTCGAGGAGGACGGCGCCGTTTACCAGCTGCGCCGGTGGTATCAGCAGTTCTACGTGGATGTGGCCGACGTGGCCCCTGAGATGGTGGAGCGCTTCGAGATCGAGGTGGACACCACCCGCGCGAACGAGTATTGGAACGCCGAGGTCGAGGCGAACCTCAAAGCCAAGGACGCCGAATCGGTGTGATGGCCGAGGAGCAGCCGCCGGTTCCCGACGTCGATCGGCTCGCCCGGTCGATGCTGCTGCTGCACGGTGACCATCACGACCACGAGGATGCGCCCGCGTCCGACGGGGGCTCCGGATCCTGGCAGAAATCAAGGGATTTCACCGACGACCCGCAACGCGCCGCCGACGTGGCCGAAGCCAGCCGCGCGGAGCGCGAGCGCTACCTCACCTCGGGCCTGCTGCCGGTGGACTGCCGGTTCTGTCACGTCACGGTGACGGTCCGCAGGCTCGGTCCCGGCCACACCGCGGTTCAGTGGAACACCGAAGCCTGGGAGCGGTGCGCGCACTTCGCCGCGGTGCGCGAGTCCGGCGGTGACACCGCGCGGGTCAAGTCCTGCCCGAAGCTGACCGACAGCATCGAGCACGCGGTTGCGGAAGGGTACCTGGATCACCCGGACGACTGAGGTCAGTCGCCCCGCGGCCGGTGGGACCCAATTGGCGGCCGCCGATCACAGCCCGGCGAACCGCTCCTTGACCGCTTCCTCGGTCAACCCGTAATCGACCAGCGAATAGGTGTGTTTGGGCGCGCGCTCGCCGGACTGGCTTTCGGCATGGGCCTTTTCCATGGCGGCCCGCGCCTCGTCGGTCAGCGTGAGGCCGAAGTGGCGGTAGATGGCGGCCACCGTGCCCATCGGGTCGGCGATGAGGTCGCGGTAGTCGACGTCGTAGAACTGGGCCGGGTCGTATTTGGCGCGCGCCGTGTTGAACCGCTCCAGCCCGCGCGACCAGGTTTCCATTGAGTCGGCGCCGATTTGGGCGCCGACGAACGTCGTCGACCAGCCCTCCGAGGTGTGCTGCGCCAGCGAGCACATCGAGGCCATGATGGTTTCCACGGGCCGGTGGGTCTGGATCACCAGCGCGTCGGGATAGGTCGCCATCAGCGCGTCCAGCGCGAACAGGTGGCTGGGGTTCTTCAGCACCCACCGCTTGTCGGCGTCGTTGAGCCCGATCAGCTGGAGGTTCTTGCGGTGCCGGTTGTACGACGGCGTCCAGTCCTGCTGCGACAACCACTTCGAGTACGTGGGCAGGTGCGACAGCGTCTCGTAGGACACCGAATGCAGCGACTGCCGCAGCAGCTGCCAGCATTCCTCGAGCTCGTATGCGGCCATGAAATGCAGGCCCGTGTAGCCGGGGTTCTCTTGGTGGTGCCGCGTGAATTGCTCGTCGAGCCGGCGGTACAACGGGTTTGAGTCCCAGGTTTCACGGGGCGGGCGCGGCTGCGGGAACTCGGCGAGCCACATGTGCAGACCCTGATGCGCCGGGTCGGCGCCGAGCAGCCGGTGCAGCGCCGTGGTTCCGGTGCGCACCAGCCCGGTGACGAAGATCGGCCGCTCGATCGCCACGTCGGCGTGCTGCGGGTATTGCTTCCAAGCGGATTCGGACAGCAGCCGGGCCACCAGCGCGCCGCGCAGGAAGAAGCGATTCATCTTGCTGCCCAACACCGTCAGGCCCGCGTCACGCCGGTAGGAGTCCAGCAGCACGTCCAGCGCCTCGCGGTAGTTGTCGTCGTCGGCGCCGAAGTCGTCGAGCCCGGTCAGCTTGGTGGCCGATGCGTGCAGCTCCTCGGCGGTGGCAATATCTGTCCGATCGGTGCCCCGGTCCATTTACGTGTGGTACTCCCCGCAGTTGACGTCCAGCGTCTGCCCGGTGATGCCGCTGGACAGGTCGCTGGCCAGGAAGAGAATCGCCGAAGCCACCTCGTCCTCGGTGGGCAGCCGCTTGAGGTCGGAGTTCGCGGCGGTGGCCGCATAGATCTGGTCCACGGTCGTGCCGTACTTGCCCGCCTGGTGTTCGAAATAGGCCTGCAACGTATCGCCCCAGATATAGCCGGGTGCAACGGAATT
The DNA here is from genome assembly GCF_002086635.1 of Mycobacterium alsense. Lineage (GTDB taxonomy): Bacteria > Actinomycetota > Actinomycetes > Mycobacteriales > Mycobacteriaceae > Mycobacterium > Mycobacterium alsense. The sequence goes on along the minus strand of NZ_MVHD01000030.1, from coordinate 45,040 downwards.
CACGCGAATTCCCTTTTCGCCCAGCTCGGTGGCCAGCGACTGCGACATCGCCAGCAGGGCCGACTTGGCCATCTTGTAGGCGCCGTACTTGGCCTGCGAATGCCGCAACACCATGGAGTTGACGTTGACGATGGATCCCGACGACTCCTCCAGCGCGGGAGTGAACGCCTGGATCAGGCGCAACGCACCCAGGGCGCTGAGCTCGATCGCGTCACGGATGTGCTGAAATGACGTGCCGGCCAACGGTTTCATCGACGGCACCCGGAACGCGTTGTTGATCAGCGCGTCAACCTTGCCGTACGTCGCCATGGTGGTCTCGACGAGGTAGGCCACCTCCTCGTCCTCGGTGATGTCGGCGCGCACCGCCAGCGCCTTGTGCCCGGTGTCGTTGATCTGCTTGGCGATGGCTTCCAGCCGATCGAGGCTGCGGGCCGCCAGCACCAGGTCGGCTCCGTCGCGCGCGCACCGCTGCGCCAGCGTGGTGCCCAGCCCGGGCCCGACACCACTGATCACGACCACCTTCCGCTTGAGCATCCCCAATGTCGTCATCCCAGCATCCTGGCCGCGATTTGTCGTTGGCGCAACGCGATTCGCTCGCGCCACTTGTCCTCGGAGATCTTGTTGTGCTCGAAGTACGGCAGCGCGCCGGGCACCGCGTCGAAGTCGACGAGTTCCACCGTGGGCCCGTCGGCCTCGGTGAGTTCACGGGACACCCGCTGCCACCGGAACTGCAGGAAGCCCCGCCGATGACCGAGCGTCTCCACCCAGTTGGTCACGCCCGGGTTCTGGTCGGCCACCACGATGCGGACCTTGCCGTCCGGATCCGCCTGTGCCTGCGTGTTGTTCAGCGACGTCTGGTGGTTGATGTAGTCCAGCGAGATGTACCACAGGCTGCCCAGCTGGAACCCGAGATAGGGGGCGTCCGAGACCGGGATCGTGATCACCAGCGCCTGATCCGGTCGCAGGTCGAAGTGCCCGGCCGACGAGTACTGCGTCGCCAGCCCGCCGGGGGTCAACCGGGGCGCGACCATGGTGTTGACCGGGATGTCCAGATAGAACCACTGCGGGAACTGCAGCCACGTCTTGACGCGGTTCACCAGCTGCTTACCCGCTGTGGTGTAACGCTTTTCGATCGTCTGACGGGTCGGCGGCGGCGGCGCGGTGCCCGCGGTGTCCGACCGGGAGATGGTCAGCGTGCCGCGCTGGGCCGACCAGTCGCCGTACACCTCGCGGATCACCAGTTGGCCCGGGCTGGTCGGCGTCACCCGCCACTCGAAGCTGCCGTCGGGCGCGATGTCGAGCTCACGGTCGTCGAAGGCGGCCTGGCTGGCGGGCACGTTGTCGTCGGTGTACTCGCCACCGAGCAGCTGGAAGCTCAGGTCGGTGGTGGTGCCGCGCCTGCCGGCGACGACGTACTCGTGGCCGGGCTGGACCCGGGTGCCGAAGTAGAGGGTGTCGGGGTTGTCGAGCCCCATCTTGGTGAACGGCCCGGTGCCGGACTGCAGAAACGGATGGTCGCGCTCGTAGTCGAAGGCCAGGTGCGTGCAGGCCGCGATGCAGCCGGCCAGATATTGCAGCCCTTCGAGCAGGTCGGCTTCGGTCTCGATGAACGGCGCGGCGGCGACCAGTTGTTCGGCCTCGGCGATCGCCTGGGTGAGCGGGCCGGAAAAGGAGTTTGCGGGCACGCCTAGACGCTAGAACGTGTTCTACTTTTTAGTCAATGGCGAACGTTCCCGCGCGTCCGCCGCGGTGTTCGGCGACGAGGCCGAGTCATCACGGCACGCACTGCTGGGACAGGTCGATCAGGTGCTGCCGCACATCCGGGTGCCGATTCAGGTAGGCGATGACGTCGCCGCCGTCGCCCTCCGCCTGCGACTTGGCCTGCAGCTGCTGATGCAGGTCGGGATGCCGCTGCAAATACGAGTCGATGGACTGACCCACGGTCTGATTGCACCCCGGATCCGCGGCGGCCACGGGCAGCGAGATCAGCGCCGCGGCCGCGGCGCCTAACAGACCGCCGGCGACCATCCCAAACAGGCCGCGACCCCCCAATACGTCTTTCACAGTCATCGGATTGCTCCTTCGAACAGGTTGCAATCCACACTACCCGGCGGCGGCGGCCCAAAAACGGGTCCGCCAACGAGGCGGGTTAGTTCGCCCGGGCTTCCCGCTCCGGCTCTTCGAGGGGTGTCGCCACGGCCAGCCGCTCCCCGGAGCCGCGCGATTCCCCGGCCTCGGCGGCGGCCCTGGCCTCGATCTCCGACACCTGGGCGGCCGGTCCGGCCGCGGTCGATGTCGTGGCGAGGGGCGTGGCAGCCGTGGGTATCGCGACTTCCTCGGCCTCGGGCGCCACGGGCTCCGCAGGCGGTGGCGTCGCCGCCGCCGGTTCCTTCGCCGCCGGGGCCTGGGGCGCCCCGGCCGTGCCGGTGGACCCCGAGGCACCGCCCGCCGCTGCCGCCATCGTCATCGCCGCCATGCCACCGACCCCGATGAAACCGGGATTTATGCCACCGACGTTCGCGGCGGCGGCGACGCCGCCGGCGCCCGCGCTTCCCGCGTCGAGACCCGTGCCGCCTCCGGCTGCGCCCGCGGGCGCGAGTCCGGCGTCGGCACCGCCGGCGACGGGGGCGGTGCCGGCGTAGCCGCCGTCCAGCGTTCCGCCACCGCCGGCCACACCACCGGCGGCCACACCACCGGCGCCTCCGGCGCTCCCGCCGCCGTCGCCGCCGGTTCCGCCAACCGCGCCCGCGGTACCGGCGCCCGCAGCGCCGACGCCCGCGGCGCCCGTGCCGGCGGGGCCGGCGGCGCCACCGCCCGCCGCGTTCGCGGCGGCGCCGATGGCGCCCGCGCCCGGGATGCTGGGAATGGGCGGCAGGCTGGCCTGCCCGGCGAGCAGCTGCCCGGCCGCGGCCGACGCCCCGCCGTGATAGCCCACCATCGCAGACACGTCCTGGGCCCACATCTCAAGGTATTGGAACTCGGTTTCCGCGATCGCCGGCCAGTTCTGGCCGAACAGGTTGGACATCACCAGCTGCACGAGCCCATTGCGATTCGCGTCCACCTGCAACGGGTGCACCGTGGCGGAAAGCGCCGACTCGAACGCGCTTGCCACCGCCTGGGCCTGGGCCGCCGCGCTGGACGCCTGCGTCGCCGCCGCGCTCAACCACCCGGCGTACGGGGCCGCGGCCGCCGCCATCGCCTGGGCCGCCGCGCCCTGCCAGGCCTGGCTCGCCAGCGTCGAGGTGACCGAAGCGAACGACTCGGCCGCGGCACCCAACTCGGCCGCCAGCCCGTTCCAGGCCGTCGCGGCCTGAAGCATCGGGGCCGAACCCGCACCCGCGTACATCAGCAGCGAGTTGATCTCGGGCGGCAACGTCAAGAAGCTCATCGGATCCCCTAGCGGCGCATGCGGTCGGTAAAAACGAAGGCTAAACCAGCCCCGGGCGGGGCATCGTCGCCTTCGGCCGGTTTCAAAGCATTTTATAGATTAAGCCCGCCGCGCACGGGCGGATCGGCCGGGGACGGGTCCGGTGGCCGTCAGTGCCCGAATCCCGAGACGAAGTTGCCTCGGTTGAAGCCCCCCGAGCTCAGTCCGCCGGAATTCTGGAAGCCGCTCACGATCATGCCCGAGTTCGCCACGCCCGCGACCCCGTTGCCCGCGTTTGCGACACCCGCGGAGCCAACCGAGGTCGCCGTGTTGTAAATGCCCGAACTGGCGACACCGGCGTTGAAGAATCCCGAGTCGCTCACGCCCGTGTTGAAGAACCCCGACGAGCCCGGCTTGGTGTTGCCGAACCCCGAGCTCGTGCCGGGGCCGGTGCCGACCATTCCGACTCCGGTATTCAGGTTGCCGGCGTTGAACATGCCGGTGTTCCGGTCGCCGGAGTTGCCCTCGCCGGTGTTGAGGTCGCCCGAGTTCATGTCGCCGGTGTTGGCGAGGCCCGAGTTGAAGCTGCCGGTGTTGGCGAGGCCCGAGTTGCCCATGCCGGCGTTGGCCTGTCCCGAGTTGCCGAACCCGAAGTTCGTCACGCCACCGTTGCCGATACCGGTGTTGATGAAGCCCGCGTTGCCGAACCCCGTGTTGAGGCTGCCCGAGTTCCCGAAGCCGGTGTTATGGCCCGCCACGCCCGTCAGGAGCTCGGAGCCCGAGTTCCCGAACCCGACGTTTCCGTCGCTGGAGTTGAAGAAGCCGAAGTTCCCGTTGCCGGAGTTGAAGAACCCGACGTTGTTGGTGCCCGAGTTCCCGAAGCCGATGTTGCCGCTGCCCGAGTTCAGCAGCCCGGTCAGGTTGACGCCCACCTGACCGTTGCCGCTCAGGCCGATCCCGATGTTGCCGGTGCCGGTGTTGCCGAACCCGATGTTGCCGACCCCGGTGTTGCCGAAGCCCATGTTGTTGCTGCCGGTGTTGCCCGCGCCGACGTTGTTGTTGCCGCCGCTGTTGCCCATGCCGACGTTGGACACGCCGTTATTGCCGAAGCCCACGTTGCCGGTGCCGGTGTTGCCGCTGCCGAAGTTGTTGTTGCCGAGATTGCCGTTGCCGAAGTTCCCGTTGCTCGGGAGGCCGCCGAGGCCGTTGCCGCTGCCGAAGTTGCCGCTCCCGGTGTTGCCGCTGCCGAAGTTGGAGTTGCCGATGTTGCCGCCGCCGACGTTGGCGTCGCCCTGGTTTCCGCCGCCGACGTTGGTGTTGCCTTGATTGCCGCTGCCGAGGTTGAGGTTGCCCTTGTTGCCACCGCCCAGGTTGGCGTTGCCGATGTTGCCGGGCAACAAATTCGGCAGACCCATCAGGGCCTGCTCCAACTGCTCGATGGGCGTCATCGCCGCGGCCGCCGTCGACGCCCCGGAGTAGTAGCCGACCATCGCCTCCACGTCGGCGGCCCACATCCGCTCGTACTCGCCCTCGATCTCGGCGATCACCGGGGCGTTGAGCCCGAACCAGTTCGACATCACCATCTGCACCAGCGAATTGCGGTTGAGGTCCACCAGCAGCGGCTGCACGGTCGCCGCGCGCGCCGCCTCGAACGCGCCGACCACCGCCTGGGCCTGGGCCGCCGCCTCGGAGGCCTGCGCCGCCGCCGCGCCCAACCACCCGCTGTACGGTGTGGCCGCCGCCGCCATCGCCGCGGCCGCGGGCCCCTGCCAGGCCTGGCCGGCCAGGCCCGACGTCACCGACCCGAACGACGACGCCGCATCGGACAGCTCCGAGGCCAACCCCTCCCACGCCGCCGCCGCCTCCAACAGCGGACCCGAACCCGCACCCGAAAACATCAGCAAAGAATTAATTTCCGGCGGCAACATTATGAAGCTCATCAAATCCGTCCTTCACAGCCCGAATGTGCGAACGTACGGACATTAAGGTGAGTTCGGCCAGCCGTCTCGCTTTTTCAGCAAATTGAACGGCTAACTTTTTTTTGGGGCTGGAGTAATTGCCGCATCAATGCGTTACGACGGCGCCGCTTTCCTGCTCGCGTTTGATTTCCAGCGCGATGTCGATGAGTTGGTCTTCCTGGCCGCCGATGAGCTTGCGCTGACCCGCCCGGTGCAGCAGCGCGTGGGCCGGCACGCCGTAGCGCTCCGCCTGCCGCACGGCGTGCTTGAGGAAGCTCGAGTAGACGCCCGAGTAGCCCATGATCAACGCGTTGCGGTCGAGCAGGCATTCGGCCGGCATGGCCGGGCGCACGACGTCCTCGGCGGCGTCGGCGATGTCGAAGAAGTCGATGCCGGTCTTCACGCCGATCTTGTCGAACACCCCGATCAGGGCCTCGACCGGCGCGTTGCCCGCGCCGGCCCCGAAGCGGCGGCACGAACCGTCGATCTGCTTGGCGCCCGCACGGACGGCCTCCACCGAGTTCGCCACGCCCAGCCCGAGGTTCTCGTGCCCGTGGAAGCCCACCTGGGCGTCGTCACCCAGTTCGGCGACGAGCGCCGCGACCCGGTCACGCACCCCCTCGAGGACGAGTGCCCCGGCCGAGTCGACGACGTAGACGCACTGGCAGCCGGCGTCGGCCATGATGCGCGCCTGGGCGGCCAGCTTCTCCGGCGGAATGGTGTGGGCCATCATCAAGAACCCGACGGTCTCCAGGCCGAGCTCGCGGGCCAGCCCGAAGTGCTGGATCGACACGTCGGCCTCGGTGCAGTGGGTGGCGATCCGGCAGATGGAACCGCCGTTGTTCTGCGCCTCCTTGATGTCCTCCTTGGTGCCCACGCCCGGGAGCATCAGGAAGGCGATCTTGGCCTCCTTGGCCGTTTCGGCCGCGAGCTTGATCAGCTCCTGCTCGGGCGTCTTGGAGAACCCGTAGTTGAAGCTCGACCCACCCAGCCCGTCGCCGTGCGTCACCTCGATGACCGGGACCCCGGCGGCGTCCAGCGCCGCCACGATCGCGCCGACCTCGTCGGTGGTGAACTGGTGACGCTTGTGATGCGACCCGTCCCGCAGCGACGTGTCGGTCAACCGGACGTCCCAGATCGGGTTGAAGAAGATATCGGTACTCATGCTTGCGCTCCTGCTGCCAGGCTCTCTTTGGCGATCTCCTCGCCGACCTTGGTGGCCGCGGCGGTCATGATGTCGAGGTTGCCCGCGTAGGGGGGCAGGTAATCGCCGGCGCCCTCGACCTCGACGAAGGTGGTGACCAGCGCCTGGCCGCCGGAATTGACCGACGGGTCGTCGAACTGCGGCTCGTTGAGTAGCCGGTAGCCGGGCACATAGGTCTGGACTTCGGCCACCACGTCGTTGATGGACTTGGCGATCGCGTCGCGGTCGGCGTCCTCGGGGATGGCGCAGAAGATGGTGTCGCGCATGATCATCGGCGGTTCGGCCGGGGTGAGGATGATGATCGCCTTGCCGCGCTCGGCGCCGCCGATGGTCTCGACGCCCTTGCTGGTGGTCTTGGTGAACTCGTCGATGTTGGCCCGGGTGCCGGGTCCGGCCGAGACCGACGCGACCGAGGCGACGATCTCGGCGTAGGGCACCTGCACCACCCGGGACACCGCGTACACGATCGGGATGGTCGCCTGCCCCCCGCAGGTGATCATGTTGACGTTGGGCGCGTCCAGGTGCTCGCGCAGGTTCGCCGGCGGGATCACGGCCGGGCCCACCGCGGCCGGCGTCAGGTCGATGGCCCGGATTCCGGCGGCCGCGTACTTGGGCGCGGCGTCGCGGTGGACGTAGGCGCTGGTGGCCTCGAACACCAGGTCCGGCTTCTCCGCCTGCGCGAGCAGCCAGTCGACCCCCTCGTGCGTGGTCTCCAACCCGAGCTTGCGGGCCCGCGCCAGGCCCTCGCTCTGCGGGTCGATGCCCACCATCCACCGGGGCTCCAGCCAGTCGGATCGCAGCAGCTTGTAGAGCAGGTCGGTGCTGATGTTTCCCGAACCAACGATGGCCACACTCGCCTTGGACGGCATGATGCTCCCTTTTATTTGGATTAGTTCCAAACTAATCCGACACTATTCAAAGGACAACCGAACCGAACCCAGCCCGGTGAAGTCGGCGACGAATTCGTCCCCGGCGCGTGCATCTATCGCTCGCGTACACGATCCGGGCAGCACGATGTCGCCTTTGCGCAGCCGCACCCCGAAGCTTTCCACCTTGCGGGCCAGCCACGCGACCGCGGTCACCGGGTTGCCCAGCACGGCGTCGCTGCGGCCCTCGGCGATCACCTCGCCGTTGCGGGTCAGCACCGCGTCGATCGCCTTGACGTCGATGTCGGCCGGCGACACCCGCCCCTCGCCCAGCACGAAGCCCGCCGACGAGGCGTTGTCGGCGATGGTGTCGCACAGCGCGATCTTCCAGTCGGTGATCCTGGTGTCGATCAACTCGATCGCGGGGGCCAGGGCTGCGGTGGCCGCCAGCACGTCGTCCTCGGTGCAGCCGGCGCCGGGCAGGTCCGCGGACAGGATGAAGGCCACCTCGACCTCGACCCGCGGATACAGGTAGTTGGCCGCGGTGACGGGCTTGTCCTCGAAGACCTGCATCTCGTCGAGCAGGTGGCCGTAGTCCGGCTCGTCGACCCCCATCATCTGCTGCATCGCCAACGACGACAGGCCCACCTTGTGGCCCAGCACGCGGGCTCCCTCGGCCACCCGCTGGCGGATGTTGATCAGCTGGATCTGGTAGGCGTCGACGACGTCGATGTCCGGGTACGCCGCGGTCAGCGGGGCGATGGGTTCGCGGCTTCGCTCCGCCTGCGCCAGGTCGGCGGCCAGCTCGTCGCGGATCGCAACGCTGAGCATTCCTCCGAAGTCCCCTTGTCCTCAAGTCATCGGTGTGACCGGGTCAGTAGCGCCCAACCCGGGCAATTCTATAACGTGTTCTACATGACAGCGCAGGAGTACGACGTCGTCGTGGTCGGGAGCGGCGGCGCCGGCATGGTGGCTGCCCTTACCGCCGCGCACCGGGGCCTATCGACAATAGTGATCGAGAAGGCCCCCCATTTCGGCGGCTCCACCGCGCGGTCCGGGGGCGGCGTGTGGATCCCGAACAACGAGGTGCTCAAGCGCGACGGCGTGCGGGACACCCCCGAGGCGGCCCGCACCTACCTGCACGGCATCATCGGCGACATCGTGGAGCCGGAGCGCATCGACGCCTACCTCGACCGCGGGCCCGAGATGCTGTCGTTCGTGTTGAAGCACACCCCGCTGAAGATGTGCTGGGTGCCGCGCTACTCCGACTACTACCCGGAGGCGCCGGGCGGTCGCGCCGGCGGCCGCTCGATCGAACCCAAGCCTTTCGACGCCCGCAAGCTCGGCACCGACGAGGCCGGGCTCGAACCCCCGTACGGCAAGGTTCCACTCAATGTCGTTGTCATGCAACAGGATTACGTGCGGCTGAACCAGCTCAAGCGGCACCCGCGGGGCGTGGCGCGCAGCCTGAAGGTCGGCGCCCGCACGATGTGGGCCAAGGCGACCGGTAAGCACCTGGTCGGCATGGGACGCGCGCTGATCGGGCCGCTGCGAATCGGGTTGCAGCGCGCCGGCGTTCCGGTGCTGCTCAACACCGCCCTGACCGACCTGTACGTCGAGGACGGCGTGGTCCGCGGGGTCTACGCCCGCGACACCGGCTCGCCGGACGCCGCCGAGCCGCGGCTGATCCGGGCCCGGCGCGGGGTGATCTTGGCCTGCGGCGGGTTCGAGCACAACGAGCAGATGCGGGTGAAGTACCAGCGCGCGCCGATCACCACCGAATGGACCGTCGGCGCCAAGGCCAACACCGGCGACGGCATCATCGCCGGTGAAAAGCTCGGCGCCGCACTGGATATCATGGAGGACGCCTGGTGGGGCCCGACGGTGCCGCTGGTCGGCGCGCCGTGGTTCGCGCTGTCGGAGCGCAACTCGCCGGGGTCGATCATCGTCAACATGTCGGGCAGGCGGTTCATGAACGAATCGATGCCCTACGTCGAGGCCTGCCACCACATGTACGGCGGGGAATACGGCCAGGGGCCGGGGCCCGGGGAGAACATTCCCGCCTGGCTGGTCTTCGACCAGCAGTACCGCGACCGCTACATCTTCGCCGGATTGCAGCCCGGACAACGCATTCCGCGCAAGTGGCTGGACTCCGGGGTGATCATCCAGGCCGATACGCTCGAGGAACTGGCCGCGAAGGCCGGCCTCCCGGTCGAGGAGTTCGTGGCGACCGTGCGGCGATTCAACGGCTTCGCGCGCTCGGGCGTCGACGAGGACTACCACCGCGGCGAGAGCGCCTATGACCGCTACTACGGCGACCCGACCAACAAGCCGAACCCCAACCTCGGCGAGCTGGCCCACGCGCCGTACTACGCCGCCAAGATGGTTCCGGGCGACCTGGGCACCAAGGGCGGGATCCGCACCGACGCGCGCGGCCGCGCGTTACGCGACGACGGCAGCGTCATCGAGGGACTGTATGCCGCGGGCAATGTCAGCGCCCCGGTGATGGGACACACCTATCCCGGCCCGGGCGGGACGATCGGTCCGGCGATGACGTTCGGTTACCTGGCGGCCCTACATATCGCGGGGGTCAACTGACGTGCCGATCGATGTCGAAGTCGCGCTGAACGCCGAGCTGGATCCGATCGAATTCTCTTGGACCAGTAGCGATATCCAGCTGTATCACCTCGCGCTGGGGGCCGGCGCGGACCCGATTGACCCCCGCGAACTGCGCTATCTGGTGGACGAGACGCCACAGGTGCTGCCGACGTTCGGCAACGTGGCCGCCAGCTTCCACATGACCAAGCCGCCGACGGTGCAGTTCCCCGGTATCGACATCGAGCTGAGCAAGGTGCTGCACGCCTCCGAGCGTGTGGAAGTGCCCGCCCCGCTGCCGCCGTCCGGGTCGGCCACGGCGGTCACCCGGTTCACCGACATCTGGGACAAGGGCAAGGCCGCGGTGATCTGGAGCGAGACGACGGTCAGCTCGCCCGACGGCACCCCGCTGTGGACGCAGCGGCGGTCCATCTTCGCCCGCGGCGAGGGCGGGTTCGGCGGCGAGCGGGGGCCCTCATCCTCCGACGCGGCGCCCGATCGCGCGCCCGATCTCGAGGTCGACGTGCCCATCCTGCCGCAGCAGGCGCTGTTGTACCGGCTGTGCGGCGACCGCAACCCGCTGCACTCGGATCCCGAATTCGCCGCCGCCGCAGGCTTTGCCAGGCCCATCCTGCACGGCCTGTGCACCTACGGCATGACGTGCAAGGCGATCACCGACGCGCTGCTGGACGGCGACGCCGGCGCGGTGGCCGCCTACGGCGCGCGCTTCGCCGGCGTGGCCTTCCCCGGCGAGACGCTCAAGGTCGGCATCTGGAAGGACGGCGGCCGGTTCTTGGCGAGCGTCGTCGCGCCGTCGCGCGACAACGCCGTGGTGCTCAGCGGCGTCGAGCTGGTTCCCGCCTGACCCGCCAGCCACTCTGCGTCTCAGCGGTCACACCAGTACCGCCGGGTCGGGCATGACACGCTGCGGAATGCGCTGGCACATGCGATATCACCGGGCCGCTAATCGAACCCGAAGAGGTCGCTTAGGCTCTGCCCACCGCGTCCGGCAAGCTTTTGTACCACCCACTGATTCATGGACACGTTCTGCTCCGTGGCTTCGATGGCGAGTCGCGCGTGCAACGACGGGGACGTCCTGACGACGAACTTGCCGCTGTATTGACGCTCCGTGAGTGGCTTCGGCACGTCCTCGCCGGCCGCTTCGCGCTCCGCGACCAACTCGTCGACTGCTCGCTCGATGGCGGCGGTAGCCTCCTGCAGGGTTGGTGCCCAATGCGACAACCATGGCAGCTCGATGCAACGGACGACGTATTCGCCGTGCTCGGGCGACCATTCGGCGCGGTAGGTGTAGCGGTTCACGGTCGGCGTGATATCAAATGCGCTGTCAAGTTGGAGAAGGTATTACCACTTTCCCCGAGTGACTCATGTGATTCGTGGTACATGGCGCCAGCGTGTCACGCGCGGCCGCCCGCGTCACTTCAGCGCACCAGGGGATGGGGACGAACCTAGCCCAGGATCAACCCCGACGTCGGCACGCCGGTTCCCGCGGTGACGAGGACGTGCTCGACGCCGGGCACCGGGTTCACCGAGGTTCCGCGCAGTTGGCGCACGCCCTCGGCGATGCCGTTCATGCCGTGGATGTAGGCCTCACCGAGCTGGCCGCCGTGGGTGTTGATGGGGAGTCGGCCGCCGACCTCGATGGCGCCGTCGGCGATGAAGTCCTTTGCCTCGCCGCGACCGCAGAACCCCAACTCCTCCAACTGAATCAGGGTGAACGGCGTGAAGTGATCGTATAGCACGGCGGTCTGGATGTCGGCGGGCGACAGCCCGGACTGCGCCCAGAGCTGCCGGCCCACGACGCCCATCTCCGGCAGGCCGAGCTCGGGCCGGTAGTAGCTGACCATCGTGTACTGGTCGGGGCTGGAGCCCTGCGACGCCGCCTCGATGACGGCGGGGCGGTGCTTGAGGTCCCGCGCGCGCTCCGCCGACGTCACCACGATCGCCACCGCCCCATCGGTCTCCTGGCAGCAGTCCAGCAACCGCAGCGGTTCGGCGATCCAACGCGAATTCTGGTGGTCCTCAATGGTGATCGGCTTCTGGTAGAAGTACGCCTTGGGGTTGTTGGCGGCGTGCTTGCGGTCGGCCACCGAGATCGCGCCGAAGTCCCGGCTGGTCGCGCCGAACTGGTGCATGTAGCGGCGCGCGATCATCGCGACCTGCGCCGCCGGGGTGGACAGCCCGTGCGGGTAGGAGAACGAGTTGTCCGCGGTCGTCGAATCCGCCTGGGCGCCACCGTCTCCCACCAACCGGGTCTGAACCTGGCCGAACCGCATACCGGATCGCTCGTTGAACGCCCGGTAGGCGACGACGACATCGGCGACGCCGGTCGCGACGGCCATCGCCGCCTGCTGGATGGTCGCGCACGCGGCGCCGCCGCCGTAGTGGATCTTGGAGAAGAACTTCAGCTCGCCGATGCCCACCGCGCGCGCGACGGCGACCTCGGTGTTGGTGTCCATCGTGAACGTCGTCAAGCCGTCGACGTCGGCGGGACTCAGGCCGGCGTCGTCCAGCGCGTCCAGCACCGCCTCGGCGGCCAACCGCAGCTCGGACCGGCCGGAGTCCTTCGAAAAGTCGGTGGCACCGATCCCGACGATCGCCGCCTTCCCGGACAACATCAGGCGGCCCCCATCGTCAGCGTCGCGGTCGCGATCACGTGGTCGCCAAGGCTGTTGCGCCCCACCACCTTCACGGTGATCAGCCCGTCCTCTACGGCGGTCACCTCACCGGAGAACGTCACCGTGTCGTAGGCGTACCACGGCACCCCGAGCCGCAGCCCGATCGACTTGATCAGCGCCGACGGCCCGGCCCAGTCGGTGATGTAGCGCTGCACCAGCCCCGTGTCGGTGAGGATGTTGACGAAGATGTCCTTGGAGCCCTTGGCGACGGCCTTGTCCCGGTCGTGGTGCACGTCCTGGAAGTCCCTGGTGGCGATGGCCGTCGAGATGATGAACGTGGGATCGGCGTACAGCTTCAGTTCCGGCAGTAAGGTACCGACGGCGGTCATGCGTCAGGCTCCCAGGCGTAGAGGGTCCACTCCGGCCCGCCGTCGCCGGCCGGGAAGTCGATATAGGTTGCGCGCACGGGCATTCCGACCGCCACGGTGGCCGGATCGGCCCCGCGCAGCTCGCCCAGCATGCGCACGCCCTCCTCGAGCTCCACCAACGCGATGACGAACGGCAGCGTGCGGCCGGGCACCTTGGGCGCGTGGTGCACGACAAAACTGAAGACGGTGCCACGACCGCTGGCCACCACGTAGTCGATCGGGGCGGACTTGTCCTGCCATACCGCCGGCACCGGCGGGTGCTGCAGGCTGCCGTCCGGGCGCCGCTGTATCCGCAATTCGTGGGCCTTGACGCCCTCCCAGAAGAACGCGGTGTCGCGCGACGACGACGGGCGCATCATGGCGTCGGGGTCCAGGTCGTCGGGGACGGCCGGCGCGGCGGAAGCCTCCCGGGGTCTGAACTTGAGTATGCGCCAATTCATCTCGGCGACGTCCTCGTCACCCACCCGCCAGATGATGTGCTGGTTGACGAAGAAGCCCTCGCCCAGCGCGGTCTGCTTGGGCCCGACGATGTCGCCCATCTCCGAGGTGATGGTGACCTCTTCGCCCGGCTGCAAGTAGCGGTGGTAGGTCTGCTCGCAGTTGGTGGCGACCACACCGATGTAGCCGTTGTCGTCGAACAGCTGCATGATGGGCCCCAGCGGATCGTCCTTGGGGCGCTCCCCGCCCAGGCCGAACATCGTCCAGACCTGAATCATGGCCGGGGGCGCGACGATTCCCGGGTGCCCGGCGGCGCGGGCGGCGGCCTCGTCGATATAGATCGGGTTGCGGTCGCCGAGGGCCTCCACCCAGTTGTTGATCGTCGGCCGGTTCACCGGATCGCGGCCGGCGCGCGGCTTGGCGCCGGCGGCCGCCTTGATCTCCGCGATGGCTTCGGCGATATCGGTCATCGGGGCACCCTCGGAACCTTGAGGCCCGCGGCCGCGATCATCTCCCGCATGACTTCGTTCACGCCCCCACCGAACGTGATCACCAGGTTGCGCTTGGTCTGGGAGTCCAACCACTCGAGCAGCTCGGCGGTGGCCGGCTCGGCGGGGGTGCCGTACCTGCCGACGATCTCTTCGGCGAGCCGGCCGATGTACTGAACCCGCTCCGTGCCAAAGACTTTGGTGGACGCCGCGTCGGCGACGTTGATGTCCTCGCCCGCCGCGGCGACCTGCCAGTTGAGCAGCTCGTTGATCCGCCACATCGCGTAGATCTCGCCGAGTGCCCGCTTGACGTCGGCGTGGTCGATCGGAGTGACGCCGTCGGCGCCCGGTTTGGACGCCCAGGCGCGCACCCGCTCGTATATGCCGGCGGTCCGGCCCGCGGGGCCCAGCATCACCCGCTCGTTGTTGAGCTGGGTGGTGATCAGCCGCCACCCGCCGTTCTCCTCGCCGACCAGCATGTCGGCGGGCACCCGCACGTCGTTGTAGTAGGTGGCGTTGGTGTGGTGGGCGCCGTCGGACAGGATGATCGGGGTCCAGGAGTAACCGGGATCCTTGGTGTCGACGATGAGGATCGAAATGCCCTTGTGCTTAACGGCATCCGGGTCGGTGCGGCAGGCCAGCCAGATGTAGTCGGCGTCGTGCGCACCGGTGGTGAAGATCTTCTGGCCGTTGACGATGTACTCGTCGCCGTGGCGCACGGCGGTGGTCCGCAGCGACGCCAGGTCGGTGCCCGCCTCGGGCTCGGTGTAGCCGATCGCGAAGTGCACCTCGCCGGCCAGGATCGCCGGCAGGAACTTCTTCTTCTGCATCTCGCTGCCGAACTGCTGCAGGGTCGGCCCGACCGTCTGCAGCGTCACCGCGGGCAGGGGCACGTCGGCCCGGTGCGCCTCGTTGACGAAGATCGACTGCTCGATCGGGCCGAAGCCCAGGCCGCCGAACTCCTTCGGCCATCCGACCCCGAGCTTGCGGTCCTTGCCCATCCGCCGGATGACCGCGCGGTAGGCCTCGTTGTGGCGGTCCTGCTCCATCGCCTTCATCTCGTCGGACGAGATGAGGTTCGAAAAGTATTGCCGCAGCTCGGCTTGCAGTTGCCGCTGCTCCGGGGTCAGGTCGATGAACATTGCGCTCCCACCAGGTCGAGGCGATGCGAGGGGCCGCCCAGCAGCCGGGTCAGGTCCTTGATCGTGGAGTAGTACCGGTGCATCGGATAGGTGATGTCCATGCCCATCCCGCCGTGCAGGTGGTGGCAGAGTTGCATCACATGCGGAGCCTGCGAGGTGATCCAGTAGCCGAGGACGTCCAAATCGTCATCCGCGTCCCGTCCCTCGGAAAGCCGCCAAACCACCGACTTCGCCGCCAAATCGATGGTCCGCGAGGCGATGTAGACCTCGGCGAGCTGCGCGGCCACGGTCTGGAAGGTCGACAGCGGCTTGCCGAACTGCTTCCGGTTCGCCACGTAGTCGGCGGTCAGGCGCAGCGCCCCGGCCACCAGGCCGTCGGCGAAGGCGCCGATTGCCGCCAGCGCCAGTTGGTTGACGCGGCGCGCCGCTGTGTTCGTCTCGGAGCCCGCGAGCATGTCGGCGTCGGTAACCGCCACCCGCTCCAACGTCACCGTGTACTCGTCCGAACCGTTGGACGTCGGCGTGCGCACCAGCCGCACGCCGTCGGCCTTGGGCGACACCACCACGACGCCGCTGTCGGCGGTCACGATCACCCAGTCGGCCTGTTCGGCATAGGGCACACCGATTTTGGTGCCCGACAGCCGCCCGTCCGCGAGCGTGGTGGCGGGCCGGTCGGGAAGCGGCGCGCCCGGCTCGTTGAGCGCGGCGGTCAACACCCCGCCCCTGGCGAGCCCGGCCAGGAAACGGCCCCGCTGTTCCTCGGACGCGAGATCGAGCAGCGGCACCGCGCCGAGGCCCAGCGTGGCCAGCGCCGGTGTGATGGCGCCGTGGCGACCCACCTCGGTGAGCACCGTGGCGACCTCGGGCAGGCCCACGCCGTCACCGCCGAGGCTTTCCGGCACCGGCAGCGCCGTCACCCCGCCGTCGACCAGAGCCTGCCAGGAGTTTTCGCGCTCCAGCACGGACGTGACCACGTCGGCGACGGCCTGCTGCGTCGCGGTGAGATCGAAATCCATCAGTTCGCCGCCGGGGGTTTGCCCGCGTAGTCGACCTGCCAGTGCTTGATTCCGTTGAGCCAGCCGGACCGCAGCCGCTCCGGCTTGGACAGCGGCTTGAGGTCGGGCATGTGGTCGGCCACGGCGTTGAAGATCAGGTTGATCGTCATCCGGGCCAGGTTGGCGCCGATGCAGTAGTGCGCGCCGGTGCCGCCGAACCCGACATGCGGGTTGGGGTCGCGAAGGATGTTGAAGGTGTAGGGGTCGTCGAAGACCTCCTCGTCGAAGTTGGCCGAGCGGTAGAACATGAGCACCCGCTGGCCCTTCTTGATCTGCACGCCGGACAGCTCGTAGTCCTCGAGCGCGGTGCGCTGGAAGCAGCTGACCGGGGTGGCCCACCGGACGATCTCGTCGGCGGCGGTGGCCGGGCGCTCCTTCTTGTACAGCTCCCACTGGTCGGGGAATTCGGCGAACGCCATCATCCCCTGGGTGATCGAGTTCCGGGTGGTCTCGTTGCCGGCCACCGCGAGCATCACCACGAAAAAACCGAACTCGTCGTCGGAGAGCTTCTCGCCGTCGATGTCGGCCTCGATCAGCTGGGTCACGATGTCGTCGCCGGGGTTCTTGGACTTCTCCTCGGCCATCTGCATCGCGTACTGGATCAGCTCGAACGACGACATCTTGGGGTCGATATCGGCGTACTCGGGGTCGTCGTTGCCCGTCATCTCGTTCGACCAGCGGAACAGCTTGTCGCGGTCCTCCTGCGGCACCCCGAGCAGCCCGGCGATCGCCTGCAGCGGCAGCTCGCACGACACCTGCTCGACGAAGTCGCCGGCCCCCATGGCGGCGGCGTCGCGGGCGATCTTCTGGGCGCGCTCCCGCAGCTCGTCCTCGAGGCGCCCGACGGCCCGCGGCGTGAAACCGCGGGAGATGATCTTGCGCAGCCGGGTGTGGTGCGGCGCGTCCATGTTGAGCATCACGAACCGCTGGACCTCGATGTCCTCGCGCGCGATGTCGTTGTTGAACCGCGGGATCACACCGTTCTCGTAGCTGGAGAAGATGTCGCTGCGCCGGGAGATCTCCTTGACGTCGTTGAGCTTGGTGATCGCCCAGTAGCCGCCGTCGTGGAACCCGCCGCCTTCGCCCGGGGCCTGTTCGGTCCACCAGATCGGCGCGGTCGCCCGCACCTCGGCGAATTCTTCGACCGGGATGCGCTCGGTCCAGATGTCGGGATCGGTGAAATCGAACCCGGGAGGAAGATTGGGGGTGGGCACGGCGTACTTCTCCTTACTAGCTCTCCTAGTGGCGCTATTCTGCCAGTAAAACATGCCGTAACTGCAGCACAAAAGAGTTGCCGAACCAGCCCAGCATCGTCGCTTGTCATAGTAATGAAACGTGTTCTAGCCTGACCCCATGGGTAACCCGGTAATCGTCGAAGCCACGCGCAGCCCGATCGGCAAGCGCAACGGATGGCTCTCCGGACTGCACGCCACCGAGCTGCTGGGCGCGGTGCAAAGGGCAGTCGTCGAAAAGGCCGGCATCGAAGCCGGCATGGTCGAGCAGGTCATCGGCGGCTGCGTCACGCAGTTCGGCGAGCAGTCCAACAACATCACGCGGGTGAGCTGGCTGGTTGCCGGGTTGCCGGAGCACGTCGGCGCCACGACGGTCGACTGCCAGTGCGGCAGCAGCCAGCAGGCCAACGGGCTCGTCGCGGGCCTGATCGCGGCGGGTGCCATCGACATCGGCATCGCGTGCGGAATCGAGGCGATGAGCCGCGTCGGGCTCGGCGCCAACGCGGGTCCCGACCGCACCGTGCTGCGGCCCGAGTCGTGGGACATCGACCTGCCCGACCAGTTCACCGCCGCCGAGCGGATCGCCAAGCGCCGCGGCATCACCCGCGAGGACATCGACAACTGGGGTTTCGAGTCGCAGCTGCGCGCCAAGCGGGCGTGGGACGAGGGCCGGTTCGATCGGGAAATCTCGCCGATCGAGGCGCCGGTGCTCGACGAGCAGAAGCAGCCCACCAGCGAGCGGCACATGGTGGGCCGCGACCAGGGCTTGCGCGACACCACGATGGAGGGGTTGAGCCAGCTCAAGCCGGTGATCGAGGGTGGGATCCACACGGCGGGCACGTCGTCGCAGATCTCCGACGGCGCCGCCGCAGTGCTGTGGATGGACGAGGACAAGGCCAAGGCGCTCGGGCTGCGGCCGCGGGCCCGCATCGTCAGCCAGGCGCTGGTCGGCGCGGAGCCCTACTACCACCTGGACGGGCCGGTGCAGTCGACGGCGAAGGTGCTGGAGAAGGCCGGCATGAAGATCGGCGACATCGACCTCACCGAGATCAACGAGGCCTTCGCATCGGTGGTGCTGTCCTGGGCGCGGGTCCACGAGCCCGACATGGCCCGGGTGAACGTCAACGGCGGGGCGATCGCGCTCGGGCACCCGGTGGGCAGCACCGGCAGCCGGCTGATCACCACGGCGCTGCACGAGTTGGAGCGCACCGATCAGAGCACCGCGCTGATCACCATGTGCGCGGGCGGGGCCCTGTCCACCGGCACCATCATCGAGCGCATCTAGCCCATCGGTGGTCGTCACGCAGCCGGGGATCAAGAACCGTTTCTCCGGAAATCACCTGCGCCGCAGCCTCAATCGCGGCTCGCTTTCAACCATGCACCGGCGCGAAGGAACGTGATGCCCAAACCGAAGCCACGCTCATTGAATGCTCCTTGGGTCAGCTTCTTCATCAAATGGATGGCCAAGGGCAACTCGTGGATCTACCAACGCAGCAACGGCAAGTTGGGCGGCACCTTCCAAAAGGCTCCGGTCGCGCTGCTGACGACGACCGGCCGCAAGAGCGGGCAGCCGCGGGTGAGCCCGCTGCTGTACCTGCGCGATAAAGACCGCGTCATCCTGGTCGCGTCGCGGGGCGGCAGCGACAAGCACCCGATGTGGTACCTCAACCTCAAGGCGGACCCCAAGGTGTCCGTGCAGATCAAGGACGAGGTGTTGCAGTTGCGGGCGCGTGACGCCACGGCGGAGGAGCGTGAGGAGTACTGGCCGAAGCTGGTGGCCATGTATCCCTCGTTCACCGACTACCAGTCGTGGACCGATCGGGTCATCCCGATCGTCATCTGCGACCCGTGAACCGGATTCGCAATTCCCGACTGATCGCGCTGCTGCTCAAATACTTTGCGCGCGCCCATATCTGGGTGTACCGCCGAACCGACGGCAGGATCGGCGGGAGGCTGCTGCGGTTCCCGGCCGCGCTGGTGACGACGACCGGCCGCAAGTCCAACGAGCCGCGGACCACCGCGACCCTGTACCTGCGCGACGGTGAGCGGGTGATCCTGCCGGCGTCGTTCGGCGGGCGCGAGGAAAACCCGGCGTGGTACTTCAACCTCAAGGAGAATCCCGAGGTGCGGGTGCAGATCCGAGCGGAGCGCCTGGACCTGGTCGCACGCGACGCCACCGGCCCCGAGCGCGAGCGCTACTGGCCCGCGCTGCTGGAGATGTATCCGCGCTACCGCAACTACCGCGAGGCCGCGGACCGGGTGATCCCGCTGGTGGTGTGCGAGCCCGTTTCGCGCTGATCCGGCGCGCCCGGTTATGCGCCGTAGACCGGGACCGGCGGCCGCGCCTTGGCCAGCAGGTCGGCCACGACGGGCCCCAGCTCGGCGGGGTCCCACCGCGCGCCCTTGTCGATCTGCGGTCCGTGCGCCCAGCCTTCGGCGACGCGGATCTTGCCGCCCTCGACCTCGAACACCTTCCCGGTGACGTCGCGCGACTCGGCGCTGCCCAGCCAGACGACCAGCGGCGAGACGTTCTCGGGCGCCATCGCGTCGAAATCCCGGTCCTGGGTCGCCATCATCTCGGCGAAGACGGTCTCGGTCATGCGGGTGCGCGCCGACGGCGCGATGGCGTTGACGGTCACGCCGTAGCGGCCCATCTCGGCCGCGCCGACGAGGGTCATCGCGGCGATGCCGGCCTTGGCGGCGCTGTAGTTGCCCTGCCCGACGCTCCCCTGCAGGCCGGCCCCGGAGCTGGTGTTGACGATTCGAGCGTCTACCGCCTGACCGGCTTTGGACAGCCCGCGCCAGTAGGAGGCAGCGTGCCGCATCGTGGCGAAGTGGCCCTTGAGGTGCACGGCGACGACGGCGTCGAACTCCTCCTCGCTGGTGTTGGCGATCATCCGGTCGCGCACTATGCCGGCGTTGTTCACCAGGACGTCGAGCCCACCGAAGGTGTCGACGGCGGTCCGGATCAAACCGGCGGCCTCGTCCCAGTCCGCGACGTTGGATCCGTCGGCGACGGCTTCGCCACCGGCCGCGGTGATCTCGTCGACGACGCCCTGCGCGGCGCTGCCACCGCTTGCGGGCGAACCATCCAGGCCCACGCCGATGTCGTTGACCACCACGCGCGCGCCCTCCGCCGCGAAGGCGAGCGCGTGCGCGCGACCGATGCCGCCGCCCGCCCCGGTGACGATGACCACGCGACCGTCAACCAATCCCATACCTTGTTTCTCCCTTACTTGACCGCGCTGGCGTTGGTGGTGGAAAGGTAGTGTGGCGGCTCGCCGCCCCCGTGCACCTCCAACGTGGCACCACTGATGTATGCGGCCGCGTCCGACACCAAAAACGCTGCGGCCCAACCGACGTCGTCCGGCTTGGCAAGCCGACCCAGCGGCACGTTCTTGGATATCGCGGCGATCGACTCGGCGTCCCCGTAGAACAGGTGCGCCTGTTCGGTTTCCACCATCCCGACCACACACGCGTTCACCCTGACCTTCGGGCCCCACTCGACGGCCAGCGTCTGCGTGAGGCTTTCCAGGCCGGCCTTGGCCGCGCCGTAGGCGCCGGTGCCCGGGGACGGCCGGCGGCCGCTGAGGCTGCAGATGTTGACGATCGACCCCCCGCGCGGCTGGCCTTGCATTCTCTCGTTGGCGTGCTGGGAAACCGACAGCGCGCCAATCAGATTGAGCTCGATGATCTTGCGGTTGAACTTCGCGGTGGCCTCGGCGGTCAGCACGTACGGCGAGCCGCCGGCGTTGTTGACCACGACGTCGAGCCGACCATGCCCGTCGACGATCGCGTCGACCATCGCCTTTACGGCGTCGTCGTCGCGCACGTCGCACGAGTGAAACTCGTACGGCAGGCCCTCGACGGCCCGTCGCGCACAGGTGATCACGGTGGCCCCCTGGCGGGCGAAAACCGCGCTGATGCCCGCGCCCACCCCCCGCACGCCGCCGGTGACCAGAACCACCCGCCCGGCCAGCCCCAGATTGATGCCTTCCGAAAGGGGCGAGCCTGCTTCGGGGGGAGTCACTGTGCTAGCGTACCAAGCAAGTGCTTGCTTAGGTAGCGGACCCTATTTTTCCGAGGACGTGCACGTTGACCATCACATCCAGCACCACCGAACCGGGCATCGTCGCGGTGACCGTCGACTACCCGCCCGTCAACGCCATCCCGTCGCGCGGCTGGTTCGACCTGGCCGACGCCCTCACCGCCGCCGGCGACGACCCCGCGACCCACGCGGTGATCCTGCGCGCCGAGGGCCGCGGCTTCAACGCCGGGGTGGACATCAAGGAGATGCAGAGGACCGAGGGGTTCACCGCGCTGATCGATGCCAACCGCGGCTGCTTCGCCGCGTTCCGCGCGGTGTACGAATGCGCGGTCCCGGTGATCGCGGCGGTCAACGGGTTCTGCGTCGGCGGCGGCATCGGCCTGGTGGGCAACTCGGACGTCATCGTCGCCTCCGACGACGCCACGTTCGGTCTGCCCGAGGTCGAACGCGGCGCGCTCGGCGCGGCCACGCACCTGTCGCGCCTGGTCCCCCAGCACCTGATGCGCCGGCTGTTCTTCACCGCCGCCACCGTCGACGCCGCCACCTTGCACCACTTCGGCTCGGTGCACGAGGTGGTGCCGCGGGACCAGTTGGACGAGGCCGCCCTGCGAGTGGCCCGCGACATCGCCGCCAAGGACACCCGCGTCATCCGCGCCGCCAAGGAGGCGCTGAACCTGATCGACGTGCAACGGGTCAACTCGAGTTATCGCATGGAGCAGGGCTTTACGTTCGAACTCAACCTCGCCGGGGTGTCCGACGAGCATCGCGACGCGTTCGCCGGCACCGCAAAGGGCGACAAGAAGGGCGAGAAGCCGTGAGCGACAAGCGAATCACCCTCGACGAGGCCGTCGCCGGCTTGCGCAGCGGCATGACGATCGGCATCGGCGGCTGGGGATCGCGACGCAAACCCATGGCCTTCGTGCGGGCCATGCTGCGTACCGGCGTCAAGGACCTGACCGTGGTCACCTACGGCGGGCCCGACCTGGGGCTGCTCTGCTCGGCGGGCAAGGTCAGGCGGGTCTACTACGGATTCGTGTCGCTGGACTCGCCGCCGTTCTACGACCCGTGGTTCGCCAGGGCCCGCACCAGCGGAGCGATCGAGGCCCGCGAAATGGACGAGGGCATGCTGCGTTGTGGCCTGCAGGCCGCCGCGCAACGCCTGCCGTTCCTGCCGATCCGCGCCGGGCTGGGCAGCGCGGTCCTCGACTTCTGGGAGGGCGAACTGCACACCGTCACTTCGCCCTACCCCACGGATGGGGGCCACGAGACGCTGCTCGCCATGCCGGCGCTGCGCCTGGACGCCGCGTTCGTGCACCTCAACCTCGGTGACAGCCAGGGCAACGCCGCCTACACCGGCATCGACCCCTACTTCGACGACCTGTTCCTGATGGCCGCCGACAAGCGCTACCTGTCGGTGGAGCGCGTCGTCCCGACCGAGGACCTGGTCAAGGCGGTGCCCCCGCAGGCGCTGCTGGTGAACCGGATGATGGTCGACGCGGTCGTGGAGGCGCCGGGCGGCGCCCACTTCACCACCGCCGCAACGGATTACGGGCGCGACGAGAAGTTCCAGCGCCACTACGCCGAGGCGGCCTCCACGGAGGAGGGCTGGCGGGCGTTCGTCCAGACCTATCTGTCCGGCGGCGAGGACGACTATCAGGCCGCCGTGCGCGCCTTTGGTGAGGAGGCGGCGAAGTGACCAGCACTCGAGCCGAGATTTGCGCCATCGCGTGTGCCGAGTTGTTCAGGGACGCGGGCGAAATCATGGTCAGCCCGATGACCAACATGGCCTCGGTCGGGGCGCGGCTGGCCCGCTTGACGTTCGCGCCGGACATCTTGCTGACCGACGGCGAGGCGCAGCTGCTCGCGGACACGCCGGCGCTCGGCCAGGCCGGCGCGATCGAGGGCTGGATGCCGTTCGGGCGCGTCTTCGACACGCTGGCGTGGGGGCGGCGGCACGTGGTGATGGGCGCCAATCAGGTCGACCGCTTCGGCAATCAGAACATCTCGGCGTTCGGACCCCTGCAGCGCCCGACCCGGCAGATGTTCGGCCTGCGGGGAGCCCCCGGCAACGCGATCAACCACGCGACCAGTTACTGGGTCGGCAACCACTCCAAGCGGGTGTTCTGCGAGACGGTCGACGTGGTCTGCGGCATCGGCTGGGACAAGGTCGACGGCGGCAACCCGGCGTTCCGGTTCGCCAACCCCTACCGGGTGGTGTCCAACCTCGGGGTGTTCGACTTCGCCGGCCCGGACCGGACGATGCGGGCGGTGTCCCTGCACCCGGGCGTCAAGCCCGACGAGGTTCGCGAGGCGACGTCCTTCGCCGTGCACGGCCTCGAGGAGGCCGGGGAGACGCGGCTGCCCACCGACGACGAGCTGCGCCTCATTCGTGAGGTCATCGACCCGAAGGCGCTGCGCGACAAAGAGATACGGTCGTGAGGCTGCGCACGCCGCTGACCGAGCTGGTCGGCGTCGAGCATCCGGTGGTGCAGACCGGGATGGGCTGGGTGGCCGGCGCCCGGCTGGTGTCCGCCACCGCCAACGCGGGCGGACTGGGCATCCTGGCGTCGGCGACGATGACCCTCGACGAGTTGGCGACCGCCATCGGCAAGGTGAAGGCCGCGACCGACAAGCCCTTCGGCGTGAACATCCGCGCCGACGCCGCCGACGCCGGCGACCGGGTCGAGCTGATGATCCGCCAGGGCGTGAAGGTGGCGTCGTTCGCGCTGGCACCCAAGCAGGAGCTGATCGCCCGGCTGAAAGAGGCGGGGGCGGTGGTGATCCCGTCGATCGGCGCGGCCAAACACGCGCGCAAGGTCGCGGGCTGGGGCGCCGACGCGATGATCGTGCAGGGCGGCGAGGGCGGCGGGCACACCGGGCCCGTCGCGACCACGCTGCTGCTGCCGTCCGTGCTGGATGCCGTGCGGGGCACCGGGATCCCGGTGATCGCGGCCGGCGGATTCTTCGACGGGCGCGGGTTGGCCGCGGCGCTGTCCTACGGGGCGGCCGGCGTGGCGATGGGGACCAGGTTCCTGCTCACCTCGGACTCCACCGTGCCCGATGCGGTCAAGCGACGCTACCTCGAGGCCGCGCTGGACGGCACCGTCGTGACCACGCGGGTCGACGGCATGCCGCACCGGGTGCTGCGCACCGGGCTGGTGGAAAAGCTGGAAAGCGGTTCCCCGCTGCGGGGTTTCGCGGCGGCGGTGCGCAACGCGGCGAAGTTCAAGAACATGTCGCAGATGACCTGGCGCTCGATGGTCCGCGACGGCCTGGCGATGCGCCACGGCAAGGAGCTGACCTGGTCCCAGGTGGTGATGGCGGCGAACACCCCGATGCTGCTCAAGGCCGGGCTCGTGGAGGGCAACACCCAGGCCGGGGTGCTGGCGTCCGGGCAGGTGGCCGGCATCCTCGACGACCTTCCGTCATGCGCCGAGCTGATCGAGTCGATCGTGCGGGACGCGATCGAGCACCTGCGGGCCGCCGCGACGCTGATCGAAGAACCCTGAATTCGCCGAGTGTGAAATCCACGACACGACACGCCGTTACGGCGTCGCACGGTTCACACTCGGCCGTCAGGGACGCCATCCCGCCGCGCGCATCGCGGCGGCGACCCGGGCGACGAAGGTGCCTTGCCGGTATCGCAGCAGGTCACTACTGACTCGAATGATCCTCCAGCCCAAGTCGGCCAAGGCGGCCTGCCGGTCGATGTCGCGGTCGCGCTGCGCCGCGTCCGTCCAGTGTTGCGGGCCGTCGTACTCGATGCCGACGAGCAGCTCCCGGTAGCCCATGTCGATGCGGGCGACGAAGTCGCCGTAGTCGTCGAGCACCCGGATCTGCGTTTGCGGCCGCGGCAATCGTGCCTCGATCAACGCCAGGCGGGCCCGCGTCTCTTGCGGTGATTCGGCGCCTGAATCGACGAGCGGCAATACCGCTCGCAGGCGGGCAAGGCCGCGTGTTCCGCGATGTTCTGACATCACGGCCTCGACGTCGGTGAGCTTGACATCGGTGGCGTTCGCCAGCGCATCGAGGCGCTGGATCGCCCGCAGCCGTGACGATGTCCACCTCCCCACGTCGAAAGCCGTGCGCGGGGGGCTGGTTACGCGCATGCCGTCAACTTCAACCACCTCACCCGGAAGCAGGGTTTCGCTGTGCACCGCGATGCCGGGCGGCGGGCGGCGATTGTCGTGGATCAGCTCGGCGTCGAGTGCCGGGTCGACCCACTTGGCGCCGAGGAGTGCGGCCGCGGAGTTGCCTGCGACGACCGCCTCGCGTCGCGACCACAGCCATGCCGCCCGTGCTCGTTCCCGCGCGGTCAGCTCGATCCCGGCCGGGCTGTAGACGCCCGGGTATACCGCCTGGTGAAGCGAACGCAGTGCCCGCTCCGGCATGGCCTTTGCGGCCAGCGCCTCACTGGCCAGGAACGGCTCGGTCATGCCCCGATGCTGCCGAGACCCACCGACACTGGCGCCGAGTGTGCGATCCACGACGCGACACGCCGTCGACGCGTCGCAGATTTCACACTCGGCCGCGAAGGGAATGGGGTGAGCGCTACAACCGTTCGATGATCGTGACGTTGGCCGTGCCGCCGCCCTCGCACATCGTCTGCAACCCGTAGCGCCCGCCGATGCGCTCGAGCTCGTTGAGCATGGTGGTGAACAGCTTGGCGCCCGTGGCGCCCAACGGATGCCCGAGCGCGATCGCCCCGCCGTTGGGGTTGACCTTCTCCGGGTCGGCCTTGATCTCCTTGAGCCACGCCATCACCACCGGCGCGAACGCCTCGTTGATCTCGACCGTGGCGATGTCCTCGATGGACAGCCCCGTCCTCTCCAGCGCGTAGCGGGTCGCGGGGATGGGCCCGGTGAGCATGAACACCGGATCGGCGGCGCGCGCGCTGATGTGGTGGATGCGCGCGCGGGGTGTCAGGCCGTGGTCCTTGACGGCCCGCTCGGAGGCCAGCAGCACCGCGCTGGCGCCGTCGGAGATCTGGCTCGCCATCGCCGCGGTCAGCCGGCCGCCCTCGACCAGCGTCTTCAGCCCGGCCATCTTCTCCAGCGACGACTCGCGCGGTCCCTCGTCGACCCGGAAGGGGCCGGATTCGGTGTCGACAGTGATGATTTCGTTGTCGAAGTGCCCGCCGCGGATCGCCGCGAACGCGCGCTCGTGGCTGGTCAGCGAGTACTGCTCCATCTCCTCGCGCGACAGGTTCCACTTCTCGGCGATCATCTCCGCGCCACGGAACTGGGAGATCTCCTGGTCGCCGTAGCGGTGCAGCCACTGCTTGGACTCGTTGGTCGGCGAGGTGAACCCGAACTGCTCGCCGACCGTCATCGCCGACGAGATCGGGATCCAGCTCATGTTCTGCATGCCGCCGGCCACGATCAGATCGGCGGTCCCCGCCATGATCGCTTGCGCGCCAAAGGAAACCGCCTGTTGGCTGGAACCACACTGCCGGTCGACGGTGACGCCGGGAACCTCTTCGGGATAGCCTGCGGCCAGCCACGAGAGCCGGGCGATGTTGCCGGCCTGCCCCCCGATGGCGTCGACGCAGCCGGCGATCACATCGTCAACCGCGGCGGGGTCGACGTCGACCCGGTCGAGCAGCCCGCGCCATCCCAGCGCGCCGAGGTCGACGGGATGTACTCCGGCCAGGGCGCCATTGCGCTTGCCGACCGCGGTGCGCACTGCGTCGATGACGTACGCCTCGGGCATGTTTCAGACTCCTTCTTCAATCTTTTGAAAATTCCGCCGTTATGCCGCCAAGCACGATGGCGAGATATTGCTGGCCGACCTGTTTTGCGGTGAGTGGCCCGCCGGGTTGATACCAGCGCACCGACACCCACGTGGTGTCGCGGATGAAGCGGTAGACGAGGTCCACGTCGAGGTCGGGCCGGAAGTAGCCCTCGTCGACTCCCTGATTGAGCACCTCGACCCACATCTTGCGCTGTTGGCGGTTCATGTCCTCGATGTAGGAGAACCGGGGTTGCGCCAGCAGCCTTTTGGCCTCGTCCTGGTAGATGACGACCTGGGCATGACGATCCTCGATCGCCTCGAACGACGCCATGAACAGCCCCTTGAGCCGTTCGAGCGGATTGGCCTCGGTGTCCATGATTTCGCGGTAGCGCGCGAACAGCCAGTCCAAAAAGCTCCGCAGCAACTCGTCGACCATCTCCTCCTTGGAGGAGAAGTGGTGATACAGGCTGCCCGACAGGATGCCGGCGCCGTCGGCGATGTCGCGCACCGTGGTGGCGCGCAGGCCGCGCTCGGCGAACATGGTGGCGGCGAGCTCTAGCAGCTCGTCTCGCCGGGTATTGGCCTGACCGGCCACTCGGTCCATTCGATCAGGGTATCAACCAAGCGCTTGCTCGGCCACACGGGCGCGCCCCCACACCGGCGGACCAGTGCCATAAGGCCCCGCTCCGTCGACCGACGAAATTCTCCGGTGGCTCTTGCGAAACTCAAATGTTTTCGGCAACACCGCCGTAGCATCTGTGGCGAATTGCTCGATGTGATTGGGCGCCGGGACTTTTCCGCGGCTAATGGGGCGAGGAGACAGCCATGGTGAGTTTTCCGATATTGCCGCCGGAGATCAATTCGTTGCTGATGTTCAGCGGCGCGGGTTCCGCCCCGATGTTGCAGGCGGCCGCGGCCTGGGAGGGCTTGGCCGACGAGCTCGGGACCGCGGCGGGCTCGTTCGCCTCGGTGACCTCCGGGCTGGCCGGGCAGGCCTGGCAGGGCCCGGCTTCGGCGGCCATGACGGCCGCGGCCACCCCGTACGCGGGCTGGCTGCACGCGGCGTCGGCGCAGGCCGCCGGCGCGGCCGGCCAGGCCCGGGCGGTGGCGAACGCGTTCGAGGCCGCGCGGGCCGCGACGGTGCACCCGTTGCTGGTGGAGGCCAACCGCAACGCATTCGTGCAGTTGGTGCGGTCGAATTTCCTCGGCCTGGCCGGACCGGCGATCGCCGAAGCGGAAGCGCAATACGAGGCGATGTGGGCCGCCGACGTTTCGGCCATGACGGGCTATCAGGCCGGCGCCGTGGCGGCGGCGGCGCAGTTGAACCCGTTCCAGCAGTTGTTGCAGGCCCTGCCCAACATCGGCATCGGCAACACCGGCGGCACCGGCAACATCGGCAACGGCAACACGGGTACCGCCAACATCGGCAACGGCAACACCGGCAGCGGCAACGTCGGCAGCGGCAACGGGGTCGGCGGCGGCATCAGTTCGCCGACCCCGAGCAGCAACAACATCGGCAACGGCAACGTGGGCAACAACAACTTCGGCAGCGGTAACACGGGCGACGGGAACATCGGCTTCGGCAACATCGGCGGCTTCACCGGCGTGAACGGACACAACGTCGGCATGGGCAATTTCGGCAACAACAACTGGGGTACGGGCAACACCGGCAACGGAAACTACGGCGGTGGCAACACCGGCGACAACAACATCGGCTTCGGTCTCACCGGAAACAACCTGGTCGGCATCGGGAACGCCTACTACGACACCGCGACCCAGCAGTTCACGTTCGCCGGGTTGAACTCCGGAAGCGGCAACATCGGCTTCGGCAACTCGGGCACCGACAACATCGGCTTTTTCAACTCCGGTAGTGGCAACGTCGGCTTCTTCAACACCGGCACCAATGCCGCGATGCCCGGGCACCTCAACAACTTCGGAATGGGGAACTCCGGCGGCGCCAACATCGGCCTCGGCAACTCGGCTGCTGGGAACTTCGGCTTCGGCAACTCGGGCAACCTGGACACCGGTGCCGGCAACGCCGGGACCTTGAACACCGGCTTCGGCAACGGCGGCAGCTACAACACGGGCTTCTGGAACTCGGGAGCCGTCAACACGGGCAACGGAAATTCCGGTAGCACCAACACCGGCTTCTGGAATTCCGGCCAGGTCAACACGGGCTTCGGGATCACCACCGACAGCGGGAACCCGACGTCGGGCTACGGCAACACCGGTCTCGAAGTGTCCGGCTTTTTCAACAGAGCGGTCGGCGACACCAGCACCATCAACGGCCTCATGTCGGGCTTCTTCAACACCGCCAGCGGGGCCACGGGATTCCTCGGAATCAACGGCTTCGTCTCCGGCATCGGAAACACCGGCATCCCGGGCGCGTTCGGCCCCGGTATCAGCGGAGCCACTTCCGGCTTCTTCAACATGGGCACGCAAATGGCCGGGTTCTTCAGCCTCGCCCAACGGTTGGCCGGGCTGACGGGCTAGCCCGCCGAGCCCAGCCGCCGCGAAACATTTGCCGCGACACGCCAACGGGCCGTCGATCCGCACACCGCCATCGAAGGCCCTCCTTTCGCCGCAAACGCGTGAGCGCCGGGGATTGCCGAGCCGGCGGTTGCGCCCTTCTTGACGAAACGCCCAGCAGTTCCCGCGGAATCGTCATAACATCCCTGGGAAATTCTCGATTCCCGTCGGGCATCGGTTGACGCAGAGCAACCGAGGGAATCGGGTAGGAGGTCGGGCATGGTCAATTTCGTGGTGTTGCCGCCGGAGATCAACTCTTTGCTGATGTTCAGCGGGGCCGGGCCGGCGCCGATGCTGAACGCGGCGGCGGCGTGGGATGGCCTGGCTTCGGAGCTGAGTGCGGCGGCGGCGTCGTTCTCGACCGTGACCTCGGGGCTGACCGGGCAGGCGTGGCAAGGCCCGGCGTCTCAGGCCATGGCGGCCGCGGCGACGCCGTACGCGGGGTGGCTCAGCCAGGCGGGGGCCGCGGCAGCCGAAGCGGCCGGCCAGGCCCGCGCGGTGGCCGGCGCGTTCGAAGCCGCGCAGGCCGCGACGGTTCATCCGCTGCTGGTCGAGGCCAACCGCAACGCGTTCGTGCAACTGGTGCGGTCGAACTTCCTCGGGCTCGCCGGACCGGCGATCGCCGCCGCCGAGGCCCAGTACGAGGAGATGTGGGCCGCCGACGTCGCGGCCATGACCGGCTACCACGCCGGGGCGTCGGCCGCCGCCGCGCAGCTGAATCCGGCGGCAAGTCTGCAGGACTTCCTGGCGAACCTGGGTGTCGGCAACAGGGGGGCCGCCAACGTGGGCAACGGCAACAGGGGCAACAACAACGTCGGCAACGGGAACGTCGGCAGCCAAAACGTCGGCGACGGAAACCGGGGCAGCGGCAACTTCGGCGCCGGGAACAAGGGCAACTCCAACTTCGGCGCGGGGAATCTGGGCAACGGCAACATCGGCTTCGGAAACATCGGCGACGCCAACGGGTTGGTTCCGGGCAACAACAACGTGGGCATGGGCAACAGCGGCAACAGCAACGTCGGCCTCGGAAACACCGGGAGCGGAAACTACGGCGGCGGGAACACCGGCGCCGGGAACGTCGGCCTCGGGAACACCGGCACCAACAACTGGGGCCTGGGGCTGAGCGGCAACAATCGGGTCGGCATCGGGGATACGTACTTCGACAGGGCGACCAACCAATTCCATCTCGGCGGGCTGAACTCGGGCAGCGGCAACATCGGCTTCGGGAACTCGGGCACCAACAACGTTGGCTTCTTCAACTCGGGCGCCGGCAACGTCGGCATCCTCAATTCGGGATCGAACTTCGGGCTACTCCCGAGCAACCACAACAACTTCGGCGTCGGGAATTCCGGCCTCGGCAATTTCGGCTTGGGAAACTCGGGCACCCTCAATTCGGGCATCGGGAACACGGGCACGGTGAACACGGGCTTCGGCAACGCGGGCCTATACAACACCGGCGCCGGCAACGCGGGGAATGTCAACACCGGCTTCGGGAACGCCGGCGACTACAACACCGGCAATGGAAATTCGGGCGACAGCAACACGGGGCTGTGGAACGGCGGCAACGTCAACACGGGGGTTGGGTCCGCGACCGACACCGGGCTGACGACCTCGGGCTTCAACAACGCCGGGACCCAAACCTCGGGCTTCAACAACACCGGGGACAGGGTATCGGGATTTTTCAATTCGGCCCGGGACGGCGCCACAAGAGAAGCAATCTCCGGGTTCTCCAACCTGGCGTTCGGCGGCGTCAACGTCGACGGCGGCATGTCGGGCTTTTTGAACACCGCTGTCACCCAAGCGATCGCCGGCCTGCCCGCCGGCCAAGCCAGCGTCTACAACTCGGGCTTGTTCAATATCGGCTCGGGCATTGCGGGCCTGTTCAACATCGGCCGCCTATAGCCCGCCTGTAGCCCGGCTATAGCCATAGTTGGCGAAAAGCGCGCGTTTTGCCGCGGCCTCGTTGTAGCATCTGAGGCCTACCGCCCCGTCCCAGCCGGGGAACACGGTTTCCCGGTGGCGGTCTACAAGTTGGGAGGTCTATTGTGGTCAATTTTCCGATGTTGCCGCCCGAAATCAATTCTCTGCTGATCTTCGATGGGGCGGGCGCCGCGCCGATGCTGCAGGCGGCGCAGGCGTGGTCGGGGCTGGCCGACGAATTATCCACCGCGGCACAATCATTCGCCTCGGTGACTTCCGGGCTGGCCGCGCAGGCCTGGCAGGGTCCGGCGGCGCAGGCGATGGCGGCCGCGGCCACACCGTACAGCGGGTGGTTGGGCGCGGCGGCGACGCAAGCCGCGACGACGGCCGGGCAGGCCCAAGCGGTGGTCAGCGCCTTCGAGGCCGCGCAGGCCGCGACGGTGCATCCGCTGGCGGTGGCGGCCAACCGCAGCGCGTTCCTGCAACTGGTGCGGTCGAACTTCCTCGGGCTCGCCGGACCGGCGATCGCCGCCGCCGAGGCCCAGTACGAGGAGATGTGGGCCGCGGACGTGGCGGCGATGGTCGGCTACCACGGCGGCGTGTCGGCGGCGGCGGCGCAGCTGGTGCCCGCCCAGACGCTGGAGGGCCTGCTGGCCCAGCTGCCCAACCTGGGGCTGGGCAACGTCGGCGCGGCCAACGTCGGCGGCGGCAACAAGGGCAGCGGCAACGTCGGTAGCGGCAACACCGGCAGCTCCAACCTGGGCGGCGGCAACATCGGCAACAACAACATCGGCAGCGGCAACACCGGCGACCACAACGTCGGCGCCGGAAACATCGGGGCCGGAAACATCGGCTTCGGAAACTGGGGCAACACGCCCACCTCGGGCGGCAACATCGGGATGGGCAACACCGGCAACAACAACGTCGGCCTCGGAAACCAGGGCATCGGGAACCAGGGCGGCGGAAACGTCGGCAACGGGAACATCGGCGGCGGGAACACGGGCAACAACAACATCGGGTTCGGGCTGACCGGCAACAACCAGGTCGGCATCGGGAACGCCTACTTCGACCGGGCGACCAACACGTTCCACCTCGGCGGGTTGAACTCGGGCACCGGCAACATCGGCTTCGGGAACTCGGGCACCAACAACATCGGGTTCTTCAACTCCGGTGACGGCAACGTCGGCATCTTCAACACCGGAGCCAGCACCCTGAACCCGCTGGGCCACGTCAACAGCTTTGGCGTCGGGAACTCGGGCAGCAACAACGTCGGCTTCGGCAACTCGGGCCTGGGCAACACCGGCATCGGCAACGCGTGGCAATCGAACACCGGCTTCGGGAACTCCGGCGCCCAGAACACGGGCTTCGGCAACGCGGGCCAGGACAACACGGGCAACTGGAATTCGGGCGACGTCAACACCGGCAACGGGAACTCGGGCTTCGTCAACACGGGACTCTGGAACTCGGGCAGCACGAACACGGGCGTCGGCATCACCACCGACTCGGGCCTGCTCAACTCGGGCTACGGCAACGTCGGTGACGACGTCTCGGGGTTCTTCAACACCGCCGGCGGCGGCACAGGCTTCAACGGCTCTGTGTCGGGGTTCTTCAACTCGGTCACCGGCGGAAGCGTCTACAACTGGCAGGTCTCCGGCATTGGAAACCACATCATCCCGGACAGCCCCATCATCTTCTTGGGCAGCGCGGTCAGCGGCTATGCCTCGGGCCTGTTCAACACGAGTACCACCGCCTCCGGGATCTTCAACCTCAGCCGGATGTTGGGGTAACGCCGGGACGCGGCAGCCTCACGGGTGCTGGCTGGATACCGAAATCACCTCTCCGGTCAGGTAACTCGAGTAGTCGCTGGCCAGGAACGCGATCGTGGCCGCCACTTCCCACGGCTCGGCGGCACGGCCGAACGCCTCGCCGGCGGACAGCCGGTCGAGCAGGTCGGCCGACGTCGTCTTGTCCAGGAACTTGTGCCGGGCGATGCTGGGCGAGACGGCGTTGATCCGCACGCCGTACTCGACGGCTTCGATTGCGCTGCAACGGGTCAGCGCCATCACCCCGGCCTTGGCCGCGGCGTAGTGGGACTGCGAGTGCTGGGCGCGCCAGCCCAGCACGCTGGCGTTGTTGACGATGACGCCGCCGTGCCTGGCGTCGCGAAAGTAGCGCAACGCGGCGCGGGTGGCGCGGAACACCGACGTCAGCGTCACGTCCAGCACGCGGTCCCATTCGTCGTCGGTCATGTCGACCACCGGCGTCTGCCCGCCCAGCCCTGCGTTGTTGACCAGCACGTCGATGCGGCCCAGGCGCGCGGTGGTCGAGTCGATCAGGGCGTCGAGCTGGGCGGTGGACGTCACGTCGCACACCGCCTTCTCGACTCGGCCCAGTCCCAGCGCGGACAGCGCGTCGGCGGTCTCGCCCAGGCGTCGCTCGTGGTGGTCGGACACCATCACGTCCGCGCCCTCGGCCAGGGCGCGCCGGGCTGTCGCCGAACCGATGCCGGTGCCGGCGGCCGCGGTGACGATGACCACCTTGCCCTTGAGCAGACCGTGCCCGGGGATCTCGTGCGGCGCTTCGGACAGCGTCATCCCTTGACCTCTCGTGGCAGGCCGAGCACCCGCTCGGCGATGATGTTGCGCTGGATCTCGTTGGAGCCGCCGTAGATGGTGTCGGCGCGGGTGAACAGGTAAAGCCGCTGCCATTCGTCGAACTCCCCATCGGACAACGTCATCGACGGCTTACCGATCACGTCCATCGCCAGCTCCCCCAGGGCGCGATGCCAGTTGGCCCACAACAACTTCGACACATTGTCCTGCCCGGGCTGCTCGACGTCCATGGTGGCCAGCGCGTAGGAGCGCATGGCCCGCAGGCCCGCCCACGCCCGCGTCAGCAGATCCCGGATGAACGGGTCGTCTGCCGCGCCGTTGCGCTGCGCGAGCTCGGCCAGGTTGGAAAGCTCACGGGCGTAGCGGATTTGCTGCCCCAGGGTGGAGACGCCGCGCTCGAACGTCAGCGTGCCCATGGCCACCCGCCAGCCGTCGCCGGGCTCGCCGACCACCAGGGACGCATCGGTGCGGGCGTCGTCGAAGAACACCTCGTTGAACTCCGCGGTGCCGGTGATCTGGACGATCGGGCGCACCTGCACGCCCGGCTGATCCAGCGGCACAAGCAGATACGACAGGCCGGCGTGCCGCTTGGAGCCCTTCTCGGTGCGCGCGACCACGAAGCACCACTGCGACAGGTGCGCCAGCGACGTCCACACCTTCTGGCCGTTGATGACCCATTGGTCGCCGTCGAGTTCCGCGGTGGTCGACACGTTCGCCAGGTCGCTGCCGGCGCCGGGTTCGGAGTACCCCTGGCACCACAGCTCGGTCACGTCGAGGATCCTCGGCAGGAACCGCGCCTGCTGCTCGGGGGTCCCGAACGCGATCAGCGTCGGGCCGAGCAGCTCCTCGCCGAAGTGGTTGACCTTGTCCGGCGCGTCGGCGCGGGCGTACTCCTCGTAGAACGCCACCCGGTGCGCGGTCGACAGCCCGCGCCCGCCGTGCTCCACCGGCCAGCCCAGGCAGGTCAGCCCGGCCGCCGCGAGGTGTTGGTTCCACGCCCGGCGCTCCTCGAACGCCTCGTGCTCGCGCCCGGGCCCGCCCAGGCCCTTGAGGGCGGCGAACTCGCCGACCAGATTGTCGGCGAGCCACTGCCGGACCTCCGCCCGGAACTCCTCGACGTCCTGCATGCCCTGTAGGCTAACCTACCAAGCACTTGCTTTGGTGGCCCGGGCGACGATGCGCGCCGCGCAGCGGCGTGCGGAGAGCCGGGCGATTGACCCAAGGGAGCATCGATGACCGGCGAACCGCGCACCATTCCCGCGGCGCTGGATCGTCTCGTGCGCCAATTCCCCCATCAGCCCGCGCTGATCACCGACGAACGGTCCTTCACCGCCACCGAACTGCGCGACGAGGTGCGCCGCGCGGCGGCCGCGCTGATCGCGCTGGGCGTTCAAGCCGGAGACCGGGTGGCCATCTGGTCGCCGAACACCTGGCACTGGGTGGTGGCCTGCCTCGCGATTCACCACGCCGGCGCCGCCATGGTGCCGCTGAACACCCGCTACACCGCCGGGGAGGCCGGCGACATCCTGGCCCGCACCGGCGCCCCGGTGCTGTTCGCGATGGGCCGATTCCTCGGCAACGACCGCGTCTTTGAACTGGACCGCTTGGGCTCCGAAGCCCTGCCGGCGCTGCGCCACGTCGTGCGGATCCCGGTCGAGGCCGACGATGCCGTCCCGGGCACCTGGGACCACTTCATCGAGCACGCATCCGACGCCGATGCGGTCGCCGCGCGCGCCGCCGCCGTCGCGCCCGACGACGTCAGCGACATCCTGTTCACCTCCGGCACCACCGGCCGCAGCAAAGGCGTGTTGTGCGCGCACCGGCAGTCGCTTTCCGCCTCGGCGGCGTGGGCGGCCAACGGCAAGATCACCGCCGACGACCGCTACCTGTGCATCAACCCGTTCTTCCACAACTTCGGCTACAAGGCCGGCATCCTGGCCTGCCTGCAGACCGGCGCCACACTGATCCCGCATTTGACCTTCGACCCGGTGCGCACGTTGCAGGCCATCGAGCGGCACCGCATCACCGTGTTGCCCGGGCCGCCGACGATCTACCAGACGCTGCTCGACCACCCCGCGCGCGGCGACTACGACCTGAGCTCGCTGCGGTTCGCGGTGACCGGCGCGGCCACCGTGCCGGTCGTGTTGGTCGAGCGCATGCAATCCGAACTCGACATCGACATCGTGCTGACGGCCTACGGGCTGACCGAGGCCAACGGCATGGGAACGATGTGCCGCGCCGACGACGACGCCGTCACCGTCGCTTCCACCTGTGGCCGCCCCTTCGCCGACTTCGATTTGCGCATCGCCGATTCCGGTGAAGTGCTGCTGCGCGGGCCCAACGTGATGCTGGGCTACCTGGACGACCCGGAGGCGACCGCCGCCGCCATCGACCCCGACGGCTGGCTGCACACCGGCGACATCGGCACCGTCGACGAGGCCGGCAACCTGCGCATCACCGACCGGCTCAAGGACATGTACATCTGCGGCGGTTTCAACGTCTACCCCGCCGAGGTCGAGCAGGCGCTGGCCCGGATGGAAGGGGTGGCCGACGTGGCGGTGATCGGGGTACCCGACGAGCGACTGGGCGAGGTCGGCCGCGCGTTTGTGGTGGCCAGGCCGGGGGCGAACCTCGACGAGCAATCCGTGATCGCTTACACCCGTGAGCATTTGGCGAACTTCAAGGCGCCGCGGTCGGTGCGGTTCGTCGACGCGTTGCCGCGCAATCCGGGCGGCAAGGTGGTCAAACCACAACTGCGAGAAATGAAGTAATGGACCTGCAATTAGACGACGATACCCTGGCCTTCCAGGCCGAGGTCCGGGAATTCCTGTCCGCCAACGCCGAGTCGATACCGACCAAGTCCTACGACAACGCCGAAGGCTTTGCCCAACATCGGCATTGGGACAGGGTGCTATACGACGCCGGCCTGTCGGTGATCACCTGGCCGAAGAAGTACGGGGGCCGCGATGCGCCGCTGCTGCACTGGGTCGTGTTCGAGGAGGAGTACTTTCGCGCCGGTGCGCCGGGGCGGGCCAGCGCGAACGGAACCTCGATGCTGGCGCCGACGCTGTTCGCGCACGGCACCGAGGAGCAGCTCGACC
Organism: Mycobacterium alsense; assembly: GCF_002086635.1. Taxonomy (GTDB): domain Bacteria; phylum Actinomycetota; class Actinomycetes; order Mycobacteriales; family Mycobacteriaceae; genus Mycobacterium; species Mycobacterium alsense. Next base: position 7,688 of record NZ_MVHD01000030.1, on the reverse strand, counting down.
GGATCCTGCCGAAAATGGCCAGCGGCGAACAGATCTGGGCCCAGGCCTGGTCGGAACCCGAGTCCGGAAGCGACCTCGCGTCGCTGCGGTCCACCGCCACCAGGACCGACGGCGGCTGGCTGCTCAACGGCCAGAAGATCTGGAGCTCGCGCGCGCCGTTCGCCGAGATGGGTTTCGGCCTGTTCCGTTCCGACCCCGACGCCGAGCGGCACAACGGGCTGACCTACCTGATGTTCGACCTGAAGGCCAGGGGCGTCACCGTGCGGCCCATCGTCCAGCTCGGCGGCGACACCGGCTTCGGCGAGATCTTCCTCGACGACGCCTTCGTTCCCGACGAGGACGTGATCGGCACCCCGAACGACGGCTGGCGGGCCGCCATGAGCACGTCGAGCAACGAGCGCGGCATGTCGCTGCGCAGCCCGGCCCGCTTCCTGGCGGCCGCGGAACGGCTGGTGCGGCTGTGGAAGGACCGTGGCTCACCCGCCGCGTTCGCCGACCGCGTCGCCGACGCGTGGATCAAGGCGCAGGCCTACCGGCTGCAGACCTTCGGCACGGTGACCAGGCTGGCCGCCGGCGGCGAACTCGGCGCCGAATCGTCGGTGACCAAGGTGTTCTGGTCCGAGCTCGACGTGGCCATTCACCAGACCGCGCTCGACATCCTCGCGGCCGACGGCGAGCTGGCCGGCCCGTGGACCGATGGCCTGCTTTTCGCGCTGGGCGGCCCGATCTATGCGGGTACCAACGAGATCCAGCGCAACATCATTTCGGAACGGCTGCTGGGCCTGCCGCGAGAGAAGACCGGGGCCGCCAAGAAATGAGATTCGCACTCGACGAACAGCAGCGCGACTTCGCGGCCAGCATCGACGCCGCGCTGGGCGCGGCCGACCTGCCCGGCGCGGTGCGGGCCTGGGCGGCGGGGGACACCGCGCCCGGCCGCAAGGTGTGGGAGCGGCTGGCCGAGCTGGGCGTCACCGCGCTGGCCGTGCCCGAAGAATTCGACGGCATCGGCGCCGGCCCCGTCGACCTGGTGGTGGCCCTCGAACGGCTCGGGCGCTGGTGCGTGCCGGGTCCGGTGGCCGAATCCGTTGCGGTGGCACCGGTTCTGCTCGCCTCCGACGATCACGCCGAGCGCTGCGCCGCGCTCGCCGCCGGCGGGCTCGTCGCCACGGTCGCGTTGCCGCCGCACGTCCCGCGCGCGGCGGACGCCGATGCCGCCGGGCTGGTGCTGCTGGCCACCTTGAACGAGACCGGCGGGGTCAGCGAGGCCCGACCGGGGGACCGGCACGCGTCCGTCGACCCCAGCCGCCGGCTCTACGACGTGACCGCGACCGGCCACACCTGGCAGGCGGACACCAAGCGCGCCTACGAGTTCGGGGCCCTGGCCACCGCCGCGCAGCTGGTGGGTGCGGCCGAGGCCCTGCTGCACGGCGCCGTCGACTACGCCAAGCAGCGCAGCCAATTCGGCCGGGTGATCGGCTCGTATCAGGCGATCAAGCACAAGCTCGCCGACGTGCACATCGCGGTCGAGCTCGCCCGCCCGCTGGTGTACGGCGCCGCGCTGACGCTGGACCGGCGGGACGTCAGCGCGGCCAAAGCGGCGGCATCCGAGGCGGCCCTGCTGGCGGCGCGCGCCTCGCTGCAGACGCACGGCGCGATCGGGTTCACCCAGGAACACGACCTGTCGCTGTGGCTGCTGCGGGTCCAGGCGCTACGCTCGGCCTGGGGCACGCCCGAGGACCACCGGCGGCGGGTGCTGGAGGCCTTATGACCGAAGAACGGCAGATGCTGCGGGAGACCGTGGCGGCGCTGGTGACCAAGCACGCAAACCCCGCGGCGGTGCGTGCCGCGATGGAGTCCGACCGCGGCTACGACGAATCGCTGTGGCGGCTGCTGTGCGAACAGGTCGGCGCCGCCGCGCTGATGGTCCCCGAGGAGCTGGGTGGGGCGGGCGGCGAATTAGCCGACGCGGCAACAGTTTTGCAGGAGCTGGGCCGCGCCCTCGTGCCCTCTCCCCTGCTCGGCACCACGCTCGCCGAGCTGGCTCTGCTCGCGGCCCCCGAGCCGGACGCCGAGGCGCTGGCCGGGCTTGCCGAGGGCACCTCGATCGGGGCGCTGGTGCTCGATGCGGACTACGTGGTGAACGGCGACATCGCCGACATCGTGGTCGCCGCCGCACCGGACGGGCCATCCGGCGGGCAGCTGACCCGGTGGACGCGCTTCACCGCCGAGCCCGTCGCGACCATGGACCCGACCCGCCGCCTGGCCCGGGTGCGGCCGGAGCAGAGCGAAACGATCGGCGCCGACCCGGGCCTCGCGGACACCGCGGCGATCCTGCTCGCGGCCGAGCAGATCGGCGCGGCCGAGCGCTGCCTGGAGCTGACCGTCGAATACGCCAAGAGCCGGGTGCAATTCGGCCGCCCGATCGGCAGCTTCCAGGCCCTCAAGCACCGGATGGCGGACCTGTATGTCACCGTTGCCGCGGCCAAGGCCGTGGTGTCCGAGGCGTGCGATGCCCCCACCCCCACGAACGCGGCCACCGCGCGGCTGGCCGCGACCGAGGCGCTGCAAACCGTTGCCGCCGAGGGGATCCAGCTGCACGGTGGCATCGCGATCACCTGGGAACACGACATGCACCTGTATTTCAAGCGCGCACACGGCAGTGCGCGGCTGCTCGGCTCGCCGCGAGAGCTGTTGCGCCGGCTGGAATCCGAAGTCCTGCCAACGTGACCGATCGGGTCGCCCTGCGCGCCGGCATCCCGCCCTTTTATGTGATGGATGTCTGGCTGGCCGCCGCGGAGCGCCAGCGCAGCCATGGCGACCTGGTGAACCTGTCGGCGGGGCAGCCCAGCGTGGGCGCGCCGGAGCCGGTGCGTGCGGCGGCGGCCGCCGCGCTGCACGTCAACCAGCTGGGTTACACGGTGGCGCTGGGCATTCCCGAGCTGCGCGCCGCGATAGCGGCGGACTACGAACGCAAACACGGCATCGATGTGGAGCCCGACGCGGTCGTCGTGACCACCGGCTCCTCGGGCGGCTTTCTGCTGGCCTTCCTGGCGTGCTTCGACGTGGGCGACCGGGTGGCGTTGGCCAGTCCCGGCTACCCCTGCTATCGAAACATCCTGTCGGCGCTGGGATGTCAGGTGGTGGACATCGCGTGCGGGCCGCAGACCCGCTTCCAGCCCACCGCGCAGATGCTCGCCGAGCTCGACCCGCCGCCCCGCGGCGTCGTCGTCGCCAGCCCCGCCAATCCCACCGGCACGGTCATCCCGCCGGCCGAGTTGGCCGCGATCGCCTCCTGGTGTGCGGCCAACGGGGTGCGCCTGATCAGCGACGAGGTCTATCACGGACTGGTCTACGAGGGGGCGCCGCAGACCAGCTGCGCCTGGCAGACTTCGCGAGACGCGGTGGTGGTCAACAGCTTTTCGAAGTACTACGCGATGACGGGTTGGCGGCTTGGCTGGCTGCTGGTGCCGCCGGAGCTGCGCCGGGCGGTGGACTGCCTGACCGGCAACTTCACCATCTGCCCGCCGGTGCTGTCCCAGGTCGCCGCGGTGGCGGCGTTCACCCCGGAGGCCACCGCCGAGGCCGACGGCAACCTGCGCCACTACGCGGTCAACCGGTCGCTGCTGCTCGATGGCCTGCGCCGCATCGGCATCGACCGCCTGGCGCCCACCGACGGCGCGTTCTACGTGTACGCCGACGTCTCGGACTTCACGAGCGACTCGCTTTCGTTCTGCTCAAAGCTGTTGGCCGACACCGGCGTCGCCATCGCGCCGGGCATCGACTTCGACACCGCGCGGGGCGACTCGTTCGTCCGGCTGTCGTTCGCCGGACCCACGGCCGACATCGAGGAAGCCCTGCGCCGCATCGGCCCCTGGCTGCGCGTCAGCGGCTGAGCCGCCCGGCGAGGTACTCGGCCCGGCAGGCGCTGCGGGCCAGCTTGCCGCTGGTGGTGCGGGGAATGGTCCCCGCCGCCACCAGCCGGACGTCGGCGACGCGGATCTGGTGCTGGCGGGAGATCGCCGCGCGCACCGTCTCGGCGATCGGGCCGAGCTCGGCACGGCCCGCCCCGGCCGCGCGCTCCGCGACGACGACCACCTGCTCGCCGGAGGCGCCGTTTCCATCAGGAGTTGTAACCGCGTCGGCGGGAACGGAGAACGCGGCGACGTAGCCGGAGCGGATCGCGGGAGAGGCTTCGCTGACGGTCGTTTCGATGTCCTGCGGGTAGTGGTTGCGACCGTCGATGATGATGAGGTCCTTGATCCGCCCGGTCAGGTACAGCTGGCCGTCGAGATAGACACCGAGATCGCCTGTGGCAAGCCAGCATCCGTTGTCCGGTGCGCCTTCGGCGTGGCTTCCCAGGTCGAGCCGGGACTGCAGCTTGTTGTCGAACACGCGCCGGGTTTCTTCCTCGCGGCCGAAATATCCGCGGCCGATGTTGTTGCCGTGCAACCAGATTTCCCCCACGGTGCCGTCCGGCACCTCGGCGCCATCCGGATCGGCGATCACCGCCCACTGATCGACGATCGGCCGGCCGCACGAGACGTGGGCAACCGCGCCCGGCGCGGTGGGCTCGACGACCACGGCGCGGCCCGCACCGAGCTGCTCCCGGTCGAGGAAGACGGCGCTGGCCGCGGCGTCGTGGGCGATGCTGGCGACCGACAGCGTCGCCTCCGCCATTCCGTAGGACGGCTTGACCACCGACGCGGGCAGACCGTGCGGGGCGAACGCGTTGGTGAACTGCTCGATGGCCGACATCGTCACCGGCTCCGACCCGTTGAGCAGGCAGACGACGTTGCTGAGGTCGAGGTTCTCGCCCTGTGGGGGCAGCCCCCGCTGGGCCGTCAGCTCGAAGGCGAAGTTCGGCGCCGCCGCCATGGTCCGGCCGCTTTGGGCCGCGATGCCCAGCTGTTTGATCCATCGGTAGGGCCGGCGCAGGAAGGCCATCGGATCCATCAACGTGACGTGGGCGCCGAAGAACGCGGTGAACACGATCATCATCAAACCCATGTCGTGATACAGCGGCAGCCAGCTCACACATTGGACGTCCGTGTCCAGGCACCCGTGCACGATCATCTGCATCGCATTGGTGTAAACGGCGCGGTGGGTGATTTCCACCCCGGCCGGCGTGCGCGTCGAGCCCGACGTGTACTGCAAATACGCGAGATCGCCGGTGTCGCGGACCACGTCGGTGAACATCGAACCGAGCGTCGCGGGGATCGCATCCACCGCGAGCATCCGCGGCCGTTCGTCCGGGGCCAGTGTTCGGATGAACGTCCGAACCGACTCGGCCGCCGCGGTCGTGGTCAGTACCGCCGCGGGGCGGCCATCGGCCAGCACCGCCGCCAGCCGCTCGCCGTGCCCGGCCAGCGTCGGCGCAAACAGCGGGATCGCGACGTTGCCGGCGTGCACGGCGGCGAAGAAACCCGCCACGTAGTCGAGGCCCTGCGGCGCCAGGATCGCCACCCGATCACCGGGCTCGGTCACCTGCTGCAGCCGGGCGCCGATGGCGCAGACCCGCGACCACAACTCATTCCAGGTGAGCTCGACGACGCGGCCGTCCTGTTCCTGCGAGTAGTCGATGAAGCGGTAGGCCGGAGCGTCACCGAATTCGGCCCTGTTCGCGTCGAAATTCGATGTCAACGTCGTGCCCTCCGGCACGACGATGCTCGGCGCAGCATTGGTCAACCCGTGATCCCGACTCACGAGGGGACAGATTAATAGACAGACTTACAATTTGAACATTTCTGGCTATATGGTGGTCGTCACTATCCGCGCCGCGCAGGCTGCCGGTCACCCCGCGCAACCGGGTTGTCCCCCATGGCGATTGCGTGGCGGCGGGGCTAAGCGCCGAGGATCGCGTCGAGGCGGGCCTCGAGCGCGGCGGCCTCGCCCGCATCGGCCACGTTGATGCCAAACCGCCCGGCCAGGGCATCCACGACGGCCGCCGCGTCGTTGAGGCGGAGCTTCTCGCTGCCGCCGGCGCGGTGGATGGTCAGGTGACGGCCGGCCAGGTTCAGCCGGGCGTCGTCGGTGACCAGCGCGACCATCAGGCCGGTCACGAAGCCCGACGAGGGGTGGGTCGAGACGAACCAGCTGCCCACCTCCAGATCGATCGGGGGCTGGGTCCGCGTGGTGAATTCGTAGAGCGGCACCCATTCCCCACGGATCTGGGCCTGCAGGACCAGCCCGTCGCGGCGGTCCTCGAGCCGGTACGGCTCGTGCGTCGTCTGCTGCACGCTGCCGGTTTCGATGCGCAGTGGCGAGGTCGGCGTCTGACCGCCGAAGCCCACGTCGACGAGATAGGACCCCTGCGATCCCGGGAACGTCACCGCAAGCACGGTGTGCGTCTGCGCCGGGAAGGGCGCGTCGGGCGCACGCATCCAGACCACCCGACCGCCCAATCGCCGCACCCGAAAACCGATTTCGGCCAGCACGTAGCCCATCAGCCCGTTCTGCTCGTAGCAATAGCCACCGCGCCGCCGACGAATAAGCTTGTCCGCCAAGGCCTCTGGGCTGAGGTCGTCGACCGGCACGCCCATCACCGGATCGAGGTTCTCGAACGGGATCGTTTGCGTATGCGCCGTCACCAGCTCCCGCAGCACGTCGAGGTTGGGCTCGGCCGGACCGCGATAGTTGATGCGGCCGAAGTATCCGTTCAGGTCCAGCGTCATGTGGTCATTGTGTCCCGAGCGCCACCGTTCTCCCAGAATGGCCAACATTTCAGTTCCGCGGGACGCGGATTCAGGAAGCGATCGACCGTTTTCTCCCATTCCGTGAATTCTGCACACCGGCAACTATGACCGGGGTAAACTCTGCAGGTCTCGGGCATATCGGCTTGCCTTTGGGAGGACAACGATGTCCTACGTGATGGCGGCGCCGGAGGCGCTGACGGCTGCGGCCACGGATCTGGCGGGTGTCGGCGCGGCGCTGACCGCGGCCAATCGGGCCGCGGCGACACAGACGACCGGACTGCTGGCCGCGGCCGGCGACGAGGTGTCCGCGGGCATCGCCGCGGTGTTTTCCGGTTACGCGGCGGAATATCAGGCGCTCAGCGACCAAGTGACGGGATTTCATGCCCAGTTCGTCCAGGCCCTGACCGGTGGGGCGCAGTCGTATGCGGCCGCCGAGACCGCGGCGGCCTTCGGGTTGCAAAGCGTCGAACAAGACGCGCTCGCGCTGATCAACGCACCAACCGAGGCGCTGGTGGGCCGCCCGCTGGTCGGTGACGGCAGGGCCGGCACCGCGACGAGCCCCAACGGGCAGGGCGGGGGGCTGCTGTACGGCAACGGCGGCAACGGCTTCAACAGCAGCGCCAACGGAGTCGCCGGCGGCGCCGGCGGTAGCGCAGGGTTGTGGGGCAACGGCGGGCTCGGCGGCACCGGCGGCCCCGGCGCGGCCGGAGGAAACGGCGGGAACGGCGGGTGGCTGTTCGGCAACGGCGGGGCCGGCGGCCACGGCGGGCCCGGTGTAGCGAGCCTTCTCGGCAGCGGCACCAACGGCGGCAGCGGGGGCGCCGGCGGCTCGGCCGGGCTGTGGGGCGCCGGCGGGGCCGGCGGGACCGGCGGCGACGGCACCAGCTCTACCGGCGCCCCCGGCGCCGCCGGCGGTAGCGGCGGCGCCGGAGGCGACGGTGGCCGCGGCGGATGGCTGTACGGCCCCGGTGGCGACGGGGGTGGCGGCGGCGATGG
>NZ_MVHD01000002.1 GCF_002086635.1 Mycobacterium alsense | reverse complement strand
ACAATCAACGACGCCACTCAGCCATCGGAGGCAAACCCCCGATCACCAGAGTGTCACCAACGTCCTAGCTGAGTACAGCTAGCCCCGCAGCCAGCGTTGGACGTCGGGCGTGACGGGATCGGTGATGTCGTCGAACTCGGGATGCTTCTTGAGCACCGTGACCACCATCGAGCAGACGGGGACGACGCGCTTGCCGTCGCCACGCGCCCCGTTGAGGGCTTCCTCGACGAGGATGGTCGCCAGGCCGCGTCCGCCGTATGCGGGGTCGATTTCGGTGTGGTAGAAGACGCGCTGGTTGTCGCGGTCAGCGAAGTCGGCGAGGCCGACGGGCGTGCCGTCGACGGCGATGGTGTACCGACTCTCCTCCTTGGTGACGACGGCCTCGGCGCCGGTCTTATCGGTTGTCATTTCGCGTGTCCTTTCGTTGCGGTGTCGCGCGGGGCAGCAGCCGGGTGGTCGGCAGCGGTGGGGCCGGCAGCCGCGTGACCGGACCCCGGTACCCGGTGACGGCGCCGAAGCGGTCGTCGGCGTCCTCCCACAGCCGGCGGTAGCCGGCGATGTCGTCGTGACTGCGCCCGACGAAGTTCCACCACATCACCAGCTCTTCGTCGAACGGGGTCCCGCCCACCAGCAGCACCCTCGCCGGACGGTCATCGAGGTTGCGCAAGTGCAGCGCCGACTCGCCCGGGCCCTGGTAGCCGAGGTCACCGACCGCCAGGCTAGTCCCGCCCATCGCGACGGGCCCCACGTCGCAGAGCAGCCCGTGCTCGAAGGCCGCGTCGACGGCGATGTCCACGCCGGCGTTCGGCTCCAGGTCGATCTGCGCGCCGATCAGCGGGGTGAACGTGTGCACCGGCGAACGGCTGCCGCACATCTCCCCGATAAAAACGCGCACCGAGGCGCCCGGAAGCAATGTCGGCCGGGGCGCGTAATGGGCGAAGTCGCGGCCGGTGTCGCGGGCGGAATCCGGTAACGCCACCCACAGCTGGACCCCGTGCAGGAGGTCGTTCGACCCCACCGACACCTCGGAGTGGCAGATGCCCGCGCCCGCGGTCATGAGATTCAGCTCGCCGGGCCGGATCACGGCGTGCACCCCGGCGCTGTCGCGGTGCTCTACTCCCCCGCTGAACAACCAACTCACGGTTTGCAATCCGGTGTGGGGATGGGGCGCCACGTCCATGCGTGCGCGCACGGGGCCGTAGTGGTCGACGAAACACCACGCGCCGACCAGCGAGCGCCGGCGCTGCGGGAGCGTGCGCTGCACCCGGATCGCCCGCGGGCCGCCCAGCGGAACCTCGCGCGGATGTAAAACCTCGACCCCCGCGGCCCCTGACGCGCGGCAAGCGACCTCGACCGGCGCGGCCTCGAGGTTGCTCACCCGCCCGACGCTACGCCTTGCCGGGACCTCACCGGCCCGGCGGGCGGAGCACCTTCATGGCCAGCCGCATAACCGGTTCGGGGACGCGGTCCTGCATCGACAGCGCGGTGTCTGCGACGCGGGAGCGCAGCGGGGTGCCGCGGCCGAACACCCGGTTCAGCGGTCCCCCGGACGGCTCGAGCACCACGTGCAGTGGCGGGGTGCCGACCGCCGCGCCCAGCGCATTGGAGATGACCATGCGCTGGATCTCGCTGGTGCCCTCGAAAATGGTGTACAGCTTGGCATCTCGATACCACTTCTCCACCGGGTGATCGGTGATGTAGCCCCAGCCGCCCATGGTCTGGATGGCGCGTTCGGTGGCTTTGACCGCCACCTCGCTGGCGGCCATCTTCGACATCGAGCCCTCGCCGCGTTCGAACGGCACGTTGTTGGCCGCCATCCAGGACGCGCGCCAGGTCAGCAACCGGGCCGCGTCGATCTGGGTGGCCAGTTCGGCCAGCGGAAAGGCGATGCCCTGGTTGTCGATGATGGGTCCGCCGAAGGCCTCGCGCTGTGTGGCATACCACGTGGCGTATTCCAGTGCCGCACGGGCGATCCCGATCGCCTGGGCGGCCACCATCGGTCGGGTTTGTTCGAAGGTGCCCAACGTGGCCGAGCCCGAACGTTTCCCGCCGGCCACCACCTCGCGGGCCTTGGCGAGTTTGTGTTCGAGCTTTTCTTCGCCGCCAAGCAAATTGGCGCCCGGAACGCGCACGCCCTCGAAGAGCAACTCCGCGGTGTGGGAGGCCCGGCAACCCAGCTTGTCGAGCTTTCGCACCAGTTTCAGGCCGGGCGTTCCGCCGGGAACCACGAACAGCGCCTGACCCCGGTGGCCGAGCTCCTCGTCGACGACCGCGTTGACCACATGCACGTTGGCGATGCCGCCGTTGCCGATCCACATCTTGTGGCCGTCGATGATCCAGTCGTCACCGTCGCGTCGCGCGCGGGTGCGCAGGTTGCGGACGTCGCTGCCGCCTTCGGGTTCCGAGATGGCAAGCGCCGCGAGTTTGAGATCGCCTGGTGTGCCGAAACATTCGGGTGCCCACTCAAGCATCTGTTCGGGTGATGCGGCCTGCCCGATCGCCGACAAGGCCAACGCCGGCATGACGATCGCCAAACCGATGCCGGCGCAGCCCCAGAACAGCTCCTCCATGAACATCGGCAACGAGAGGCCCGTCGGGTCGCCGATCAGATCGCGATAGAATAGCGGGCTGTAGAAGCCCCGTTGGGCGGCCTCCTCGAGCACCGGCCACGGGAATTCCTGCCGTTGGTCGTAATGGAGCGCCACGGGGCGGATCACTTCGTCGGCGAACTCGTGCGTTCGCCGGGCCAGGTCGTGCTGTGCTGCCGTCGGGGTCAGGTCGAACGTCATGCTTCCCGCCTTCGGGTCGACGGACTCGGTCGTGCCAAGCCCGTCTACCCCGTTGGCTGGGGCAACAAACTGCCTGGAGCGGAGCTCAGGCCGCAGAGCGCGGCCCCACTTGCGCGATCGGCAGGTGCAGCACCACGGCGGGGGCGGGCGCCGCCTCATGCTCGTGGCGCGCCAGCAGGCTCGCGTTTTCGGGCAGCTGCCGCGAGTTGATCTCGCCGGCGGCGATCCGGCGCAAGACCTCGTGGGCCCGGGCGAGCTGTTCGCGCTTGCGGTACTGGCCGCCGGGAAGTTTGACGCCGGCCCAGACGCCGTACTCCTCGTGGTGCGCGATGGCGTGCTGGGCGCAGCGGCGCTGCTGTGCGAGCGGGCACCGGCGCAGGCATTGAATCCGCGCCTCGGTGGCCGACCGCTCGTAGGCGCGCGCCTTCGCCGCGCCGTCACCGCCGTCGTCGTCGGGATAGCCGAACCACAGTTCCGGGTTGGCTGCGCAGGGGTGTCCCATGTCGGTCTCCTTGTCCGCGGTGAAACGTAGGCAAAAGCGTATACACAGATACCGACTCAACGCAAGAGAAATGTGACAAAAACGTATATCCCCTGGATGCGACGTGCGCCTGTGTAATATCCGGCCTATGGCCGGAGTGTGCGGTGAGCCGTGAATCGGCCGGCGCGGCCATCCGCGCGTTGCGCGAGTCACGTGATTGGTCGCTGGCAGACCTCGCCGCCGCGACCGGCGTCAGCGTCATGGGTCTGAGCTTTCTGGAGCGCGGCGCCCGTAAGCCGCATAAAAGCACAGTTCAGAAGGTTGAGAACGGGCTGGGTCTGCCGCCGGGTACCTACTCGCGGCTGCTGGTGGCCGCCGATCCCGACGCCGAGCTGGCCCGGCTGATCGCCGCGCAACCGGTTGACGCGGGCGCCGGGAGGCCCAGTGGCGCCGTGATCGTCGGCCGTCACAGTGACACCGAAGTGCTGGAAGGCTACGCCGAAGCTCAGCTCGACGCCCTCAAATCCGTCATCGATCGGCTGCCTGCGACGACATCAAACGAATATGAGACGTATATTCTGTCTGTGATCGCTCAGTGCGTGAAGGCGGAGATGCTGGCCGCCAGCTCCTGGCGGGTGGCCGTGAACGCCGGGGCTGACTCGACGGGCCGGCTGATGGAGCACTTGGAGGCGCTGGAGGCAACGCGCACGGCCCTTTTGGAGCGGATGCCCGCAAGCCTGGGCGCCCGGTTCGACCGCGCGTGCGCGCAGTCGTCGTTGCCGGAAGCCGTCATCGCGGCGCTGGTCGGTGTCGGCATCGACGAAATGTGGGACATCCGCAACCGAGGGGCCATCCCGCCGGGAGCGCTCCCCCGCGTTCGGGCGTTCGCCGAGGCCGTCGAGTCGACGAGCGCGGACTCCCCCGACCAGGACGGCCGGGAGGGGGCGCAGTGAGCGACGGCGAAATCGAGGTGCTGAGCCGCGCCCACCGTCTGTTTTCCGGCAGCGCCGGGCGGCCGACGCTCGATGCCGGCGCGGCACAGTACGACGCGCTGCTGCGGCGCGCCGCCGACGTGAACCACGGTGGGGCGCGGGGTGATTACCGGCTCGCGGCCGATCATGGGCGGCGCGTCTTGCTGTCGGCGGCCGGTACGGACGCCGACGCCACCAGCATCATCGCCGCCGCCCGCCGGGATCGGGACGAGGCCGGTGAGCGGACTAAGTCGGTCGTCGAGGAGGCGCGCGCCGACGCAGGGGTGACGGCGACGACGCCGCTTGCCCAGCGCGAGGCGATGCGCCGTCGGATCGCCCGACTGCGCGCGCAACGGGCGCACGTTCTGTCCGCCCACCTGAGGGCGCGGCGCCACTCGGCCGCCCTGCGGGCGCTGCGCTACCGAATAGCGCACCATCGCCGCCTGGGGTTGCCGGGTGGCCGCGCCGGGATCGCGGTGCGCGCCGCGTTGTCCCGGCTGGGGCGGCCCTACGTGTGGGGAGCCACCGGGCCCAACGAATTCGACTGTTCCGGTCTGGTCCAGTGGTCCTACGCGAAGGCCGGTATCCACCTGGGCCGCACCACCTATCAACAGATCAACGACGGGACCCCGGTGCCCCGTTCGCAAGTCCGGCCTGGCGATCTCGTCTTTCCGCACGCCGGACACGTGCAGATGGCCATCGGCAACAACCTGGTCGTCGAGGCGCCCTATTCGGGTGCGTCGGTGCGAATCAGCCGGCTTGGCAGCAACATCGCAATCCGCCGGCCGCTATGACAAGAAGAGGTTGAACCGATGTCGGAACATGCCGGACTCTCCATCGGCGCCATCCAGGCGCGGCAGTCGGCGCTGGCCGGCCAACACACCACCGTCGCCGACGCCGACCGCGTGCTAAGCGAGGTGCTCGCCAGCGCGCACGCCGCGACACTGGAGAGCATCACGCGGCTCGACGCGATCGCCGAGGAGATCGACCGAGTGGCCACCCAACGCGCGGGCCTTGCCGCGGACACACCCTTGGGCGCACGCGAATTGCACAGGTTCCTGCTGGACAAGCAACGCGAGATCGCAACGGTGATTTCCGATGCCCGCGAACTCGGTCGCGCGAAAAGGGTTGTGCTGGATGGCCTCCGGGCGCAGTACGCCGTGCCTTCGGGCTAGCCCGAAGGCACGCCGGCTCGTTCGCTCACAGCCGCCTCGGGGTGAGTTGTGGCCACGAACGTGCCTACGTACTGTCGCCCGGCATGGAGGGGCCGCGACAGCGATGTCGACGCAGGACGAGCTGATCACCACGATCCAGCGCGTGCGCGACCGCACCGGCGATCCGAACGCGTGGCAGGCGGGTTTGACGCCGGACGAGGTGGTCGCGGCGATCACCCCCGGCACCCCTGCGCGCCGGCTCGACACGATCGTGCGCACGATCCGCCAGCAGCACCCGGACGTCTTCGGCGCGGTAACGCCCGCCGGCACGCCGTCGGGGCAACCCGGCCAGGGAGCGGCCGCCGAGGCCATGGCAGGTGCCGAAGCGGCTCTGGCACACCAAAACTCGGCGAGTTCGCAGCTCGACATGCAGGTGATTGCGGCCATCCTCAACGCACACCTCAAGGCCGTCGAGGGTCAGGGGGCCCTGACCGGGTTGCAGCGGGAAATCGAAACGGCCGTCCTGACGCGATCGGATCTGGACACCCCGGCAGGCGCGCGCGATTTCCAGCGGTTCCTGATCGGCAAGCTCAAGGACATCCGCGCGGTAGTCGTCAACGCGAGCCTGGACGACACGTCGAAATCGGCCCTGATGGCCGCATGGACGTCGCTCTACGACGCCTCCAAGAATCCCCCCGACGACCACCTGCCCGCCGCCGATGCCGCGCCCCCCGACGACACGGACCTGGCGGCGATCGACGATCCCGAAGACGACCCGCTGCTGGACCCGATGTTCGCCGACGACCCCGGCTTGCCCGCCGAGGATGTCGGAGCCCCGGCTCCTGCCGCGGGCGCGACAGCCCCGGTGCCGCAGGCCATGCCACCAATCCCCAGCTTCGGCGGAGCTTCGATGCCGGGCCTGGGTGGGCCGGGTGGCCTGCCGCTCCCCGACCTGACGGATCGCATCGCGCCGGCGGCGCGCGACGTCGACGACGAGGGCCTGCCCGAATCCCACGACCCCGGCATCGACGATCACCCGGACGACCAGGACGGCGACGACGGGAAGGCTTGCGACGAGGACATCGCGGCGGACCAACCCGAAGCGCCGCCGGGCCCTACCGCGGTGACCCTGCCCGACGGAGACACCGTGACCGCGGCCAGCCCTCAGCTGGCGGCGGTGATCAAAGCCGCGGTCGGCGGGACGCCGATCGCCGACGCGTTCCGTCAGCAGGGAATCACCGTCCCCCCACCGGGAACCGCGGTTGCCAACCCCGTCGACCCGCAGCAGGCTCTCCCCGGCGATATCGGCATCTTCACCGATCGTCACGCACTCGCACTCGGCCACGAAAAAGCGCTTCTCGACGGCCAGATTCAACGCATCGCCACCGTGAGCGGCCCGAGCTTTCTAGGCTGGGAGCATCCACCGGCGGCGTCCGCACCCGCGACCGCACCGGCTAAGCCGCACACACCGACACCCACGGGGCCGGCGGGCACGTCGACCACCACCTGAGACAGTGATCTCGCCGGCCGTGCCCGGCGGCGCATGAGGAGGAGAGCATGGCAGATCCGATCCGTGTGGTGCCCGCGCAGTTGCGCGAAGCCGCCGCGCATCACCAGGAGACCTCGGAGTACCTGCGCACCGTTACGTCGTCGCATGCGGCGATCCAGGAAAGCCTCGACTCGCTCGGACCGGTCTTCAGCGAACTGCGCGACGCCGGACGCGAACTGCTCGAGCTGCGCCGCCAGTGCTACGAGCAGCAAGCCGAGGACCACGCCGACATGGCCGAGAACCTCGTCGCGTCGGCGGCAATGTGGGAACAGCACGAACAAGACGCGGCACGAGATTTCGGCGGCATCGTTGACGGCGGTCGATGACGGACGCCAATCCCGCCTTTGACACCGTCCACCCGAGCGGGCACATCCTTGTCCGCTCCTGCCGCGGCGGTTACATGCACAGCGTCGCGCTGAGCGAAGAGGCGATGGACACCGACGCCGAGGCGCTGGCGCAGGGCATCCTGTTGACCGCCGACGTGTCCTGCCTCAAAGCGTTACTGGAGGTGCGCAACGAGATCGTCGCGGCCGGCCATACCCCCTCGGCGGAGGTTCCCAGCCCGCACGATCTTGACGTGGCGATCGAGAGGCTGCTGGCGCACAAACTGCGCCGCCGCGGCAAGGCACGCTGACCACGCCGCCTACAACAACCACGTCTTCGCGCTTTCAGGATCCGGTGCGATGTCGGTGGGCGGTTCGATGGGGTTGGGGCCGAACAACTCTCGCGCGCGCGCCAGCAGGGCACGCACTTCGTCGAGTTGCTGCTGCAGCGCAGATTCGGCCATGCCCCCACGCTACCCAGGTGCTCGCAGCTGCACAATTCACCGACTGAATAGACGACCCGATGGATGCAGGTAGGCTTAGCCAGTGGCGATCTTCGGTCGGATATCGGCGCGACAGCGCCTCCGAAGAGCTGCCCGGGAATCCCTGGCGATTCCCGCTTTCAGCTCTCCCGTCGACTGCGGCCCCTGGGTGACCGGTGGGCTGTGGCCCGCCGAGCTGTCCACGACGACGCCCGAAACAGCCGCTCTCGCAGAGTATCTGAAGGCCTCTCTGCAGCGAATCACCCGACGCGCCAACGACGAGCTCAGGACGATCCGGCTGTCGGGGATGGCCGATTCCGTCCGGAAGGCAGAGGAAGGCAGGGTCATCGAAGAGGCTCGCGCGCGTGCCCAGCGACGCGTCGACTCGACGATGCGCCAACTGCACGAGGTAAAGGCCCGCCTGCGCGCCGAACCTGACGTCCCACATGACGTCCAGAACCCCAACGGAGCCGATCTCGACAAGACCCAAATCATCCCCGCCGTCACCGACGTGGAGACCCCCGCCGACGCGCCTGCCGACGCCGCTCTTGAACCCCCGGGAGCCATCGACGACGCTCCCTCAGCCCCGGTAGAACCGGCCCCGCCGGTCGCGCCGACTCCGCCGGTCGAACCCACTCCCCCGAATGCCGGCGAATCCGACGACCAGCGGCTGCGGCGCCTCCTCGCATTCGTGGTCCATCAGGAGCCACGCCTGAACTGGGCGGTTGGCGACCGCCCAGACGGCACCACCGTATTGGTCACGGATTTCGCCCATGGATGGGTGCCGCCGGACATCGCGGTCCCGGAGGGCGTGCGGTTGTTGGAACCGGAGCGACGCACCGGCAAGGTGTCCGCGCTGGTGGGCGAGAACATGCGCATCGTCACCTACGCGCCCGGGGACGCCCTGGGCCGGCTGGATGACTTCGCCGAGACGGCGGCCTCGGCGCAGCCCCGCGAGGTGGCCGCGGTCGACGACATCGGATGGGAACTGAGCCAGGCCACGCATTGGCGGGACGGACTGCCGCGCATGGTGCACACATTGGCCCGGGCCGCCGCCGCCGGGACCGGCGTCGCGCAAGAGGAAATCGACTTGCTGCGAGTGCATCTCGATACCGCGCGCTATCAACTGTTGATCCAGCACCCGAACATCGATCCCGGCCTGTTTCTCAACTGCCTGCTGCTGGCCGCCACGGAGGGAGCCGTCACCGGGGATGCGGTAGCGGCGAACTACCACTTCGCCTGGTTTCAGAAATTCAACGCGCCGACGGACGGCCCCTAAACCCGGCTCTCTTCGCGCTGCGCGCTCATCGCCCGGCCGGTGTTGATGGCCCCGGCTCTCTTCGCGCTGCGCGTTCATCGCCCGGGGCCGGGCGGGCCCGCGAAGGCCTGCGCGATGTGCAGCCACCGCTCGGCGTCGGGCCCGTGGGCGGTGACGTCCAGGGCCGCCAGCGGGCGGCGCTGCGTCACCAGGAAGCAGAAATCCTCGGCGGAGCCCGTGACCCGCTGGGCGGCATCCCGCGGCCCCCACGACCAGGTGTCGCCGTCGGGTCCGCGCAACTCGACCAGAAACGGTTCGGCCGGCGGGGTCAGGCCGTTGACGACGAAGGCGTAGTCGCGGGTGCGCACCCCGATGTGCGCGATCGACCGCAGCCGCGCCGTCGCGGGTCGTCGGACGCCGAGGGTGTCGGCGACGTCAAGACCATGCGCCCAGGTCTCCATCAGCCGCGCCGTCGCCATCGAGGCCGCGCTCATCGGCGGCCCGAACCACGGGAGCTTGCGGCCGTCGGGCACGTCCAGCAGGGCGTCGTGCAGCCGCGCGCGGGTGGCCCGCCAGTCGGCGAGCAGGTCGGCCGGGGCCAGCGCGGACAGCGCCTCGGCGCCCGCGTCGACGAATCCGGTGGGATCGGCCTGCGCGGCCTGCAGCGCCGCGGCGAAGCCCGCCTCGTCGGTGACGGCGGTCAGCGCCACCCGGTCGGTCCACAGCAGGTGTCCGATCTGGTGGGCGATGGTCCAACCGGGCGCAGGAGTGCGCTCCGCCCAGCGCTCCGCCGGAAGCGGCGCCACCAACGCGTCGAGCTCGTCGCTTTCGGCGCGCAGGTCGGCGATCATCGGCTCGGCGGTGCTCGTCACATGTGCACCTTAGCGATCGTTCGCCTGCTGGCCGCGGCGGCCGAGAACGGCGTGGACCGCCAGCCCGACCAGGTACAGCACCGACCCGAACAGCACGAAGACCGGCGCGCGTCCGTCGTCGGGAATCAGGGTCGCGGCCACCGTGATCGAGGCGATGAACGCGACCCAGAACAGCGCGTCCTGGACCGCGAAAACGTGTCCGCGCAGCGCGTCATCGACGTCCATCTGCATCGCCGAGTCGGCGCAGAGCTTGACCATTTGGCCGGCCACCCCAAGCAGGAAGCCACACACGACCATGACCGGAATCCGCAGCCCGGCGCCCGGGATCTGGACGATCGCGGCAGCCACCAGTGCGCCGTTTGCGGCGGCGTAGCGCCCCCAGCGGCGGACCGCCGACGGTGTCAGCAGGTTGGCCAGGAAGGCGCCGAGACCCGAAACGGCGAAGAACACCAACGCGATACCGAGCCCTCCCCCGCCGGACTCGGGCAGGTGGTGAACGAGGACCAGCATCACCAGCGAGTTGACCCCGACCACCATGCGATGTGCGGCCAGCCCGGACAGGGTGGCCGCGACCGTCGGGCTCTGGGCAACGGTGCGCGCGCCGTGCAGCCAGCCGGTGATCACCGCGTAGACGGCCGACCCGTGGATGGCGAGCTTGGTGTCGTCCGGGCCCAACGCGCGCGAGGCGAAGCGCAGCGCCAAAAGCAACGCGAGCGCGACCGGTATCGCGGTCAGGAAAATGATCGCCGAGGCACCCCTGTCGCCGGCGCCGACGAGGATGCGCGGCACCAGCATGAAATTGGCGCCGACGAAGGCCGCCGCCGCGCCGCAGGCGGTGGCCACCGAGTTCATTGTCACCACCTGCTCACGCGGCACCACGTGCGGCAGGGACGCCGACAGGCCCGAGGCGACAAACCGCGCCAGGCCGTTGGCGACCAGCGCCGCGACCAGTAGCGGGAGATCGCCGACGCGCAGGGCCAGGATGGTACCGATGCCGGCGATGAGGACCAGGCGGGCGGCGTTGGCGCCGACGAGCACCAGCCGCCGATCCCAGCGGTCCATCAACGCGCCGGCGAACGGCCCCAGCAGGGAGTAGGGCAAGAACAGCACCGCGAAGGCGCGCGCGATGGCCAGCGGGTCGGCGGCGCGATCCGGGTTGAACAGCAGCGCACCGGCCAGCCCCGCCTGGAAAAGTCCGTCGCCGAATTGACTCGCCATGCGCACCTGCAGCAATCGCCAGAAATCCGGCAGGCCGCGCACCGACCGCCACAAGTAGGCCGGTGCGCGTGACTGCATCCGGGCTGGGATCACAGGACCGACTTCCACGATTGGGGTGGGGCACGATCGCCGCGGTCGGCGCCGCTGCACCAACAGTACAAATATGTGCGCGCCACGCTCGATTGACCCGGCCGACGAGGCGATGGTGCGATGATGGTGTCGTGCCGCCACCCGAAGACCCCGAGGACTATGTCGCACCCGCCGCGCAGCGGGTGCGCGCGGGCACGTTGCTGCTCGCCAACACCGATCTCCTCGAACCGACGTTTCGGCGCAGCGTTATCTACATCGTCGAGCACAACGACGGCGGCACATTGGGTGTCGTGCTCAACCGGTCCAGCGAGACCGCCGTGTACAACGTGTTGCCGCAGTGGGCCAAGGTGGCGGCCAAACCCAAAACCATGTTCATCGGTGGGCCGGTAAAGCGCGACGCGGCCCTTTGCCTTGCGGCCTTGCGGGTCGGCGCCGATCCACAGGGCGTGCCGGGCCTGCGGCACGTGGACGGCCGGATCGTGATGGTCGACCTGGACGCCGAGCCCGAACTGATCGCCCCACTGGTCGAAGGGGTGCGGATCTTCGCCGGATACTCCGGTTGGACCATCGGGCAGCTCGAGGGCGAGATCGAACGCGACGACTGGATTGTCTTGTCCGCGTTGCCATCCGATGTTCTGGTCGGGCCAAGGGCCGATCTGTGGGGGCAGGTGCTGCGTCGGCAGCCGCTACCGCTTTCACTGCTGGCGACACACCCCATCGACATCAGCCGAAATTAGGCCCCTCCCCCGCCGGTCGGCCCGACGGCGCGGCGGCGCGTCGCCACCATCGGATCAGTGGCAGGACTGTGTGCAGACCGCGCAACTGCCGGCGCACCCGGGTGCCGCCGCCTCCCGGCGGATCGCAAAGCGCGCGCTTTGCCACGAACCCGTGGCGAGCGTCCCCAGGGCGCCGGCGACACAGACGATCAGCACGACCAGGGCGGTGTCGGCGTCGGCGGCAAGGGCCACCACGCCTCCGGCGGCCAACATCACCGCGGCGGCCAGCTGGGTCGGTGCCATCGCATGCAGCGCCACCTGGGTGGTGGCGGCGCTGTCGGCGGCCCGGTGTTGGGACAGCGACCAGCTTCCGAACCCGGCGGAGGCCACCGCCGCAACCATGCACACCACACCCGCGATCAGCATCGCCTCACAATACGAGGCGGCTCGTCGGCCCGCGCGCGCGGCTCCAGGACGCCGGCGTCGGCGGTCAGCGCCCTTGGAGGAAGGCGAAGTTCGGCAGCGGCGGCAGGCCGGGCACCATCGTCAACAGGTTGGGCACGGGCCGGGGGGCCACCTGGTTCGGCGCGACCGGCTGCGCGGGAAGCCCGACCGGCGCGGCCGGCACCGTCTGTGCGGGCAGCCCGGCGGGCGCTGCGGGGACCGGCTGCGCGGGCACCGCGACTGGGGCGACCGGGGCCGTCTGGGCGGGGGCAACGGCCGGCGACGCGGGGACGTTCTGGGCCGGAATTCCGACCGGCGACGTACTGGGGGAGGGTGCGGTGGCCGCGGGGACGGTAACCCGGAAGCCGTTGACGATCGCATCCGTGGCCGGCGCATCCGCGACGGCCACCGAACGGTCGGTGGTCACCGCCAGCGACACCAGGTACTTGTCGTGCCCGGACGTCGCGATGACGTGGCGGTGCGACGTGTTGAGCATCATGTCGCCGTCGCGGTAGGTGCCCTCGATGACCGACGAGGGAAACCCGCCGAAGTCGGCGATCGCAGCGTTCGTGGTCTGCCAGGCGGGCAGCTGCTGGCTGTCGACGAAGCCGTGGGTGATCGCCTCTTTCGGATCGAAGTCACCGACCAGCTTGTACACGACTACCTGCGCGTTCGAGGTGTAGATGCTGGTTCCGTGCCGGTCGGCGATCACCGCGAACGCGTCGGGCACGTTGGGATCGGGCACCTGCGTCCAGCGCGGGGGCACGGGCAGCGTGATGTCCAGCGCCTTGAATCCCTGGGGCTTCTGCGCCTCGAGCTTGACGCCCTTGGACTGCAGGTAGTCACGCACGGTGCCGGTAACGGCGGGCGCGGCGGCGGGGGCCGGCGCGACGGCACTGGGCGCGGGGCCGGCGGGCGCGGCGGCGGTGTTCGGCGCCACGAACGGGTTCGCGGCCGGGGGAGCGGCGAGCCCCCTGTTCGCGGGGAGTTGTCCGGGGGCCGCGACGACGTTCTGCGGCGCGGTGGCCGGAACCGCGGGGGCGGGCGGCGGTGCCGGAAGCACTGGATCGGCCGAAGCGGTGGCGCCCGCGAACGCCGTGACACCGATCGCGCCGGCGGCCAGGCCTCCCGCGAATACCCGCAACGTACGGGCGATCTGAATCATCTGCGTCGATCCTTCCCAATCCCACGGGCGTGCGCGCCCGTCTTAGAGGCTGACTGTAACCAGAGGTCAAACGGGTGGACAGGCTCGACACCGAGCTGGGATGAAGCTCTGATCGGTGTGCAACGGAACCGAGACCAACCCGTGGCCGACGGGCCCGGCGGGGAGGCCCTTATACCCTGTTTGGGTGAACCAATCCCCGACCGCCGCGGCTGGGAGCAGCCCCGGTGCGCCCCAGCCCGACGCCGATGCGCCGCCGCACCGCTACACCGCGGTGCTGGCGGGCGCCATCGAAGGAGCGTGGCAGGAGAACTGGGCGCGGCTCGGGACGTTCAACGTGGCCAACCCGGTCGGTGACCTGGCCCCGGCTGACGGGGCCCCGCTGCCCGAAGACAAGTTGTTCGTGCAGGACATGTTCCCCTATCCGTCGGGCGACGGGCTGCACGTCGGCCACCCACTTGGCTACATCGCCACCGACGTGTACTCGCGCTACTTCCGGATGACCGGACGTAATGTCTTGCACGCGTTGGGCTTTGACTCCTTTGGCCTGCCCGCCGAACAGTACGCCGTGCAGACCGGCACGCACCCGCGCACCCGGACCGAGGCCAACATCGTCAATTTCCGGCGCCAGCTGGGCCGGCTGGGCTTGGGCCTCGACAGCCGGCGCAGCTTTTCGACCACCGATGTCGAGTTCTACAGGTGGACGCAGTGGATCTTCCTGCAGATCTACAATGCCTGGTTCGACCCCGCCGCCAACAAGGCGCGCCCGATCGCCGCGCTGATCGCCGAGTTCGACTCCGGCGCGCGCCGTCTCGATGACGGCCGAGACTGGGCCACGCTGTCGGCGGGGGAGCGGGCCGACGTGATCGACGCCCACCGGCTGGTCTACCGGGCCGACTCGCTGGTGAACTGGTGCCCTGGCCTGGGCACCGTGCTGGCCAACGAAGAGGTGACCGCCGACGGGCGCAGCGACCGGGGCAATTTTCCGGTGTTTCGCAAACGGCTGCGGCAGTGGATGATGCGCATCACCGCGTATGCCGACCGGCTGCTGGACGACCTCGACGTGCTGGATTGGCCTGAAAAGGTAAAGACGATGCAGCGCAACTGGATTGGTCGCTCGACCGGTGCGCAGGCGCTGTTCTCCGCGATCAAAACCGATGGCACCGCCGTTGATATAGAGGTGTTCACCACCCGACCAGACACGCTGTTCGGCTCCACCTACCTGGTGCTGGCCCCCGAGCACGACCTGGTCGACGACCTGGTCGCCCCGCAGTGGCCCGGCGGCACCGACTCCCGTTGGACGTACGGCTCCGCCGGCCCGGCCGAGGCGGTCGCGGCCTATCGCCGCGCCATCAGCGCGAAGTCGGACCTCGAACGCCAGGAGAGCAAAGAGAAGACGGGCGTTTTCCTGGGCAGCTACGCCACCAACCCTGCCAACGGAGAGCCCGTGCCGATCTTCATCGCCGACTACGTCCTGGCCGGCTACGGTACCGGCGCGATCATGGCGGTCCCGGGCCACGATCAGCGCGACTGGGACTTCGCCCACGAGTTCGGCCTGCCGATCCTGGAAGTCATTGCCGGCGGCGATATTTCGCAGGCCGCGCACACCGGTGACGGCGTGTTGGTCAACTCCGGCTACCTCGACGGCCTGGACGTGGCCACGGCCAAGAAAACGATCACCGACCGGCTACAGGCCGAGGGCCGGGGGAGCGCGCGCGTCGAATTCAAGCTGCGCGACTGGCTTTTCGCCCGGCAGCGCTACTGGGGCGAGCCGTTCCCGATCGTCTACGACGGCGACGGGCGCCCGCACGCGCTCGACGAGGCCGCACTGCCCGTCGAGCTGCCCGACGTGCCGGACTACTCGCCGGTGTTGTTCGACCCCGACGACGCCGACAGCGAACCGTCGCCCCCGCTGGCCAAGGCGACCGACTGGGTGCACGTCGAGCTGGATCTCGGCGACGGCCTGAGGCCCTACACCCGCGACACCAACGTGATGCCACAGTGGGCGGCCAGCTCCTGGTACGAACTGCGCTACGCCGATCCGCACAACGCGGAGCGGTTCTGCGCCAAGGAAAACGAGGCCTATTGGATGGGCCCCCGCCCGGCCGAGCACGGCCCGGACGATCCGGGCGGCGTCGACCTGTACGTGGGTGGCGCCGAACACGCGGTGCTGCACCTGCTGTATTGCCGGTTCTGGCACAAGGTGCTCTACGACCTGGGGCACGTCAGTTCCCGCGAGCCCTACCGCCGGCTGGTTAACCAGGGCTACATCCAAGCCTTCGCCTACACCGATGCGCGGGGGTCGTACGTGCCGGCCGAGGACGTGGTCGAGCGTGACGGCCGCTTTTTCTATCCGGGGCCTGACGGCGAGATCGAGGTCTTTCAGGAATTCGGGAAAATCGGTAAGAGCCTGAAGAATTCGATATCCCCCGACGAGATCTGCGACGCGTACGGCGCGGACACGCTGCGGGTGTACGAGATGTCGATGGGCCCGCTGGAGGCTTCCCGGCCGTGGGCCACCAAGGACGTCGTCGGCGCGCACCGCTTCCTGCAGCGGGTGTGGCGGTTGGTGATCGACGAGCAGACCGGCGAAACCCGGGTACACGGCGCCGCCGACCAAAGGTTGGACGGCGATACCCTCAGGGCGCTGCACCGCACCATCGCGGGAGTAGCCGAGGATTACGCGGCGCTGCGCAATAACACCGCGGCGGCGAAGCTGATCGAGTACACCAACCACCTGACCAAGGCGCACCGCGACGCCGTGCCTCGCGCGGCGGTCGAGCCGCTGGTGCTGATGCTGGCGCCGCTGGCCCCCCACCTGGCCGAGGAGCTGTGGTCGCGGCTGGGCCACACGACCTCTCTGGCCCACGGGCCCTTCCCGCAGGCCGACCCGGCCTACCTCGTCGAGGATTCCGTGGAATACCCCGTGCAGGTCAACGGCAAGGTGCGTGGGCGCGTGGTGGTGCCCGCCGACGCCGACGAAGACGCGCTCAAATCCGCGGCCCTGGGCGACGAAAAGGTCCAAACGTTCCTGGCCGGCGCCACCCCGCGCAAGGTGATCGTGGTCCCCGGCCGGCTGGTCAACTTGGTCGTTTAGCGGCCCGCGCGGATCATCGCCGACCCGGCCGAAGCACCACTTCGTGCACGTGGCCGTCCGGCGGCGTGGCCACCGCATTAGCGACGGCCGCCGCGACGGTCTCCGGCCGCAGGAAGTTCGCCGGGTCGTATTGGCCCCCTTCGAAGGCGACGAGCTCGCGTTGCATCGCGGTGTCGGTGCGGCCGGGATAGATCGTCGTCACCCGCAAATCCGGCTCGTCCTGCCGCAGCGAGTCCGCAAAGGCGCGCAGCGCGAACTTGCTCGCCGAGTAGGAGGCCATGCCCGACGAAACCTTTTGCCCCGAACCGGAGTTGATGAACACCACCTGGCCGTGGGCCCGGCGCAACGCCGGC
Organism: Mycobacterium alsense; assembly: GCF_002086635.1. Lineage (GTDB taxonomy): Bacteria > Actinomycetota > Actinomycetes > Mycobacteriales > Mycobacteriaceae > Mycobacterium > Mycobacterium alsense. Next base: position 251,061 of record NZ_MVHD01000002.1, on the reverse strand, counting down.
AACAGGGCCAACGTAAGTTCGACTGTCCCAAACACATTCACCGCGAAGGTGGCCCGCCAATCGTCGATGTCGGACTCGGCGACGTGGCCGGGGACGAACACCCCCGCGTTGTGCACCAGCACGTCGAGTTCGTCCACGACCTCGCAGCCGGCCTCGATCTCGTCGGGGTTGGTCAGGTCGAGCGGGAAGGTCGTGGCGCCCAGCCGTCGGGCGACGGAGTCGAGCCGATCGGAAGACCTCCCCGCCAACAGCAGGGTATGGGTCGCCGACAACGCTGTAGCGATCGCGGAACCGATACCGCCGCTCGCTCCGGTGATGAGTGCGGTGGGCATGCTTACAGCCTACCGGAGCCGCCAGATTCCTTGAGAGTCAAGTACTTTCACGCCTGCTTGCGTGCGTCGGGCTCGCCGGCCGGGCCCGATTCGCCGCAGGCCAGGCGTTGCAGCGGTGCCAACGCCTTCGTCAGCGTGTCCAGGTCGGACGTGGGGAGCTGACTGAGCATCGCGGCGAGCGCCGCGTGCCGGTTGGCCAGCGACTCGGCGTGCACGGCCCGTCCGCGCGGGGTGATGTCGACCAGCACCGCCCGCAGGTCCGACGGGTCGCGCGAGCGTTTAACCAGCCCGATCTTTTCCAGCCGGCGGATCGCCACGGTCGTGGTCGGGGTCCGCACCCGTTCGTGCGCGGCCAGGTCGGTCATCCGGATGGGGCCCTGATCGAGCAGGGTGACCAGGATCGACAGCTGGGCCAGGGTTAGCTCGCCGGCCACCACGCCGCTGGGGTCGCCGCGGCGCAGAATCGAAAACAGTTTGGACAGCGCGCGGTGCAAACCTTCCGCAAGCTCGGTTACCTCCGGCGCGGTGGATTCGCTATCCGCCATAAGTCGGCAGTCTAACCCGATATGCGTGGCGAACAAGGAGCTATCCGGCACCAACCCCCGGACTAAGTTAAGAACCGTTCAGAGCACCTGGGACAGGAACCGCTGGAGCCGCTCGGTTCGGGCGGCCTCGAATATCTGCTGCGGAGGCCCGGATTCCACGACCTTGCCGTGGTCCATGAAGACGACGGTGTCGGATGCCGACCGGGCAAAGCCCATTTCGTGCGTCACGACGATCATCGTCATGCCGTCGGCGCCGAGGTCGGCGATCAGTTGCAGGATGCCCTTCACCATTTCGGGATCCAGCGCCGAGGTGGCCTCGTCGAAGAACATCACCTGCGGTGCCATGGCCAGTGCGCGCGCGATCGCGACGCGCTGCTGTTGGCCGCCGGACAGGGTGCCGGGACGGGCACCGGCCTTGTGCTTCAAACCAACTCGGTCCAGCTGGGTCAGGGCGAGTTCCCTGGCCGCCTCGGCCGAGAGCCGCCGCAGCTTGCGCGGCGCCAGCGCGACGTTGTCCAGCACGCTCCGATGGGGGAACAGATTGAAGTGCTGGAACACCATGCCGATGCGTTGGCGAAGCCGGTCGGGATCGTCGCGCAACACCGACCGGCCGTCGAGCAGGATGTCGCCGCTGTCGGGCTCGTGTAACCGGTTCAGGGTGCGCAGCAGCGTCGACTTGCCCGAGCCCGATGGTCCGACCACGGCCGTCGTGCTGCCCGCCGGGACCTCCAGGTCGATGCCGCGCAGCACCGCCGTCCCGCCGAGGGTCTGATGAATCGCCTTGGCTTCCAACGAGACTGAGAGACGTTCAGTGACTGCGGCGCTCACGTCATCTCCTGGCCGAACGTCGTGCCGAGCGCGTCGAGGTCCTGTTCGGGCTCAACCGCCGCTCGGCCGCGGCGCAGCCGTGCGTCGATGTAGTTCACCAAGTGGGTCAACGGAATGGTCAGCATGAGGTAGAAGACGCCGGCGGCAACCAGCGGCGACAGGTTGCCCGTCTGGGCGTTGAGGTCTCGGCCCACCTGAAACAGCTCCCGCTGCTGGGCGATCAGCCCCAGGAAGTACACCAGCGCAGAGGCCTTCAACAGCGCGATGAACTGGTTGACCAGTGCGGGCAACACCCGGCGGACGCCTTGGGGCACCACCACCAGACGCATCGCTTGCGGATAGCTGAACCCCAGCGCGCGGGACGCCTCCAGCTGTCCGCCGTCGACGCTCTGGATTCCCGAGCGGAGTATCTCGCCGATGTAGGCGGCGGCCATCAGTCCCAATGCGGCGATGCCCAGCGGGTAGGGGTTGCCGTTCGTCAGGCCGCCGACCAACGGTCCCACGCCCAGGCCGATGATGAGGATGATCACCACCTCGGGAAGGCCGCGGAAGACGTCGGTATACACCCGAGCCGGCCAGCGCAGCCAACGCGAATGTGAAATTCCGGCGATGGCCAGCACCATGCCCAGCGCCAGGCCGATCAGCGAGGCGCTGCCGGTCAAGATCAGCGTGTTGGGCAACCCGGTGCGGAACAGCGTGGGGATGGCCTGCCGGTACATGTCCCAGTCGAAGAAGGAGTCGCGCAGCTGCGCCAGCGTCGACCTCGGCGCGGCGGGGCCGACCGGCTTGCGGTGGTGGCTCGCCGCGATCTTGGCGAAGTCCGGCAGCGTCGGGGCGGGGGCCGCCCGCGAACCCGGCTTCCATCCCGGCGGCAGGGACCGCGGCACCCACTGGGAGTACAGGTTCGCCCAGGTGCCGTCGGCGATGACGGCATCGAGGCCGGCGTTCAGCGCGTCGACAAGGGGCTGGTTGTCCTGCGCGACGGCATAGGCCACGAAATCGCCGCGGCTGAAGGTGTTCGCGACGACCACGGCCGGGTCACCGGGTCGCATGGCGTTGGCCGCCTGACCCGCGGGGGCCACCCACGCGTCGATCTGGCGGGTCTTGAGGCTGGCGTACACGGTGGCGAAGTCGGGGTATTTGACGGGTTGCAGGTGCAGCTCCTCGACGACGTACGACTCCTCCACGGTGCCCTGGACCACGCCGATGCGCTGGCCGGCGGCCAGGTCGCGGAAGTTGTGGATCGCCGAGCCGGGGGGCACGACGAGCGCGTAGTAGCCGAAGTCGTAGCCGTTCGTGAACGCGACGGTGTGCCGCCGCGCGTCGGTGGCCTTCACCGACGCCGAGCCGACGTCGAAGCGCCGCGACGCCACCTGGGCGAGCAGCCCGGAGAAGTCGGTGCCGACGAAGCGGACCTGCAGGCCCAGCTTGTCGGCGATGGCGCGCAACAACTGGTTGTCGAATCCGCTGAACTTGCCGGTCGGGTTGATGCAGACGTTGGGCGGGGCGTCGGACAGCGTGCCGACGGTCAAGACGCCCGGCGTGCCCAGCCCCAGGGCGCCGGCGTCGATCGCGCTGAGCGGCTCGACGGTGGGCGTTGTGTGCCGGTCGTCCTGGCCGATGCCGGAATCTGCGGTGAGGTCGCTCGGCAACGCGTAGGCGCTGTCCAATCCCGCAGGCGCGCATTGGTTCCGGTCGGCGCGCGCCGGCGCGGCCACCGTCGCGGACGCGACGGCGCACGCCACGAGCGCGGCCGCGGTCAGCGCCAGCAGCCGCCCGCGGCGCTTGGCGTGCCGGCCCACGTGCAGACTCATCACCGCCACCGTATCGACCGGTCGGCGGCCCCGCCCCGCTAGCGCGAGGTCACAGCGCGACCGACGGCTCCTCGCGGGTCGCATCCGCGTCGGTGACTACCCGAAGAGGGCCGGCGACCACCTGGCCGATGTCGTTCGGCGCGGTGAACACTCGGCGCCGAAACAGTTCGGTCAGCATGGTCTGTGCCATGAGGTGGGACCGGCCGACGCATGCGGTCCGCGCGGCCTCGGGATCACGCCGGTGGATCGCGCTGGTCTCGTCCTCGTAGAACGGCAGGATGTCTTCGCGGCTGCCCTGGTAGGTCGTCCAGAACGCCCGGGGGATGAGGTTTTGCGAGGCGCGAATCGTCGCATGCAACCGCGGTCCGGCGTACTCGTCGTTGATCGTGCGCCGATACTCCCCGGCGATCTCCGAGAAGGCCCTGGTTTCCTTCGCCGAGCGCAACGATCGCATGAGCGCATCGAGCTGTCCCAGGATCCGCGGCGTGGGGTTGGTCGCCGCGCGCGCCGAGGCGATGCCGTTGAGCAGGCCGTCGACCTCGTGGTGTTCGAGGACGGTGTCCTCGTCGAACCGCTCGATAAACGCGCCCCGGTGATAGCGGGTGGACACGATCCCGTCGTGTTCGAGCTGGACCAGCGCCTCCTGGATCGGGACGCGGCTGACCCCGAGGCTCACCGCGATCTCATTGCGGTCCACACGATCGCCGCTGCGCAATTTCCCCGTGAGCACCAGGTTGAGGATGTGCGAAACAACCTGGTCCTTTTCTTTGACCCCGTATTTCTTTGGCATCCGTTTCTTGAGTGCCTTTCAAACCTAGGGCAAATCCGGCGCTGAGAGTTTCTCACGAGTTGGTGCGCGCGTCGTCATGTTTGGCCGACGAATCGCGGGCAAAACGTGAGGCAACGTTTTATCGGCGGGGTCAGCGGCTATCGCGCCACTTGCACAGCGCTTCGGCGCGGGACAGGTCGTAGTCCGGGCCGTCGCAACCGACGGTCAACATCCCGACGCCGAGGCCCACGAGCCTTTCGGCACTGGCGAGCAAGCCGCCGCCCGCCACGTCCCCGTCGACCGCGGCCGAGCATTCGATGCCGGCGGGGTCGCGGCCGACGTCGCCGCAGTGCCGCTCCAGGACGGCCGACTTCGCCGGGTACTCGTCGGCGGAGGTGAAGCTGTGCCAGATGTCGGCGTATTCGGCCACCAGCCGCAGGGTCTTGCGTTCGCCGCCACCTCCGATCAGGACGGGGATGTCGCGGGTCGGCGGCGGGTTCAGCGTGGCCAGCCGCGCCTTGATGCGCGGCATCGCGGCCGCCAAGTCGTCGAGGCGGCTGCCGACGGTGCCGAATTCGTAGCCGTACTCGTCGTAATCCTTGTATTTCCAACCCGACCCGATGCCCAGGACGAGCCGGCCGCCGGAGATGTGGTCGACGGTGCGGGCCATGTCGGCCAAGAGCTCCGGGTTGCGGTAGGAATTGCACGTCACCAGCGCACCGATCTCGATGCGCGACGTCTGCTCGGCCCACGCCCCGAGCATGGTCCAGCACTCGAAATGCGCGCCGTCGGGGTCGCCATAGAGCGGGAAGAAGTGGTCCCAGTTGAATGCGATGTCGACGCCGATGTCCTCACAGCGGCGAACGGCGTCGCGGATCTGGCCGTACTGCGGGGCGTGCTGCGGCTGCAGCTGGACGCCGATACGAACGGGGGGTGTCATTGGACCACCGTAAGCCCCGTGAGTTCAGCGTGGGTGACCCAGCCGGGCGGGGCGCAAGGGCCTGTATCGATACCATTGGCATCGGAATATCGCAGCACGGGAGGCGACAGTGCAGATCGCGGTAACGGGCGGAACGGGCTACCTGGGCGCGCACACGGTGCGGGCGTTGCTGGACGCGGGACACCGCGTGCGGCTGCTGGTGGCTCCGAACGATCCCGCGGCCGGCGGGGGCGGGCTGCTGGACCGGTTGCGCCCGCTGGGCCCGGTGACCGTGGTCATCGGCGACGTGCGCGCCCCGACAACCGTCGAGGAGCTCCTTGCCGGCGCCGACGCGTTGGTGCACGCGGCCGGCGTGGTCGGCACGGATGAACGCCGGGCGAGGGCGATGTGGGACGTGAATGCCTTTGCAACGGAGGCGATCCTGACCCGGGCGGTGAGCCTTGGTCTCGACCCGATCATCTTGGTGAGCAGCTACAGCGCGCTGTTCCCGCCGCCGAACGGGATCATTTCGCCCGACTCCCCGACGGCGTCCGGCCGCAGCGCGTACGCCAAGACCAAGGGCTACGCGGATCGCGTCGCCCGGCGCCTGCAGGCCGACGGCGCGCCCGTCGTCGTGACGTATCCGTCCAGCGTCGTGGGGCCGGCGTTCGGCACCGCGGCGGGTGTCACCGAGCGGGGGTGGGCCCCGATCGTTCGTTGGGCGCTGGCACCCAGCGTGCGCGGGGGCATGCAGATGGTCGACGTCCGCGACGTCGCCGACGTTCACGCTCGCCTCATGGAGGCCGGCCGGGGCCCGCGCCGCTACGTGTGCGGCGGAGAACTGCTCACCTTCGGCGAGATGATCGACGCGCTCGAGCACGGCCTGGGGCGGAGGATACGGCGGGTCCCCCTATCCCCAAAGCTGTTGCGGGCCGGTGGCCGCGTCGCCGACGTCGCGGGCCGATACGTTCCGCTCGGCGACGGGCTCAGCTACGAGGCGGCCCTGCTGCTCACCGCCGCCACACCGACAGACGACAGCGCCACGTTGCGCGACCTCCGAATGGCCGCCTGGCGGTGCCCGAAAGCCGCGATCGCCGAGTCAGTGCGGATGGGACGCGGCGACGGCCGTCGTCAGCAGCTGCGCGATCCGGTCTCGTAGCTGCTCCGAGTCGTCCTCGACGGCGACGGTCGTGACGAACAATGCGGCACCCGCGGCCATCGCCAGCGCGGCCCGGGCCTCCACGTCGGCGCGCCGTCGTGCCACGGACGTCGTCGCGCGCACGTCCTCGGCGAAGAGCTGCACGGCGGGGCCGCTGAACCGCGCCCACAAATCCCTTCGCAGGCCGTCGTTTTCGCGCAGGGCCAGCAGCAGGCCAGGCACCGCGGCTCGCACGTCGGGTCTGCTGAACAGTTCGTGGCTGCCCCGCACCACCCACTCGGTCCAGCCGGTCAGGTCGGTGCCGGAAAACGGTGCCAGGTCGGGCGTTTCACCGAGGATCGCGTGCAACACCAGCTCCGCCTTCGACGACCAGCGGCGGTTCAGGCTGGCTCGTCCGACCCCGGTCCGCGCGGCGACGAGCCGCATGCTCAAAGCGTCCCAGCCGACCTCGACCAGCAACCCGCGCGTCACCGCCAGCACCCGCTCGTCGATCGAGGTGTCACGCGGCCGCCCGGCCCGCCTGGCACGGCGATCGTGGTCGGTCACGATGGATCAGCGCGCGTCGAGCACCCCGCGCAGCAGATCGATCAGCGCGAGGGGTTGGTCGCTCTGCACGGAATGCCCCGAGTTCTCGACGACGTGCGCGGCGCGGAAATCGTTTGCACGCCTGGCAAGTTCTTCGGCGTCCCCGTCGGTGACGAAGCCGGACGAGCCGCCGCGGATCAGCGTGATCGGCGCGGCCAACCCGTTGACGTCGTCCCACAGGCCGGCGAAATCCGGGAACTTGCGGATGGCGTCGTAGCGCCACGTCCAGTTGCCGTTGTCCAGCCGGCGGGAATTGTGCACGACGCCGCGGCGCAGTGCCTTTACCTCGCGGTGGGGGGCGGCGGCGATGGTCAGATCCAGCATGGCCTGGAAGCTGGGAAACTCGCGCTCGCCGTGCATCAGCGCCACCGTGCCCTGCTGTTCTTTGGTCAGCTCGGAATGGCGCTGCAGCGCCGACGGGGTGACGTCGATGAGGACGAGCTCACGCACCAGCTCGGGGGCCACGGCGGCCAGCCGGATGGCGGTCAACCCGCCCAGCGACATGCCCACGACGAGGTCGGCGTTCGGCGCCAGCTCGCGCAGCGCCGGCGCCAGGGCGTCCGCGTTGTGATGTGGGGAATAGTCGCCGTCTTCCCGCCACGCCGAATGCCCGTGGCCGGGCAGGTCGACGGCCAGCGCGGGTTCACCCAGGCCCACGATCACGGTGTCCCAGGTGTGGGCGTTTTGCCCACCGCCGTGGAAGAACACGATCCGCGGGGGAGTGCGGCCCCAGCGCAGCGCGCTGATCCTGGTCTCCGCCGCACCCCGCTCCACGCGCTCGACGTCCGGCAGCGGGCCCGCGATCCCGGCCTGCTCGGCGTTCTCCGATAACAGCGAGAACTCCGATAGGCCGGCCAGTTCATCCTCAGACATCTCGGTCACGATCTTTGACACTAGAGGACGTATCGACGACGGATGCCGCGGAATCGTTCCCACATCGCCGCGCTGCGTTCTTCCGGGCTCACCATCGCCGTGTCCGTGGGCAGCTCGTCGAATAGGTCGTCGTGCTTGACGACCCTGGTCTCCAGCGCGGCGGGCTCGCCCTCGAGCATGTGGCGGTAGGTCAGGTTTCCGCGGGCGAAGCCCTGGGTGTCGAGCCAGTTGTGCACGTTTGGATCTCGGTGCGCCATGACCAGCCGCACCCGGCCGTCGCCATCGGTTCTTGCGCGGCTCGGCGTGTAGCTCACCGGGCGGTAGAGGTAGTCCATGCTGTTGAAGAAGACACCCATGTTGGTGAACATCCACAGCCCGTCGTGTGCGTCGAATTCCACGATGAGCGCCTCGTCGGGGCGCAGTTCCCAATACATGTTGGCGGCGGCGCGGCCCCGCTTGCTGTCGGCGTCGGTCGCGCCGACGCCGGGAAAGGTGTTGGGGTGGGTGGCGTCGACGCCCCCGTGGGCGAACGGAAACTCGGGCCAGTCCGACATCAGGCCGGTGACGAAGTCGCCGGCCCAATGCATCGCCTCGACCATGCCGTGCGGGGTGGGCAGCGGCTTGGGCGAGGCCATGTCGATCCGCTCGATCCGCATCCGCGCGGGGATCTCGTCCCACCGGTCGAAGCCCTGGCGGATGAACAGCTTGCGCGATTCGGCGTCGGTGGGCAGCCAGTTGGGCGCGCGTTCGGGGCCACCGATGAAAACCTCGAACCTCCCGTCGTCGTCGACGTGGAGCTGGTGTCCGAGCAGGTTGGCCTGCGGTGTGTCGCCGAACGGTTCGTGCAGCACGCCCGGGCCTGGGTTGCGCGCACCCTGGACGGTTACGTTGAAGAATCGGGACGTGCCCCGATGACCGGTCAGCCGGTACGCCGACCGACCGTCGATCCACGCCTGCTGATACGTGAAGTCGGCGCAGTCCCCGCCGAGCTTGCGGGTTGGCCCGCAGAAGGTGTGCAGCGCCGGGTAGCGTGTGTCGCGGGTCTCGAGCGCCAGATCGAAGGCCTGCCCCAGGTTTTGGGTGAGAAAGCGGAAGGCGTCGACGCGCTGCGCGCCCGAGGCGACGTTTGCCTCCTTGAAGACCTGCTCGCCCGCGTCCCGCAGCCGTGCACAGAATTCATGCCACGCCGATCGCAGCTCCGCGTCGTCGGCGCCGTCACCGAAAGCCATTGTCACGCACCCAGTCTGGTCAGCATCGCCCCGACGACGTCACACGCGCGCCGGGCGGATTCGAGGCGGCCTTCGGCGTCGATTCTAGGACCAATGAGCTCCAGATCGAAGCCGTGCGCGTAGCCGCCGGCGAGCGCCTGCGCGACGAACGGTTCGATCGGGATGGTGCCGTCCCCGGGGACCGCCCGGCCGGGGAGTGCCCGGTCGCCCAGGACGTAGTCGCTTAACTGGATGAGTGCCGTCCGCGGCAGGGCGCGCTGCACCATCGGCTCGAAATCGCCTTCGGCCCAGCAGTGGAACACGTCGATGCAGACGTCCAGCCCGCACATCTCGGCGAGGGTTACCGTGTCGCGCAGGGTGTGGGCGAGGTGCATGTCGGCGTAGAGGCTGGAGGCGTTCTCGATCGCCAGCGCCACGCCCGATCGCGCGGCCCGCTCCACGCAGGGGCTGACCATATCGCGGAACCGGCCGGCGGCGCGCTCCCAGGTCAGGGTTTCACGCCCGCCCGTGAGCAGGTAGACGGTGCGCGCGCCCACCTCGGCCGCGGCGTCGATCACCCGCGACAGCGCGTCCCGGGCGGCGTTCACGTCGGTGGACAGCCGGCCGTCCGCGAAAAGGTGGCATACCGCTTCGACGGTGTAGTCGTTACGCTGCAGGAGCTTTGGGAACTCGGGATCGAGCAGTTGAGCGTCCAGGATGCTCAGCCTGGAGACGCCGAGGGCCGCCCAGTGCGCCCGCAGGTCGGCGAGCGAGTCGCCGTAGAACGTGACGTTGTGCACCGACAGCCGGTCGTGCGCGGTCCCCATGTCAGCCGCGGTTCTCGATCGGGACGCCGAATCGCTCACGGAAGGGCCGGAATTCGGCGTGCAGAGCATCGAGGTCTTCGCCGATGTCGACCAGCAGTTGGGTGGAGTAGGTGAACTTGCCGTAGCGGTCGCCGCGATTGTTGGCCAGGTAGTCGCGCATCGCCGACTCGGCTTCCGGTGCGACCCGGCGGCCGGCGAAGGCGTAATAGCGTTGCACCGTCCCCACCTGGTCGGCGATGAAGTCGGTGTAGCGGACGTGCAGGATGCGCGGGTCGTCAACCAGGGGATTGCTCATGGTGTTGGCGACGCCGGCGCGCGTCAATTCCAGATGCATCTTCGCCAGGGCGTGCAGGTCGACGGGACCGACCATCCCTTCGGCGATGTCGGCCATCATCATGGTGCGCGACGCGGCGACCTGCACCGGGTCGCGGTGCAGCCAGACCATGGTGGCGTCGGGGTAGGCGTCGAACATTTCCCGGAGTCGAAACCCGTGAAAGCCCTTCAATACCCAGTATTTTCGCGGCCGGCGGTATTGCAGCTGCTGCAGCATGGCCTTGTGCAGCCGATACTGTGCCGCCGCATCGGTGGGCAGGCCACCGACCAGCGACTGCATAGGCACCCGCCACCACGCCGTCGGGGTCATGACCCGGAAGTCGAACGCCCAGGTGCGTTCGTCTTCGGGCAGGCCGTCGCCGAGCATGTCGTTGTAGGGGTGGCTGTGCAGCCACTTGGGCATCTTGGCGTTGATCTCGCGCCAGTCCGCGTCGGCCCGCTGGCGGCGATCGTCGTCGGGCGTTGCGAGTCCCGGCGGCGGCGAGGGATACATCACCTCCCAGAAGCGCAGCGCCCGAGCGTGCGGATCCACCGACATCAGCGCGTGCATGAGCGTTGTGCCCGAACGCGGTTCGCCGGTGACGAACATCGGCGCATCGATCACTTCGTCACCGATCGGGTAGCGGTTGCGGTCCTCGATGAACTCCAGCCGGGACGTCAGCAGCCACCGGCATACCTGCGCGGCCCGTTCCCCGCCGTCGGCGTCCATGCCGAGGGCGTTGAGGTGCTCGACGGCGGCGGCGAAGCGCTGCGGCAAGGTGGGGTCGCCGTAGTCGTGCAATCCGGTTTCGGCCTCGGCGGCCCGCAGCATCTCCGACGCGTCCAGTCGCGCGCTCATGCCGGTTGTCCACAGAGTCGCAGCAATTCGTCCTCGGCCGCACGCACATTCGCCGCCGACGAGGCGGCGTAGTCGAGGCCCGCCATGGCGCCGTAGTCGAGGATCTTGGGTACCCGAAGACCGGAGTCGACGTAGGTCTTGATGATCTTGGCCACCTGCCTCGGGGTCCCGTGCGGCACGACGGCGAGCAGCATTTCGGGACGCGTGTCGTTCAGGAAGGTGATGATCCGCTCGCGGTTCAGCACCGCCGGGTCGATGTCCTGGAACCCGCGCCACCCGTCGCCCATGGGATGTTCGAATCCCAAGCCGCGCAACGTTTCGGCCGACACCTGCAGCAGGAACGCCTTGACCAGCGGTGCCCGCAGGATCTCGGCCAGGGCGTCTTCGCTCTCGCCGAGCAAACACACCTGGATGAAACACGGCGTGATCGCCAGGGGATCCCGGCCGGCGCGTTCGGCGGACGAGCGCACGGTGGCGAGCATCTCGGCGTAATGCTCGGGGGACCATGCGCCGGCGGGCCACCACCCGTCGGCGTGGCGACCGGTGAGCTCGAGCATCCGCGGGCCGCTGGCGCCGATCCAGATCGGTGGTGGGGTCCCCGCGTACGGCTCGGTGTCCAACCGGGCGTGGTGCAGCGAGTAGAACCGCCCCTCGAAGTCGACGGGGCCGTCGCTTTCCCAGAGCAGCCGGATCACCGCCAGCGCTTCTTCGAACCGGCTGACCGGGCGCGAGAAGTCGAACCCGTAGGGCAGGGTGTTCTCGCTCTCGCCGCTGCCCAGGCCGAGAACGAACCGTCCCTTGGCCAGGTGGTCGATGGTGAGTGCGGTCTGCGCGAGCATGCTGGGGTGCCGCCGGACGGTGTCGACGACGGCGCTGACAAGCGGAACGTTTGCGGTGAGGACCGCGGCGGCCGCCGCCACCGCCAGCCCGTCGAGGTGGCGATGCGGCGACGGCGACGCGGTGGCGAGGTCGGTGAACTCCGGCGTCCAGATGGAATCCGGCCAGAAGCTGACCATGTGATCGGGAAGCCAGATCGAGTGGTAGCGGCCGCTGTCGAGCTCCGCCAGTTGCGAAAGGTCGAGCGGGAGGGTCGTTCGCAGGAACGCCGCGGGTTGAACGGTCATCGTGAGTGATGCTAAGCACCCGCACAGCGCCGTGTCGACGAATCGCCTATTGCACCGTCAAGCCCGGCCGAACGTCGAGTCGTTGGGCGCCTCGACGGCGGTTCGCCGCAACGACTCGACGCTGGCGGTCAAAGGGCGTTAGCCCGAGATGATGAACTCTTCGAGCTGGGTGCGCGCGATGTCGTCGGGCAGCTGCTTCGGCGGGCTCTTCATCAGGTAGGCCGAGGCGGGTACCACCGGTCCGCCGATGCCGCGGTCCTTGGCGATCTTCGCGGCGCGCACGGCGTCGATGATGACGCCGGCCGAGTTCGGGGAGTCCCACACCTCGAGCTTGTACTCCAGGTTCAGCGGCACGTCACCGAACGCGCGGCCCTCCAGCCGGACGTAGGCCCACTTGCGGTCGTCGAGCCAGCCGACGTGGTCCGACGGGCCGATGTGCACGTCCTTGGTCTTGAACTCGCGCTGCAGGTTCGAGGTGACGGCCTGGGTCTTGGAGATCTTCTTCGACTCGAGCCGCTCGCGCTCGAGCATGTTGAGGAAGTCCATGTTGCCGCCGACGTTGAGCTGCATGGTGCGGTCCAGCTGCACGCCGCGGTCCTCGAACAGCTTGGCCATCACGCGGTGGGTGATCGTCGCGCCGATCTGGCTCTTGATGTCGTCACCGACGATCGGCACGCCCGCGTCGGCGAACTTCTTGGCCCACGCCGGGTCCGACGCGATGAACACCGGCAACGCGTTGACGAACGCCACGCCCGCGTCGATGGCGCACTGGGCGTAGAACTTGTCGGCCTCCTCGGAGCCCACCGGCAGGTAGGAGACCAGCACGTCGACCCGCGCGTCCTTGAGCACCTTGACCACGTCGACGGGCTCGGCGTCGGACACCTCGATGGTGTCGGCGTAGTACTTGCCGATGCCGTCGAGCGTCGGGCCGCGCTGCACCACCACGTCGGTGGGGGGCACGTCGGCGATCTTGATGGTGTTGTTCTCCGACGCGAAGATCGCCTCCGACAGGTCGAACCCGACCTTCTTGGCGTCGACGTCGAACGCGGCGACGAACTTCACGTCGCGGACGTGGTACTGGCCGAATTTCACGTGCATCAGGCCCGGCACGGTGCTGTTCGGGTCCGCGTCCTGGTAGTACTGCACGCCCTGAACCAGCGAGGACGCGCAGTTACCGACACCGACGATGGCGACTCGTACCTCCGACTGCGCCTCCGGCGCCCCTAACGGCTGGTGGTCACTCATAGGGCGTTCTCCTAACTTCACAACTTCTGGGCTTGGGTGTTCTCGTGCTGATTCGTGCAGGGGTTTCACGTCTGTTCGGAAAGGCCGGGCATCGCGCGCTCCGCGGCGATGAGCTCGTTGAGCCACTTGACCTCGCGCTCGCTGGACTCGAGCCCGAGCTGATGCAGTTGGCGGGTGTAGCGGTCGAACGAACTGCTCGCCCGCGCCACCGCTTCCCGAAGGCCTTCGCGGCGCTCCTCGACCTGACGCCGGCGGCCTTCCAGGATGCGCATCCGCGCCTCCGCCGGCGTGCGGTTGAAGAAGGCCAGGTGGACGCCGAACCCGTCGTCGGTGTAGTTGTGCGGCCCGGTGTCGGCCACCAGCTCGGCGAAGCGCCGGCGCCCGGCGTCGGTGAGCTGGTAAACGCGACGCGCTCGCCGTACGGGGGTGCCCGCCGGCGCGGCATCCTCGGCGATCAGCCCTTCGGCCTGCATCCGCCGCAGGGCCGGGTACAGCGACCCGTACGAGAACGCGCGGAACGCCCCGAGCAGACCGGTCAACCGTTTGCGCAGCTCGTAGCCGTGCATGGGCGATTCGATCAGGAGGCCCAGGATGGCGAGCTCCAGCAATCGATACACCCCCTTGGAATGACTCGGCCTGGTTGCTGACTTGCTTATTAGCGGTTCGACGCCTCGCGTCATCGTATCGTTTCGATATATTCGTCACAACACCACCGGGCGTTGGTCCGCCATTCGCCGACGGGACTGCCGGCGGAACTGCCCCCCGACCAGGCGCTACGGCGGACTGATCCGTTTGACGGTGCCGTCGCCGGCGAAGAGGATGTAGCCGCCCCCGTAGTCACTCGAGACGTACGCCGACAGTGACAGGGCCCCCGGGGTGGTGGGGTCGGTCGCGGGCTCGATCACCAGGTAGGTGCTTTTGACGTCGGACGGCTTCATGTGGAGGCTCTCGGGAGCGCCGCGCAGGATGCCCACGGTCGTGGCGATGTCGAACTTGCCGAGGTCGACGGGGACCGGGCCGTCGGCGGAGCTCTTGGCCGAGCTCGTCGGGTCGTCCCAGCCGCCGCGGTAGGTGTAGGCCAGGACGCGGCGATCGTCGGACGGGTCAGGCCGGTCGAGCACGGCGTAGGTCGGGTAGATCACCAGCCGGAAGCCGATGGTGTTACCGAACCTCTTGCGCGCTTGCTCCATCAGGCCCGCGAGCCCGCCGACCGAGTGCAGCTGGGTGGGCGGGGTCAGGACCACCGGGGCGACCCCGTCGGGCTTGGCTCCGGGGTCGGTCGTGAAATCCAGCGGCGAGCGGGTGTTGCCGTACAGACCCCAGCCGATGGCGACGCCCAGCAGGACCGACCCCGCCAACGCGGCGGCGACGACACCCAAGCCGCCGAGCTTCGGCACCCTCGGCAGCCGCGGCGTCCGTGCGCCGGCCGGCTCCTGCAGGAGCGCGCTGTCGGTCTGCAGATCCTCCACCAAGGTCTGCAAGTCGCCCAGGGTCACCGCGCTGGTCGCGGCGCTGACCCGTTCCCGGTGCTCTTGCTCGGAGAGCTCACCGTCGTTGAGTGCGCCGTCGAGAATCCGGCAGGTGTCTTGCCGGTCCTTGTCCTTGGCGCGGGTCGCCGTTGTCGCCCCGATACGCAACGCTGTCCCGAGCAATTTCGCCACGCCGATGATCGTAGAAGTCCGGCGGCTGCCGGGCACAGAAGGTCACGACCGATGCGCCCGCAACGGCCTCGGTTGCGTATCGGTGGTGCGAACAGCCACGTACTCTGGTCAGGGTGCGACTGCAGCGACAAGTGGTGGACTACGCGCTTCGGCGGCGCTCCCTGCTGGCCGAGGTGTACTCGGGCCGAACGGGCGTGTCCGATGTGTGTGACGCCAACCCGTATCTGCTGCGTGCCGCGAAGTTTCATGGGAAACAAAGCCAGGTGATGTGCCCGATTTGCCGCAAGGAGCAGCTGACGCTGGTCTCGTGGGTGTTCGGCGACCACCTGGGCGCGGTGTCGGGCTCGGCGCGCACGGCCGAAGAGCTGGTGATGTTGGCGACCCGCTTCGAGGAGTTTTCCGTCCACGTAGTGGAGGTGTGCCGGACCTGCAGCTGGAACCACCTCGTGAAGTCGTACGTGATGGGCGCGGTGCGCACGGCACCTCCTCCCCGGGGCAGGCGCACGACCACGCGGGCGGCGCGCGACGACGCCCGCACGGCCATTGAGTAGCGACGAGCGCCGCGACCAGTCGCCCGCCGACCTGAACGGATCAGCGACTGAGCGCGTGGGCAAGCACACCAGCGCCGACCGACCGGACGATGCCGACCGCCCGGCCCGGCGGGACTCGCCCCGGGGCGCCCGGCGCCCCGTTCCCCCCGACGACCGGCTGACGACGATCCTGCCGCCGGTCGCCGAGGACCGTTCGCCGCGGCGGCCCGATCCCATCGACGAGGTCAAGGCGGCATTGGACAGTCCCGCGTCGGCGCCGCCGCACCGCGACGCGCTCGAGGAGGTCAAGGCGGCACTGGACGGACGGGCGACGTCACCGCGACGCGACGGGCCGCTGCGCGAGCGCCGCCCACCTGGCGGGCCCCCGCCCCCGCCGCCGGGTGGGCCGGGCGTACCGGGCGGTGGTACCCCCCGACGGGGGGTCGACTGGACCTGGACCCAGCAGATCAACTGGTTGTGGGTGCGACGCGCGGCCTACCTCACCGCGGCGGCGCTGGTCTTGTTGCCGATCGTCACCTTTGCCATGGCGTATTTCATCGTCGACGTCCCCAGGCCGGGCGACATCCGCACCAACCAGGTGTCGACGATTTTGGCCAGCGACGGTTCGGAGATCGCCAAAATCGTTCCGCCCGAAGGCAATCGGGTCGATGTCAACATCAACCAGGTTCCCGTGCATGTGCGCCAGGCGGTGATCGCGGCCGAGGACCGCAATTTCTACACCAACCCGGGCTTCTCGTTCAGCGGGTTCGCGCGCGCGGTGAACAACAACCTCTTCGGCGGCGGTGACCTGCAGGGCGGCTCGACGATCACCCAGCAGTACGTGAAGAACGCGCTGGTCGGTTCGGCGCAACACGGGCTCAGCGGCCTGATGCGGAAGGCCAAGGAGTTGGTCATCGCCACCAAGATGTCGGGGGAGTGGTCCAAAGACGATGTCTTGCAGGCGTATCTGAACATCATCTACTTCGGCCGGGGGGCGTACGGGATCTCGGCGGCCGCCAAGGCGTATTTCGACAAACCGGTGGAGCAGCTCACCGTTTCGGAGGGAGCGCTGCTGGCCGCGCTGATTCGCCGGCCGTCCACGCTGGACCCGGCCGTCGACCCGCGGGGCGCCAGGGCCCGTTGGGACTGGGTCCTCGACGGAATGGTGGAAACCAAGTCGCTGTCGCCGAGTGACCGCGCCGCTCAGGTGTTTCCGGTGACCGTGCCGCCCGACCAGGCCCGCGCGCAGACCCAGACCACCGGTCCCAACGGCCTGATCGAGCGCCAGGTGACCAAGGAGCTCATGGAGCTCTTCAACATCGACGAGCAGACGCTGAACACCCAGGGGCTGCAGGTCACCACGACGATCGACCCGAAGGCCCAGCAGGCCGCCGAGAAGGCGGTATCGAAGTACCTCGACGGGCAAGACCCGGACATGCGGTCCGCGGTGGTGTCGATCGACCCGCACGACGGCTCGATTCGGGCCTACTACGGCGGCACGGACGCCAACGGTTTCGACTTCGCGCAGGCCGGCCTGCAGACCGGTTCGTCGTTCAAGGTGTTCGCCCTCGTCGCCGCGCTCGAGCAGGGGATCGGGCTGGGGTACCAGGTTGACAGCTCGCCGCTGACCGTCGATGGCATCAAGATCACCAACGTCGAGGGTGAGAGCTGCGGCACCTGCAACATCGCCCAGGCGCTCAAGCAGTCGCTGAACACCTCCTACTACCGGTTGATGCTCAAGCTGAAGGGCGGGCCGGTGGCGGTCGCGGACGCGGCGCACCAGGCCGGCATCGCGACCAGCTTTCCCGGTGTGGAGCACACGCTGTCCGAGGACGGCAAGGGCGGACCGCCGAACAACGGAATTGTGCTGGGGCAGTATCAGACCCGAGTGATCGATATGGCTTCGGCGTACGCGACGCTGGCCGCCTCGGGTGTTTATCACCGGCCCCACTTCGTGCAGAAGGTCGTCAATTCCGAAGGCCACGTCCTCTTCGACGCGAGCACGTCGGACAACAGCGGCGAGCAGCGGATCCCCAAGGCCGTCGCCGACAACGTCACCGCGGCCATGGAACCGATCGCCAGCTACTCACGCGGCCACGCATTGGCCGGTGGCAGGCCGTCGGCGGCCAAGACCGGCACCACCCAGCTGGGTGACACCAACTCCAACAAGGACGCCTGGATGGTCGGGTACACGCCGGCGCTGTCCACGGCCGTCTGGGTGGGTACCGCGAAAGGCGACCAACCACTCGTAACCGCCTCGGGCGGACCGGTTTACGGGGCCGGGCTGCCGTCGGACATCTGGAAGTCGACCATGGATGGCGCGCTGAAGGGCACCTCCAACGAAAGCTTCCCCAAGCCCACCGAGATCGGCGGCTACGCGGGCGTGCCCGCGCCACCGCCGCCGCCCCCGCAGCCGTCGGTGACCGTCATTCAGCCCACGATCGAGGTGGCGCCGGGCATCACCATCCCGGTCGGCCCGCCCACGACCGTCACCAATGCGCCGCCGCCACCCGGCGGACTTCAACCCGGCGGCGTCCCACCGGGCGGGACCGAACCGGGTGCGCCGCTGCCACCCGGCGTGCCGCCGGGCGGCCCGCAAGCGCCCCCGCCTCCGCCGTGACCGGCGCTCGGCAACAGAGCGCCCCCATCTCACGGATCTCACCGGCGCCCTTGGCGCATGACCGGCGCAGCGCCGACAACCGCGATTGCCCCAGCCGCACCGACTTTTTCGGCGCGGCACTGGCGGATGTCGCCGGGGGGCCGGTGGGCCGGCATGCGCTCATCGGCCGGACCCGGCTGATGACGCCGGTGCGCGTCATGTTCGCGCTCGCGCTGGTGTTTCTGGCGCTCGGCTGGTCGACCAAGGCGGCGTGCCTGCAGAGCAGCGGCACCGGGCCGGGCGATCAACGGGTGGCCAATTGGCAGAACCAACGCGCCTACTACGAGTTGTGCTACTCCGACACGGTGCCCCTCTACGGCGCGGAACTGTTGAGCCAGGGGAAGTTTCCGTATAAATCCAGCTGGATCGAGACCGACGTCGGCGGCGCCCCACAGACCCGCTACGACGGCAAGCCTGCGGTGCGATACATGGAGTATCCGGTGCTCACCGGCCTGTATCAGTACGCGTCGATGGCGGTGGCCAAGACCTACACCGCGCTGAGCAAGGTCGCCCCGCTGCCGGTGGTCGCCGAGGTGGTGGTGTTCTTCGACGTCGCGGCGTTCGGGCTGGCGTTCGCCTGGCTGGCGACCGTCTGGGCGACCGCGGGCCTGTCGGGCCGGCGCATCTGGGATGCCGCCCTGGTGGCCGCCTCCCCCGTAATAATCTTCCAGATATTCACCAACTTCGACGCGCTGGCAACGGCTTTCGCGATGGGGGGCCTGTTGGCGTGGGCCCGGCGAAAACCGGTATTGGCGGGCGTGCTGATCGGGCTGGGCGCCGCGGCAAAGCTCTATCCGCTGCTGTTTTTGGGCCCGATGCTGGTGTTGGGCATCCGGACCGGGCGCCTTCGAGCCCTTGCGCGCACCGCGGCGACGGCCGCGGCGACGTGGTTGGCGGTGAACCTGCCGGTGCTGGTGCTCTTCCCGCGGGGGTGGTCGGAATTCTTTCGGCTGAACACCCGCCGCGGCGACGACATGGACTCGCTGTACGCCGTGGTGAAGTCGTTCACCGGGTGGCGCGGTTTCGATCCGCGGCTGGGCTTTTGGCAACCGCCGACGGTGTTGAACACGGTCGTCGCGGTGTCCTTCGCGTTGTGCTGTGCGGCGATCGCGTACGTCGCGCTTACCGCCCCGCGCCGGCCACGGGTGGCGCAGGTGGTGTTCCTGGTGGTGGCTGCCTTCCTGCTGACCAACAAGGTCTGGAGTCCGCAGTTCTCGTTGTGGCTGGTGCCCCTGGCGGTGCTGGCGTTGCCACATCGTCGAATCCTGTTGGCCTGGATGACGATTGACGCACTCGTGTGGGTGCCGCGAATGTACTACCTGTACGGCAATCCGAACCGGGGGCTGCCCGAGCAGTTCTTCACCACCACGGTGTTGCTGCGCGACATCGCGGTCGCGGCGCTGTGCGCGCTGGTGCTACGCCAGATCTATCGGCCCGAGGACGACGTGGTGCGCTGGGGCGGGCGCGTGGACGATCCGGCGGGTGGCCCCTTCGACCGCGCCTTTGACGCCCCGCCCGCGTGGCTGCCCGCCCGGCTGCGCCCGCCCGGGCTGCGTCACCCGGCCGCACCGGGGCCCGAAACCGGCGAGAAGGCCGAGGCGGAAGCGGCGCACGCATGACACTGGTCGCGATCCCGCTGTTCCCGCGGTTCACCGCGCTGGACGCCGTCGGCCCCTACGAAGTGCTGCAACGCATTCCGTCGATCGACGTCGTGTTCGTGGGCAGCCGCCGGGACGAGATGCGCACCGAGAACGGGATGCTCGGCCTCGCCTGCGACGCCACCTTCGACGACGTCGACGCCCCCGACGTGGTGGTGGTCCCCGGCGGCATCGGAACCCGCGAGCTGATCCGTGACGATGGAGGTGGCGCCATCGGCGGCTGGCTGCGGTCGGTGCATCCCACCACCGCGTTCACCACCTCGGTGTGCACCGGGGCGCTGTTGCTGGCCGCTGCGGGGCTGCTCGACGGGCTCACCGCCACGACCCACTGGAGGGCCGCGGAGGTCCTCAACGACCTGGGCGCGCGCTACGTCCCGACTCGCGTCGTCGAGCACCTGCCGCAGCGCATCATCACCGCCGCGGGCGTGTCCAGCGGCATCGACATGGCGTTGCGGTTGGTCGAGCTGCTCGTCGATCGCCAGGCCGCCCAAGCCGCGCAGCTGCTCATCGAGTACGACCCACAGCCGCCGTTCGACGCGGGCGCCCTGGCCAAGGCCGGCGAGGCCACCTTGGCCAGGGCCAACGAATACCTGCAAGCCCGCCCGTAGGTGCTCGAATTTCCCGGCACGGCGCCGCGTCCGGTACCCTGATGCGGTTGCCGACGCAGGCGACCCTCCTGCCACGGACCGACCGTGGCCGCTTGAGACCAGAGGAGGTGGTGAGGTTTCCATGCGTCCATACGAAATCATGGTCATTCTTGACCCCACGCTCGACGAACGCACCGTGGCTCCGTCCCTGGAGACGTTCCTCAACGTCGTCCGCAAGGACGGCGGGACCGTCGAGAATGTCGACATCTGGGGGAAGCGCCGCTTGGCCTACGAGATCGCCAAGCACGCCGAGGGCATCTACGTCGTCATCGACCTCAAGGCCGAGCCGGCGACGGTGTCCGAACTCGACCGCCAGCTGAGCCTCAACGAGTCCGTGCTGCGCACCAAGGTGATGCGCACCGACAAGCACTGACTGCCGAGTGTCGTGCGACCTGCGTAGGCTCAGCGAGGACATGCCCATGACGATCCCGCTTCCCGCGGCGCGGAGCAGGCAGCAACGAGGAGGAAACTGTGGCTGGTGACACCAATATCACCGTCGTCGGCAACCTGACGGCCGACCCCGAACTGCGGTTCACTCCGTCGGGTGCCGCGGTGGCGAACTTCACCGTGGCCTCGACGCCGCGGATCTATGACCGGCAGAGCGGGGAATGGAAGGACGGCGAGGCCCTGTTCCTGCGGTGCAACATCTGGCGCGAGGCCGCCGAGAACGTCGCGGAAAGCCTCACGCGCGGCGCCCGGGTGATCGTGACCGGGCGGCTCAAGCAGCGTTCGTTCGAGACCCGCGAGGGCGAGAAGCGCACCGTCGTCGAGGTCGAGGTCGACGAGATCGGACCCTCGCTCCGGTACGCCACCGCCAAGGTCAACAAGGCCAGCCGCAGCGGCGGCGGGGGCGGCGGCTTCGGCGGAGGCGGCGGGGGTTCTCGCCAGGCGCCGGCCGCGCAGCCGAGCGGCGGGGGAACATCCGGGGACGACCCGTGGGGCAGCGCCCCGGCCTCGGGGTCCTTCGGCGGCGGCGACGACGAACCACCGTTCTGACCCACAAACTTCAGACCAGCAGTAAACGGAAAGAAAGACGAAGATGGCCAAGTCCAACAAACGGCGCCCGGCTCCGGAAAAGCCGGTCAAGGCGCGCAAATGCGTCTTTTGCGCGAAGAAAGAGCAAGCGATCGACTACAAGGACACCGCGCTGCTGCGCACCTATATCAGTGAGCGCGGCAAGATCCGGGCGCGCCGGGTAACGGGCAACTGCGTGCAACACCAGCGCGACATCGCGACTGCGGTGAAGAACGCACGCGAGGTCGCCCTGCTGCCCTTCACCTCGTCGGCGCGTTAGTCGCCGAACCCCTACGGAGAGTATGTAAACGATGAAGCTGATTCTGACGGCCGACGTCGACCACCTCGGGACCGTCGGCGACGCGGTCGAAGTGAAGGACGGCTACGGCCGCAACTTCCTACTTCCGCGCGGCCTCGCGATCCTGGCCTCGCGCGGCGCGCAGAAACAGGCCGACGAGATTCGGCGCGCCCGCGAAACCAAGACGGTGCGCGACCTCGAGCACGCCAACGAGATCAAATCGGCGATCGACGCGCTGGGCGCGGTCACGCTGCCGGTGAAGGCCGCAGGCGATACGGGCAAGCTGTTCGGCTCGGTGACCGCCGGCGACATCGTCGCGGCCATCAAGAAGGCCGGGGGGCCAAACCTCGACAAGCGCGTCGTCCGGTTGCCCAAAGCGCACATCAAGGCGCTCGGCTCTCATCGGGTCTCGGTGCACTTGCACCCGGAGGTCGACGTCGAGCTCGCGCTCGAGGTCGTCGCGGGTAGTTGACGACGTAGCTTTTGCTCCCTTTCGGCGGCGGCCACGGTTCGGCCGCCGCCGGTCTTGGGGCGCCGGGCGCGCGTTTCTCCGGGCGCCTCTGACGCGGCACGGGGGCTGGCTGGCGAACTATTTCGGCGGGCGGCAGAGCGATCCTCTTAACCCGCCCTTAACGCCGCGAAAATATGGCCGAAAGCCAACACGCCCGGCGCGGTAACCTCGCGCGACACGCCGAACGACTTCCTGTCCACACCGACGGTGACGAGTTGTACTGCTCGTATCAGCAGTGATGTCGCAGTGTCCCGAAATAATCCACAGGTTCTCCACACCCCCTTTAACACACGTGTCGAAGGATATGCACACGCGATGCACAACGTTATGAACAGCGGCCCCTTTAAGTACTTGCCAGCAACGTTTACCGTCGTCCCCGCGCGATGCGGTATCGGTGCGCGGGGTCGTGGGTGTCGGTGCCTTGACTTACGCTCCGGGTAGCTGTTATCGAATGTATGTTCGGGTGCCTGTGACAAGGGTGTTCGTGGCAGGGGAGGTGGGAATCCGTGGCGGTGGTCGATGACCTGGCACCGGGCATGGGTTCGTCGCCGCCTAACGAGGAGTTCGGCCGCCAGCCGCCGCAGGATCTCGCCGCGGAGCAGTCGGTGCTGGGCGGGATGCTGCTGAGCAAGGATGCGATCGCCGACGTGCTGGAGCGGCTGCGTCCCGGCGACTTCTACCGCCCGGCGCATCAGAACGTCTACGACGCGATCCTCGACCTTTACGGCCGCGGCGAGCCGGCCGACGCCGTGACGGTGGCCGCGGAGCTCGACCGCCGCGGGCTGCTGCGCCGCATCGGCGGTGCGCCGTACCTGCACACCCTGATCTCGACGGTGCCGACGGCCGCCAACGCCGGCTACTACGCGGGCATCGTCGCCGAGAAGGCCCTGCTGCGCCGCCTGGTGGAGGCGGGGACGCGGGTCGTGCAATACGGCTACGCGGGTGCCGAGGGCGCCGACGTGGCGGAGGTGGTCGACCGCGCGCAGGCCGAGATCTACGACGTCGCCGACCGTCGGCTGTCCGAGGACTTCGTTGCGCTCGAGGATCTGCTGCAGCCCACGATGGACGAGATCGACGCCATCGCGTCCAGCGGCGGGGTGTCGCGCGGCGTGCTGACCGGCTTCACCGAGCTCGACGAGGTGACCAACGGTCTGCATCCGGGCCAGATGATCATCGTGGCGGCGCGGCCGGGCGTGGGGAAATCGACGCTGGGACTGGATTTCATGCGGTCCTGCTCGATCAAGCACCGGCTGGCCAGCGTCATCTTCTCGCTGGAGATGAGCAAGTCCGAGATCGTGATGCGGCTGCTGTCCGCGGAGGCGAAAATCAAGCTGGCCGACATGCGTTCGGGCCGCATGAGCGACGACGACTGGACGCGGCTCGCGCGCCGGATGAGCGAAATCAGCGAGGCGCCACTGTATATCGACGACTCGCCCAACCTGACCATGATGGAGATCCGCGCCAAGGCGCGCCGGTTGCGGCAGAAGGCGGACCTGCGGCTGATCGTCATCGACTACATGCAGCTGATGACGTCGGGCAAGAAGCACGAGTCGCGCCAGGTGGAGGTCTCCGAATTCTCCCGCCATCTCAAGCTTTTGGCGAAGGAGCTCGAGGTTCCCGTGGTCGCCATCAGCCAGCTCAACCGCGGTCCCGAGCAGCGCACCGACAAGAAACCAATGCTGGCCGACCTTCGCGAGTCGGGCTGCCTCACCGCGTCGACGCGGATCTTGCGCGCAGACACGGGCGCCGAGGTGACCTTCGGCGAGCTGATGCGCACCGGTGAGCGGCCCCTGGTGTGGTCGCTGGACGAGCGGCTGCGCATGGTCGCCCGGCCGATGACCAACGTTTTCCCGAGCGGTCGCAAGGAAGTCTTCCGTCTTCGGCTAGCTTCGGGCCGCGAGGTCGAGGCCACCGGCAACCATCCCTTCATGAAGCTGGACGGATGGACCCCGTTGGAGCAGCTGAAGGTTGGCGATCGGCTCGCGGTTCCGCGGCGAGTACCGGAGCCCGTAGACACCAAGCGGATGGACGACTCGGAGCTGATTCTGCTCGCCCACATGATCGGCGACGGGTCGTGTGTGAAGCGCCAACCGATCCGGTACGCATCGGTGGACGAGGCGAGCCTGGCCGCGGTGACGATTTCGGCCGCACATTTCGGCGTGACCGCGATTCGGGACGATTACGCGGCGGCACGGGTGACCACGCTGCGGATGCCCGCGCCGGAGCGGCTGGCGCGCGGCAGACGCAACCCGATCGCGGCCTGGCTCGACGGGCTGGGCCTGTTCGGCAAGCGCAGTTACGAAAAGTTCGTGCCGGAACCCGTCTTTCGCGTGCCCTACGACCAGGTGGGGTTGTTCCTGCGTCATCTTTGGGCCACCGACGGCTCGGCTCGGTGGGACGCCAAGGTGGGTCAGGGACGCATCTACTATGCGTCGACAAGCCGACGCCTCATCGACGACGTCGCTCAGTTGCTGCTTCGGGTGGGCGTGTACGGGCGGATCAAGCACGTCCAGAAGGTCGGGTACCGCGCCTCCTGGCACCTGCATATCTACGGGGCCGAGAACCAGCTCAAATTCCTTAGGCATGTCGGGGTGCACGGTGCGAAAGCGGTCGCGGTGCAACAGGTCATAGACCAGCTGGAGGGATTGGTGCGCAATCCCAACCTGGACACCGTGCCCGTCGAGGTCTGGGCGCGGATTCGAAGCATCTGGTCCGCCAGGCAGATGACCCATCGACAGTTCGCCGCCGCCATGGGTACCCAGTTCTGCGGCTCGACGATGTGGAAGCGCTCGCCCAGCCGGTCCAGACTTCATCGTGCGGCAATGGTGCTTGACGATCGGGAAATCCACGCGCTCGCAACCACCGACGTTTACTGGGACACCGTGGTGGAAATTACCGGCCTTGGAGAACAGGACGTTTACGACGGAACAGTAAGCGGCACACATAATTTCATCGCTAATGGTATTGCAGTTCACAACTCGCTAGAACAAGATGCCGACGTCGTGATCCTTTTGCACCGCCCAGACGCGTTCGAGCGTGACGACCCGCGCGGGGGAGAGGCGGATTTCATTCTCGCCAAGCACCGTAACGGCCCGACCAAGACGGTGACTGTCGCGCATCAGCTGCACTTGTCGCGCTTCGCCAACATGGCGCGCTGATATGACACCGCTGTTGTAGGTTCTCACGGGGCGTGGCGGAATCTCACGAGTGATGGCGGAGTGATGGCGGATCCGCCAGGTTAGCGGAGACAAGGCGTCGACTACGTCTGTCTCGTATCGCCGTGCTGAAGACCTGAGTGAAGTTGCGGGTGAATGGGCGACGACCGGGAGCGAGGAACTTGCGAACGCGGCGCCCTGGCGAGCCTTTCGGTGGTACCGCGGGCAGAAGCATTACTCGGGTCCCGCTGGTCGAGCACGGTAGGCGACCACATCATCTACGAATCGCGACTTGTTGGCGCGCTTGCTTTTGCTGGTTTTGACAAGAGTGTACGGCGCATTGCCGCTCAGCCTTTCCTGCTTCGGGCAGATGTGAACCACGAGTTGCGAAGGCATGTCCCGGATCATGTTCTGGTCACGGATACGGGACCTGTTGTGGTGGACGGAGGTTCTCGCCAACCTCTTCGATACTAGGCGTTGTGGCTCAGGAGCTTTCGCGCGATCGCATACTTGTGAACTTCGGTGGGACCGTCGTACAGCCGGAAGGCGCGCATGTCGCGAAAGATCATCGCCACCGGGGTTTCATCGGAGATGCCGATCCCGCCAAGGACTTGCACGCAACGGTCGGCCACCTGGTAGAGCTGCTCGGATACCGTCGCCTTGACCATGGAACTTTCGTGGCGCCCCTTGGCGCCTTGGTCGAGCATCCAGCAGGCCCACCAGATCGCCAGGCGGCAATTCTGCAGCGCAATCGCGTTGTCGGCCAGCATGAACGAAACGCCCTGGTGCTCACCGATGGGCTTACCGAAGGCCCGACGAACGCGCGCGTGCTCGATCGCGATGGCCTGGGCGCGTTCGGCTGCGCCCAGCCAACGCATGCAGTGCGTCAGCCTTGCCGGCGCCAGTCGTAACTGCGCGTAGCGCAATGCTTGCCCGACCTCGCCGAGCACGCTGGACGCGGGGAGCGCGACGTCGTAGAGGCGAACGACACCGTGTCCGGCGACGTAGTTGCGGTCCATCGTCGACATGATGCGCTCGATCTCGATGCCGGGCGTAGCGCCATCGCAGAGGAACAGCGTGGGACCGCTGGCACCGTGCGGGTTATCTACCACGTCGGCCATGATGATCCACGACTTGGCGCCCGCCGCTCCGGTGATGAGCCATTTGAGTCCGTTGATGACGTACTGCGTGCCGTCGAAGGTCGCGGTCGTTTTGAGCTGGCCGGGATCGGAGCCGGCGCCGTCGGGTTCGGTCATGGCGAACACCGAGCGTTGGTGCCCGTCGATCACCGGGCGGAGAAAAGCGTCGGCCTGTTCGTCGTTGGCGATCTTGGCCAGCAGGTACATGTTGCCCTCGTCGGGGGCGGCGCAGTTCAGGGCCACGGGGCCGAGCGTGGACCACCCGGCGGCCTCGTAGAGGACGGCCTGGTCGGCGTGTGAGGGTTCGCGCCCGCCAAACCGTCGCGGCGCCTGAAAGGTCAGCAGCCCCCGGCGGCGCGCGAGCTCGACCATCTCGGATCGCAGTTCGTCGGTGGGTCCGTGTTGGGTGAGCCGCGGGTCGGCCTCGAACGGAACGATCTCGTCGATGACGAACCGACGGATCTCGGCGGCCAGGGCGGCGGTCGCTTCGGGGATGGTGAAGTCGATCATGCGGACTCCTCGATCAGTGCGGTTGCGCGCTCGAAGAGGCGCAGGGTGGTGGTGTGCAGTTGTTCGCCGACTTCCATCGGCGCCTTGCCGGCGTGCGCCCGCGCCCAGGTTCCCTCCAGGAGGATTCCGAGCTTGAAGCAGGCCAGGACGGTGTACCAGCGCAGATGGGTCATATCGCGGCGGGTCTGCTGGCTGTACCGGTGCGCGAGTTCTGCTGTCGTGGGCAGGTTCGCCGACCGCGCGAACGGTCCGCCGAACACGCCCTGGACATCGGGCAGCCGCCAGGACGCCAGCAGCCAGCCCAGGTCAAGGAGCGGATCCCCGATGGTCGCCATTTCCCAGTCCACGATCGCGGCCACCGTGGGATTCGTGCGCGCGAACATCACGTTCGCCGCGTGGTAGTCGCCGTGCATGATGCCGGGCGTCCAGCGGGTCGGTCGTCGGGCGGTCAGCCAGTCCGCCACGGCCGACACGTTGGGGATCCGCGGAGTGAATGCCGGCGAGTGGTAGGAGTCCAGCTCGGCGAGCCAGCGCGGGACCTGACGTTCCAGAAATCCGTCGGGTTTGCCGAAATCGGCCAGTCCGACCGCGCGGTGGTCCACGGCGCCGAGGGCGGCCAGCGCGTCGACGAGCGCGAAAGCCATATCCCGGCGCACGGCCTCGCTTCCGGCGTGCAGCGGAGGCAGTTCGACGCTGGCGTTGAATCCGTCGATGGGTTCCATCAGATAGAACACCGAGCCGCCGAGGACGGTGGGGTCGTCGCACGCCTGGATCAGTCGTGGGTGCGGCACGTCGGTGGCTGCGAGGGCCGCCAGCACCCGTGTCTCGCGCAGGATCGCGGTGTTGCTGTAGGGACGGGGATGCAGTGGGCCTCTGCGCAGGACGTACTCGCGCTCGTCGCGCTCGAAACGGACCATGATGTTCTGGCTTCCGCCGGCGATGCCCCGCACGTTGTGCACCGGGCCGGCGCCGAGCCCGCGTTCGTCCATCCACGATTGCAGCGCGGCGACGTCGATCATGTCGTGACAACCAGGCCGACGAGGTCGCCGCCGGCGGCGGCCATATGGATTGGGGCGCTGGGAATTTCCATGATGCCGGCGCCGGGCATCGGGACCCTTGGGATCAAGGTGTGGTGCTCTCTGTGAGGTTGCGAGGTCGACTCATTCTGCCAACCCTCCCGCACGGCGCGTTGCTCGACGGATGAGAGCCGTCGTCGCGGCGAACCCGGACTTACCGCCGCCGCGGTGAGGGCTAGACTCACGCGGACACCACGCTGATACCACGTCATGGCCGGGGAAATTCATGGATCTGCAATGGTCAGATGCTGACCGGGCGTTCCGAGATGAGGTCCGCAGCTTTCTCGACCAGAGGCTGACCCCCGAACTGCGGCGCACCGGGCTGTTGATGACCAGCGTCTACGCCGACCACGAGGCGAGCATGGCGTGGCAGGCGATCCTGCACGAACGGCGCTGGGCGGCGCCCTCCTGGCCGGTCGAGTACGGCGGCTGCGACTGGACCCTGACGCAGCACTACATCTTCAGCCGCGAATCGACGCTGGCGGGCGCGCCGTCGTTGTCGCCGATGGGGATTCGCATGGTCGCGCACGCGATCATCAAGTACGGCACCGACGCGCACAAAGAGTACTTTTTGCCCCGGATCCTGACCGGCGAGGTGGTCTTCTGCCAGGGCTACTCCGAGCCCGAGGCCGGGTCGGATCTGGCGGCACTGTCGATGGCGGCCGTGGTCGACGGCGACGATCTGGTGTGCACCGGCAGCAAGATCTGGACCACCCACGCCGCCGAGGCGAACTGGATGTTCGCGCTGGTGCGCACCTCCCGCCGGGAGAGAAAGCAGCAGGGCATCACGTTCATCCTGATCGACATGACCTCACCCGGCATAACGATCCGGCCGCTGGTGATGACCTCGGGCGAACAGATCCAAAACCAGGTGTTCTTCGACGAGGTGCGGGTGCCCAAGGCCAACGTCATCGGCGAGATCGACGACGGGTGGACGGTCGCGAAGTACCTGTTGGAATTCGAGCGCGGCGGTGGCGCGGTGTCGCCGGGCCTGCAGGTGATGGCCGAGGAGATCGGTCGGGCGGCCAAAGACCAGCCCGGGCCGGGCGGTGGCCGGCTTGCCGACGACGACGCCTTCATGCGCAAGCTGGCCGACGCGCGGATCCGCGCCGAGGTGCTCGAGGTTCTCGAATACCGGGCGCTCGCCGCGGTGGTCCAGGGGCGCAACCCCGGTGCGGCATCGTCGATGCTCAAGATCTTGGGCACCGAACTCAGCCAGGCACTGACCGAACTCGCACTGGAGGCGGCCGGGCCGCGGGGCCGGGCCTACCAGCCGCACGGGACCGCACCCGGCGGTCCGATCGCCGAATTCGACCCGCCCGGCGACGGATACCTGACCGGCGCGCCCTGGCAGGCGGTCGCGCCGTTGCGATACTTCAACGACCGGGCAGGCTCAATCTACGCCGGAAGCAACGAAATTCAACGAAACATTCTGGCCAAAGCCGCGTTGGGGCTATAGATGGATTTCAACCTGACCGACGAGCAGCAGCTGCTGCGTGACGGGCTGGCCAAGTTTCTCACCGTGCGGTACGACCTCGAGACGAGCCGCGCGGCCGCGAAGACCGGCGCCGGCTGGCAGCCTGACATCTGGCGCGGCTTTGCCACCGAGCTCAGCATCCTGGGCGCCACCCTGCCCGAACAGGCCGGTGGAATCGGCGGTGGCCCAGTCGAACTCATGGTCATCACCGAGGCACTCGGCCACGCGTTGGTGATCGAACCCTACATCGAGTCGGTCGTCGTGGCCGGCGGGTTGTTGCACCGCGCCGGCGGCCCGGCGGCGACCGCTGTGTTGAAGGAGATCGTTGCCGGCACAGCGGTGGCGGCGTTGGCCGCCGGGGAAGCTGACTCCGCCGATCGTTGGCACGACGTGACAACCCTGGCTCGGCCCGACGGTGATGGCTGGCTGCTGAACGGCGCGAAGGCCGTGGCCATGGCCGCGCCATTGGCGACGCACCTGCTGGTCACCGCCCGCACCCCCGGCGTCGACGGAATCTCGTTGTTTCTCACCGACAGCGACGCGGCCGGCATCGAGGTCCACCCGTATCGAACCATCGACGACCGGCGCGCGGCCGACATCGCGTTCCACGACGTGCGGCTGCCGGCTCAGGCACTGCTCGGCGAGCGGGGCCGGGCATGGCCATCGCTGAGCCGCGCGCGCGACGAGGGCGCCGCGGGCATCTGCTCCGAGGCGGTCGGCTGCATGCGAAAGGTGTTGGCGGACACCGTCGAATACTGCAAACAGCGCAAACAATTCGGGCAACCGATCGGCAGCTTTCAGGTACTGCAGCACCGCATGGTCGACATGTACATGGAACTCGAGCAGTCCATCGCGGCCGTCTACCTGGCGATCCTCAACCTCGACGCCGACGAGGCGGCCCGCGCTCGCGCGGTATCGGCGGCCAAGGCCACCGTGGGCCGCGCCGCACGCTTCATCGGCCAGCAAGCCGTGCAGCTGCACGGCGGGATGGGGATGACCGAGGAGCTGGCGATCGGGCACTATTTCAAGCGGCTCACCGCCATTCAGTACGAGTTCGGCACCACCGACCAACACATCACGCGATACGCCGAGCTGACGAAGGCCTAGCACGCGGCAGAACGGAGACCAACATGGCGTGGGACTTCTCGACTGATCCCGAGTTCCAATGCAAGCTCGACTGGGTCGACAACTTCTGCAAGGAGGAGATCGAGCCGCTCGACTTCGTGTTCCCGTACGCGGTTCGCTCTCCCGATCCGCGGGTCAAGGCCTATGTGCGCGGTTTGCAGCAACAGATCAAGGACCAGGGGCTGTGGGCGATCTTCCTCGACGAGGAGCTGGGCGGTCCCGGTTTCGGTCAGCTCAAGCTGGCGCTTTTGAACGAGGTCATCGGGCGCTATTCGCAGGCCCCGCAGATGTTCGGCGCCGCCGCCCCCGACACCGGCAACATGGAGATGCTTGCCGCCTTCGGCACCGAGGAGCAGAAGAAGCGGTGGCTGGAGCCGCTGCTCAACCAGGACATGTTCTCGGCGTATTCGATGACCGAGCCGCAGGGCGGATCCGATCCCAGCCTGTTCAAGACCCACGCCGTGCGCGACGGAGACGAGTGGGTCATCAACGGCGAGAAGTGGTTCACCTCGGCTGGACGGGTGGCCGACATTCTCTTCGTGATGTGCACCAACGGCATGTTCGTCGTGCCGCGCCGAACCCCGGGCGTCGAGATCCAGCCGGAGCCCCGCAACCACAACCACATCATCTACCAGGACGTGCGGGTTCCCCTCGACCACCTGCTCGGTCCCGAGGACGGCGCCAAGACGCTCGCCCAGCGCCGCCTCGGCGGTGGACGCATCCACCACGCAATGCGCACCATCGCCCAGTGCAGGCTCGCATTCGACATGATGTGTGAGCGCGCGCTGTCACGCGAGTCGCACGGCAAGGTCATCGCCGAACACCAGATGGTGCAGGAGAGGATCGCCGACTCCTATGCCGCCATCCGGATGCTGCGGCTGCTGGTGCTCGAAACGGCTTGGAAGATCGACAATTCCAGTACCAAGGAGGCCCGCACGGACATCGCCACGGTCAAGTTCACGATGGCGAAGGTACTGCGGGAAGTGTCGTACAACGCCCTGCACATCCTGGGGTCCCTGGGAACGACGGACCTGACGCCGCTGCAGGCGATGTATGCGGGCGCGCCGACGATGGGGCTCGCCGACGGCGCCGACGAGGTCCACAAGGCCACCGTCGCCAGGCGGGTGCTACGCGACTACCGCCCGCAGCAGCATCCGTACTGGCCGACCGAGTACTTCCCCGCCAAGCGGGAAGCGGCATGGGCGAAATTCGAACCGAAGTTCCAAGCCGACCCCGAACTGCGCACCGCGGCCGAGGATTACAAGAAGTACTTCGCCCGCCGCCGCTGACCAGAGTCGACCCGAGGAAACGGAAATCACTGGGACAGCCTGGTGAGCAGACGCCGCGCGCTCCGGGCCAGTGACCGCGGAACGTGGTCGGGATCCATCAAGTCGTTTTCGGCCAGCGGGCTGTCCTCCCCGGCCACGGCCCGGCTGGTGAACCGCCGCAACGTCTTTCCCTCACCACGAAGCGCCTCGACGGCCCCCAAGAACGACCCGCCATCGTGCATTGCCTGGCCGAACGCATCGATCGACACACCCAGGTGTTCACACACCAGTCGTTGGCGGACCGACGCGATCGCGCGTCGGATGTGATCGTGCGCTCCGTCGTTCGGGTCGGCTTCGACGGCGAGGTCGCATTCGCTGTCGAATCCCATCGACCGGTTGTTGAAGTTTGACGAGCCGATGCGCAACAGCCGGTCGTCGACGACCAGAACCTTCGAGTGAATGTAGATCTGCGACCCGCCGTCGGTCTCCGCCCAGTAAACGCCCAATCGACGGTGCTCGTCGGCCGCCCAGAGCCGATGGATCAGGCGGTGGCGCGCGCCGTCCATCGTTTCGCGCTCCAGGCGGTTCAGGCCTCTGCGCGGAAGGACGATCACGATCTCCGGGCCGTCGGGTTCCCGGAGCCGAGCGGCCAGCGCTTCGACCACGTGCCGGGCCGCCAGGTACTGGTTCTCCAAATAGATGGTGTGGCGCGCCGCCGAGATCGCCGCGAGGTTGAGCGCCTCCACCTCGCGAACCTCCCGGCGGCCATCGAAGCCGGGCAGCGTGCGCGCGATTCCGACGCCGACATCGTGCAGGATCGGCCGCAGCTCGGCAGGCCAGACTGCATCGGCACCGTCGATCGGGCCCAGCGGCCGGCCGGTTGCTCCCCGCCACCTGTCCCGGGCGCTCTCGGCGAGGGCCGCCGCCGCCGCGCCGTCGACCGCGGCGGCGACCTCGTGACGAGGGCCGTACCTGCGACCCAGCGCTCGGCGAAAACGGTTGTCGTGCCGGTGTTCCGGTGTGTCCCAGCGATCGAGCGTGAGGTCGATGCCGCCGCAGAACGCGAAGACATCGTCGACGATCGCGAGCTTCTGGTGATGCACCGAGCCGGTCGGGCGGGACCCGTCGATAGCGAAGCGCAGTCGCCGGCTGCTGAGTCGATTCATCAGGGACACGGGGGTGATGCCGTACCAAATGCCGTCGAAGACCGGCAGCAGGCGCAGATTGGACTTCAGCACGTAGATCTCGAGCGCCGGCCGCTGCCACAGCAGCCAGTAGAGGAACGGGCCAAGCTGATTGGGCCCGGGCAGCTCCTTACCGGCTCGCTCGAACGTCATCCTGGTGTCGAAATCCCAACCCACCAGCATGATTCGGTGCTCGGCGCGCAGCATCGCGGCCTTGACATGCCGAAAATAGTCGGCGGCGTCGACAACGCAGGCCAACTGGTCGGCGCGCTCGACCCGCCAGCAGGTCTGCTCGGTGATCAGCATGGGATCGAGTTGCGGTCCTACCGTGTGCTTTCGTCGGGAAGGTCGCGCCGGGACTGGTGCAAGCCCGGTCCGTCGGGGTCGTCGTCCTGGTGTTCGAGTTTCTCCTGCAATTCGCGTTGTTCCGCGGTCGCCTTCCGGGCGTCCTCGGGCGTTGGCGGCGGGTCGATGTTGGCTTGCCGATCCATGCGAGGTCTCCTCCGGGCTCCGACGCATGCTTCTGGAGCAGGGTCGCCCAAATCGGCGGATCCGAAACCGGGACGTCGGGAACCGCAGCGGGACGTTGCGGATGGTCGCCACACTCGCGATGCGCCACCCGCAAAGGAGTAGCATTTGGACTCGCAAGTTGTCGGTGCCGCGGCGGCTCGAAAAGACGGGTGAAAGACGGGGCCGAGGTGGGTCGCAAAGGGGTACCGATCCGGTGGCCGGTAAGTGCAGTGAGTCGACGTTCGCCCAAGCACGGGAGCGAGGGTTGGGACCCATCGCCGCGATGAGGCCATCCTCGAGAGACCTTTCTCTTGGCCACATACCGCACCGCGGGTTCGCCGACTGATGTCGCGGCTGAGGGCGTGGCTGAGCGAACCCGACCAGTACGACTGGATCACTGCGTTTCTGCGCCAACGGGGGATGCTCCGTTCGGCACAGGTAGTCATGGCTATCGTCGCGGGATCGTCGGCGTTGGTACCGCTGACGGCGTTGCCGAGCCGGGAGAGTGCGGTAGGGGCGGTCACCGGCGTGGTCACCGCCACGTTCATTCTCGGATTGATGCTCTTGTGGCTGACGCGCTGGCCCACCCGCCGTCAGTCGCAGGCCATCCTGACGGTCGGCACGTTGTGTGTCGCCGCCTGGAGCCTCGTGCAACCGACCGCCGCCCTCGCCGCCCTGGCGGCTACGGCGATGGCCGTCACCGGCGGATACATCGCGTTTTTCCACGGCCCCAAGCTCCTGCTCTGGAACGGCCTATGGGCTGTGGTGGTCACCACCGCGGCGGTGGTGCGGCTCGCCGGTGAGGTCAACATCGCGACGGCGGTCTCCGCGTTCTGGCTGGACAACTTTCTGAATTTGTCGGTGCCCCTGGGCATCTGGAGCATTTCGCGCGCGATGGGAACGTATGCACTTCGTTCCGAAGAGGACGCCCTCACGGGCTTGCTGAACCGGCGGGCGTTCACCGATGCGGTCGGTCACCGGTTGGCCAACCCGCCGCCGTCGCATACGCACCTGGCGGTGGTGATGCTCGACCTCGACAACTTCAAGCGCATCAACGACACCCACGGTCATCTGGCCGGCGACCGCGCGCTGCGGGCCGTGGCCGAGCTGCTGCGTGAGCACGCTCCGGACGACGCGGTCATCTGCCGCGCCGGCGGCGAGGAGTTTTTGGTTGCACTGACCTCTGGGACGTCGGACGTGAGACCATTGACCGCGCGGTTTTGCGCCGCGCTCGCCGGGGTGTTCCCGAAGATCACCGCCAGCATCGGCACCGCCACCGCCGAACTGCACCTCTTGACCGGTGCCGTGGCCGCGTGCGCGGTGGACGAGCTCATCATGATCGCCGACAACGCGATGTATGCCGCCAAACGCCGCGGCGGAAACCAGGTTCACCACGGCGCGCGCGCGTAGCGCACGGCTTTGGTTCGCGGTGGTGAGACCGCACCTACCCCACGTCGGCGGCGACCCGCCCCAACGCGGCCAGGTGGTCGTCGACGGTGGCCAGACCGGCCTTCATGGTGTTCACCGACAGGTGAGTGGCGCCGGCGTCCTTCCAGGCGGCAATGTCGGCGGCCGCCTTGTCCGCGTCCCCGACCCAACTGACCCGGCCCTCCATCCCGAGGCGGTCGGCGTCGCGACCCGCCGCCGTCGCCGCGCTGCGCACCTGCGCGCGCGCGTGATCGAGGCCGGGGCCGGGTCCCATCATCGGAAACCAGCCGTCGCCGAGTCGTCCTGCGCGCTCGTAGGCGCGGTCGGACGCCGCACCGAACCAAACGGGGATCGGCCGCTGGGTGGGCAGCGGCGCCAGGCCCGCCGCGGTCACGGTGTGATAGGCGCCGTTGAACGTGACCGACCGTTCGGTCCAGAGCTTGCGCATGACCTCGACCTGTTCCTCCGAGCGCTTGCCGCGGTTGGTGAACGTCTCCCCGAGCGCCTCGAACTCGACGGCGTTCCACCCCAATCCGACACCGAGCCGGAACCGCCCGCCGGTCAGCAGATCGACCTCGGCCGCCTGCTTGGCCACCAACACCGCCTGTCGCTGCGGCAAGATGATGACGCCGGTGACGAGTTCCAGCGAGGTGACCGCGGCGAGGTACCCGAACATGACGAACGGCTCGTGAAACGTCGAGTCGATGTCGTAGGGTCCCTGCCAGCCCCGGTGCACCGCCGTGTCGGCGCCGACGACGTGGTCGTAGGCGAGGATGTGCGTGAAGCCGAGTTCTTCGACGCCCTGTCCGTAGGCACGCACGGCCGCGGGGTCGGCACCGAGCTCGGTCTGCGGGAACACGACACCAATGCGCATGCCGCGTTCAACCGAGCGACGCCGCATTTGCTTCCGCGCGGAATCCGCGGGCGCGGCCCGGGCAGGCGTTATCCGGTAAACACTCGTTCACAGCGAATTGTCGGGGAAACCCGGTACCGCCGGTACGCATGGCCACGCGGGCGCGTGGGTACCCGTCCGTCTGAGCGGTCGCCAAGCGTGGGGGTTGCGCTCGGCTCGGCCGCCGTGCACAAGCCGTCGGCGGG
Source organism: Mycobacterium alsense (assembly GCF_002086635.1). Classification (GTDB taxonomy): domain Bacteria; phylum Actinomycetota; class Actinomycetes; order Mycobacteriales; family Mycobacteriaceae; genus Mycobacterium; species Mycobacterium alsense. The sequence continues at coordinate 214,714 of NZ_MVHD01000002.1, read as the reverse complement.
AGGAGCAGCTGATGCCAGAGGTCCAACTCCAACACGAGGGGCATCCGAAATATCGCCGGATGGTCCGTTTCGATTGGTCGGACACCCCGCTGCACTGGGTGCCGGACGACCCCTTCTCGACCCACATGATCAACGTCCTGCACCTGTTGCTGCCCGAGGGTGAGCGGCACTTCATCAAAGCCGTCCTGGAAGCCTCGTCGCTGGTCGATGATCCGGAGTTGGAGGCCGCGATCAAGCCGTTCGTTCAGCAGGAGTCCTGGCATGCCTGGGCGCACCAGGTGGTGCTGGACCATTTGGCCGAACAGGGCATCGAGACCACCCCCTATACGGATCGGCTGGGAAAGGTGCTGTCGTTCACGCTCGGCGATCCGCCCAAATACTTTCCGCCGGCGTTGAAGCGGTGGTGGCTGTATCGGCGTCTGGCCGACGTCGCGGCGCTGGAACATTTCACGGCCATGTTGGGCCAGTGGGTGCTGACCAACCGGGGTCTGGATTATGCGAGGGCCGACCCCATGATGCTCGACCTGCTGCGTTGGCACGGCGCCGAGGAGGTCGAGCACCGCTCGGTGGTCTACGACGTCTACCAGAACGTCTGCGGAAGCTATTGGATCAGAGCGTTTTCGATGTTCTTCACCGCGCCGTTGTTCGTCGGTTGGTGGATCGCCGGAGCTCGCTACCTGATGGCCCGGGACCCGACCATCGATCGCAAGTGGCGCTGGCGGGACTGGCTGTGGGCCGCCCGCGAGTACCGGTTGCCGGGTCCGTGGAAGCTTCTGGTGACGACGCCGGTCCGGTACATGCGGCCAAGTCACCATCCAAACGATGAGGCGTCCACGCAGATGGCGGTCGATTACCTGGAGTATTCGCCGGTGGCGAAGGCCGCCCGCGAGCGTGCGCGCGCGCAAGGAAAGCCCTCTGGTGGACCCGACAGTTCCCGGGGGATCACGGGGGCCGACGCGACGGGAAAGGCGAAGGTGCGATGAGGGTTTCGGTGGATCTTGATACCTGCGATGGCAACGGTGTTTGCATGAGCATCTGCCACGAGGTGTTCGACGTGCGCGAGGACGGGCTGCATCTTCTTCAGGAGCAACCCCGCGAGGAGCTGCGGCAAAAGCTGGTAGGCGCTGAAGTGTCGTGCCCCACCCAGGCGATCACGCTGAAGGACTGACCGATGTCGCGTCGTCAACTGAGACAGGTGGTCGTCGTGGGCGCCGGCGTGGCGGGCACCCGTGCGGCCGAAACCCTGCGCCAGGATGGTTACGACGGCGCGCTGACCATCGTGGGCGCCGAGCGGCACGCCCCCTACCACCGGCCGCCGCTTTCGAAGAAGTTCTTGACCGGCCAGGTGCATCGGGCGGGCGTCGACTTGGCGCCGCAATTCGAGATGGAGGCGCGCGTCCTGCGAGGGGCGTCGGCGACCAAGCTGGACCTACCCTCGCGCACCGTCCAGGTGCGGGACGAAAACCGAGATGTGTCAATGCAATTCGACGGATTGGTGATCGCCAGCGGCGCTACTCCACGCGAGTGGCCCGGCGGACCCGTCCCGGACGGGGTGCTGATGCTCCGGACGGTCGATGACTGCCTGGCCATCCGTGACCGGCTTGGCTCACGGCCGCGGGTCGTAGTGGTGGGGGGCGGATTCATCGGTGCGGAGGTGGCCGCGAGTTGCCGGTCGATGGGGCTGGATGTGGTGCTCATCGAGAAAGCCACCAGCCCCCTGCTGGCCGCATTGGGCAAGGAGCTGGCGCCTCGCTGGGCCGAGCTGCACCGCCGGCACGGCGTGGACCTCCGAGTGGGCGTGGGCGTCGAGGCTTTCGTCGGCAACGCGCGCGTGGAGGCGGTACGGCTCACCGACGGATCGCAGATCCCGGCCGACCTCGTCGTCGTGGGGCTGGGCGTCAGGCCGGCGACCGACTGGCTGGACGGCTCGGGCCTGCGCGTCGACGACGGGGTGGTCTGCGATGCCACGGGCGCGGCCGAAGGCAGCAGCCCGGACGCCCCCGTCGTCGCCGCCGGCGACGTCGCCCGCTGGTGGCATCCGCTGTATGAGCGCCACCTGCGCACCGAACACTGGGACGACGCGGGCCGTCAGGGCGCGGCAGCCGCTCGAACGCTGTTGGCGGGCCCCGATGGGGCGGAAACCTACGAAGACGTGCCCTATTTCTGGTCGGACCAATACGATGTCAAGGTTCAGATGCTGGGTTTCCCAACCGATTACGACGCGATCGAAATCGTCGAGGGCGACCCCGACGGATGGGAGTTCGTAGCCGCTTACGGGCAATCCGGTCGCACCACCGCGGTCCTGGGAACCGTCGCGAACCGGGTGTACGCCTACCGCGATGCCGTCGCCAAGCGCGCCGAGTTTCCGCCCGCGCCGCCGGATTGACCCGCCGGCCCGAGCGGTCGCATGTTGTTCACCGTCGCCGGATCAAGACGCCGGATGATAAAAGCGTGACGGTGAGGAAGACCAATGCGGTACTGCGCGTCGGCGCGTTCGAGCCAACCTTTGCCGACGAGCTGGCGAAGCGTTATGAAATCCCCATCCTGCCCGACGGCCCGCAGCGCACCCCGTTCCTGGCCGAGCACGCCAGCGACGTCCGGGTGGTCGTGACCTCGGGCCACCCCGGCGTGGACGCGGACACCATCGCGGCGCTGCCCAACCTGGAGGCGATCGTCAACAACGGGGCCGGCGTGGACGCGATCGACCTGGATGCGGCGAAGCGCCGCGGCATCGGCGTCAGCAACACACCGGACGTGCTGTCGGACACGGTCGCCGATACGGCAGTGGGATTGCTCCTGATGACAGCGCGCCGTTTCGGCGCCGCCGACCGCTACGTGCGGGCGGGGCGATGGGCGCGCGACGGCCCGTTCCCGTACGCCACCGACGTCAGCGGCATGCAGGTCGGGATCCTCGGCCTGGGCCGCATCGGCTCGGCCATCGCGACCAGGCTGCTCGGCTTCGACTGTGCTATCGCGTATCACAACCGCCACCGGGTCGAGGGGTCGCGGTACCGGTATGCGGAGTCGCCGGTGCAGTTGGCCCGGTCGGTCGACGCCCTGGTCGTCGCCACGACGGGCGAGCACAGGGCCCGCAAACTGGTGGATCGCGCGGTCCTCGAGGCGCTGGGCCCCGAGGGCTACCTGATCAACGTCGCGCGCGGCAGCGTGGTCGACCAGGAAGCGCTGGTGGAGTTGCTCGTGGGCGGCGGGCTGGCCGGGGCGGGCCTGGACGTCTTCGCCGACGAACCCCATGTGCCCGCCGAGCTTTTGAACTTGGACAACGTGGTGCTGTTCCCCCACATCGGCAGCGCCACCGGTCGGACCCGCACGGCGATGGCGCTACTCGCGATCCGCAACCTCGACAGCTACCTGGCCACCAAAGAGCTGGTGACGCCGGTGCTGCGCCCCCGCAGCTGACAAGCGCCGGGCAGCTCTTGGTCGAGTTTGCACATTATCGCGGTTGGTCTTTAATTCTTCACGTGGCAAATCCACCGCGGAGTCATCGACGGTGACCCGACCCGATCAGTACGAAGGTGTCAGTGCCTATTTGAAGGGCCGTGGGCTGCAGACCATTTGGCGGAGAGCAACGTTCGCCTTCACCGCATCGCAGGCTGCGCTTCCTCTGCTGATGCTGCGCACTCCCACGGGACCGGCCGACCCGACTCTCAGGGCGGCCTTCGTCGGCATAGCGGCGCTGGGATTCGCCGGCGCGTTCTGGTGGTTGCTGCGCTGGCCCACCCGGCGTCAGTCGATCGGTTTCTCGCTGGGCGCAACGGCCGCAATCGCTGTGACATGTTTGGGCCTGGCGAATCCCTACGCGGGCTTGATGGGATGCACGACGTTCGCCATTCTCGGCGGGTTCACCGCCTACTTTCACACCGGCCACTACGTGTTCGCCAACTTCGTCGTGGCCGCGGCCTGCGCGGCCACTCTGGCGCACCGGCTGACCGCCGCCACGGGCGACATCGCCCTGACGAGCGCCGGCCTGATCACGGTGACCGCGCTGAACATCGGCGTGCCGTTCGGGATCCGGTCGTTGGTGCACACGCTGCGAACCGATCTGCTGGCTTCCGATCGCGACGCGCTCACGGGCCTGCACAACCGGCGGTCCTTCTACGACGCTGTGCACGAACTGATCACGCTGCGGCGCCGATCCCCGGGCAGGTACCTGGTGATCGCGGTCATCGACCTGGACGACTTCAAGAAGATCAACGACACCCAGGGGCATGCCGTCGGCGACCAGGTTTTGGTCGCGGTCGGCGAGGCGCTGCGGCAGAGCTGCGCCGGCTCTGCCGTGATCGGCCGCATCGGGGGCGAGGAGTTCGTGATCGTCGACACCGACACCACACCCAACCCCGTGCGCATGGCCGAGCGGCTTCGCCGAGCCATCGCCGACGTTCCGTTCCCGATCACGGCCAGCATCGGAACGTCGGGTGTCGCCCTCGACATCGCCCCGCCCACGGACGACACACAACTCATCGACGATCTCATCAGCACGTCGGACGCCGCCATGTACGAGGCCAAACGCGCCGGTGGAAACCAGGTCCGCCACCGCCCGGCGCTCCTCTCGCCGGGGGCTCGCTAGACGGCGGCGGGAATGGCCAGGCCTTGTCTCGGTGTTGTGCGAGCCATGTCAGACCAAGTTGAGTTGAGCCCCACCGACTGGGTGCGCGAGCAGACCGAACGAATCCTGCAGCAGGGCACCACCGACGGAGTCGAAATCTTCGGCCGGCCCGTAGTCCTGGTGACGATGACGGGGGCCAAGTCCGGCAAGCGGCGCTATGTCCCGTTGATGCGCGTCGAAAAGGACGGTCGCTACGCGGTGGTGGCGTCCAAGGGCGGCGCGCCCGACCATCCGTCGTGGTACTTCAACCTGCGGGCCAACCCGGCGGTGACGCTGCAGGACGGGGACAAGGTCGTCGCCCTCACCGCGCGCGAGGTCGAGGGCGCCGAACGAGAGCAGTGGTGGCGGCTCGCCGTGGATGCGTACCCCCCGTACGCCGAATACCAGGCGAAGACGGAACGGCAGATCCCGGTCTTCGTCCTGGAATGACCGGGTATGGCGGAAGTCACATACCGCCCGGGGCGTGGCCGGCCGATTAACGGGTAATCACCCCTTTTTCGTCGCGATGATTCCCACCGACTCCCGATCGGTGACCGAAGCGAGACGTGCACGGGGTCATCGCCTGGACCGGAACTGGGTATGTCTGCACCATGGCCGCTGACGCGCACGTGACCCCGGCGCGATTCACGCGCGCCGGTCTGGCCGACGCCGTCACCGCGGCGGAACTGCGCCGTGCGCTGCGCCGCTGGCTGCGGGACTCGACCGCAGTCTCCGCAGACGTCTGCGACGACATCGTGCTGGGCGCCAGCGAAGCGCTCGCGAATTGCGTCGAGCACGCCTACCGCGCGCAGCAAAGGGTCGGCAGCATGAAGCTTCAGGCCGACCACGATCCCACCGAGCACTCCATCAGCGTGTGCGTCAGCGATCGCGGCAGCTGGCACCGGCACCAGCCGAAGAAGCCGAACGATCCCGATGCGTCGCGCGGCATCATGTTGATGCACGCGCTGGCCGATCACTGCACCATCAAGGCACGCCCCGGCGGCACCACGGTGTGCCTGAATTACACCACCACGCCAGCGCCGATAGAAAGCGCCAACGTTTAAGGCGCGAAAGCATTTTCACGCGCCGAAGGCGCGCTCCAAATCTTTCAACGAGTTCTCCAGGTGGGCCAGTAGCCGCTGCAGGTGCGGGACGCTGCGCCGGCAGCCGACGAGGCCGAAGTCGAGATTGTCGGCGTTGTTGGTGACGGTGATGTTGACCGCCTGACCATCGAGCGGGATCGACAGCGGATAGTTCCCGTCCAGGCGGGCGCCACGCCAGTACAGCGGCTCGGCGGGGCCGGTCGAGACGTTCGAAATGACGACGTTGAACGGCGGCGCGGCGGCCGACAGATAGCCGGGGATGAGCCCGAAGAACAGCCCGCCGATGTTGAACGCCGACAGGGCCAGCTGCTGAACCGGGGGCAACTGCTGGAACACCCCCTTGGTGTCACGGATCGAGGAGCTGATCACCTCCAGCCGCTGCGCCGGGTCCTCGAGGTGGGTCGCCAGGTTGCACAGGAACGTGCCGACCAGGTTGCCGCCGCGGTCGTCGTCTTGCTTGCGGAGGTTGACCGGCACCATCGCGGTCAGCGGGGCGTCCGGCAGGGCGTTCTGATCGAGGAGATAGGCGCGAAGCGCCCCCGCGGACATGGCCAGCACGACGTCGTTGACCGTGACTCCGGCGGCGGACTTGACGGCCTTGACGCGCTCCAGCGACCAGGACTGCGCGGCCACCCGTCGAGCACCGCCGATCCGAACGTTGAACATGCTGCGCGGCGCCCGGAAAGGGAGGGTCAGCTGCTGTTCGAGCAGCGCGGCCCGCGCGAGCCTGAGCGTGCCCGGCGCCAGCGCGAACGCCGACGCGGTGCGGCCGGCCCGGTCGAGCAGCGACGGCCGCGGGCGCCGCTTCCCGTTGCTGCGGGGCGCCAGGTTCCACGGAACCCGCACCTCGTCGTCGCTTGGGTCGGGGGTTAAGGCGCGTTGCATCAGCCGTAGCGCCGAGACACCGTCCATGAGGGAGTGGTGGTACTTCGTGTAGACCGCATAGCGCCCGTCCTCGAGGCCCTCGACGAGGTGCGCTTCCCACAGCGGACGGTGCCGGTCGAGCAGGCTGCCGTGCAACCGGGAAGCCAATTCCAGCAAGTCTCGGACGCGTCCGGGCTCGGGTAAGGCGGAGCGCCGAAGGTGGTAGTCGAGCTCGACGTCCTTGTCGAACGACCACGCGACGTTGGTGAGGCCCCCAAAGAACGCCGGGTGCTTGCGGAACGTCGGCTGAACGTCCGTGCATTCCAGCATCGCCTGGTAGGAGTCCCGGACGAAGTGCGGCCCGGCATCCTCGGGCGGCTCGAACAACTGTAGCGATCCCACGTGCATCGGATGCTCACGTGATTCGCCGATGAGGAACAGCGCATCCGTCGGCGATATCGGTTCCATGGTGTCGACCTCATTCCGTCCGTGTGACGTCCCTTCGAAACAGCCCCCATCTCCCTTTAGCCACGGCGGGCGGCCCCCACACCTGAATGAATGCGGCAATCGCGATTTCGGGGCATGGCCGACCGGCCGGTAGACTGGCCCGCCAGACAGTCGAGCGGCTTCGAGCAGTGGCGCTGAACTCGCTGAACGTTCAATCAAACCCACGTCGAAGGTTGTGCCTTGCCTGTTCGAAAGCCCGAAAATCACAGCGAAGCCGTCAGCTTGCAGCCGCACTTCGAGGACGTACAGGCGCACTACGACCTGTCAGACGAGTTCTTCGAGCTGTTCCTGGATCCCACGCGCACCTACAGCTGCGCCTACTTCGAGCGCGACGACATGACCCTCGAAGAGGCGCAGTTGGCCAAGGTCGACCTCGCGCTGGGCAAGCTCGCTCTGAAGCCGGGTATGACACTGCTCGACATCGGCTGCGGCTGGGGCACGACGATCGTTCGCGCGCTCGAGCGCTACGACGTCAACGTCGTGGGCCTGACGCTGAGCCGCAATCAGCAGGCACACGTGCAACGGCGGCTCGACACGCATGCGAGCGGACGGAGCAAGCGCGTGCTGCTCCAGGGCTGGGAACAGTTCGGCGACGAGGTGGATCGCATCGTGTCGATCGGCGCCTTCGAGCACTTCGGGCGTGACCGCTACACCGACTTCTTCAAGATGGCCTACCAGGCGCTCCCCGTCGACGGCGTGATGCTGCTGCACAGCATCATCAAGCCGAGCGAGGAGGAGTTCGCCGAGCGCGGCCTGCCCATCACCATGACCAAGCTGCGCTTCATGAAATTCATCATGGACGAGATCTTCCCGGGCGGGGACCTGCCCAACGCCAAGGCCGTCGTCGAGCACGCCGAGCGCGCCGGCTTCGAAGTCAGGCTCGTCCAGCCGCTGCGCCTGCACTACGCCCGCACCCTGGATACCTGGGCGGCCGCCCTGCGGTCGCGGCGGGACGAGGCCATCGCGATTCAGTCGCGGGAGGTCTACGACCGGTACATGAAGTACCTGACCGGCTGCGCCGAACTGTTCCGCGAGGGTTACACCGACGTCGCGCAATTCACGCTCGCCAAGAGCTGACACGCGCCGGACGCTGTTTACGCCCCCGGTTGTGCGGGTAACACCACGAGCAACGACCGGATGCGGTAGGTGTCGACGGATCTCGGCGCAAAACCGCCGGAAGGACCGACCGTGGATGCCAAGCACTGCATGAGCGAACCGTCGGGGCAAAGGCGGTCTCCGACCGGTCGAAGCGCGCGACGCACCATCTCCGCCGCCGCGGCTGCGTGTGACATCGCCTTCACCGCGCTGCTGTGCACGGCGATCCTGGCCGCGCTGCTGACCAACTCCACACCCGAAAAGCGGACGGTGGCAGGGACTTTGGAGCCAACGCCGGCCTCCCAGCCGGTGCGACAGCAGGGGAAGATCGTCGCGGTGTCGGCGGACTCGGTCACCGCGCGCAGCGCCAACGGATACACCCAGACGTATCTTGTCACGCCGAATACCGCCTTCATCACCCGCAACGGCATCCAACGCGCCACCGCCAGTGCGCATTTCGCGATCAACGACCGAGTCGACATCGTCGGGACGATCCGCAACGGCACCGCTACGGCCACCGCCGTGGCCGACCGCGACATGACCGAGGGGGCGGGACCGCCGATGGATGCCGTTGTGGCACAATCGGTCGGCGCCACACACTAGGCGTTGCCCAGATGTGCACCGCCGTCGCCCAGGTCGTCGCGGCGCAGGCTCATCGGGGTGGAGGCGGGGACATCGCCGCCCGCGACCACGGCCCGGGTGATCGGGGTGAGGGCCTGGAACAGCGTCTCCACCTCGTCGTCGGACAGCGCGTCGAGCGCCGAGAGGGAAAGCGCGTCGGTGCGAGATTCGATGTCGTCCTTCAACTCCCGGCCCGCCGCGGTCAGGGACCCGTCATCGTCGAGCAGGCCGCGCGCGGCCAGGCGCTGTTGGTGACGCCGCCACTCCGCCTCGTCGTAGTCACGGGTGCGGGCGATGTAGTCGCGCGGGATTCGGCCCGCCGCGGCGTGTAGCACGTTGGACTCCCGCCCCGAGATGCCGGCGGCCGCCAACACCGCCACGTGCGCGTCGCCGCGATGCTCGCGCAGCAGCGTGGTCGCGTGCCACAGCGTGGCCAGCGGATCTTCGGGCCAGGGCAACGCCAGATTCGCAGCGAACAGCGGTCTTCCGTCCGCCGGAGCCGCGCGCGCCGCCTTGCCCGCCAGCGCGGCCGCGGTGGTCACGTCGTCATCCGCGGTGATTCCGTACCGGCGCAGCGCCGCCACCGCCGACTCCTCCCGGGCGCGCAACGCGGCCTCGGGGCCGGCGATCTCCCACGCCGCGGGCAGGGCCTTGGCGACGCGCTCGGGGGCGAAGTTGTAGAAGACGGCGGCCACGACCTCCCGCGCCACGGTGCCCAGCGGTGCCGATCGAGCGGCGAAGTAGCCCATCCAAAAACCCCGATACCCCAGGGCGTCCAACGCCGCCCGCGACTCCGGCGCGAAGTACGTCACGCCGTGCACGGGCTCGTATCGATCGAAGAAGCGGCGCGCCAACTCCGGTTCCCTGGTCACGGTCGCAGTTAACCACCCGTCGGCCAAGCGGCCTCAACCGGCTCGGGTGGGCCCGAGCACACCGATTCGCCCGGCGTCGGCTTCGCGCCGCAGCACCGAGGTGGTCAGATCGAACCTCACCCCGGGGATGGTTTCGTTGACGGCCGGGTTACCGGTCCACCACGCGATGCGGCACGTTCGGCGCGTGATTCGCCAGCCGCCGGGCGTGCGTAGCCAGGCGTCGTCGTACCAGCCGGTGCCGTCCCACAGCGCACCGCCGTCGGCGGCATTTCGCACCAGGCGCCAGGCGCCGTTGCAAAAGCTGTGCGCGCGGTCCCCGTCGACGTGGACCACGTGCGTGGACATGGTGTGCTGGGTGGAGTCGAACGGATCGTGATACGCCGCGAAGTCGGCCTTGAACCGCTCGAGATCGGTCCACCGCGATGACGCGCCGTAGTCCGCCACGACATCGGCGGCGAAAACGATGTCGAACAACTGCCAGCGCCGGCTGTCCACGGCCAGTCCGTAGAGATTGACCAGCTGGGTGATCGCCAGGACGTCGCTGTCGGTGGACGCCATGGCTCTCACTGGCCCTTCAGGCTGCCGATGCGAAGCGAGAAGTCCGTGCGCCCGGATGGCGAGGCGTCCTCGACGCTCTCGACGTAACCCTCGGGGTCGCGGTCGACGATCGGCAATCCCTCGGTGGTGGGATGCTCGGCCATGAATTCGCTGTATTGCCGCCCGAGGGCTTCGCGAAGGCCGATCGGGGCGCTGCGGCGAAAGTCGGGCAGCCCGTCCCGTTCCTCCTCGCTCATGTGCTCGTCGTTCGCCGCCCGGGTTCGGTCGACGGCCGCCCACCACTCGTCGGTGCCGGCCCGCGCCGCGTTGGCGTCGCGCACCCCGTCGCGGATGTCGTTGTGATCGCCGATGGCATCGAGTGTTTCGCCCTCCGGATCGTCGGTGCCGCGCTTGAGCAACTGCGGGTAGAAGATCTTCTCCTCGATGTAGGCGTGTACGTCGAGCTTGTCGGCGAGCGGGCGCCACACCCGCTCGAGCGCGGAGTCGTTGGCCGCCTGCGGCCGCAGCGAGTCCAGCCTGGCGAACTGTTCGCGAAACCAATCGTGGTCAGCACGGATCAGGATGGTGATGTCGGCCATTCCACCTCCCACCAGCGCCGGCCACGCCCTGCGGCAATCGTGTCCATGCGGGCCGAACCAGTCAAGGCCCGACGGCGTCTCGACCTTCGGGGTTCGGCGTCGGGCTTTGCGCGGATTCCCATTTCGCGGCGAGGGACCGCTTGACCGTGGTGCCGGGCGCGAGGTCGAGCTGGAAGGCTTCCCCCTCCGCGCCGTCGAGCGTGACGAGCCAGCGGTCGTCGCTGAGGTCCTTGAACATCACCTTGTAGGTCCGTTCGCCGCGGCCTCGGTGGACGACGATCAGGTCGCCGGGGGTGACATCGTCGATTCGGTCGCTACCGGAAGCCTCTGACACTGAACCGACGGTAGCCGATGGCCCGCGGGCCCGTTGAGGACCACCGCCGGACGACCAATCACATTGTTGGGCGGTTCATTTGGTGTCCCCAGCAACTCATGGCAGCGCGGCGCCGTCGAGCCGCGCGTTCAGGGCCGGTCCGCGAGGCGTTGTTCGAGGATGGTCAGCGCGCGCTCGGCCCACCGAATGTTTTCTTCTTCGAACGATATTCCGCGCAGCAACGTCAGGTAGGGGCCCACGCGTTCGGTCCCGGCAAGGTATTCCTCCTCGCCGCGGCCGCCGAGCATGCGAGCTTGCATCCGCTGATAGCGCTGCAGCTTGGTTTTCGCCCATCGCAGGCGTTCGACCATGAAGTCACGGACGGCCCGGGCGTCACCCGCGTCGGCGGCCAACACCTTGACCGCAAGGTCGTCGCGGATCACCGACGGCTTCGGCGCGGTGGACGTGAACCGCCGGATCGCTTCGTGCCCCGCCTGGGTCAGCGAGAACATGCGCTTGTTGGGACGGCGTTCCTGGTGCACGACGCGGGCCCGGATGAGGCCTTCGCCGGCGAGACGGTCAAGCTCGCGATAGAGCTGTTGCGGGGTGGCCATCCAGAAATTGGCCACCGACGAGTCGAAGCCCTTGGCAAGGTCGTATCCGGAGGCCTCGCCCTCGAGGAGCGCGGCCAACACCGCATCACGCAGCGACACGTCAACAAGTTGACTAACGCGGAGGTGTCTCCTGAGTACCAAGCATCCGTTCCGCGCGGCGGTCGAGGCCCGGGACGAGGCGGCGATCCAGGCGATGCTGGCCGACACCGTGGTGTTCACCAGCCCGGTGGCGTTCAAGCCCTACGTGGGTAAGCCGATCACCGCCGCGATCCTGCGGGGTGTGATGCGGGTGTTCGAGGACTTTCGGTATGTCCGCGAGATCGCCGACCCGGGTGGGCGCGACCACGCGCTCGTGTTCGAAGCGGGGTTGGCCGGGGTGCCCGGTGTGACCGTCATGGGCTGCGACTTCCTGCACTTCGACGATGCCGGCCTGATCGACGACTTCATGGTGATGGTCCGGCCGCTTTCCGGCGCGCAGGCCCTGGCCGAGGCGATGGGCGCCCAGTTCGACCGGATCCGGCACGAGGCCCTCGAGCTGGCCGAGCAGTTCGCCGGCGCGTAGGGGGATCTGGGCATGCGGATCGGGTTGGGAATCAATTACGCGGGCGGGTTCAAGGAGGTCGCCGCCGAAGTGGCCGACCTGGAACGCGCCGGGTTGGACATCGTCTTTGTCCCCGAGGCGTATTCGTTCGACGCGGTGAGCGCGCTGGGCTACCTGGCCGCCAGCACGCAACGGGTTCATTTGGCCTCGGGCATCCTGCAGCTGTACACGCGCACGCCGACCCTGACCGCGATGACGGCCGCCGGTCTCGACTACGTCTCCGACGGCCGGTTCACGCTGGGCCTCGGCGCGTCTGGCCCCCAGGTCATCGAGGGTTTCCACGGGGTCCCTTATGACGCGCCGATCGCACGCACCCGCGAAGTGATCGACATCTGCCGTCGGGTGTGGCGCCGCGAAACGCTGCAACACCAAGGCAAGCACTACACGATTCCGCTCCCCGCCGGACAGGGGACCGGACTCGGGAAACCACTCAAGCTCATCAATCGCCCTGTGCGGGAACGTATCCCGATCCTGGTGGCCGCGCTGGGCCCCAAGAATGTCGAGCTGGCGGCCGAGGTCGCCGAGGGCTGGCAGCCGATCTTCTATCTGCCGGAGAAGGCGCGCGACGTGTGGGGAGACGCGCTGGCCGCGGGTCAGGCCAACCGGGATCCCCGGCTGGGGAAGCTGGAGATATTCGCCGGCCCGGTCCTCGCCATCGGCGAAAATGTCGAGTCGCTACGGGAATTCGTCAAACCGCACCTGGCGCTCTACATCGGCGGAATGGGCGCCAAGGGCAAAAACTTCTACCACACGCTGGCCACCAAATACGGGTACGGCCCCCAGGCCGACCGGATCCAAGAGCTCTACCTCGCCGGCGACAAGGACGGCGCCGCCAAGGTCGTGCCCGACGAACTCGTGCGCGACGTGAACTTGATCGGCAGCCCCCAGTTCGTCAAGGAACGCCTGGCGGCCTTCCGTGAGGCGGGGGTGACCACCCTGAACGTGGCGCCCATCGCGGGCACCGCCGCCGAGCGGATCAAGCTGATCGAGACGTTGCGCGGCCTCCTATAGCCGCGGTGGCGTTGTAAATACGCCATTTGCCGGCGCGAAATCGCATGGGGTTTGAAATACGGTCGTTTGGTGAACAGATATCACGACTTCGACCCAGGAGGGCAAATGATGAAGCGAATTGCTGCGGCCACGATCGCGGCCGCCGCGTTGCTGTCCGGCGCGTGTTCGGCCTCGCAGATCGTCAACACCGGCGGCGACACCAAGTGCAAGGACTTCACCACCCAGGACGAGAAGAAGCAGAACGAAGAGGTCAGCAAGATGCTCAAGGACAAGAGCGGGTCTGATCCGACCAACGTGGAGATCACGGCGACCCGGTTGTCGGCGATGACGTATTGCCAGACGGTGGGCAAGCCGGACACCAAGATCTCCGAGGCTCCGCACGGCTGAGGACCACCGGCGCCGTGGGGCGACTCTCGCGAATGGTCATGCGGCGCAAGAGATCACGTTAGGCGCCTGCGGCTGCGGCGCCGCGCGGCTAGACCTTGATGACGATGCCCTGGGTGAGCACCACGACGATCGCCAGCACCAGGATGAAGGCGAACGAGCCGGCGACCAGCTTGACGGTTTCGGCCCACAGCGCCGCGTTGGTGGCCGGCGGCAGGAAGTATTCCGGCGGCAGCTCGTGGGGGTGTCGACGCGAGTGATCTGAGGTGTCAGCCACGAGGTTCGGTGTCCCTTCGCTTCATGGAATGTAAGGGCTTTCGGCGCCCGTGAGGGTCCGCACGAGCAGCAGCGGGATGCCCATCAGGGCAATGGAACTGACCTGGAAACACAACACCCAGGCCCCCAGGCGCATCAATTCGAAACGCCAACGGGGGATGGTGACGCGGTAGTTGAGGTAGTCGTCGAACTCCTGCTGTTTGGTGCGTCGCGCCGGCGCCTCGGCGACCGCGACGGCGGTGGCGGTGGTGCCCGGCCGCGCGGGGGACACCTCCGGCTCACCGGCGACGGGTTTGGGTGACGTGAACCGGTCCAGGCGGAGGAATCGCTCGAGGTGGTTGAGCCCCCTGATAGGCGGCTTGCCCGCCCAGTAGGCGATCAGGTTGGGCCACACGCACATGATCCCGATGGTCCACAGCAGGGTGATCCGCCCGCCGCTGCCCCACTGAAGCACCGGACCGATTCCCGGGTCGTACGTCCACCAGCCCAGCGCGCTGGCGGTGCCTTCTACGGTGAAGTCCCACACGTAGTTCACCGGGACGGCCAGCACCAGCATCGCCTTGAGCAGGCTCCATCCCAGGCGCTTGCCGATCCATTGGCTCAGCCACAGCACGAGCACGGCGTGGACGCTCCAGTAGATCGCGTACGCGAACGGCATGAACAGCGGATCGTTCGGCGTCTTGAGCGGCAGCCACTCCAGCATGTGGTGGCGGGCGAAGGCGGGGCTGTAGTAGAGCATCTGACCCCAGTCGCCCATGGTCTCGCCCCAGTAGATGCTCATGCTGCTGACCAGGAACAGGAATCCCCACGTGAAACGGCGGCGCCGGACGACATCGGCTATCGCAAGAACGATGACCAAGCCGCCGACGATCGGGATGACCCAGTTGAAGAACCATATTCCGCCAGGATGCAGCGTGGCCGGTGGCACCGGGCCTTGTGCCGCTAGCAACATGGGCCGCTCCCTTCGGGCAGCGAAACGGTGAAGCTATCTTCACTAAAATGTAGTTGTGCTGTCAACACGTCAACTCGCCCCGACACCAGCGGCTATGGGACGTACGGGCTTTCGGCGCCGGTCAGTCCGCGCATGATCAACAGCGGCGTCAGGTAGACGAAGAAGCTGACCTGGAATCCGACGAACCAGGCCGCAAGCCGCAGCACCTCGAATCGCCAGCGCGGGATCGTCACCTCGTAGTTCAGGTAACCGTCGAACTCCTGCTGTTTGGTCAGCCGCGACGCCGTAGGCGCGAGCGCGACCGCCGTGGCGCCTGCGCCCGTGGCGGATGGCCGCGGGCTGTCCGCCCGCTTCGGCACGGTGAACCGGTCCAGCCGGCAGAACCGCTCGAGGTGGTTGAGCCCGCGGATGGGTGGCTTGCCGGCCCAGTAGGCGATCAGGTTGGGCCAAAGACACATCAGCCCGATCGTCCACAACAGCGTGATGCGACCGCCGCTGCCCCATTGCAGGACCAAACCGATGCCGGGATCGTAGGTCCACCAGCCGAGTGCGGTGGCCGAGCCCTCGACCGTGAAGTCCCACGCGTAGTTGACCGGGACGGCCAGCACCAGAACGGATTTCAGCATGCTCCAGCCGGTCTTGGTGCTCAGCCACTGGCTCAGCCAAAGGATCAGCAGCGCGTGCACGCCCCAATACACCGCATAGGCGAACGGCATGAACAGTGGGTCGTGGGGCGTCTTCAGGGGCAGCCACTCCAACAGGTGGTGACGGGCGAAGGCCGGGCTGTAATAAAGCATTTGGCCCCAGTCGCCCAGACTTTCCATCCAGTAGATCGCCATGCTGTTGAACAGGAACAGAAACCCCCAGGTGAGCCGCCGACGGCGCATCACGTCGGCGATGACGAGAACGATGAAGACGCTTCCGATGATGGGAACGATCCAGTTGAAGAACCACACGCCGCCGGGATGCAGGGTGGCCGGGGGCACTGGGAACTCGCCGGCAAGGATCATCGGGCCGCCTCGAGTCGGGGGGCTAATACTGAAGGTATCTTCACCAGTTTCGCAGGGTGGTGTCAACCCCGGACGGCGTTTCGGCGCGGCTTGGATCGCCGCTACGGGTCCCACCTCAGCGGCAGCCGATCGATGCCGAACACCCCGCCGGTGTGTTCGGAAACCGCCGACTCGTCCGAGATTTCGTAGTCGGGGATCAACCGGTGCCACTCCTGCAACGCAACCGTCATCTCCTGGCGCGCCAGGTGCGAGCCGAGGCAGCGATGCGGGCCGGCACCGAAACCGATATGCCGCGGCGACGGGGCGTCGAGGTCGACGGTGCCGCCGCGACTGTGCTCGTGGGGATCCCGATTGGCCATGGCGAGCGGGAAAGCCACCATGTCGCCCCGTTTGATCGGACAGCCGTGGAAGTCGATGTCCCGGGTCGCGATCCGGGCGGTCTGCACGATGGGGTAGGCCCGAACCAGTTCCTCCACCGCCTGTGGTACTCGTGACGGGTCGGCGACCAACTTCTGGCGGTCACCCGGGTGCGTGGCCAGGTGATAAAACGAGTAACACAGCTGCGACGCAACGGTGTCCAGCCCCGCCATGAAGAGCAACAGCATGCACGACAGGAGATCGGCGTCCGACGGCGCTTCCCCGTCGATGCGCCAGTCGAGGGCGTTGCTGACGATGTCGTCGGCCCGCAATCGCGGGTCGGCCCGCTTGGCGGCGATCAATTCGCCGAAGTACCCGACGACCTCCATCATGGCTTCGACCCCCCGCGAATGGTCCGGGTCGTTTTCCGGTGTGGCGTGCAGGATCTTGTCCTCCCACACCATGAAATCGGGCAGCTTTTCGATCGGCAGGCCCATGATCTGCAGAAAGATCGTCGTCGGGAAGACGGCCGCGAAGTCGCGGTAGAAGTCGCAGGACCCGCGGTCGCGGACCTTCTCGATGAGCTCGATGGCGAAGGCTCGCTGCTCGTCTTCCAGCGCCTTGGTCCGACCCGGCGAGAAGTACAGGCCCAGCACGTGCCGCCATTTCGTGTGCTCGGGCGGGTCGAGCATGATCGGGATCCACTTGTACTGCGGGTCCGGCTCGATCGGCACCATGACGCGGTTCGAGAAGAGTTCGGGATGCTGCAGGCCCTCGCGGATCACATCATGGTCGGTGAACACCCAGTAACCGTCGGCCTCCTCGGCGTGCAGGAAAGGCCGGTGTTGCCGCTGCACGTCATCCAGCCGGGCAAAGTTCGAGCAGGCCGGGTCCGGTCCCCGTACGAACGCGTATTCGGCGCCATAGTGGGTCTTTTCATCGATCATCGTTCGTGGCGTCCCTTCACGGCGCGGTCACCCGCGGGGCTTCGATATCTTGCGTGGACGAAAAAGACGATGGTCGACAGTGTAGTGAAGCAGCCTTCACTAAGTAAGGGGTTTGTGCCGGCAATGGGCGGGCTGAGGTAGCCTCCGGGGCACGGTAACGTCGCCAATCAGGCCAGGCCGCGTTTCGGAGGTGTGATTTACGTTGAGTGCGGCTCGGAGGCGATCGCGGCCCAGCGAGCGCCGGCTGCATCAGTTCCAATCGAACTCGCTGCAGCGCCACGCGATCGACTTCGGTGAGTGGATGACGCGCGCGAGCCTGGCCCGCGGTCAGGCGCTGGGCTACAACAGGCTGCGGCCCGCACACGCCCGGCTGATGGTGTTCCTGGCCTGGGAGGGCAGCCGGATCAGCGACATCGCGCGGGCCCAGGATGTGTCGCTCAACGCCGTCGGCCAGGTGGTGTCGGAGCTCGAAGACCTGGGCTTCGTCGAGCGCGTTGCCGACCCGCACGACGGCAGGGCCAAGATCGTGCGCTACACGCAAGCGGGGTTGGATCTGCTGGCCGACGCCCTGGCGGTTAGCTCCTGGCTGGATGCGCAGGTGGAGGCCGTCATCGGCGCCGAGCGGCTGGCCGAGCTGCGCACCACCCTCGCCGAGTTGTGTGAGAAGCTGCCGCAGCCGCAACTGCGCTCGGACAAATAACTGACTCCGTTGCCACGCAATTGGTTTCGCGGGGTGCCCGCGTTCCCACTAGACCGTCGTCAGCTCGCCCGGCAGCTCGTCGCTGAGCACGGCAGCGGCCAGCAGCTGGCCCAGCAGGGGCCCGAACTTCATCAGGTTGCTGCCGACGAATGCGACGACGCGGCCGCGCCGGGCCACCGTCCAGCCGTCGCCGCCGGAGTCCAGCCATGGGGCGCGCGCCGTGAAGCAGTCGACCCGGTCCACGGGCCTCAGCGACGGGAACAGCGCGCGCACGGTCGCGGGGTCCGGCACCTCCTGGCCGAACGCCCAGCGGCCGGTGCTGCCGAGGGGCAACCCGTAGCCCTCGGGCGCGGAAAGGCACGCGGCGCCGGCTGCTGTGTTCTTGGCGGGACCCTCGTAGGTGAAGCGGGTGTGCGGGCCGAACTCGACGCCGAGCGGGCCGAAGAGCGTCGGCGTCTGAACACCCGCGCAGATGAGCACCCGCGCCGCGCGTACGACGCTGCCGTCGGCGAGTGTGACCGCGCCGTCGTCGGCGACCGAAACGACCGCCGCCCGAACGATGTCGGCGTGCCGGGCCAAGGCGACCAGCGCGCGGCGGATGCGCAGGCTGCCGCCGAGCGGATCGAACACCCCGGCTTCCCAGGGCGCGGCGACGAAGGGGATGCGCGCCGTGATCCCCGACCGGTCCAGCCAGGAGAAGTCGGCGCCGGCGGCGGCCATTGCCGCGGCGGTGTTTTCGGTGGCGCCGGCGGCGACGAAGCCCTCCGAACCCAGCAGGCGCCCGGCGCCGAGTTCGGCCTCCCAGCGCCGCCAGCCATCGCGGGCACGCATCGCCAGCCGGCATAGCGCGGGGCGCCGGTGCGCGACGCGGAAAATGCGGGCCAGGCCGGCGGATTGCTCGGCGAACGGCCGGCCGCGCTCGAGCACCATCGGACGCTCTCCGCGACGCGACAACTCGTAGGCGGCCGCGAGGCCGCATATCCCCGCCCCGACGATCGCGATCATCAGAAGAAGAACCCCGCGTGCGGCGCCTCGGGCACCGCAAAGAGGCGATCGACCGAGGCAAGCGCTGCCGGGTCGTCGGCCCCGGCCAGCCCGGCGACGGCGAGGCCACGCCATGTCGTACCGCCGAGCAGCACGGCACCCAGGCCCTCGACGCCGATGTGCAGCGCAGCGGGCCGGTCCGTGGGCTCCGCACCGTCGCTGCTGATGGTGAAGTTGCCCGAATTGCCCGGCACCAGCGGGTCATCGACGGAGATCGTCACCGCGCCATCGCCGGCATAACCCCGCGCCGCCAGCGCCTTTCGCACGTCGACGACCCGCAGCCAGGTTTCGTCGTGCACCGCGGTCACGCGCGCCGCGCGCCGATCGACGAGCAGCCAGGGCAGCGGATCGTCGATCGGCAGCATCCAGAACACCACGCGGTCAATGAGGTCGAGCCCGAGCAGAAAACGCAGCAGCCCCAGGTAGGCGTCCGTGGTGGGGGCGAAGAAATCCTCGACGGCGATGGTGCGCTGGTCGCTGACGAACCACGCCTCGGTGTCCACGGGGCGGTAACGGACGAACCCGGACTCGGCTCCGGGCTTGCCGTGTACCGCAACATACGAAGGGGCCGAGGAGGATCCGCTGCGCTTGCGCACGGCCTCCCACCACACCTCGGGGCGGTCGATGGTGCCGGGGCGGGACGGGCGATTCTCGGCGTAGATCCGGGGCAGCGCTTCCCACTTTTCGCCCCCGTCCAGCAGCCGCACCGGGCCGCCGGCGCCGACGCCGGGGCGTAGCGCCGCCCGTGCCGTCCGGACCTCCACGGTCTGCGATGAACTCGCCACGCCGTAGCCGTACCGCTCGTAGATGGGCGCCTCCGAGGCGCGCAACGTCGCGACCACCTCGCCGCGCGCCGAGATGTCGCGCAGCTGGTGATGTATCAGGTCGGTGGCGATGCCCTTGCGGGTGTACGACGGCAGGACCCCGATGTGTGTCACGGCCGCATGGCCGACGGTCGCGCCGCCGGGCAGCGACAGCCGGCTGGTCACGGCGTCGGCGGTGCCCACGAGGTGGCCGTCGACGAACGCCCCGATCGTGCGGCCCGGTTCGAGCAGCCTGCCGATCTGGCCGGGCTCCAGGTTCGACAGCGGCGGGAACCCGATCATGGCGGCACGAAACACGTTGGCCGCGGCGACGAGCTCCTCCTCGTTGTCGAGAACACGAATGTCGGTGGTCATGCCGCCATCATGTCTCGTCCGCTAGACGGCCGCCCAGCCGCCGTCCACGCTCAACACGGCCCCGTGGATGTTCGCGGCGTCGTCACTGGCCAGGAACACCACCGAGGCGGCCACCTCCTCGGGTGTGCTCATCCGCCGGGACGGAAGCCGGGCCAGCACCGGCGTGAGGTGATCGGCGAACTCGTCCTGCCGCTCCGTGGCGATCGGCCCCGGCGCGACGGCGTTCACGCGGACGCCGGCGGGCCCGTACTCGTCGGCCCAGGACTTCGTGAACGAGTGGACGGCCGCCTTGCTGGCGCTGTAGACCGCCGAGCCGTCGGACCCCCGAAGCCCGGTGATCGAGCCGATGTTGACGACGGCGCCCCTGCCGTCGCGGGCCATCTGCGGTGCGACCGCCCCGGTCAGCAGGAAGGGCGCGAAGACGTTGACGGTGAACGCCTCTCGCAGCGACCGCTCGGAGATCTCGGCGGTAGGCGTCGGCATCTGCAAAGCGGCCGCGTTGTTCACCAGGATGTCGAGGCGCCCGCCGGCGAGCTCGGTTGCGACGGCGGCCAGGTGACGAACCTCCTCGTCCCCGGCGCCCAGGTCGGCGGCCACGAACGCGGCATAGCCCCCGGCCGAGCGGATGTCGGCCACGATGGCGTCCCCGCGCGACTTGTCGCGACCGCTGACGACGACGAAGGCCCCGCTCGCCGCCAAGGCCTTCGCGATGGCGGCGCCAAGGCCCGCGGTAGAACCGGTGACCAGTGCTGTGCGGCCCGTCAGCCGCGTATCGTTTGGACTCATGAGTCCACATGCTCCGCCGATAAAAATGGACCCGCAAGTCCAGAAGTGGACCGCGAAGGGGCGGGCGACGCGGCGGCGCATCATCGAGGGCGCGGCCACCGAGATCCGCGTGCACGGTGTCGCACAGACCACGCTCGACGACATCATGTCCCGCACGCGCACGTCGAAGAGTCAGCTTTTCCACTACTTCCCGGGCGGCAAGGAGCAGCTGCTGCTGGCGGTGGCCAAATACGAGTCGCAGATGGTGCTCGACGACCAGCAGCCGCACCTGTCGGCGCTCACCTCGTGGGCGGCCTGGCAGCGGTGGCGCGACGCCGTGGTGGGCCGCTATCGCCGCCAGGGTCAGAACTGCCCCATCGCGGTGCTGATGTCGGAGATCGGCCGCACGACTCCCGGCGCCCAGGCCGTGACGGCCGAGCTGATGGCCAAGTGGCACGGCGCCATCGCCACCGGCATTCGCGAGATGCAGGAACAGGGCAAGGTCGCGGGCCGGGTCGACGCCGAGCGCGCGGCCGCCGCCCTGCTGGCCGGCATCCAGGGCGGCGTCGGCATCATGCTCGCGACCGGTGACCTGTCCTACCTAGAGGCGGCCCTCGACGAGGCGATCGGCGCGTTGCGCCGCGGCTGACGCCGCGCGGCTAGCGGATCTGCAGGCCGGTGATCGCCCGCGAGATCACCAGGCGCTGAATCTCGCTCGTGCCCTCGAAGATGGTGAAGATCTTTGCGTCGCGGTGCATCCGCTCCACCGGGTAGTCGCGGGTGTACCCGTTTCCGCCCAGGATCTGGATGGCCTCGTCGGTGACGTACACGGCGGTCTCGCTGGCCACCAGCTTGGCCATCGAGCCTTCCGCCGAGTCGAAGCTCTGGTTGTTGCGCGCCATCCATCCGGCGCGCCACACCAGCATGCGGGCCGCGTCGATGCGGCTCTTCATATCGGCCAGCTTGAATGCGATCGCCTGGAATTCACCGATCTTGCGACCGAATTGTTCGCGCTGGCAGGCGTATTCAAGCGCGTACTCGTAGGCGGCGCGTGCCACCCCGACGGCCATCGCGCCGACTGTGGGCCTGGTGCGCTCGAAGGTCTTCATCGCGGCCTGTCCGCGCGACGAAGCACCGGACTTGACCCGCGCGATGCGTTCCTCGAACTTCTCCCGCCCCCCGAGAATCGCGTCCTCGGGCAGCCGTACGTTGTCCAGCACCACCTCGGCGGTGTGCGACGCGCGGATCCCGTGCTTCTTGAATTTCTGGCCTTGCTCGAGCCCGTTGGTGTTCGGCGGGATCACGAACGTGGCCTGCCCGCGCGTGCCGAGTTCGGGATAGACCGATGCCACGACGATGTGCACATTGGCGATACCGCCGTTGGTCGCCCAGGTCTTGGTCCCGTTGAGGACCCATTCGCGGGCGGCCTCGTCATAGCGTGCGCGGGTGCGAATGGCGCCGACGTCGGAGCCCGCGTCGGGCTCGGACGAACAGAACGCGCCGAGCTTGGGTTCCTCGGGCGTACCGAACATCTCGGGAAGCCAGCGACCCAATTGTTCGGGAGTTCCGTTGCCCGCCAACGCCGCTGCGGCCAGCCCGGTGCCCAGGATAGACAGCGCGATGCCGGCGTCGCCCCAAAACATCTCCTCGAAGGTGGTGAGAAAGCCAAGACCGGTCGGTTCGGCCGCCTGCTGCGCGAAGAAATCGGGTGAGTACAGTCCCACCTTCGCGGCCTCCTGGATCACGGGCCACGGAGTTTCCTCACGCTCATCCCATTCCGACGCGGCGGGACGGATCACCTCGGCGGCGAACTTGTGCACCCAATCGCGCACCTCGATCACGTCATCGCTGAGCTGCAGTGAAAACGACACGGGTATTCTCCTGAAATATGTTGGGGATCAACGGTTTCGGGCTATGGTGTGGCGCGCGAGGGCGCCGAGCGTCTGCTGGACCCACGCCTCGAAGTAACGGTGCTCGTCGATGTTGCCGGGCAAGCGCCCCGTCAGGGCCTGCAGCGTCGCTGCGTACGACAGCGAGCCGATCGCGACCGCCGCGGCGGCCTCGGGATCGGGGATGTCGGTGCGACCGGAGCGGTTGGACGCGGCCAGTTCGTCGGCGAACCGCTGATAGGCGTTGTCGGTGATGACCTGCCAGGTCTTCTCGTCGAGGTCGCCGAGCTCGTCAGGTTCGCGCAGCATGACCTTGAGCAGATCCTCGCTCTGGGTCAGGTTGTTCCAGATCAGCTGGCCGGCGGTGCGCACCGCCTGCTCGACGCTGCCCGGCGTCCCGGCGTCGTACTGCTCGCGGGCGGCCACGATGCTGTCGGTGCGATGCGCGACGGCGGACTCCAACAGCTCGCGCTTGGACCCGAAGTGCTTGTAGAGCGCGCCGGAACCCGGCGCCAGCCCGGACGCCCGCTGGATGTCCGCCACCGACGTCGCCGCGTACCCCTTGTCGGCGAACAGCTTCAGCGCCGCCGCCAGGAGCCGATCACGTCCGGAGGGCTGCATGGTGAGAGAGTACTCACTCACCTAATCGGAAAACAAGGTGAGTGTCGTGCAGTTCACAGGACTGGCACGTCCGTCGAAGCGCCGACAGGGCGGGTGACCGCCGCGCCTATATCCTGATCCGATGGCCGAGCCGGGGGCGAAAGCGGAAGGCGAGATGTCACCCAGGAACGGGATGAACAGTGGCGCCCGATAATTCGGTTTTCCACCTCCAACTGCCGATGCGGGTGCTGTCGCTGCGCACCATCGTCATCGTCGCCGCGCTGTCGGTGATAACCCTCGTGGTCCTGCTGGGGGCCTGGGTCTGGATCGGCGTCACCAACGACCAGTACAGCCAGCTCGACCGCCGACTGGATTCGGTGAGCAGCCTGGGTGACATCAACACACTGATCAACAGCGCGCAGCTCACCAACCCCGACCGGCCCATGCCGGACGGCAATTTGGTGCGCACCGCCCGCATCGGCGACGTGACGGTGTCGGTTCCGGGCGACATCGTCCTGCCCAAACTTCCGAACGGGTACGCCAACACGACCATCGACGGCGTGCAATACCGAGTCCGCACCTTCACCGCGGGCCCCGCCTCGATCGCGCTCGCGGCGCCGTTGGCCGAAGCGCAACACCGAATCAACCAGCTCCACCTGCGTGTGCTGCTGATCTGCGGCAGCGTCATCGGGGGCACCGTCATCGTCGGCTGGTTCATCTCGTTGATCATGGTCAACCCGTTTCTGCTGCTGGCCCAACAGGCCCGCGCCATCAACGCGCAGTCCAGCCCCGATGAGGTTCAAGTCCGCGGCGTGCGCGAGGCCGTCGAGATCGCCGAGGCGGTCGAGGGCATGCTGGCCCGCATCGGCAACGAGCAACAGCGCACCAGGGCGGCCCTCGAGTCGGCGCGCGACTTCGCCGCGGTCGCCTCGCACGAATTGCGCACCCCGCTGACCGCCATGCGCACCAACCTGGAAGTGTTGTCCACCTTGGATATTCCCGCGGAGCAGCGCAAAGAGGTCATCGGCGACGTCATTCGAACGCAGAGCCGGATCGAGGCGACGCTGACGGCGCTGGAGCGGCTGGCGCAGGGCGAGTTGACCACGGTCGACGATTTCGTCCCGTTCGACGTCACCGAACTGCTGGACCGCGCCGCCCACGACGCGCTTCGCATCTACCCCGGGGTGGAGGTGTCGCTGGTGCCGTCGCCCACGGTGCTGATGGTCGGGCTGCCCACCGGGCTGCGGCTGGTCATCGACAACGCCATCGCCAATGCGGTCAAGCATGGCAGCGCCACCGAAATCCGGCTCGCCGTGGGCAGTTCCGGCGACGGTGTGGAAATCATGATCGACGACGACGGCACCGGGGTCCCCGAAGCCGAACGCACGGCGGTCTTCGAGCGCTTCTCTCGCGGCTCCACCGCATCGCGCTCGGGGTCGGGGTTGGGGCTGGCGCTCGTTGCCCAGCAGGCCGAATTGCACGGCGGCACGGCGTCCCTACACTCCAGCCCGCTGGGCGGCACGAGACTGCTGCTGCAACTGGCCGGTGACGGTCGCGGCCCGGCGTGACGTCCGCGGACCGTGGCTGGTGACAGTGCGCCGAGCATTCACACCCAAGCGTGCGCCGCTACTGCGGTGCCGCGACGGAGATCGACTTGAGGACCGTATAGCCGTCGATCCCCTCGGCGCCGAGCTCGCGCCCGTATCCGCTGCCCTTGACACCGCCGAAGGGCGCGAACGGGTCCATCGTGTAGCCCTGGTTGACGCCGAAGGTTCCGGTGCGCACGCGGCCCGCGATGCCGACTCCGCGGCCATGGTCGGCGGTGAACACCGATCCGGCGAGCCCGTAGTCGGAATCGTTGGCGATCGCGATGGCCTCGTCCTCGTCGCGGTAGGCGATGGTGGTCAGCACCGGGCCGAAGATCTCCTCGCGGGCGATGCGCATGGCGTTGTCGGCCCCGGCGAACAGCGTGGGCTTGACGTACCAGCCGCCGTCGACGCCGTCGGGCAGCTCGGCGCCACCGGTGACGAGTCGGGCGCCCTCCCGCTGGCCTTCGGTGATGTAGTTGCGGACGCGCTCCTGCTGGCGCTTCGCGACCAGCGGTCCGAGCTGCGTCGCCGCATCGGCCGGATCGCCGATGTGGAGGGATTCCATCTCGGCCGCCAGCGCACCGACGAACTCATCGCTTCGGTTGGCGGGCAACAGGATTCGCGTTAGAGCGTTGCAGATCTGGCCGCAATTGGACAGGCTCGCCGACCGGATGGCGGAGGCGACCGCGGCCGGATCGGCGTCGTCCAGCACGATCGCCGCGGACTTGCCGCCGAGCTCCAGGCTGACCCGCTTGAGGTCCGCCGCGCAGGCGGCGGCGACCGCCTTGCCGGCGGTGGTGGAGCCGGTGAACGACACCTTGTCCACGCCGGGGTGCCGGATGAGCCGCTCGCCGACCCTCGCGTCGCCGGGCAGCACGCTCACCACACCGCCCGGCAGCTCGGCCGCTTCGAGTATCGAGGCGAGCAGCAGCGCGTCCAGCGGCGACTCCGGCGCCGGCTTGACCACCACACAGCACCCCGCCAGCAGCGCCGGGATCAGCTTGGTGACGATGAGGAACTGCGGCATGTTCCACGGGACGATCGCCGCGACCACGCCGACGGGTTCGCGCCGGATGTCGAGGTCGGCTCCGTAGAAGCCCGGGCGCGTCTCCCGCCACGGGAAGCGTTCGGCAAGGTCGCAGAACGCGGACATTATCATGGCCGGCAGCCCGACCTGGGCTCGCTGGGCGAAGGTGGTGGGGGCACCGATTTCGGCGGTGATGAGCTCGGCCATCTGGGAGCGTTGCGCCCCATAGAGTTTCGCGAGGCGGCGCACGGCTTCGATGCGGTCGGCGGGTTCCAGGCGCGGCCACGGTCCCTCGTCGAACGCCGCGCGCGCGCTCGCTACCGCGGCGTCCACCTCGGCGGGCCCGGCCGTGGCCACCCGGGCGATGGGCGATTCGGTGTGCGGCGAGATCACCTCGAAGGTCTCGCCGCCGCTGGGTGAGGTCCACGTCCCACCGATGAACAAGGCGTCATGTTGGTGCACCGAAGCTCCTCCTCAACCGTCCGCGACGGGCAATATCAACTACTTGCGATTGTGATGTAGAGCATATACGGTCGGCAGATATGGCCCGTTTCCCCAAGCCGCCCGAAGGCAGCTGGACACAACATTATCCCGAGCTGGGCACCGGGCCGGTGTCCTATCAGGATTCCATCAGCCCCGAAATCTACGAGCTGGAGCGCCCGGCGATCTTCAAGCGCGCATGGCTGAATGTCGGTCGCGTGGAAAGCCTTCCGCGCAGGGGCAGCTATTTCACCAAGGAACTGAAGGTCGTCAACACGTCGATCATCGTGGTCCGCAACACCCGGGGCGAGGTCAACGCGTTCCACAACATCTGCCGGCACCGCGGCAACAAGCTGGTCTGGAACGACATGCCGCTGGAGGAGACGAGCGGCACATGCCGGCAGTTCACCTGCAAATACCACGCCTGGCGCTACGACCTGGACGGCAAGCTGACCCACGTGCAGCAGGAGAGCGAGTTCTTCGATCTCGACAAGGACCGCTACGGGCTGGTGCCGGTGCACTGCGAGGTGTGGGAGGGGTTCATCTTCGTCAACTTCGCGCCGCGACCCGAGCAGTCGCTGAGGGAATTCCTCGGACCGATGATCATCGACCTGGAGGGCTATCCCTTCGACCGGATGACGTCCCGGTGGGTCTACCGTTCGGAAGTGCACGCCAACTGGAAGCTCTACATGGACGCGTTCCAGGAGTTCTACCACGCACCGGTGTTGCACGCGAACCAGTCACCGACCACCTACTCCAAGGCCGCGGCCGAAGCCGGCTTCGAGGCGCCGCACTACCGCATCGAGGGCCCGCATCGTCTCGTCAGCACCTCGGGAATCCGGGCCTGGGAGATGGACGCCGAGATGCGCAAGCCGATCGAAGACATCTGCCAGAGCGGATTGTTCGGGCCCTGGGACAAACCCGATCTCGGCGAGATGCCCCCGGGGCTGAACCCGGCCAAGTGCGACCCATGGGGGCTGGACTCGTTCCAGCTGTTTCCCAACTTCGTCATCCTGTTCTGGGGTCAGGGCTGGTATTTGACCTACCACTACTGGCCGACGTCGTACAACACCCACGTGTTCGAGGGGACGCTGTACTTCCCCCAGCCGCGCACGCCGCGCGAGCGGGTCGCGCAGGAACTGGCCGCGGTGACGTTCAAGGAATACGGCCTGCAGGACGCCAACACGCTCGAGGCCACCCAGGGCATGATCGAGACCGGCGTGGTGCGCGAATTCCTGCTCAACGACCAGGAAATACTGATTCGCCACCTGCACAAGGAGACCGCCCACTGGATCGCCGACTACCAGAGCAACACGGTGGGGGTGTAGCCGTGACCGCCAAGCTCCCAAGCGAATTCGCCGACCTGGAGCCGTTCGCGGCCTGGTGCCTGGACAGCGAACCGCAGCGCTACCAGAAGCGACTGGACAGCTCCATGGCCGAGATGCAGGCCTTCTACGACGCAATCACGCCGCGGGCCGAAGAAGCCATCGCCTACTGCGACAAATTCCCGCTCGACGACCTGCCCGACGACGTCACCAACCTGATGCACCTGTTGTATTCGATGATCATGGTGTCCTTCCCGGTGGAGTGCTGGAAACAGCCCCGGGTGCCCGACTCGGGAGCCTCCAGCCTCGACTGCGTCTCCGAACCCATCCCGTGACCATCGCGCTGCGGGCCGACCGCTGGGCCGACATCGACGCCGGCGAGGTCCGCTCGCCGGCCCTCCTGATCATCGAGGGCGACCGGATCAGCGCGGTCAATCCCGTTGCGGGCCCGCCGGATTCGGCGGCGGAGATCGACCTCGGTGACGTGACGCTGCTGCCGGGCCTGATGGACATGGAACTCAACCTGCTCATCGGCGGCCCCGGCGGGCCGGACGGTCTGCCCAACCCGATGCACGGGGTGCAGGACGACCCCGTGTACCGCACGCTGCGCGGCGCCGTCAACGCCCGCACCACCCTCGACGCCGGCTTCACCACCGTGCGCAATCTCGGGCTGATGGTGAAGACCGGCGGGTACCTGCTGGACGTGGCGTTGCAGCGCGCGATCGATTCCGGCTGGCATTCCGGCCCGCGGATCGTGCCCGCCGGCCACGCCGTGACGCCCTACGGCGGGCACCTGGATCCGACGGTCTTCCAGCGGCTGGCCCCGGGCATCATGCCGCTGAGCGTGGCCGAGGGCATCGCCAACGGCGTCCCCGATGTCCGTGCGTGCGTGCGCTACCAGATTCGCCACGGCGCCAAGGTGATCAAGGTGTCGGCGTCCGGCGGCGTCATGTCGCACAGCACGGCACCGGGTGCCCAGCAGTACTCCGACGAGGAGTTCGCCGCCATCGCCGACGAGGCGCACCGCGCCGGCGTGCGCGTCGCCGCGCACGCCGTCGGCGACACGGCCGTCCGCGCCTGCATCAAAGCGGGAATCGACTGCATCGAACACGGCTTTCTGGCCACCGACGAGACGATCCAGATGATGGTCGACCACGGCACCTTTCTGGTGTCCACGACATATTTGACCGAGGCGATGGCGGTCGACCGGATCGCGCCCGAGCTGCGCAAGAAGGCGAACGAGGTGTTCCCGCGGGCAAAGTCGATGTTGCCCAAGGCGATTGCCGCCGGGGTGCGCATCGCCTGCGGGACGGACGCGCCGGCGATTCCGCACGGACAGAACGCCAGGGAGTTGTGCGCGCTCGTCGATCGCGGCATGACGCCGATGGAGGCGATCCGTGCGGCGACGGTGACCAGCGCCGAATTGATCGAGGCCGAGCACGAGCTGGGACGCCTCGCCCCCGGCTATCTCGCCGACATCATCGCGGTGCCGGGGGACCCGTCGCGGGACATCGCCACCACCCTCGACGTGCGGTTCGTCATGAAAGACGGCCGCGTCCACCGAAGCCCGGAGGAAGGTGCGTGACGGACCCGTGGACGGCATAGCCCTCACCGACAACATCCTGTGGCTGCTCAAGCAGGCCTTCCACTTCTCGCTGACCAAGGTCAACGAGGCCATCAGCGGCCACGGCGTGACGACCGCTCAGATCGGTCTGATGCGTCAGCTCGCCGATGAGCCCGGCCTGTCGGGCGCCGAGCTGGCCCGGCGGCTGCTGATCAGCCCGCAGGGCGCCCAGCTGGCGCTGTCCGCGCTCGAGAGCCGCGGCCTGGTGGAGCGCAAGCAGGATCCGCAGCACGGACGAATCATGCAGGCCTATCTGACCGACGAGGGGCGAGCCGTCACCACGGCGGTGCTGGCCGACGCGATCGCCGCCCACGAGAGCGTGTTCGGGGTGCTGACGAGCGACGAGCAGCAGCTGCTGCACGACCTGTTGGCCCGGGTCGTCGAAAAGGGCACGGGTCACACGTTGCTCAGCGAGCGCACCCAATCCTGATCGCCAGCGCGAAGCGCCTCGCCGGGAAGGCGGCACACGATGTCAGATGAGGTCCTCGTCACCGGTGCTTTCGGTCTGGTCGGATCCGCGACGGTGAAGCGCCTGGGCGCCGACGGTCGCCGGGTGATCGCGACCGGGCGCGATCGCCCGGCCAATCGCAAAGCCGCCCAAAGACTTCCGGCCGGCGTGGCCATTCGATGGGCCGACCTCACGAACTTCACCGACGTAGAGCGGCTCGTTTCCGAGGTGGCGCCGGCCGTCATCGTCCACCTCGCGGCCGTGATCCCGCCCACGACCTATCGCGATGCGGCCTTCGCGCGCAGGGTGAACGTCGGCGCGACCGCGGCTTTGGTGCGCTGCGCCGAGGCGCTGCCGAATCCGCCGCGGTTCGTTTATGCGTCGAGCTCGTCGGTCTACGGCGCGCCCAACCCGCACCGCTTCAGCGGCCTTTGCGGCCCGGACACGCCCTTACGACCATGCGAGCTCTACGGCCGGCACAAGCTGGAAGCCGAGGAGACCGTTCGGTCGTCGCACCTCGACTGGGTCATCCTGCGGCTCGGTGGCGTCCTGACCGTCGATCCGAGCGAAGAGAACTACGATCCCGACATCCTGTTCTTCGGCACCATAATGCCGACGGACGGGCGGGTGCACACCGTCGACGTCCGCGACGTCGCCCGCGCGTTCGCGGCGGCCACCAGCGCGGACGTCGGCGGAGAGACATTGTTGGTCGCGGGCGACGAATCGCACCTGCTGACGCAGCGCGATACGACGGAGGGCCCGGGCGAGGCGCGAGGGCTCACGGGGCTGGTTGACGCGATGTGCGCCCGGCCGGGAAATCCCGACAGCGACGACGGGTGGTTCCTCAACTGTTGGATGGACTTCACCCGGGCTCAGGAGGCGCTGGCGTTTCAGCGCCACTCGTGGCCGGAGATGCTCGCCGAGATGCGGGAAATCGCGGGGTGGAAGCGACACGCCACCCGGCTGGCCGCCCCGTTCGTGCGGGCATTCATCAAGCGCCACTGCGCCTACCGCAACGTCCCCGGCGAGTACGCAACCCCGTGGGAGGCCCTGCGCGTGCGATACGGCGAACCCGGCCTGACCGCGGCCGACCGCTAGCATATGTCAAGTACTTGATAATCATGACAAGTGGTTGATAATCTGGCCCGGATGGGACAGCCAGGCGGAGGTCCAGACTCCCAAGACGATTCGGCGGCCAACGGTTTCGCGCCGCTGCGCATCAAGCAGGTGGTGCGCGAGACCGGCGACGCCGTGTCGCTCGTGTTCGACGTGCCCGCCCCGCACCGGCCGCGGTTTTGTTACCAGGCCGGTCAATTCCTCACGCTGCGGGTGCACGTCAACGGCCTCGAGCACCGGCGCTGCTACTCGATGTCGTCGTCGCCGATGGCCGGCGAGGACCTGCGCATCACGGTCAAGCGCGACCCCGGTGGCGTGGTGTCGAACTGGCTCAACGACACGGCCACTGCCGGCGGGGAGATCCATGCGGCGCCGCCGGCCGGCCGGTTCGTCCTGAGTGACACCAACCGCGACGTGGTGGCCTTCGCCGGGGGCAGCGGCATCACCCCGGTCTTTTCGCTGATCCGTTGGGCGCTGGCGAACACGACCCGGACCATCCGGCTGTTCTACGCCAACCGCACCCGAGAGTCGGTCATCTTCGCCGACGCGCTGGCCCGGCTGGCCGATCGCCACCCGGACCGGTTGGTGATCGAGCACCACCTCGACGAGGACCGCGGCGTCGTCCACGCCGGCCATGTCGAGCGCTTCGTCGGCCGGCCCGACGACGTCGACGTCTACATCTGCGGGCCCGCGGCGTTCATGGACACCGTGGAAGCGACCGTGGTGGGCGCCGGTGTGCCCGCCGACCGCGTGCGCCTGGAGCGCTTCGACACCCCCGACGTGGCCGCGGCGGCGGCAAACGGTCCGGCGGTGACGGCCACCGAACGGGTGACCATCCACCTCGACCGCCAGCGGACCACAGTCGCCTACCGCGACGGCGAGACCCTGCTGCAGACCGCGCGGTCCGCGGGCCTGCGTGCGCCGTCGTCATGCGAAACCGGCTCTTGCGGAACGTGCATGGCCAGATTGACGGAGGGCAGCGCGCGAATGATCAACAACAACGCGCTCACCGCGGATGAGGTCGCCGAGGGCTGGGTTTTGACCTGTCAGTCCCTGCCGACAAGCCGAACGATCACGGTGGTCTACGAGTGACAGGACGGTCAGTAATGGGGCATCGCCAATGACACGGGTCGCGGTGGTGACCGGCGGGGCGTCGGGCATGGGCGAGGCCACGTGCCACGAGCTGGGCCGGCGTGGGCACAAGGTCGCGGTGCTCGACATCAACGGCGAGGCGGCCCAACGCGTTTCCGAAGAGCTGCGCGCCAAGGGCGTGGAGGCGTGGGGGGTTGCGGTCGACGTCACCAATCGCCCGGCGGTGGAGGAGGCCTTCGCCAAGGTGCGCAACGAGCTGGGAGCGGTGACCATCCTGGTGACCAGCGCCGGGGTGGTCGGATTTGCGCCGTTCACCGAAATCACGACCGAGTCCTGGTCGCACATCATCGACGTCAACCTGACCGGCACCTTCCACTGCTGCCAGGTGGCGGTGCCCGACATGATCGCCGCCGAATGGGGCCGCATCGTGATGATTTCGTCGTCCAGCGCACAGCGGGGCTCCCCCAAGATGGCGCATTACGCGGCCTCCAAGGGTGCCGTGATCGCGCTGACCAAATCGCTGGCGCGCGAATACGCCCCACTGGGAATCACCGTCAACAACATCCCCCCGTCGGGCATCGAGACGCCCATGCAGCACGCGTCGCAGGCGCAGGGACACCTCAAGTCCAACGCGGAGATGGCGAGCCAGATCCCGCTGGGCCACTTGGGCACCGGTGACGACATCGCCGCGGCGGTGGGGTTTTTGTGCTCGGAGGAGGCCGGATTCATCACCGGCCAGGTTCTCGGCGTCAACGGCGGAGCCGTGATGTGAGCACCGTGAGCACAGCGGGAATCCGTCGACAGCCACGGAATATTTCCACGAGAGGCAGGTTCTGATGGGACGATGGCCTAAGCCGGCCGAGGGCAGCTGGACCCGGCACTACCCGGCGCTGGGTACCGGGCCGATCTCTTTCCGGGATTCGACGTCGCCGGAGTTCTACGAGCTCGAACGGGAAGCGATTTTCAAACGGGCCTGGCTCAACGTCGGCCGGGTCGAGGAGCTGCCAAAGGTCGGCAGCTACTTCACCAAGGAGATCGAGGCGGCCCCGGCGTCGATCGTCGTGGTCAGGGGCAGGGACGAGGTGATCCGGGCCTTCCACAACGTCTGCCGCCACCGCGGTAACAAGTTGGTATGGAACGACTTTCCGCAGGAGGAGACCAGGGGGACGTGCCGGCAGTTCACCTGCAAGTACCACGGCTGGCGCTACGACCTCAACGGCGCGCTGACCTTCGTGCAGCAAGACTCGGAGTTCTTCGACCTCGACACGGCCGACTACGGGTTGAGCCCGGTGCATTGCGACGTGTGGAACGGGTTCATCTTCATCAACCTCGACCGGCAGCCGCGCCAGGGCCTGCGCGAGTTCCTCGGTCCGATGATCACGGGGCTCGACGACTACCCGTTCGGCAAGCTCACCGAGCGCTACGACTTCGAGGCGCACAACAACAGCAACTGGAAGATCTTCGCCGACGCGTTCCAGGAGTACTACCACGTGCCGTCGCTGCATCCCCAGCAGGTCCCGGCGGAGGTGCGCGACCCCAACGCCGGGTTCGAGTGCGCCCACTTCCAGATCGACGGTCCGCACCGGGTGGTCTCGACCGCGGGGACCCGCCGCTGGCTGCTGGCGCCGGAATACATGTACCCGATCGAACGGGCCACCCGCAGCGGGCTCGTCGGGCCTTGGCGCACACCCGATCTCGGAGAGCTGCCGGCCGGGCTGAATCCCGGCGGCATCGAGCCATGGGGCATCAGCAATTTTCAGATCTTCCCCAACCTGGAGATCCTGATCTACGGCGGCTGGTACCTGCTGTACCGGTACTGGCCGACGTCGCACAACACCCATCGGTTCGAGGCCTACACCGCCTTCCACCCCGCCCGCACCGTGCGCGAGCGCATCGAGCACGAGGTGGCGGCCGTGGTGCTCAAAGAGTTCGCCCTGCAGGACGCCGGCATGCTCGGCGGCACCCAGGCGGCCCTGGAAACCGGCATCGTCGACGAGTTCCCGCTCAACGACCAGGAGATCCTGGTGCGCCACCTGCACAAGGAGGTCGTCGACTGGGTCGAGCAGTACCAGCGTGACATGCAGCCGGCGGGGGTGTGAGCGATGAGCAAGCCCCTCTTACCGAGCGCCTTCGCCGAACTCGAAGGGTTCGCGCAAACCTGGTGTCTGGCAACCGAAGCCGAGCGCTGGAATCAACGGATGACCAGCAGCATGCAGGAGATGCGAGCGTTCTACGACGCGTTCTTTCCGCGTCTGGAAGAAGCGATCGACTACTGCGACAAGTTCCCGCTGGACGACTTGCCCGAGGACGTCTTGCACCTGCTGCACCTGGTCTATTCGTTGGTGATGGTCGCGATGGCGGTCGAAATCTTCGCCCAGCCCAAGCCCACCGACTCCGCGGACGCCGTCCTCAATCGCGTCGGCGAACCAGTGCCGTGACCCTCATGAGAAAGGACGGGCGATGAGCCTCATCACCATCAACAAACTCACTTCGTCGGTCGGCGCCGAGGTCCTCGGCGTCGATGCAGACCGGCTGGCCTCCGACGACCTGCTGGGCGATGCGGTGATGGAGGCGCTGGAAGACAACGGCGTATTGGTCTTTCGTGGGCTGGGGCTGCAACCCGAAGCGCAGGTGGATTTCTGCCGGCGCCTCGGCGAAGTGGACTATTCCTCCGACGGCCACCATCCGGTGGCGGGCATCTACCCGATCACGCTCGACACGTCCAAGAACTCCTCGGCCGCCTACCTGCGGGCCACCTTCGACTGGCACATCGACGGCTGCACCCCCCTGGGCGACGAGTGCCCGCAGAAGGCCACGCTGCTGTCGGCGGTGGCGGTCGCCGAACGCGGCGGCGAGACGGAATTCGCCAATTCCTATGCGGCCTACGACGAATTGACCGACGAGGAGAAGCGGCGGTTCGGCGCGCTGCGGGTGGTGCACTCGCTGGAGGCCTCCCAGCGCCGCGTCACGCCCGACCCCACGCCGGAGCAGCTGCGGCGCTGGCGGCAGCGGCGCACGCACGAGCATCCGCTGGTGTGGACGCACCGCAGCGGTCGCAGGTCGCTGGTCTTGGGGGCATCCGCGGACTACGTCGTCGGCATGGACCTCGACGAGGGCCGCGCGTTGTTGGCCGAATTGTTGGACCGCGCAACCGGCCCCGACAAGGTCTACCGCCACAAGTGGTCGGTCGGCGACGCCGTCATCTGGGACAACCAGGGTGTGCTGCACCGGGCGGCACCCTATGACCCCGACTCCCCGCGGGAGATGCTGCGCACTACCGTGCTCGGCAACGAACCGATCGCGTAGAGCCGCCAACCCGAGGAGCGACACATGCGGCTGACGCCGCTGCCGGACGGCGAATGGAACGACGACACCCGCGCCGCCCTCAAGGCCCTGCTGCCTCCCGAGCGGGCCAACGCGCGTGACGCCGGCAACGTGCTGGCGACACTGGTGCGCCACCCCGACCTGACCCGCGCGTACCTGCGGTTCAACGCCCACCTGCTGGTGGACTCGACGCTGCCGGCGCGGGCGCGCGAGATCGCGGTGTTGCGGATCGTGCAGCGGTGCGACTGCGACTACCTGTGGTCTCACCACGAGCCGATCGCGCGGCGCGCCGGGCTGACCCCGGCGGACATCGATGCGATTCGCGACGGCGGGTTGACCGACGAACTCGACCGCCTGGTGGTCGGCGCGGTGGACGAACTCGACGAGCGCAGCGAGATTTCCGATGCGACGTGGGCCGATCTCGGCCGGCACTTCGACGATCGGCAGCGAATGGATCTGGTGTTCACCGTGGGTGGCTACGGCCTGCTCGCGATGGCCGTCAACACGTTCGGCATCGAGGAGGAGGGCGCCCATGGGTGACGCCGCCCCGGAAACCGAGTTGTTCGTCGCCACCGCGCGCGCGTTTCTGGACAAGCACGCATCGCTCGCACAGGTGCGCGCGTTGCACGCCGACGGCGTCTCCTTCGACCCCGGCTGGTGGCGGCGGGCCGCCGAGCTGGGCTGGACCGGCCTGCTCGTGCCCGAGCAGCTCGGCGGCGGCAGCGTCTCCGGCGACGGCCTGCACGACCTGGCACTCATCGCCGAAAACCTCGGTCACACGGTGGCACCCGGCCCGCTGCACCCGGTCAGCGTCGTGCTGGCCGGCGTGGCCGAGACCGACAACCGCGACCGGCACGCCGCGACCATCGACTCGCTGATGTCGGGCGCGGCGGTGGGCGCGTGGGCGGTCGACGAGCCCGGCCGGCCATTCGCACCACAACGGCCGACCGTCACCGCCACACCGACCGCCGGCGGCCACCGCATCGACGGTGTGAAGGACCGGGTGGAGGCGGGCGCGGAGTCCGCGCTGTTGCTGGTGGTGGCGCGGAGCCCGGACGGCCCGCGCCAGTTCGTGGTGCCCGCGGACGCGCCGGGGGTGACGGTGGCGCCGCAGCGGTCGCTGGACTTCGTCAAACGTTACGCGCGAGTGCATTTCGACGGCGTGGTCGTCGACGAGGCCGCGGCGGTCGGCTCGGCGACGCAGGCGCCGGTCCTCATCGATCGTCAGGCGCAGATCGCGGTGGTGCTGCAGTGCGCCGAACTGGTCGGCATTCTCGACACCGTTTTCGGCATGACCATTCGCTGGGCGCTGGATCGGCACAGCTTCGGCCGCCCGCTGGCGTCCTACCAGGCCCTCAAACACCGGCTCGCGGACATGAAAATGTGGCTCGAGGCCTGCCGCGGCATCACCTACGGCGCGGTCGCGGACGTCGCCGCACGCAAACCCGACGCGCAGCTGACCGTGAGCGCCGCCAAGTCCTACCTCGGCGAGCACGCTTCCACGCTGGCGCAGGAGTGCGTGCAGCTGCACGGCGGCATCGGCGTCACCTGGGAGCACGACCTGCATCTCTTCCTGCGCCGGATCACGTTGTACCGCTCGATGTTCGGGACGCCCGCCGAACATCATCGCGCCATCTACGCGGGGCTGCGCGGCGGGCGGCCCGCGGCATGACGGAGTCGGTCGAGGCCTTCGCGGCGCGGGCCCGCGCGTGGCTCGCGAAGAACATGCCGCAGGTCGATCCGGTCCGGCCACCGTTGGGCGACCGCGGCGACGACGCATCCTGGCAGCGCGCCCGCGAGCTGCAAAAGCGGCTCTACGTTGGCGGTTTCGCCGGCATCTGCTTTCCGCGCGAATACGGCGGGCTCGGCCTGGACGTGGCCTACCAGAAGGCCTTCGACGCCGAAACCGTCGGCTACGAGATGCCGCTGATCCTAAATGTTCCCACGTTCACCATCTGCTGTGCGGCGCTGCTCGACAGCGGCACGGAAGCCCAGAAGCGCCAGCACATCTCGGCGGCGCTGCGCGGCGAAGAGGTTCTGGTCCAACTGCTTTCGGAACCCAGCGGTGGCTCCGACCTCGCCGGGCTGATCACGCGCGCCGACCGCGACGGCGACGCCTGGGTCATCAACGGCGCCAAGACCTGGAGCACCAGCGCATTCGCCGCCGACTATGGCCTGCTGCTGGCCCGCACCGACTGGACGGTGCCCAAGCACGAGGGCCTGACGATGTTCCTGGCCCCCATCAACGATCCCGGGGTCACCCTGCGCCGCATCCGCCAGGTCGACGGGTCTACGGAGTTCTGCGAGGAATTCCTCGACGGCCTTCGGCTGGGCGAGGAGGCCGTCGTCGGGGAGG
This sequence comes from Mycobacterium alsense, assembly GCF_002086635.1. Taxonomy (GTDB): domain Bacteria; phylum Actinomycetota; class Actinomycetes; order Mycobacteriales; family Mycobacteriaceae; genus Mycobacterium; species Mycobacterium alsense. The sequence continues at coordinate 176,891 of NZ_MVHD01000002.1, read as the reverse complement.
TCAACAAGGGCTGGGAGGTGGCCTCGCGGCTGCTGCATCACGAGCGGCGCGCGGTCGGCCACGGGTCGGAATTCGCCAGCGGACGGGGCCGCGAACGCACCGAGGACGCGCTGGTCGACTTCTTCGCCCTCGCCGAGGCCACCGGCCAGGCCGGCGACCCGGGCACCCAGGACCGGGTGGGGCGGGTGTTCGCGCGCCGCATGGTGCGCGACCGGCTCGTCGACCACGTCTCCACCGCGATGCGCAACGGCGCGCTGCCCCCGGCGGCGGGCTCGATCATCCGGCTGTTCCACTCGGACGTCACCTGCCTGGAAGTGGACACGGCGATGGAGATCACCGGCGCCAGCGGCGTGGTGGACGACGACCACGACCTGCTGAAGGTGGGGGAGCGCTACCTGTCGCGCCAGACCGTGGCGCTGGGCGGCGGCAGCAACGAGATGGCGCGCAACGTGATCGGCGAGCGGGTGCTGGGTTTCCCCCGCGAATACGCGGCGGATCGCGGCATTCCCTTCAACCAGGTCAGGCACAACGAGCGCGCCCGCGGCTGACCCACCAAGGCCCTATAAAGGCGCGGCCTGCTGTGCCAGGTTCAGCAGGACGTAGGCAAGGCAGAACAAGAAGTTGAGCACGACCAGGACCAGCCCCACGAACATCAGGGAACGGGTGCCGCGCCGCTTGAGGCGCTTGAGTTTCGCGCCGCGCGCCTCGCGGTTCAGCTGCATCGCGATCAGGGCGAAATTCACATCGGTGACTTCGTCGCACGCGACTGGGACGCCCGCCAGCATCGCCCGCAGGCGATCCGGCGCGGTGTAGACGCCGACCCGCGCGAAGCGGTGGCACAGCCGCCGCGCCCCCCGGGGGCCGAGCGCGCGATAGCGCATCTGGATTTGCTGCAGGAGATGACCACGTTCGTCGCCCCAGGCGTTCGACCGGGTGGTCACAAGCCGGGAGTCTAATTCGACTCGGCCCGATTTCGGGAGGTCTGCGCGAATTTATGGAGTTTGATTCTGCGGCCATGGCGAGAAAGTGCGAGAACACCCCGCCCTCAGCGCAGACTCAACGCGCTACTCGCCGCCGGTCATCCGCTCCGCTTCGGGCAGATCCAGGTAGCGCTCGAGGTTGCGGTGCATGTTGATCACGCGTCGCTCCTCGCCGGACAGCGTCAGGTGGGTGAATCCTGGCTGGTGCAGGCCGCGCTGTAGGCCCGCGAGCAACCGGATGTCCTGGGTGAGCACGATGCCGGGCTCGGCTTCCCCGGCGGTGGTGCGCATGTCCGCCGGCTTGTTGCGCGGCGCGCCGGGCGCCATCCGGGTCATCAGGAAGATGACCAACTCGCCGTGATCGGGATCCGCGCCGGGCCGCGAGCACATGATCGTCAGGTGGTCGGCGTTGGCCAGAAACGTCATGTTCGGGAACACGTTGTACTGGTGCAGCCGGGTGATGCGGTCGGTGTCGGCCCAGTCGAGGTCCACCCCGCGGCCGGCGGCAAACGCCCGCGTGCGGGCCGCGATCAGGTCGGCGACCGTCTGCCCGGGCCGGCGTTCGTCGGCGGGGAACGGCGTGCCCTCCGCCGCGCCCATCAGCGCGCCCTGCGTGCGGACGTAGGCGTCCCACACCTCTTCGTCGCTCAGTGCGCCGTCGAAACGGGGGCTTTGCACGCCGTACGGCTGGTCCGACTTGCCGGTATGGCCCCAGATCTGTTGTGGCGCATGGATGTCGTCGACGCAGCGCAGCAACTCGGGATGCAGCGTCTGAATGTGGTAGGTCTCGCTGTAGCCGTCGGCGATCGTCTTCCAGTTCGCATCGACGTCGACGGTGAGCGTGGCGTAGCAGCGGAAGTCGCTCAGACGGCACCAGGCGATGTCGTCGGGCACCGCCTCCAGGTACTCGAGCAGCGGCATCGCATCGACGTCGAGGTTCACGAAGACCATCCCCTCCCAGCAGTCGACCCGGGCCGGGATCAGCGGGAAGTCGGACATCTTCAGCGTGCCGAAGCCCTTGCGGCCGGGCACCCGCTTGAGCGCGCCCGCCAGGTCCCAGGTCCAGCCGTGGTAGCCGCACTTGAGCTCGCGCAGCCCCGAGCCCGAGCCCGTGCACAGCGAATTGCCGCGATGGCGGCAGGCGTTCTGGAACGCGCGCAGCGCGCCGTCGTCCCCGCGGACGATCAGCACCCCGTACGCGCCGCAGCGGTACTCGAAGTAGTCGCCCGGCTCGGCGACGTGGTCGAGCGTGCAGGCCAGCTGCCACACCTTCGGCCACATCCGCTCGGCCTCGAGCGCGGCGAACGCCGGAGAGTGGTAGCGCTCGGCCGGCACCAGGGTGGGGCCCGCGGGCGGGGTGCCGATCGCGTCCTCCCGGACGTGTGAGCCGGCCCGGTTGCCGACGGACGCGTTCACCGGCGCGGCCCCTAGCGTGCCCCGCGCACCAGCCGTCCGGGGCGGGCCCCGGTGTCGACGTCGTCGCGGCGGGTGACGGTTCCGCTGACGATCGTCGCCTTGTAGCCGCTCGCGCCCTGCAGGATCCGGTGCCCGCCGGCCGGCAGGTCGAACGCCATCGTCGCGGGGAGCAGGCGCAGGGCATCCATGTCGATCACGTTGATGTCGGCCTTCTTGCCGGCCTCGATGGTGCCCCGGTCGGTCAGGCCGAACAGGTGCGCCGTGTCGCGAGACTGCTTGCGGATCACGTATTCCAGCGGCAGCTTCTCGCCGCGGTGGCGGTCGCGCGCCCAATGCGTCAGCAGGAAGGTGGGATAGGAGGCGTCGCAGATCATCCCGCAGTGCGCGCCGCCGTCGGAGAGCCCCAGCACGCCCGCCGGATGCAGCATCATCTCCCGGATCGCGTCGTGGTTGCCGTCGGCGTAGTTGTACAGCGGGAGCATCAGCATGTTGGTCGCGTCCGACTCGAGCATGAGGTCGTAGAGCGTCGCCAGCGGGTCCTCGCCACGCTGCTCGGCGATCGCGGCGACCGTGCGGTCGGGTGTGGGCTCGTAGTCGGGGGGATCGCCGAGCGCGTAGAGGCGGTGCAGCGAGTGTTGCACCAGGGCGAACATGCCGTCGAACAGGAGCGTCGGGTCGACGGGCAGGTCGTCCTCGGACAGGATCGCCGCCCGCACCGCGGGATCGGCCAGGCGCTGCGCGAGCTCGGCGCGGCTGCATTCGGCCGCGAGCCTGCGGTACGTGGGCCGGTGGCTGAAGCCGTGGTGGCCCTGGAAGCCGATCATCATGCCGAACGGGCGCGCGGCGATCTGCGGGTGCAGCCGGCCGCCCTCCTCGTGCGCGGCCGCGGAGAGGTCCAGCATCTCCCGCCACAGGTTCGGGTCGGCGTCGACCTGGATGAGGGCGAACGACACCGGCCGGTCGATCTCGCCGCTCAGCCGGCGCATCCAGTCGAGTTCCTTCTTGGGCCCGATGATGTCCTCGCCCGCCGCGCCCTGCGGGGCCAGCTCGAACACGGCCTGACCGCCCGCCGCCATGGCGCGGCCCAGGCCGAACAGCTCTTCTTCGGCGGCGAAGGTGCCGGGTACGGGTTCGCCGTCCATCGCGCGGTGGCCCATGGTGCGCGATGTCGAAAAGCCGAGCGCGCCGGCCTCGACCGCCTCGGTGACCAGCCGGGCCATGGCGGCGATGTCGTCGGGGGTGGCGGGTTCGTTGCGGGCGCCCCGCTCGCCCATCGCATACGCGCGCACGGCGCCGTGGGCGACCTGGCTGCCCACGTCGATCGCGAAGTTGTGCTTGCCGATCGCGTCGAGGTACTCGGGGTAGCTCTCCCAGCCCCAGGTGATGCCCTCGGTGAGCGCGGTGCCGGGGATGTCCTCGACACCCTCCATGAGCTCGATCAGCCACTGCTCGCTGCCCGGGCGCACCGGCGCGAAACCGACACCGCAGTTGCCGGTCACGATCGTCGTGACGCCGTGGCCGCTGGATGGCTCCAGCAGGCTGTCCCAGCTCACCTGGCCGTCGTAGTGGGTGTGGATGTCGACGAAGCCGGGGGCCACGACATGCCCGGTCGCGTCGATGGTTTCGGCCGCCTCGGCGTTTTCCAGGCCGGGCGCCTCGCTGTGTCCGGGGCGGCGGACAACGTCGACGATGACGCCGTCCTTGATGCCAATGTCGGCCCGGTAGCGCTCCGCGCCGGTGCCGTCGACGACCGTGCCACCGGTGATCTTCAGATCGAACATGAGGCTCTCTCCTTGTCGCGACGCGCCGCCGAGCCGGCCACAGCACATTTACGCTACGCTGCGTAGCGTAACTACTGACGATATGCCCCAGGGCAGGTCGAGTCAATGAAGTTCGGTGATCCGCCGAACTGTGCGGCCGAACGCCGCCGACGGGCCGCCCGTAGCCCGGCTATAGGGAACCCCGCAGTGCCGCAACGGTTTCCAGGTCGTCGAGTGCGGCGACACCGCGCCGCAAGCCTTCCATGGCGATTTCCTCGGCCTGCATTCCGCCCATTCCCGCCGTGATCAGCGGGGCAACGTATGCGTACAGTGCGCCCTGCCGGTATCGCAGCCACAGATCGTCGCGGTCCAGGTCGGGCCCGCCGGCCGCGGCGAGCGCGCGCCGGTAGTCGTCGAGGAGCTCGCGTTGGGTCTCCCGTCGATCTTCCGTCGTCAGGCTGGTGATCAGCGTGTAGGCCAGCTCGCGGGAGGGATGCCCGCGCCGCACCGCCTGCCAGTCCAAAAGGCCCGCCTTGCCGCCGTGGAAGTACATGTTGCCGGGGTGGGCGTCGCCGTGCATGACGGTGTGCGGGGGCCTGTCGATCAGGGCGGCGACGGCGCGGTAGTTGTCGGCGATGAAGCGGCCCTTGTCGAAAGAAATGGCGGCCGGCGTGCCGGCGCGGTCGGCGAGACGTTTGATCGACGTGCGCATCAATGCGCCGGTCAACAACGAGGTGACGTCGCCCGACGGCGTGTACAGCCAGCCCAGCGGGCCGCGGCCGGCGCGGGGCAGGCGGCCCCAAAAGCACGCGTGCAGGTCGGCCAGCGACTCGATGACGAGGCTGGCCTGGTCGGGGGAAATCGGGTGCAGGGTGTCGGGAAATTCGCAGGTCTCGGCCGGCAGGTCCTCGAGGACCAGCAAATAGCGGCCGGTCCACGCGTCGAATGCCGCCCCGTAGGCAAGCGGGACGCCGTTGAGTTGCGGCGCGAGCTGGCTGTAGAAGCGCACCTCGGTGTGCCCGAGCCGGCCGAGTTCACCCATCAAACGGGTGGCCGCCGTCTGGGCCGCGACCTTGACGAACACCGACTCCGGCACGTCTTTCCCGGTCAGCACGAGGCGGGCCCGCGACGACGTCCCCGCGTCCCGGGACAGGACGCGAACCGACCTGACGGTGGCTCCCATGACTTTGGACAGGACCCGGGCGTCGATGTCGTCGACGGTGCGGGGCAACCCCAAGCGACCCCGCACTACCGCGTCGGCGGTCACCCGGCCGACGCCGCGGCCCAGGTGAGCGGTCAGGCCGACGATCGACCGCACCCGTGTCACAGCGTTTTTCATATCGGTCCGTCCTGGTTCGGGGCCCTGCGCCGGCAAGGGAATGTCAACCGGCGCAGCGCCCCGTCAGACAAAAGTAGCTGATCGTCTGGACATCGGACGATACGGGACTATTGTCCGACCTTCGGAACCAGGGCCCTCACCACGAATTGCTCGACGAACCTGCGCTTGTCGGCCGCCGGACGGTGCCGCCACGAGGGCGCCAGCAGGAACAGCGTCGTGGTGTGCAGCCACTCGACAACCGACCGAAAGTCCAGGTCACGGTGCAGGCGGCCCCCCGCCTGCCACCGGGTCAGCAACGGTTCGTAGTGCCGCAACAGTAGGTCCACAAGAGGCTCCGAGCCCTTGTCGAGGGCCGCGGCCACGGCCGTGCTCTCGGCGGCGAACAGCGCCGCGTTCAAGGGGTTGCCGTCCACCGACTCGACGCGCGCCAGGACCATCTCGGGCACCGACCGGACCGGGTCGTCCGGCGCGGGCAGCGAGCGCACCAGTTCGCCGAGCGCGTTGTCGACGCGCATCAGCATCAGGCTCAGCAGGACGTCGTCGCGCGCGGGGAAGTAGCGGTACACCGTCGACCGCGAAACCCCCGCCTCGTCGGCCACTTCGGCCATCCGGAACTGAGTGTTGCCGCGGCGGACGATGCAGCGGCCCGCGGCGTCGACGATCCGCCTGCGCGCCTCCTCGTCGTCCAGGATGGCGCGGTCGTCGCCCCACCACCGGCTCGGTTCCATGGCGCCGATGCTACGGCGCGGGTCGCGCGACATGGCTGCGCGGTGCGCGGGGCATGCGCGACGGTGTCGGCCGGGCGCGAATCCCGTTGCGGTGCGGGCGCTTACGACGCCAACGAACCTGGCATCTACCCCTTGGTGACGCGGCTCAGCGCGGTGTCGAGCGTGCTGTACATCGACAAAACGCCGTCCAGACCCGTGAGCTTGATCGGCCTGCTGGTGGCCGGCCCGTTCGCGACAACCGCGAACCGAGTGGGCGGAGCGACCTCGGCCTGCGCGGTCACCAGGATGGTCATTCCGGCCGACGCGAGGAAATCCACCTTCGTCAGGTCGACGATCAAGGCCGCGGGCCCGTCGGCCAGGGCACTGCGTATCGCCTCGTCCAGTTGCGGCGCGCTGAGCATGTCCACCTCGCCGGACACGCTCAGCACCATCGCACCGTCCACCTGGCGCTTCGCTATCTCGAAGGGCGCCGGCTCGGCTGAATCGTTGGATCGTTCGATCATCCTGCATCACTCACATTCGCACCGCGCGGAAGAATATAAACAGCCTTCACGGACCCTCGCCAATCGGGGCTGTCGACTCAACCCGCCACCACGCCATATTGACAAGAACACTCCATCGATCTGTGCCACACATCCTGAGGCGCAGTCCGCGCGTGATCCGTCGATCGTAAGGCATGGCGGAAACGATCCCGCAATCGTGGCGCTGAGCCGCCCCGACTGAACGAATTCGTCGACGCGATGGGCGCCCGCTGACATAGGTGGGGGGCGGACTCGGGGCGCCGCGTTCCCCGCGCGGCCGGGTGGGTATGGCGACGACCTGACGGCCCGCGGTGCGACCGGACGAATATGATCGGCACGATCTGAGCCCTGACGGTGCGCCGTCAGCGGCAGGGCCCGAGGAAGTGGAGAGATTCATGTCCAACCAGCAGCAAGCCGAGCGGATGACGTCGGGCAAGGGGTTCATCGCGGCGCTCGACCAGAGCGGAGGCTCGACCCCGAAGGCGCTCCGCCTGTACGGCATCCAAGAGAACGCCTACTCCTCCGAGCAGGAGATGTTCGACCTCATCCACGAGATGCGGTCACGGATCATCACCTCCCCGGCGTTCACCGGCGACCGGGTGCTGGCGGCGATCCTGTTCGAGCAGACGATGGACCGGGAGATCGAGGGCAAGCCGTCGGCCGCCTATCTGTGGGAGACCAAGGGCGTGGTGCCCATCCTCAAGATCGACAAGGGTCTGGCCGAGGCGTCCGAAGATGTGCAGCTGATGAAGCCCATGCCGGGGCTCGACGAGCTGCTGGAGCGGGCCGTGAGCAAGGGCATCTTCGGCACCAAGGAGCGCTCGGTCATCGGTGGCGCCAACGCCGAGGGCATCGCCGCGGTGGTCGGCCAGCAGTTCGAGGTCGCCCGTCAGGTGCTCTCGCACGGGCTGGTGCCCATCCTCGAACCCGAGGTCACCATCTCGATTTCGGACAAGGCCGAGGCCGAGGCCATCCTGCGCGACGAAATCACCAAGCAACTCGACACGGTTCCCGACGGTCGGCGCGTCATGCTCAAGCTCAGCCTGCCCACCGAGGCCAACTACTACCGCCCTTTGATCGAGCACCCGAAGGTGATGCGGGTGGTGGCCCTGTCCGGCGGCTACTCCCGCGAGGAGGCCAACGAGCTGCTGGCAAAGAACACCGGGCTCATCGCCAGCTTCAGCCGCGCGCTCACCGAGGGGCTCTCGGTCGACCAGTCCGACGAGCAGTTCAACGACACGCTCGACAAGGCCATCCAGTCGATCTACGAGGCCTCGGTCGCCGGCTGAGGCCCGGCGAAGCTGCGCGCATCAATAGCGGTGGCTGGCCATGGGTGGCCGGCCGGGCCCGGCGCCGCCCTCGTCGGACACCAGCGCGGGCACCATCTCGCTGGTCACCAGCCCCTCGTGCCGGGTGAGTTCGTCGACCACGTCGAAACAATCGGCGATGTTGGCGGGGGTGTCGATGACCACGGTGACGACGGGGACGCGGCGCCCCAGGGAAAACAGCTTGTCGCCGTGGGGTTGGTGATCGCCGTGGAAACCCCAGACGCCGCGTAGGACGGTGGCGCCGTCCGGCGTCGGGCGGCGCCGCAGCCGCTGGACCAGTGCGCGGTGAATCGGCGAACCATCGCGGCGCGCCGTCTCGGACGTGTAGATCGTGAGCTTCTGCCACAGCGGCAGGCCGTTCCGATCGGCCTCGGGCAACGCGTGCGGCCGCTCGAGCAATTCACCGTCGCGCTTGCACACCCGGACCCGCTCGACCGTCACCATGGGCCGGCGCAGCAGCCCGCCGAGCTCCGGCAACACCCGGCCGATGCGTTCGCCGGAGCCCACGGCCACGACCACCATCGGGACGTCGGCGTTGCGGCCGACGAAGCGGGCGCGCTGGCGCCGCCCGTGCGCGGTGCCGTCGACGCCCAGGAACACCGATGCGCCCGCGAGCCGGCGCCGGTACATCAGGTCGCAGATCGCGATGTGGGCGGGCACCCCGTACACGCGTTCCTTGCGGCCGACGTAGATGGTCAGCTTGACGGCCTCGTTCAGCTCGTCGGCGAGCTGCAGCGGCCCGATGTCCTCGCGCAGCAACCGCGCGCGCTCCAGCGTGACCAGGCCTCGCTGCTTGATCGCGAGCACGGGCTCGAGCAGCGCCTCGATCGCCTTTTTGGTGTCCACGGCGATGATCACCACGGGTGGGTCCTCGGACAGGGTCAGGGATTCGTCGGTCCTGAGGTGTCGGCCCGTCCCGAACCCGCCGATGCCGCGCAGGACGACGCTGCTGGCGATGCGGTGCTGCTCGTAGAGGCGCAGCAGCACGTCCGAGACGAAACCGTCGCTCGTCCGTCGGCGCTCGGCCATGTAGGTGGTCAGCTTCAGACAGTCTTCGTCCACGGCCGCTCCTCAGGCCTTGCTGGGCAAGCGTTTTCGATGCGACCTGCAGGATATCAGCGGCCGGCCCCCAGCGCCCCGACGATCATTCGGGTGGTGCGCTCGGCGCGGCGTCGTGAGTACCGTTGCGGCTCGGAGAGTATCGGGTAGACCACGCCGCCGACGATGGCGTCGGCGGCCGACTCCGCGGCGGGCGCGTCGAGGCCGGCGGCGACGAGCCGGTCCCGCACGCTGTCGTGCAGCGGCGCGCTGAATCCCGCCCGCAGCTTGACGGCGGTGTCCTCGTGCTCCATTCCCGCGACGGTCAAGATCCGCAGCATCGCCGAACCGCGCGCGGTGGTCAGGCTCGCGACGAGCTTGCCCACCCACCGCACCAGGTCGGCGGCCAGATCCCCGGTGTGATCCACCGACGCCAGGATCTTGTCCGCGTCCTCGAGCATGACGTCGGCGACGAGCGCGGGGCGGGTGGGCCACCAGCGATAGATGGTCTGCTTGCCCACCCCGGCCCGCGCGGCGACCGCCTCGATGGTCAGGCCGTCGAATCCGCGCTCGAGCAGCAACTCGCGGGTGGCGGTCACGATCGCGGTGCGCGACTTCTCGCTGCGGCGTCTCGGCGAGGGCGCCGGCGAGTTCTCCCGGGTGAGTTCGGTTGGCATCTGGTGTCCTGGTCGGCGGGTCGAGCCGGCTTTACTTATCCGGACCCGACCCGTAGTCTGCCACAAGACGAGACGGTTCGTCTTGTAAGAGGAAGGACAGCGGTCTTCGATGGCGTGTCGTCTCGGCCGCGCGGGGGTGCCGCTATGACCCTGGGACTGACCCCCGAGCAGCAGGACCTCGGCAACGCCGTCGCGCAGTTCGCGGAGCGGCACGCCCCCATCGCCGCGACCCGCGACGGCTTCGACGCGTTGGCCGCGGGGATCCTCCCGGTCTGGTGGGAAGCGCTGGTGGCCAACGGCTTTCACGCCGTGCACCTGCCCGAGCGCCTCGGCGGGCAGGGCGGGCGGCTGATCGACGCGGCCTGCGTGCTGGAGGCCGCGGGCAAGGCGCTGCTGCCCGGCCCGCTGCTGCCGACGGTGACGACGGGAGCCGTTGCGCTGCTGGCCGATCCGACGCCGCCCGCTGAATCACTGGTGCGCGATTTGGCATCCGGCCTGTCCGCGGCCGTCGTCCTGCCCGACGGCGGCGACTTCCGGGCACGAGCCGACGGCCCAGGATGGCTGCTCAGCGGCGCCTCGGAGGCCACTGCGGGGGCGTCTTCGGCACGGACGATCCTGGTCGCGGCCCGCGCCGAGGACGGCGGCCTCGTCTGGGTGCCGGTCGACACCGGAGCGCCCACTGCCACAGTCGAACCCGCGTCCGGCACCGACCTGGTCTCCGACGTCGGGATCGTGCGGCTGAAGGAATATCGCGCCGCCGAGGCGCTTTCCGGCATCGACCCGGACCGCGCGACCTGCCTCGCGGTGGGTCTGGTGGCCGGCACGATGGCCGGTATCGCGCAATGGTGTGTCCAGGCGGTGACCGCGCACCTGCGCACCCGGGAACAGTTCGGCAAGGTGATCGGGACCTTCCAGGCCCTGCAGCACAACGCGGCGATGCTGTTGGTCAACACCGAGCTGGCCACCGCCGCCGCCTGGGACGCGGTGCGCGCCGTCGACGAATCGCTCGACCAACTCCGGCTGGCGGCGGCCGCGGCGGCGCTGATCGCCGTCGCACCGATGCCGGATCTCGTGCTCGATGCGCTCACCATGCTCGGCGCCATCGGTTTCACCTGGGAACACGACATGCACCTGTACTGGCGACGGGCGATCAGCCTGGCGGGGTCGATCGGCCCGACCAATCGGTGGGCGCGGCGGTTGGGAGAGCTCACCTGCACGCAGACGCGCGACATGTCGGTGAACCTCGGTGACGCGGAATCCGAATTCCGGTCCTGGGTCGCCGAGAAGCTGGATGCGGCAATGCAGTTGCGGAACGACAAACCCGCACCGCACGGCGACTATGAGCATCTCGCCACGGGGCCGCAACGCACCTTGATCGCCGACGCGGGCCTCATCATGCCGCACTGGCCGGCGCCGTGGGGCGTCGATGCGGGGCCGTTGAAACAGCTCATCATCGACGAGGAGTTCGCCAAGCGTCCCGGTCTGGTCCGGCCGTCGCTGAACATCGCCGAGTGGATCCTGCCCTCGGTGTTGGCCGCGGCGCCAAAAGGCTTGCAGGAGCGGTTGATCCCGCCGACGCAACGTGGCGAGATCCTGTGGTGCCAGCTGTTCAGTGAGCCGGGCGCCGGCTCCGACCTCGCGTCGCTGACCACCCGGGCGACCAAGGTGGACGGCGGCTGGCGGATCAACGGCCACAAGATCTGGACGTCGTTGGCGCAATACGCCGACCTGGGCGCCCTGTTGGCCCGCACCGACCCCGAAGCCGGCAAGCACCGCGGGATCGGCTACTTCATCCTCGATATGCGGTCCCCCGGGGTGGAGATCCAGCCGATCAAGACGGCGACCGGCGACGCGCACTTCAACGAGGTCTTCCTCAACGACGTGTTCGTCCCCGACGAGATGCTGCTGGGCGGCCCTACGGACGGATGGAGCCTGGCGATCGCGACGATGGCCGAGGAGCGTTCGGCCATCAGCGGTTACGTCAAATTCGACCGGGCCGCCGCGCTGCGCTCGCTCGCGTCCAGGCCGGGGCCCGACCGCGACGACGCCCTGCGCGAGCTGGGCGAACTCGACGCCTACACCAACGCTATCAAGGCGCTGGGCGTGCGGGAAACCATCCGGCTGCTCGACGGCCAACCCTCCGGGCCCGCATCGAGCATCGCCAAGGTGGCGATGAACGTGTTGCTGCGGCGCACGTTCGAGGCGACGCTGCGATTGACGGGCCGGTCCGCGATGGTCGCTGGCTCCGAGCCCGCCATCGTGGAACCGTATCTGCACCTGCCGGCGGAGCTGATCGGCGGTGGGACCCGGGAAATCCAGTTGAACATCATCGCCCAGATGATCCTGGGCCTGCCCCGCAAATAGCGAAAGTAGGACCGCACATGGGATTACGCGGAGAGGCCGCGATCGTCGGCTACGTCGAACTTCCGCCGGAGCGGCTCAACAAGGCGTCGCTGGCCCCGTTCGTCCTCGAACAATGGGCCGAACTGTCCGCGGCGGCGCTCGAGGATGCCGGGCTGCCCGGCGACGTCGTGAACGGCATCGCGGCCTCGCACCTGGCCGAGTCGGAGATCTTCGTGCCGTCGACCATCGCCGAATACCTCGGGGTGGGAGCGCGATTCGCCGAACTGGTGGATCTCGGGGGCGCCAGTGCCGCGGCCATGGTCTGGCGGGCCGCCGCGGCGATCGAACTCGGCATCTGTGACGCCGTCCTCTGCGCGCTGCCCGCCCGCTACATCACGCCGTCGTCGGAGAAGAAACCCAGGCCCATGATCGACGCCATGTTCTTCGGGTCGTCGAGCAACCAATACGGTTCCCCGCAGGCGGAATTCGAGATCCCCTACGGCAACCTCGGTCAGAACGGCCCCTATGGCCAGGTCGCCCAGCGCTACGCCGCGGTCTATGGCTACGACGAGCGGGCGATGGCCAAGATCGTGGTCGACACGCGGGTCAACGCCAACCACACCGAGGGCGCGATCTGGAAGGACAAGCCGCTGACGGTGGACGACGTCCTGGCCAGTCCGGTGATCGCCGATCCGCTGCACATGCTGGAGATCGTGATGCCCTGCGTCGGGGGCGCGGCCGTGGTCGTCGCGAACGCCGACCTCGCCAGGCGCGCCCGCAACCGCCCGGTGTGGATCAAGGGATTCGGGGAGCACGTGCCGTTCAAGACGCCGACCTACGCCGAGGATCTGCTGCGCACACCGATCGCCGCGGCCGCCGATACCGCCTTCGCGATGGCCGGCCTGCGACGCGGCGAGGTGGACATGGTCTCGATTTACGACTGCTACACCATCACCGTGTTGCTGTCGCTCGAGGACGCCGGCTTCTGCGAGAAGGGAAAGGGCATGGAGTTCGTCGCCGGCCACGACCTGACCTTCCGCGGCGACTTCCCGCTCAACACGGCCGGCGGGCAGCTGGGATTCGGGCAGGCGGGCCTGGCCGGCGGCATGCACCACGTGTGCGACGCGACCCGCCAGATCATGGGCCGGGCGGGTGCGGCCCAGGTCGCCGACTGCAACCGCGCCTTCGTGTCCGGCAACGGCGGCATCCTGTCCGAGCAGACGACACTCGTCCTGCAGGGAGACTGACGATGAAATTCGAGCGGCCCATGCCAGTCAAAACGCCCACCACCGCGCCGTTTTGGGACGCGCTGGCGCGGCATCGCATCGTCATCCAGTACTCGCCGTCCACGCAGAGCTACGTTTTCTATCCGCGGGTGCGCGCCCCCCGCACCCTGGCCGACGACCTGGAATGGCGCGAGATCTCCGGCATGGGCACGCTGTACTCGTTCACCGTCGCCCGCCGGCCCGTCGGCCCGCATTTCGCCGACGCCGTTCCCCAGCTGCTCGCCATCGTCGAATGGGACGAGGGCCCGAGGTTTTCCAGCGAAATGGTGAACGTCGCTCCGGAGGGCCTGCGGGTCGGGATGCGGGTGCGCCCGGTGTTCTGCGACTATCCCGAGCACGACGTCACGATGCTTCGGTACGAGCCGGCCGAAGAGGACTGAAAGGAGGCTCCGGTTCAGCTACGCAGGCGGTCTCGCATCCAAGCGACTCCGCCGGTGATGTCGTACGGGGAGTAGTGGGGATTGGGCTGATCGCCCAGGAACGCCACGCCGCTGACGATGGCCATGACGATGCCCAAGACCTCTTCGACCGGTTCGCCGAACAGGATGGCGATCTGTGCGGCGAGGGAGAACGGGTTGGAGAAGAAGTCGGAGCGTGCCACGGCCTGGTACACGGCGGCCTTCACCTCGCTCGATTTGTCGTCGGTGTTCTCGGCGAAGATGTCGCCCTCGCGGTAAACGTCAACCCAGAAATCGGGCTTCTCCGCACAGCCAGGTAGTCCGAACCGCCGGATCGGGTCGAGCCCATGGCTGCCGGGTTGGGTGATCCAGGCCCGGGCCCAGTCCGCGATGCTGTCGGTCTGACGGCCTGGATTACCGTAGGCCAGAACGCCTTTGAGGTCGGGCGCTCGCCAGTCTAGCGGCTTACCGGGCGCCAGGTAGTCGAAGTAGAAGTCGCAGATGACGATGCCACCTTGGGAGAACCCACCGAGTGACCAGGGCGTGCCTTTCGGGAAGGGGACGAGGTTGTCCATGACCTCTGAGCCGACGAGCCGGGCCAACTCGTTGACACCGCTGGCGTTGTCGAACGGGATGGGGCCGTTGTTGTAACCGATCGGCTGGTGGTGACAGAGTCCTTCGGCTTCGAGTTGTGCGCCGGTGTCGGCGACGGGCCCGGCGAACATGTTCGAACTGTGCCCTTCGACAGTGAACATGATGGGCCGCAGGCCAGCGGCCGGTGGCACGTATCCGACGCGGCTGGCTGTGGTGGCGTCGAATACTCCGGATTGCGGCAGGCCGAGGCGGCGCTGCATTTCCTTGACCGCGGCGACTTCGTCGCTGCCGTAGTTGCCGTCTTCCGGCGGCGCGTAGGCGCGGTATTCGCGCTTGAACCATGCCTGCCAGTATTCGATTTCCGGGCCGTGGGACCCGCGTTTGTAGGGGAGCGGCATTTCGGTGAATCTCCTTGAGGGGCGGCTGTTTTCTCAGCGTCAGCGTCATGGCTTCTTTGCGGGGGCCTTCCTCGCCGGCGCCCTCTTGGCAGCCGTGGCAGGTCTCGACGCCGCTCCGTTGCCGGCCGCAGGGATGACGATGCGGGGAGCCGTTTTCTTCTTGGCCGGCCGGGGCGCCTGGGCGAGTAGGACATCCAAGGCCGGCTTGTACTTGGCCAAATAGTCCACGACCGTCAGGTTGCCGAGCTGCGGCCAGCCATGCCCGTAGCCATCCGAGCCGACCGGCCCCGCCAGCTGCTCGTAGATGAGCCGCTGGTAGTCCGCCGGCACGGTAGGCACCACCAGCGGCGAGGGTGTGACCGCTACCGCGTCGCCTACCCCTAGCACCGAGGCCAACTGGGACGGCGACAGGCCGTCGGCGCTGTTCATGTCGCAGTTGCCGAAGGGAGGCACCCCCTCGGGGAGGCCTCCTCCGTAGCCTTGGCCGTCGGTGTATTGGTGCGCGACCTTGAACACGTTCGGGTCGTTGGGATTTGAGCCGTAGCCGGCGACGATCATCGGCACGTGCTCCGGCCTGGTCTGCCACATCTGGCGCATGTCGTTGAGGTTGCAATACCCGATCACCCGGCGCGCATCGCCGAGCCACTTGGCCAGCGCGTAGTACATGCCGTTGACGGCGGCGCTTTGGTCGCAGTTCGGATTCCCATCTCCGCATTCCACGTCGATCATGGCGACCATCTTGGGGTGGGGACCGCCGTTGGAGTTGATCTGATCCTGGAAGGTCGCCAGCGTCGCCTGCCAGTCGGGACGCCAGTACGCGTAGACGATGAAGCCATTGAGCCTGCCACTGTCGGCGGCTTGCTTGCACCAGCCGTAGTTCTGGGCGAAGTTGTTGTCGCGGTGGGTCCCGTCGTTGGCTCTGATCGACAGCCAGCGGTAGTGCCAGTCAGCGTCGTCCTGGTGGTACGTGGCGTCGGTGTAGGCATCGGTCACCGGCACCTGGTGCTCGGACACGTCGGCGAACAACGTGTCCCGCGGCTCGCCTTCCGGCGCGGGACCGTTACCGCTGGGCTGGTGCGGAATTGGTGTGCCGTCCTCGACGATGGGGCCGGGTACGAACCACCAGTCGTTGGCGTAGGGGTTGTCCACCGCCATCGCCTGATCGCGCAGCACGGTCCCGTTGTCGCCGTTGGTTTCCACGCGCAGATCGCCGATCTGGCACCACATGTGGGAGTTCATTCCGCCGCCGGGCCCGTGGTGCAGGGCGATCCTGATCGCGGCATCGGCCGGGAACGCGCTGGGGTTCGCTACCTGGATGGTGTGGAACGGTCCGTCAAACGGATTGGCCTGGCCGCCGTGCGACGGCGCCCGCCAACTCTCCGTGCACAGGCCGTGGCGGGACCACTCCATGGCGGTGCCGTTGATGCCACCGTCGAGTTCGTCGACGACGCAGCCCGAGCAGTCGGTGCCCTTCCGGCGGTTGAAGGGATCCCAGTTGCCACCGTAGTCGTACGGGTTACCCTCGCGGTCGATGGCGATCTGCTGCCCGAAGGAAATGGTCTTGCGTGGCACCGGCATGGGTCGGCCCTCCTTTGCAGTGTTGGGTTTTCGGGGCTCGGTGTGCGGTCCGCTTTCACGCGGTTGCCCGAGCGGGCATCGCTCCGGTCTGCTCGAGCCGACGCCGGGTGCGGGCGAACTTTCCCGCCTTCATTTCCTTTGGCCAGCCGGGAGACTCGTCGCCGAACCTTTGGTGCTCGGCCCCGGCTGCCGCGTAAACGACGTAGCCGCCCCCGAGAATGGCTGAAGGGGGCGTGTCGCCCTTCGTCGGGGTCCCGCCGTTGTCGAGTTCCGGCTCGGCCGCAACCACGCCCCAGAGCTTTCCGCCGCGGTCCTCGGTGTGGTAGCCGAGCACGCCGTCGGGCTGGTCGATGATGGCGTCGACGCGCGCGATGCCGTGCGCCGCCGGGGGCACGTCCTTGGCGTGGGTGTAGAAGATCACCGCCGCGGCGGTCCGATCCCAGAGTGGCGCAACGTCCATTCGGACTTGCTTGGCGATCGCTTGCGTCATGGCCGCGCCGTCCGCATTGGACACCAGTTTCGACTGGTTGAGGATCGCGATGAGCATGGCCGGCTCCTGTCGTTGGGTGAGAATGTGCCACTCCCCTCCATCCGGCGCATGAGTAGTTGACTACGTCAACGCGTACGAAAGGAGTGCTCGCCGGGTGCCGCACGAGCAAGTAGCCGACTACGCTATTGCGGCTTGCCCTGCGGGGGTGAACTCAAGGCGATTCTGTCGCCCGACCCGTTCACCCTGGGGAGGAATCCATGTCCACACCGCCGAACGCCGGCTCGACGTCGCCAGCACCCGACGTCCGTGGCGATACCTGGAACGGCTTTGAGTCGGGGCTGCCGAAGTCGTGGAAGTCGGCCTCGCCCTGGAGGCAAACGATCCAACGTCGTCGGATCATGCTCTTGGACGACCTGGCCCGCCTCGAGCTGAAGGATCCCTCCGAGCAAGAGCAGCGCGCCTTCCTGATCAACGGCCTCCTGTCCGACGCCAACACCGCGTCACAAACCAAAGTCGGTATCCGAAAGTGGTGGTGGGGCAACGAGATCGAGCGGGCCTGGGCCCGCCTGCATGAGGTCGAGGAGCGCACGATCGATCTGCTGCCCGACACGGAGCTTGCCGCCCGCGCCAGCGAAGCCTTGGGATACGCAAGCGTGCACCTAGACGCGGACGACACGAGGCAGCAGCATCTGCAAGCGTTACTGGCGGATCCGTCCCACATCAACGCCGCAGACCTGCGCCCGTCCATCGTTGCTGTGTTGCGGACCGCGCACGAGAACTCCGATCGCAGCAACCAAGAGGCGCGGTACCTCAGGAACCGGTTGATCCTCGCATCCGGGGCCTGCCTCTTTTTTGCTGCCCTGACCCTGTTGACCCAGCGGCTGTTCCGGAACAATCACTTCCTCACCTTGCCCGACGACACCTTTAAGGATTCGCCCTGGCAGTACCTTTTCCTGGTGATGTTCTTCGGGTCCGTCGGCGCGCTGTTCACCGCGATCCCGGCCATGTCCAAGGTGCCGTTGGACCACAGTCCCTTCAATCTGCCGCTCCAGCAAGGCTTACTGAAGTTGGTCCTCGGCCCGCTGGTCGCCGTCGTCGGACTCCTGATCCTGGACGCAGACGTGCTGCATGTTGGATCGTCGAACACGCTGATCGGTACCCTGCTCCTCGCGACCGTATTCGGGGCGGGTCAGCACGCGGTCACGAGGTATGTCGACCAGCGCGCCAGCGAGATCCTCACGGCAGAAACGGGTCCGGGGAAGAGCAGTTTCGCGAACAAGGGTTGAGGTCAACTCAGCGCAACCGCTCGGTCGGCACCCCGTAGCGGTCCTGGTACGCGCGCACCCGCTCGCGGACCTCGCCGGCGTCCAGGCCGGTGTCCGACCAGGTGTAGCGGCTCCCGCCGCCGTCCCCGGGGTGGGCGGCCAGGAACTCGCGCATCTTCTGCTCGGTCTCGGGCCGCAGTTGGCGGCCCAGCTTGCGATAGATGTCGTCGATCGTGGTCCACGGGTCGTTCATGAAATCGGTGAACAGCACGTCGATCACGCGTCCGGCGGGGATGGCGCCGGCCTCGCGCAGCGCCATCTCCCGCTCGAGGCCGACGACGATCTCTTCGTAGGACTGCGCGGCGCACTCGGCGATGTCCGATTCGTCGCTGCCCATCCGCCGGAGGTGATGGGTCAGCGCGGCGATCGACGAGATGACGTTGAGCGGGTCGCGGTGCGTCTGCACGATCAGCGCGTCGGGATACTCGGCCAGCAGGTCGTCGAGGTGCCACAGGTGCGCCGGCGACTTCAACAGCCACTGGCCGGGCACGCCGGACTGCAGGTGCTGCAGGAAGATTCGGTGAAACCGGTAGGCGCCGGCGTGGTCCGCCTCGTACAGCAGCCAGCGGTAGTAGCTCGGCAGGCGGTACTGCACCGAAAAGATCATGCTGGTGAATTCGCTGGCGGTGATGCGGACGCACTCCTGGCCGACGAGGGCGCCCATCGGGTGAAACGCCAGGAATCCGGGGATGATCTGCTCGGAGAGCTCGATGCTGGCCTGCGTCTGCGCGATGCGCGGATCGTCGTGATAGGTCTCGGGCCGCGGCACCGGACAGGGCGCGTCGACCTCCCAGGTGAGTGGGGCGCGCAGGTCGGGATCCTGGGCGAGCAGGTCGTAGAGGATCGTGGTGCCGGTGCGGGGCTGCCCGACGATGACGATCGGCGCGGTGACCGGCCGCGCCGCGACCTGGGGATGCTGCTTGCGCCAGGCCATCACGTCCAGCCGGTTCTTCAGGGCGCGCATGACATCGAGATAGGCGATCTCGACGCCGATGGCCGACAGCCGCGCCTCGTTGATCAGCCCGTCGGTCAGCCGCTGCAGCCCCGGCCGCCAGCCGTCCCCGCCGAAGTCGTCGGTCCCGGCCTCCTCGCACGCGGTGGCGATGAGCCGCTCCGGCGCGAACCGCTCCCGCAACGTCATCACCGGTCCCCGCGCCTGCGGACCGCCACCGAGACGTCGGGCGGGGTGGGGTTGTCCAGCCAGCGCACTACCACGAACCCCCGTCGCCGCCCGCCGGTGTCGAGCCAGTGGCCAAAGCCGAAGTCCTCCGCGGAGATTGCGATGCGCACCCGCCCGTCCGCGCCCGGGCGCACCCCGCGATTGGTCACCGAGCTGTGCCGGTGGCGCGGCTCCAGGCACTCGTGCCAGATGCTTTCCAGGGTCACGTTCCAGTAGCGGGTGTCGGGCGGCGCGATGTCGAGCACCAGCGCCTGGTCGGGGTCGAGCCGAAAGGTTCCCATCATGTACAGGTTGTCCGGGGTGGTGTCGGCCGCGCCGAGGTCGGCGGCCTCGGCCGTCACCAGCGTGTTCGGGGTGGTCACCAGCTCCGGCTTGATGGTGCGGTGCAGCGTAACGAGTTTCATCAACGTCCACGCCATCGCCGTGAACTGGTCGGCGAGCTCGCCGTCGGTCAGCGGTGCCAGCGGGTCGGGGTCGAGGGCCTCGATGCGCATCGTGGCCAGCTCCTCGGCCGCGGGATCGCCGATGTACTCCCGGACGACCACCGACGACGCGTCGTCGGGGATCTTCACCCATTGGGCACCGGCGAGATCGGCGGGTTCCTCCGCCGAGAGCACCAGCGCGAATTCGCCGCCCCCGTCGCCGGGTTTGAGCGACAGGTCGGAGTCGCTGACATAGTTGGCCATCCGGCGGGGCGTCAGCCCGGTGCCGGCGAGGATCTGGAAGCCGAGGTAGGCGCTGGTGCCGCGGGCGCCGGTGATCCGGTAGCTGCGGTCGCCGCGGATCATCGCCAGGTAGTAGGCGCCGTCGGGGTTGGGTCCGCCGACCATCCTTGTCGGAGAACACATGTCGGAGAACGACGGCCGGTCGGGGTCGGCCTCGACGGACAGCTGCGCGCACAGCGAGGAGACGCGGGCGATGACGCGCATCCCCTCGAGCAGCTCCCGTTCCGATTCGGCGTCCTCGATGACGATCTTGGTGACATCGGCCAGCATCTGCTGGAAGAACTGCCACGCGGCGCGCGCCTTCGGGCCCAGCTGATCGGACGATTCCGGCGCCTGGTTTTCAGCCATAGTCACATGCATAGACGATGTGTCGGCCTCCGGGCGCCGAATTGCCCGAATGTGGTGTGGCCGATTACATCTGCGCCCAGACGACTTTGGTTTGCAGGTATGTCTCCAAGCCCGCCTTGCCGGACTCGTAGCCCCAGCCGGACTGCTTGTACCCGCCGAAGGGCATGGAATGGTCGAACTGCATCTGGCAGTTCAGCCCGACGGTCCCGGCCTTGAGCCGCTTGGCGATTCGGTGCGCGCGGCCCAGGTCTGAGGTCCAGGCGGTCGCGGCCAGCCCGTAGGTGCTGTCGTTGGCCAGGGCGACCGCCTCGTCCTCGTCGTCGAACGGGATGACCGTGACCACCGGCCCGAAGATCTCCTCCTGAAACAGCCGGCTCGTGGTGGCGACGTTGGTCAGCACGGTCGGGTGGACGAAGTAGCCCTTGCGGTCGAGGCGGTGCCCGCCGGTGACGACCTCGACGCCTTCGGAGCGCCCCTGGTCGAGGTAGCCCAGCACGCGGGTGAGCTGTTTTTGGCTGATCAGCGGGCCGATCAGGCTCCCCTCGTCCTTGGGTCCGCCCTGCGGCAGGCCGTTGGCGACGTTCGCGAGCTGCTCCACGAACTGCTCGTAGATGCCGCGCTGGACGAAGATGCGCGATCCGCAGACGCAGGCCTGGCCGGAGTGGATGAAGGTGCCGAACGCCGCCATCGGCACGGCCTTGGTCAGGTCGGCGTCGTCGAAGACGACCACCGGGGACTTGCCGCCGAGCTCGAGGGTGACCTTCTTCAGGTTGCTGTCACCCGCCGCGTGCACGATCGCCCTGCCGACTTCGGTCGACCCGGTGAAGGCGACCTTTTCGACGCCTTGGTGCGCGGTGATCGCCGCGCCCGCGGTGTGCCCGTAGCCCAGCAGCAGGTTCGCGACGCCCTCGGGCACGCCGGCCTCGTGCAGGATGTTGTCCAGCACCAGCGCCGACAGCGGGGTCTCCTCGGCCGGCTTGACGACGCTGCTGCACCCCGCCGCCAGCGACGGCGCGAGCTTGGCGCAGAAATTGAAAACCGGTCCGTTCCAGGGGAATATCAGCCCGACGACGCCGTAGGGTTCCTTGAGCGTGTAGGCGTGCTGGTGCGAGTCGATGCCGGTGAGGCCGCCGGTGTGGACGTCGGCCGCGATGCCCTCGATCTTGGTGCACCAGCCGGCGTAATAGCGGAAGAACTCGGAGCCGACGGTGACGGTGCCCTGCGCCTGCAGGGGTGTCATGCCGGCGTTGAGGGATTCGAGCTCGGCCAGGATCTCCGCGTTCTGGTCGATCAGCTCGCCGACGCGCCACAGGATCTTGGCCCGCTCGCTGGGCGGCAGATCCCGCCAGACACCGGACTCGAAGGACGCCCTCGCGCGCGCGACCGCGGCGTCCACGGCTTCGCGGCCACAGTCCTTGAACTCGGTGACCTGCTCCTCGGTGGCCGGATCGACGACCGCGATCGTCTCACCGCTGCCGGGTCGTTCGCGGATCTCATCGAGCACAGCCTGCACCGACATGCGGTTTCCCTTCTCGCGCCGTTGCGATTCGACAGCCGAGGTTATGCGCGTAACCACCGAATGTCCAGCCGGGGAAAAAGTCCGCAGATGAGGATTTTTCGGTGTCCAGCGTTGTCAGATGCGACGATTTTCGCCCAGTTACGTGGATGACCGCTCGATCAGGCGGGCGACGTCGGTCGGCTCGGCCGGCGGCGGCGCGGGCGGCCCGAGGCGCTCGAAGACGGCGGCGAGCGCGGCGTCGGCGACCGCGCGCGGGTTGAACTCCACCGTCGTCAACGGCGGCGTGCTCATCACCCCCATCGGGCTGGCGTCGACGCCGATCACGGCGAGATCGCCGGGGCAGGACAGCCCGGCCCGGTGAATGCCGTACAGGACGAGGCAGGCGATCTCGTCGCTCTGGCCGCAGACCGCGGTCACGCCGTCGGCCACCCAGCCGGCCACCACGTCTTCCGCATTGTCCAGGGTGATGACGCCGGCGCGAACGGGCGGAAGGTCGCGCAGTTGCGCCGCCCGCTCGACGCCCTCGAACCAGTAGTCGCCCAGCGGACGCCATTTGGCGATCCCGGTGTAGGCGAATGCGATCTGGCGGTGACCGCGCGAGACGAGATGGTCGACCCGCAGCTCGCCCACCGACAGGTGCGGTCGGTGCAGCGCGGGCAGCGTGCCCACCTCGATGTGCGGTATGCCCGCCGCCTCCACCGCGGCCGCCGCGGCCCCGCTGAGCGGGAACAGGCTCGTCACCGCGACGGGGTCGAGGTTCTCGATCGCATCGACGACGTGGCGATCGTCCTCGGTCTCGAAGATCTGGACCGAAAGCAGGCCCTGGCGCGCCAATTCAGTGGTCATCCGGCTGCCGGCCTGCATCGGCATCTCGCCCACCGCGACGTGGGGCAGCACGTAGAGGACCACACCGCTCTTGCCGCGGGCGAGGTTTCGCGCCGCGAGGTTGGGCCGGTAACCGAGCAGCTTCGCGGCGCGCTGGACCGCCTCGCGGGTTTCCGCGGAGATCCTGCGGCCCTCGGCGTCGTTCAGCACGTAGCTGACGGTGGCGGTCGAAACGCTGGCGAGGCGCGCCACGTCGGCGCTGGTGGGCCGCACGGCCTTGTTCGCGCCCAACTGCACGAGCTTTTCGGGCTCTTCGGGCCGCGCCATGCCTCATGGTGGCACGCGGGGGCAATCGGCGGTCTCGGGACACCGCGAAGCGCGATGGACTAATAGTCACATGATTGTCCGGGACCTTTCGGCGAACCGGGCGCAATCTTGCGTGTTGGCACCGTTGACACCGCGATCGGGGCCATTGTCTACTAGTCACTATATCGGTGGGCGAGGAGCGCGGCATGAACAAGGACGACCTGATCCTGATCAGCGTGGACGACCACATCGCCGAGCCGGCCGACATGTTCGACGCGCACGTCCCCGCCAAGTACAAGGAGCTCGCGCCCCGGGTCGTCGTCGAGCCCGACGGCATCCAGCAGTGGTACTACGGCGAGGTGCGCGGGCGGAACATGGGCCTGAACGCCGTCGCCGGCAAACCCCGCGAGATGTACAACATCGACGCGTCGCGCTACGACGAGATGCGGCCGGGTTGCTTCAACGTCGACGAGCGCGTCCGCGACATGAACGCCGGCGGCCAGCTGGCCGGTCTCAATTTCCCCAACTTCACCGGTTTTTCGGGCCAGGTGCTCAACCAGGGACCGGACCGCGACATCAACCTGGTGATGATCAAGGCCTACAACGACTGGCACGTCGACGAGTGGTGCGCGGCCTACCCGGGCCGGTTCATCCCCTGCGGCATCCTGCCGCTGTTCGACGTGGCCGAGGCGGCGAAGGAAGTGAAACGCCTGGCGGACAAGGGTTGTCACGCGGTGACGTTCTCCGAGAACCCGGAGGCGTTGCAGATGCCGAGCATTCACACCAAGTATTGGTATCCGCTGTTCGAGGCGGCGTGCGAGAACAAGACCGTGCTGTGCACCCACGTCGGCTCGGCGTCGCGGTCCCCACAGGTGTCCAGCGACGCCCCGCCGAGCGTGCAGATGACGGCGTCGTCGATGATGAGCATGTTCACCTTCACCGAACTGATCTGGGCCGAATTCTGGGCCGACTTCCCGCAATTGAAGTTCTCGCTGACCGAGGGCGACGTCGGCTGGATCCCCTACTTCCTGTGGCGCGCCGAGCACGTCCACAACCGGCATTCGGGCTGGACGCTGGCGAAGTTCCCGCCCGGCTACGGCGGCCCGACCGACGTGTTCAAGCGGCACTTTTACACCTGCTTCATCAGCGACAAGGTCGGCGTCCGCAATCTGGATTGGTTCAACGAGGACATGCTGTGCTGGGAGTCCGACTTCCCGCATTCCGACAGCAATTGGCCGTTCGCGCCCGAGGACGTCATGGAAACCATGGGTCACCTCGACGACTCGGTGATCAACAAGATCACCCACGAAAACGCCATGGCCGCATACTCGTTCGACCCGTTCCGGTACCTCCCCAAGGAGCATGCCCGCGCCGGCTACCTGCGTTCGCAGGCCACCGACGTCGACGTCGTCACGCACGTCGGCCGCCCGGCCGGCCAGCGTGACCGCGACGCGTGGACCCGGATGACGCAGTTCGCGCTGCAGGCACAGGTGACCGCGGAGGCTTCTGACATTTCCCGGCGATCCGCTGGGATGCGCGCCACCACCCTGGGCAACTGAGCGTGGCCGACCGGGCACCGTTCGCCGGCTGGCGGGTGCTGGAGCAGTCCAACGGCATCGCGGTGTCCTACTGCGGCAAGATGTTCGCCGACGCCGGCGCCGACGTCGTGAAAATCGAGGCGCCGCAGGGCGACTCCATGCGTCGCTGGTCGGCCGGCGGCCCGCCGGGCGCGCTGTTCGGCTATCTGGCGGCCGGCAAGAGGTCGGTGGTCGCCGCCCGGCCGGAGGCGGCGGCACTGCTCGCCGGCGCGGACATCGTGCTCACCGACCTGACCGACGCCTGGGCCCTCGACGACCTCACCGCCCACACCGGTCCGTCGGCGGTGGTGGTGGCGGTGACGCCGTTCGGCACCGCCGGCCCGTATGTCGACGACCAGCTCATCGCCAACGAGTTCATCCTGCAGGCGTTGTGCGGGTCGATCGCCGGACGCGGCTGGCCCGGTGACGAGCCGGTGCAGGCGGGCGGGCGGCTCGGCGAGTGGCTGGCGGGCACCTTCGCCGCCGCGGTCGCCGCCGCCGCGGCCCGCCACGCCGCCCGGGGCGGCCGCGGGGAGGTCGTCGACGTCTCGACCTACGAGGCGATGGCCATCGCGATGGGCGGCCTGTCGGCCATGTCCGCCAGCGTGCTGGGCGCGGATTCGCTGCTGCACCAACGCAGCCTGGAGCTGCCGTCGATCGTCCCCACCGCCGACGGCATGGTCGGGTTCTGCACCATCACCGCGCAGCAGTTCCAGGACTTCCTGGTCATGATCGACCGGGCCGACCTGGTGGACGACGCCGAGCTGGCATCGTTCGCGGGTCGCGTCGAGC
Source organism: Mycobacterium alsense (assembly GCF_002086635.1). Lineage (GTDB taxonomy): Bacteria > Actinomycetota > Actinomycetes > Mycobacteriales > Mycobacteriaceae > Mycobacterium > Mycobacterium alsense. The sequence continues at coordinate 151,420 of NZ_MVHD01000002.1, read as the reverse complement.
GCCGCGACGAATTCCTCGCCATGGTCACCCGGTGGACCCGGGCGCGCAGCACGCAGGAGATCGTCGACCTCGCGGTAGCGTTGCGAATCCCGGTGGCTCCGATCGCGACACCCGAAATGCTGCCGACGATCGATCATTTCGTTCAACGCGGCGTGTTCACCGAATCGGAGCGGGGTGTGCTGCAGCCGCGGGTACCCTATCGCAGCGACGCGATGACGACCCGGCCGCCCGGCGTGCCGCCGGAACTCGGCGCCGACGCCGGGCGGGTCCACTGGCCGCCGCGGCCGCGCCGGCCCGAGGGCGCCGACGCCGACGCGCTGCCGCTTTCCGATACCCGGATCACCGACTTCACCGCGTTCTGGGCGGGACCGGTCGCCACGCAGCTGCTCGGTGCGCTGGGCGCCGACGTGATCAAGATCGAGGGCGTGCGCCGGCCCGACGGCATGAGGTTCTCCGCCGGGCGCCCCCCGGACTGGGACCAATGGTGGGAGTGGGGCCCGGTGTTCCTGTGCAGCAACAACAACAAGCGCGGCATCAGCGTCGAGCTCGGCACCGAGGCCGGCCGTGCTGTCGCGTTGGAGCTTGTCGCGGCAAGCGATCTCGTCATCGAGAACTTCTCCCCCCGGGTGATGGCGAATTTCGGGTTGGAGTGGGACGCCGTGGCGGCCGCGAACCCGCGCGCCATCATGGTCCGGATGCCGGCGTTCGGTCTCGACGGCCCGTGGCGTGACCGCGTCGGCTTCGCGCAGACGATGGAGCAGGCGACGGGGATGGCGTGGATGACCGGGCATGCCGACGGCCCGCCGGTGATTCCGCGCGGCGTGTGCGACCCGATCGCGGGACTGCACGCCGCGTTCGCCGCGGTCGCGGCGCTGGTGATCCGGGACGGCGACGGCTTCGGCATGCTCGTCGAGTCCACCATGGTCGAGGCCGCGCTGAACGTGGCCGCCGAGATGCTGGTTGAGTACTCGTGCAACGGAATCAAGCTGCGGCGCAACGGAAATCGCGGGCCGGGTGCTACACCGCAGGGCGTCTACCCGTGCCGGGGCGAGGACGAATGGGTCGCCCTGGCCGCGATGGGTGACGCCGCGCGGGTCGGGTTGGCGCGGCTGATCGACCGAACCGAGCTCGGCGCGGACGAGGACGGGTGGCGGGACCGTGCCGACGAGATCGACAAGCAGATCGCCGAATGGGCCGCCCGCCGTGCGGTGGCCGACGCGGTCGATGCGCTGCGCGCGGCCGGGGTGGCTGCCGCGCGCGTCACCGCGGCGGCGGAACTGCTGAACGATCCGCAGTTGCTCGCCCGCGGCTTCTGGGAAACCGTCGACCATCCGGTCGCGGGCTCGTTCTTGTGCACCGGGATGCCCTTCGCGTTCCTGGGCAGGCCGCGGCGCTGGATCAGGCGGGTGCCGCCGCTGTACGGCCAGCACACCGATGAGGTGCTCACCGGCGTGCTGGGGCGCGGGAGACGGGATCTGGCCGAATTGCGCGCCGCCGGGGTCACCAGCGTGCGGCCGGCGGGCTTGTGACGTGGCCGTGACGTTGTGCGTGCCGCCGCGTCCGGGCGAGCTGTGCGCGCCGGTCCGGTTCCTGGTGCGCCGGGACTCGGTGGTGATGGAACTGACTGCGCGCCACCGGATCACCGGGGTCGAGTGGGACGAGCGCGAACGCGCGGTCGCGATGGTCGTGGAAATCACCGACCCGCAAACCGCGCGGCCGGTCGACGTGCGCATCGACGTGGTGGAACCGGGCGCCGCGCCGTCCGATCAGCGGACCACGACGATCGGAACCATCGAGCGGGACGGACGCAGCTACGACGTCGTGGGCACCTACCTGGGAGTTGTCGCGGATGAAAACTAGGCCGAAGCGCACCGCGGCGATCGTCGGGGTCCACAACACGCGTCAGGGGCGTCGCCTGGACGGCGAAACGTCGCGCGGCCTCGCGCTCCAGGCCATCCACGGGGCGCTCGCCGACGCCGGCCTGGGCCTCGACGACGTCGACGGAATCAGCGCCGGCCCGCTGTCCACGGCGCTGATCTACGACCTGCGCCTCGGACCGGCCTGGCAGGGACTGGCCTTCGGGGTCGGCATGATCACCGAGGCGGCCACCGCGATCGAGCACGGCATGGCCGACGTCGTCGTCCTGGTCGCCGCCCAGGCGGGCGAGTACCGCGACCACGAGGCCACGGCCCCGTGGACCCGGCCCGAAAACGAATTCGTGGCGCCGTGGGGGATGTTCACCGCCGCCGAGTTCGCGCTGATCGCCCGGCGACACATGCACGTGTACGGGACGACCCGCGAGCAGCTGTCCATAGTGGCCGCCACCATCCGCAACAACGGTTCGCGAAACCCCGAAGCCGTTTACTACCAACGGGGTCCGTTCACGCCCGAGGACATCACGGCGTCGCGGCCCATCGCCGACCCCTTTCACCTCCTCGACTGCGCCACCACCTCCGAGGGAGGATGCGCGCTCGTCGTGGCCGACGTCGATGCCATCGACGTCGCGAGCCAACCCATCTACGTGCTGGGCAGCGGGGCCGACTTCCACGGCCCGTCGTATCAGCATCCACCGGCGTGGGACCTTGCCGGCCGGCGGGGAGATCACGTGAACGGTGTGGTCGGCAGGCGCGCGGCCGAGCGCGCGTTCGGCCACGCCGGACTGCGGCGGGAGGACATCGACGTGCTCGAACTCTACGACCCGTTCTCCTTCGAAATCATCCGCCAGCTCGAGGCTTTCGGCTTCTGCGGCGACGGCGAGGGCGGACCGTTCGTCGCCGACGGCCACATCGCGGTCGACGGCAGCCACCCGGTGACCACCGACGGGGGAACGATGTCCTTCAGTCACGCGGGGTCCAACCCGCAGATGATGCAGCGGGCCGTCCGCGCCGTCCAGCAGCTGCGCGGCCAGGCCGGCGAGCTGCAAGTGCCCGACGCGCACATCGCGTTGTGCAGCAACGGGGGAGCGGGGGCCCTGTTCACCACGGTGCTGATCCTGGGAGACGAACCGCTGTGACCTCGACGACTTCCGACACCCCCGAACCGCTGCGACCCCAGGCCGGGCCCGTTCCCCACGCCAGCAGCCACCTCAGCGTCCCGTTCTGGCGGGGTTGCCAGGCGGGCGAGCTGCGCTACCAGCGCTGCGGGGACTGCGGCCGGGCCAACTTCCCGCCGACCGAGCAGTGCCGCCAATGCCTTTCGGCCGAACTGCGGTGGGAGCGCAGTGGCGGCCTGGGCGACATCTACAGCTGGACGGTGGTGCATCGTCCGGTCACCGCGGAGTTCCGGCCGCCCTATGCACCGGCGATCGTGACCCTCGACGAGGGGTACCAAATGCTGACCAACGTCGTCGGGGTGGCGCCGGAGGACCTGGCGGTCGGGATGCGCGTGCGGGCGCAATTCCACGCCGCCGGACCCGACGTCACGCTGCCGTATTTCACCGGGGCCCCGTGAGCCCCGCGCGCGGCACCGACGCCCTGCCGACCACCGCCTACCTGGTGCTGGGCGTGTTGGCGGCCAACGACGAACGGCTCACCGCCGGTGAGATCAAGATGCGCGCCGAGCTGTCGGTCGGACACTTCTATTGGTCGCCGTCGGTCAGCCACGTGCGGCGCGAGCTCAACCGGTTGCTGCAGCGCGGCCTGGTCGGTGAGACCGGCGCGCAGTCCGGCAGGCGCGCCATCACGCTCTACGAGACGACGGACGCCGGGCTCGACGCGCTGCGGCGGTGGGTCCAACGCTTCCCGGGCGAGGACCGGGTGGTGATCAAGCACCCGGTCATCCTCAAGACCTGGCTCGCCCGCGGCGGCGACCCGGAACACGTAATCGACACGCTGGATCGCCATCTCGAGGCCACCCGCACCCGGCTGGACGAGGCGCTGTGGTCGCGGCAACGCTCCCGCGAACTCGGCATCATCGACGATCCGGGCCAGCGTTTCTCGTTCGCCGTCCTCGACTACGCGATCCGCGGCCTGTATGCGGAGATCGCCAACATCGCGCAGCTGCGCGACGAGATCGCCGGCGGCACCAGCCGGGACCCCGTCAAGCGGGTGCGACGGGCAAAGGGGCAGATCCGCCGCCGGGCACCGCGGGGTTAGCGCGCCGGTACGCCGTGCCGCGCGCCGCGCGCTCCCACACGGTTTCGCCCGCGGCCACGGAAGTTCCCCGGGCGATCAGCTCGCGCTTGAGCACCTTGTGCGTGGCGGTGCTGGGCAGGTCGGCGGCGATGCGGACGTATCGGGGCCAGGCTTTCGGCGACAGGTCGGGCTGTGCGCCGAGGAACGCTTCCAACGCGTCCGGGTCGAGCTCGGCGCCGTCGTTGAGGACGAGCGTGGCCATGACCTGATCCCCGACCCGCTCGTCCGGCACCGCGTACACCGCTACGCGGTTGACCGCACTGTGCCGCAACAGGATTCGCTCGATGGGCGCCGCGGCCATGTTCTCGCCGTCGACCCGCATCCAGTCGGCCGTGCGGCCGGCCAGGTAGATCCACCCGTCGGCGTCGCGGTAGGCCAGGTCCCCGGACCAGTACATGCCGTGGCGCATGCGCTCGGCGTTGGCGTCGGGATCGTTGTAGTAGCCGGTGAAAAAGCCGGATCCCGCCGTGTTGACCAACTCGCCCACCGCCTCGCCGGCGTTGACCAGCGCCCCGTTGGCGTCGAATCGCGCGACCGCGCATTCGGTGACGGTGTCGCCGTTGTAGATGGCGACCCCGTCGACCCCGCGGCCGATCGAGCCCTTCGGCGTACCGGGTTCGCGGATCACGATGACCGCGTTCTCCGTGGAGCCGAACCCGTCCTCGACCTGAACCCCGAACCGGCGCGCGAACTCCTCGATGTCCTTGTCGTTGGCCTCGTTGCCGAATGCCACCCGCAACGGGTTGTCGGCGTCATCGGCGCGTTCGGGGGTCGCCAGGATGTAGGCGAGGGGCTTGCCGACGTAGTTCATGTACGTGGCACCGTAACGGCGGACGTCGTGGAGAAAATTGCTCGCCGAGAACTTCGCCGGCACGATCGCCGCGCCGGAGGCCACCGCGGGCGCCCATCCCGCGACGACCGCGTTGGAGTGAAACAGCGGCATGGACACGTAGCAGGTGTCCTCGTCGGTCAGGGCGAAGCGCTCGACCAGGCTGAGACCGGCGATGGTCGCCATCAAGTGGGATACCTGCACCGCCTTGGGATTTCCACTGGTTCCCGACGTGAAGATCATCATGAACGCGTCCATGGCGGTGACATCGCGGTGGGGGACCAGCTCGCGCGCGGCGCCGACGAATTCGGACCACCGCGGCGCCGAGGCGTCCAGGATCCGCGCGCCCGCCAGGTCCAGGCCGTCCAGCAACGGCCGGTGCTCGGCGTCGGTCACGACGAACTGACAGTCCGCCCGCCGGACGTCGGCGGCCAGCGCCTCGCCGCGCCGCGTGGTGTTCAGGCCGCACAGCACATACCCGCCCAGCCCGGCCGCCGCCATCTGCGCCAGCATCTCGGGGGTGTTTCCCAGCAGGGCGCCGACGTGCAGCGGCCGTTGCGGATCGGCGGCCTCGATCAAAGCCGCCGCCCGCGCGGCCGACTCCGCCAGATACCGGCTCCAACTCCATTGCACGTCCGCGTGTTTGACGGCGACGGCGGCATCGGACAGCCGCTTGCGCAGCAACGCCTGAATCGTGTCGTCGGCCATCGGGGCGATCCACCTTTACTTCACGAGACGAGACGGTCCGTCTTATCGTAGCGGGCGGGTGAGCGGCGCCCGGTGCTAGCCGCCCACCATCATCAGGCCGCCGTCCACGGCGAGCAGCTGCCCGGTGATGAAGCCCGAGCCGGGACCGGCCAGAAACACCAGCATCGGCCCGAGGTCCCGCGCCGGCTCCCCCAGTGCCCCACCCAGCGGGATCATCATCTTCATCTGCTGGTCGATGAGGGCGCCGGCCTCCGGGCCGAGGAACTCCCGGAGCCGGTCGGCCCCGGGCGTCTGGACCGCGGGCGCAAGGGCGTTGACGGTGACGTTGTCGGCGGCCCAGGCCTTGGCGGCCGATCGCGTCCACGCCTGCACCGCGCCCTTGGTCGCGGCGTAGACGGCCGAGATGGGGCTGCCCATAACGGCTTCCGACGATCCGAAGTTGACGATCCGGCCCCCCTTGGGGTCTTGCTCCTTCATCGCGGCGTAGGCCGCCTGATTGGTCAGGATGGTGGCCTTCACGTTGGTGTCCAGCAGGAAGGAGATCTCGTCGTCGCCGATGTATCCCGGGATTCCGGCCTGCCACAGCCCGGCGGCGTTGACCAGAACGTCGAGGCCGCCCAGGTGCTCGACGGCCCGTTGCACCATTGCCGAAACCGCCTGGGCGTCACGGACATCGCACGGCAGCCAGGCGGCGGCGAGGTCGTCCGGCGGCGGGGTCCGATGATAGGTGGCGGCCATGTCGGCCCCCGCCGCCGCGAGCACCGAAACGGCGGCCGCGCCGATCCCGGTCGCCCCGCCGGTGACGAGGATCCGGCGGCCCTGCAGCACGTTTTCCATGCCGAGAGCGTAATGCCGGCCAGGCGCGGGGAAGGGCCCTAGGCGCGCACCGCGATCGACGACAGCAGGTCGGCGAGCCGCTCGGGCTGGTCCACCATCGAAAACGTCCGCGCCCCGGCGATGACCTCGAGGCGGGCGTTCGGGATGGTTGCGGCCAGCCGTTCGCCGTCCCCGAGTTCGAAGAACACGTCGTCGGCCGACCAGGCGATCAGCGCGGGCTTGTCGAACCCGGGCAGCCGCGCGGCGACGCCGGTGGTCACCTCCGTGCGCAGCGAGAGGGTGAACTGGCGCAGGTCCTCGGCGACGGCCGGGTCGGACAGGCCCGGACGCACCCAGGCCGCCGTGAGGTCGTCGATGTTGCGGTGCGCCAGCCCGTCGAACGCGCGCTTGCGCACGGCCGGCGCGCGCATCGCCTGGGCCACGGCCCGAAACGTCGTCTTCGACTTGGCCGCCAGGATGATCGGCTTGAGGATCGGCGGCGGAAAGTGCTCGAAGGCATCGCAACTCGTGAGCACGAGCGCGCCGAGGCGCTCGGGGTGATGCACGGCCACGAGCTGGGTGACCACCCCGCCGGTGTCGTTGCCGACCAACACCACGTCATCGAGGTCGAGGGCCGCGAGCGTCTCCGCGACGATGCCCGCCACGCCGGTGATCGTCCGGTCGGCGCCCGGGCGCAGTGGCTGCGGATGCGCGCCCAGCGGCCAGGTCGGGGCGATGCAACGCAGGCCACGACCGGCGAGGCGTTCGCCGACCTGCCGCCACAGTTGGGCGCCCATCATGTAGCCGTGGACGAACACGACGGGCCTGCCCTCGTCGGGTCCGGTTGCTTCGTAATGGATGGTCCCGGCACTAATGTCGATCGTCGGCATCGGACAACTCCTAGGTAGAGGACATTTACAAACAGGCTGTCTGTTCGTAAGTTACCAACAGGTTGTATGGAAATCAAGAGACGGACACAGGAGGAGCGCTCCGCGGCGACCCGCGACGCGCTGATCTCGGCCGCCCGCAGGCTTTGGGGCCGGCGCGGCTACGCGGAGGTGGGGACGCCCGAGATCGCCTCGGCCGCGGGCGTCACCCGGGGCGCGATGTATCACCAATTCGCCGACAAGGCGGCGCTTTTTCGTGCGGTGTTCGAGGCCGTCGAGCAGGACGTGATGGCGCGGATGGCGACGCTAGTCGCCGAGTCGGAGGCGACGGTGCCCGCCGACGCGATCCGCGCCGCGGTCGACGCATGGCTGGACGTCTCGGGGGACCCGGAGGTGCGGCAGCTGATGCTGCTGGATGCGCCAAGTGTCTTGGGCTGGGCCGCGTTTCGTGAGGTCGCACAGCGGTACAGCCTCGGGATGACCGAACAGTTGCTCAGCGAGGCCATCAATGCGGGACAGCTTGCCCGGCAGCCGGTCCGGCCGTTGGCCCACGTGCTGATCGGCGCGCTCGACGAGGCGGCCATGTACGTCGCGGCCGCGGAGGACCCCGAGCGCGCCCGCCGGGAAACCGGGGAGGTGCTGCACCGGCTCATCGACGCGATGCTCGGCGAACGTTGACCCTCGCGGCCCGCGCGACGCCCGCGGTGGCCTAGTGGGCCCGCGTGAAGAACTGCCAGATCGTGTCCGTGGCGTCGAGCGCCGTCGACGGGCCGGGAATCCCCGCGAGCTCCGTCAGCGGGCTGGGCTCGCCGCCGGGCCACTGGTGGCCGGCCCCCGCCACCGCGATCAACTCGACGGTGCGCCCGTCGGCGCACCCGGCCCGCAGGGTGGTCACGCTCGCGGTGGTGGCCGACGTCGGCGGCCCGCATGCGTCGATGGCTCGCCAGGTGGCGTTGACCGACTCCACCGAGGGGCCGTCCACGCGCGGATTCCCGTTGATCGCGAAGGCCTTTCCGGGCCCGCCGTTGTAGGGCACCCGGTCGTCGGCGGTGCCGTGGATCTGCAGCACCGATGCCGGCCGGGCCCGGGAGCAATCGGTCAGCAGCGTGCCGGCCACGGGGGCGACCGCGGTGAAGGCGTCGCTCTGGCAGGCCAGCCGAAGCGCCATCATGGCCCCGTTGGACATGCCGGTGGCGTAGACGCGCGCCCGGTCGATGGGGACCTCGTGTGCGATGGCGGCCACCATCGCGGTGAGGAAACCGACGTCGTCGACGTTCTCGCGCTGCGGTTGCCCGCAGCATGTCCCGGCATTCCAGGCGCGGTGGAGCCCGTCGGGGTAGGCGACCAGAAAATGCCCCCGGTCGGCCTCGGCGTCCCAGTGGTAAAACCGTTCGGCCTGGGCGCCGTTGCCGAAGCCGCCGTGCAGCATCACCACCAGTGGCGCCGCGTCGGGCAATCCCTGCGGCCGGTACAGGTGGAAGGTCCTGCCGACCCCGCCGGCATCGATGGTCTGGGTGGACCGCCCGACCGGAATCGGTTGGGCGCCCGGCGTTCCCAGCGCGTGCCCGCCACCGGCGCACCCGCCGAGCGCGACCACCAGCATCGAGGCGAGACAGGCGCCGAACACCCGGGAGCGCAGCGATCGCATGGACCCATCGTGGCAGCGGAAGCCAGATTTGACAAGTTACTTGTCAAAGTTGCGGTGGGTGGCACACTCGTTCCATGCGACCCGACGCCGACTGGAAGCCCACGGTCCCGGCGCTGGTGAACTCGGTGGCCGCCGCGGGGGCGCCCCGCTTGAGGGCGGCGTTTGCCGCTGCCGGGCTGGACGGGATCCGCCCCGCGCAAGCGGTGGCACTCGCGGCGCTGCGCGCCGGCGGCCTGCACGCGTCCGATTTGGCCGACCGGCTCAAGGTGAGCCGCCAGGCGGTGGCCCAGGGCGTCGCGAGCCTGGAGCGGCACGGCTATGTCACCCGAGTGGCCGATCCCGGCGACGCCAGGGCCCGCATCATCGAGCTGACGCCCCGCGGCCGGCAGGCGCTGCGCGTGATGCGTTCCCACGCACTCGATTTGGAGAGACGCTGGGAACGCGCCCTGGGCGCCCGGCGACTGGGGGAATTCCGCGAGACCTTGCAGCTGTTGCTGTCCGGTGAGACCGAATCTCCCGGCGGCTGACGCCGACCGGAAATTTGCTGGTGTTGAGCGTCACGCGGGGCTAGGTTCGACCCAAGACAGCGACAGGAGTCCTTCGTGCCCATCTTCATGGTCGAGCGCAACTTTGCCGAGGAACTCGAACCCAGCTTCGAGGTCGCCGACGGCATCAACCGGATCAACGACCACGAGGGCGTGCGCTGGATGTACTCGTTCCTGTCGGCCGACAAACGAAAGACGTACTGCCTGTACGAGGCGCCGTCACCCGAGGCCATCCGCACCGCGGCCGCCCGCGCGGGCCTGCCGGCCGATGTCATCGTCGAGGTGCGCGACCGCCTCACGCCCGACGGCGCTTTGGCCGACATCTGAAGGGGCCCGCCCGAGCAGCTCGTGGTCGGCGGCGTACATCGCCGCCTGCGTGCGGTTCGCGGCGCCGGTCTTGGTCAGGATGTTGCGCACGTGGTTGGCCGCGGTGTTGGTGCTGATGTAGAGGCGCTCGCCGATCGCGCGATTGCTCAGCCCCTCGGCGAGCAGCCGGAGCACCTCGACCTCGCGGTCCGTCAGCCCGTCAGGTCCCTGGAAGTTCGTGGTCAGCAACGAATCCGCCAGGTCGACGACACGCTTCTGCCCGATGGGTGCGGCGATGGCGCGGGCCTCGTCGGCCAGGCGCCGTGCCTCCTCGGCGCGGCCGTGCGACGCGGCGAACATCGCGCGGCGGGCCAGGGTGTCGCTGACGTGAACCACCGAGCCCATCCGCTGGTCCATCTCCAGGGCCGCGCCGAAAAGGCGCTCGGCCGACGCCGCGTCCCCGTCCAGCGCGGCGATCCGGGCGAGGTAGCGGTCGGCGCTGCCGAACAGGGCGACGAACTGGCCGGCCACCAGATTCTTGCCCGCGTAGCGGGATAGGTGCGGGCGCAGCGCCTCGAGCGCCCCACGGTTGCCCAGCTCCAGCGCCGCCTCGACCATGAACACGAGTTCCATGGGCCACTGGGCGTCGTCCGCGCGGTCGTCGAACTTGCGGTTCATCAGGTGGGTCAGGGCGCGGGTGATGCCGGCTTCGCAGCCCAGCTCGGTGTACAACGCGAGCAGGCCGGGCACCCACCGCCCGGCGAAAGTCTCGGCGCCGTCGATGAATCCGGCGAACCTGCCCAGGTCCCCGGTTTCGCGCCGGATCATGAACATCTGGACGCCGTTGGAGCCCTCGGTGTCGTCCGCGTCGAACAAATCGCCTGTGCGCAAGGCGATGTCGGCCCAGCGCTCGGCCCCGGCGAAGTCGCCGCGAAGGAAGGCCAGCGCCTGCTCGACGCAAGCGCCGACGTAGCCGAAGACGGGTTGCCCGATGGCCTGGCCCGCCCGCCGCATGTCCGCGGTCGAGGCGGCGAGGTCGTCGGGCCGGCCGGCCAGATAGCTGACCATCGCGCGAAAATGTGAGGACGCGCCCAGCGTCTCGTAGTCGCGGCGTGCCAACGCCATTCGCGAAACCTCGGCCGAACGTTCCGCCTGAACTTCGCACAGCTCCGGGGTGAGCCCGTGCCACAGGCTGGTCTTGAGCGTGTGCATCAGCACGGCCGGATCGCCGGAGGCCCGGGCTTGATCGATGGCGTTGTTGCCGACTTCGCGCGCTCGCGCCGCCTCGCCGGCGAAGGCAAGTGCCCGCCCGAAATTGCCGAGCGCCTGCACGTAGCGCGGGTCGCCGGTGTCCAGCCCGCAGGTCTCCAGCGCCGCCGCAAGCAGGTCGGCCGCCGTCGAATCGGACTGGCCGCGGCGCCAGTTCGCCTCCTCGTAGCCGACGGCCGCGCCGAGGCGGATCAGCGGGTCGTCCATCGCGCTGATGCGTTCGTAGATCGCCCGCGAACGGACGAAATCGCCTGCGCGCACATGATTTGCGGCCGCGTCGAGGTCCAGCCGCGCGCGATCGGTGCGACTCAACTCGGGCAGCGACGCCGCCCGCTCGAACCAGCGCGCCGCGACCTCGTAGGCCTGGCTCTGCTCGGCCATCCGGGCCGCCTGATGCGCATACCGCAGCGCCTGCTCGTGGTAGCCCAGCACGTGCGCGCGCAGGTAGTGGTTCGCCAGGCGCGGAACGACCGCGGGATCCGCCCGGCCCTCGAGCGCCTCGGCGGCCCGCGCGTGCATGATCCGGAGCCGCGACGCCGCCATCCCGCCCACGACGGCCTCTCGGGTGAGCGCGTGCACGAACGAGAATTCGCCGTCGGAGTCGCGAACCGGCCGGATCAGCCCGACGCCCTCGGCCGCGTCGACCGCCGCCAGGGTCGCGGGGAGATCGGTTTCGCTGGCGGCGATGAGCGCCGGCAGGTCGAACGTCTCGCCCAGGACCGCCGCCTGTTCGACGACTCCCCGGACGCCGGCCCCCAGCCCGCTGAGGCGGCGGGTGATGGCGTCCCCGATCGAGGCCGGGACCGTCTGCTGCGCGCCCAGGGCGGCCAGCCCGCCCCGGGCCTCCAGGTCGCTGACGAGTTCGGTCAAAAAGAACGGATTGCCGCCGGTCTTGTCGCGCAGCAGGGCGGCGGCGGTGCGCGCCGACGCCGGGGCCAGCTGCTGGGTGCGCCGCACGAATTCGGCGATCGCCTCGGTGTCCAGCCCGGCGAGGTCCAGGCGCCGGATGCCGTCGAAGCGATGCAATTCGGCCAGCCGGGTGGTGAGCTCGTCGGAGCGGTCCGGTTCGGTGCTGCGGAACGTGGCCACCACCAGCATGCGGGCGTCGGCACAGCCGACCAGGACGCGTTCGAGCATCGCGAGGGTGGGCAGGTGCGCCCAATGCAGGTCGTCGAGGATCAGCGCGATCGGGCGATCCTGCGCCAGGCGCCGCAGGAACCCCGTCATCGCCTCGAAAAGCGCCTGCCGCGGCGACGTGACCTCCGCCGCGGGGCCGGAGTCGGGCAACAGCCGGTCCACCAGGGGCGACAGCCGCCGCAGTTGCGGTCCCGCGTCGCCCAAAACGTCCGCCATCGAACCCGGCGTGTTGGCGGTCAGCAGGCGGTCCAGCACCTCGGCGAACGGAGCGTAGGGCACGTCCGCGTCGGCCGTCGAGCTCCCGACGAGGACGGCGACGTCGTGGTCGGCCAGCGTGCCGGCCACCTCGGCGGCCAGACGCGTCTTGCCCGCCCCGGGTTCGCCGCCGATGAACACCGCCTGACGGCTGCCGCCCTCGGCACGCTCCCAGGCCTGCTCGAAGGCGGCCAGCTCCGCAGCGCGGCCGACGAGCGGGCCGCGGCGGCGCGCCACCAGGTCGGCCGGAAGCGGTGGCGGTACCCACTGCGCCATGCAAACAACGTAGCCGCCTCGGCTCCGGTCGGTCGATAGTCAGATGTGACTATCGTGGAGTGCCTCGGAAATGCTCCGTTGTGGTCATGACGCGCGGCCCGCGGCCCCCATAGCGTCGCGGCATCGAGCTTCCCGAGCAAACAAGGAGGGCGGGACATGGGCCTGGCAACCGCAACCGGCCAACTGCGCGGCCGCTTCGGAGCGGAGGCCATCCTGCCCGACGATCCCGGTTACGACGAGGCGCGGGCGCTGCACAACGGCATGATCGACAAGCGGCCCGCGGTGATCCTCCGCTGTGGGTCCGCCACCGACGTCGCGGGCGCTCTCGACTTCGCCCGCGAGTTGGGTCTCCCGGTCGCCGTCCGCGGCGGCGGCCACAACGGCCCGGGTTTCGGCAGCGTCGAGGGGGGCCTCGTCATCGACCTGTCTTTGATGAACCGCGTCGACGTGGACGCCGATCGGAGAATCGCCCGCGTCCAGGGCGGCGCCACGTGGGCACACGTCGACGGCGCGACCCACGCGCACGGCCTGGCGACACCGTCCGGCATCATCTCCAGCACCGGGGTCGGCGGGCTGACTCTGGGCGGCGGCCACGGCTACCTGACCCGCAAGTACGGGCTGACCATCGACAACCTGCTGGAGGCCGAGGTCGTGCTGGCCGACGGGCGCCTGGTGAGCGCGTCCGAATCGGAGCACCCCGATCTGTTCTGGGCACTGCGCGGGGGCGGCGGAAACTTCGGCGTGGTCACCTCGTTCACGTTCCGGCTGCATCCGGTGCACACCGTGATCTGCGGCCCCACCGTGTGGCCCGCGTCGGCCACGGCCGACATCCTCAAGTGGTACCGGGATTTCCTGCCCGCACAGGACGACGATCTCTACGGGTTCTTCGCGAGCATCACCGTCCCGCCGGCGCCGCCGTTCCCCGAGGCCTTCCATCTGCAAAAGGCCTGCGCCGTGGTCTGGTGCTACGGCGGCGACCCCGCCCGGGCCGACGAGGCGTTCGCGCCGGTCCGCCAGATGCAGCCGGCCTTCGAGGGCCTCGTCGCGGCCCCCTATCCCGCGCTGCAGTCCACCTTCGATGCCCTGTACCCCAAAGGCCTGCAATGGTATTGGCGCGGTGACTTCTTCCGGACGGTGCCCGACGGCGCGGTGGATGCCCACGCCCGTTTCACCGAGGAGTTGCCCACGATGCACTCCACGATGCACCTCTACCCGGTCGACGGCGCGGTCCATCGGGCGGGCCGGACCGACACCGCGTGGGCCTACCGGGACGTGAACTTCTCGCAGGTCATCGCGGGAGTCGATCCCGATCCGGCCAACGCGGAGGTTTTGCGACGCTGGACGAAGGCCTACTGGGAAGCCACCCACCCGTATTCGGCCGGCGGCGCCTACGTCAACTTCATGATGGACGAGGGCCAAGACCGGGTCCGCGCCACGTACGGCCCGAATTACCAGCGACTCAGTGAGATCAAGGCGCAATACGATCCGGCCAACCTGTTCCATATCAACCAGAACATCGTCCCGGCGCGATCGCGCGAAACCTAAGGTCGGCGGAAGGCGGCGTTCATTCGTTGCTTGAACGCCCGATCGAAACGGCGGTACGTGGCGCGCAATGCGGGTCCCGGCCAGCGGTCGCCGGTGAATTCGGGGGGCAGCACGGGGTCGAGCTGGAGGTGGCGGACCACCGCGATCGACAGCGCGAAGTCGTGGGTGAAGCTTTCGGCCGAATCCTCGCGGTCGGCCGCCGTCAGCGCGGCGTTCATCGAATCGACGAGCGCACCGGCGCCGTCCGCCCAGGCCGTCAGGGAAAAAAGCGAGCGCACCCGGTCCGCGCCGATGTCCGTCGCGGCACCGTGAAAGTGGGTGCACTGGCGGTCCAGCACCGCCCTGCACGCCGGGAACCGTTGCGGGTCAAGGTTGTCCGGGCGAATCCACACGCCCTCGCGCAGCTCAGCCAGGTGCAGGGCGGCCGCGGCCTTCCTCAGCTCGAGGCGCTCAGCGGCCGGCCTGCGCTCCAGCGCGACGATCGCCAGTTCCCACGTCCCGTCCCACCGGCGCGTGACGGCGTCGTCGAACCGGGCGGCCTCGTCGACGCGCTCTCGCCGCTCCGACAAGCGCCCGGCGAGCGTGTAGGTGCCGTCGCCGGCGGTGAGCTCCCCGGCGGACGCCATCCGCCACAGGCAGGTTCGGGCCGCGCCGGGGCTGATACCGAAAAGCGATGCCACCGCGACCAATTCCGCCACACTGAGGCTTCCGCGGTCGGAGCCCAACAGGGCCGACGCCAGCACCGAACGCGCGCTCAACGGCCGGACGTCGATCGGGTCCACGAATCGCAACGATATCACCAAATCGTTGACGCGTGGCGATAGAAGTGTGATACTGCACGAATGAGCTCGCCGGCGACGTCGGTGCTGGCCGACGATGTGGAGATCGTCCGGCGCATCCTCGCTCATATCGACGCCGGCACCACCGACGAGGGCGAGGCCTGGCGTGAACCGGTCGAAAATTACTTGAGCCCGGGGCGTTTCGCCGCGGAACTGCGGATGCTTCGTGCGATGCCGAGCGTGTTCGTCCCCTCGGCGAGCATCCCGGGTCCGGGTGACCACGTGGCGCGGACCGCCTTCGGCGTGCCCCTGTTCGCCGTGCGCGGGCGGGATCGGCGGGCGCGGGGGTTCCGCAACGCGTGCCGGCATCGTGGCTTCGCCCTCGTCGAGGGGGCCGGTTGCTCGAACGCGTTGGTGTGCCGCTACCACGGCTGGACGTATCGTCTGGACGGTTCGCTGTCGCACGTGCCGCACGCCGAGGCGTTCCCCGGCTTGGACGCGTCGGCCCGCGGCCTGGTCGAGGTCGAAAGCCGCGAGGTGGACGGGCTCGTCGTCATCGGCGCGCTCGAGGCTGTCGACGAGGGCGCGCGGGCCCGGGCGCTGGCCGCGCTGGCCGCGCTGGCCGACGGCACACCGTGGCGGGACAAACTGGTGCCGGCGCAGCGACTCGTGCATGTGGATTCGACCGTGCGGGCCATGAATTGGAAGGTGCTCGTCGAGCAGTTCCTCGAGGGGTATCACATCCGATCGACGCACAAAGACACCTTCTTCCCGGTGCAGTACGACGACCTGAACGTGGTCGAAACCTTCGGCCCGAACAGCCGAATCACGTTCCCGTACCGCAACATCGAGCGGCTGCGTGACCGACCCGAGGCCACCTGGACGACGGACGCGCGGGCGACCTACGTGTATCAGCTGTTTCCCAACGTCATGATCGCGACGTTCCCGGATCTGGTGCTCGTGATCGCGATCGACCCGGTCGACGTCGACCACAGCGCCGTCGTCGTCTATTCGATGGTCAGGGGAGACCGCGCGCCGTCGGAGCCGCCCCGGGACCCGGCGGGGGCGGGCGGCTTCATCACGCGCGGCGCGGTTGAGGACAACGAGATGTCCGCGGGTGTGCAGCACGGATTGCGCGCGGGCGCAAACGAATTCGTCGAATTCGGCAAGCACGAGAGCGCGATTGGGCACTTCCACGCCACCCTTGACGAGCGGCTGGCCCGGATGGCGGGCGCTACGGCGTCTTGAGGAAGACGTCGTTGAGCGTGACGGTGCGCAGGTTGCGGTCGCGGATGATGTCGACGAGTTGGCCGTAGACGTGCGTGACCGGCAGGTGATTGAGATGGCCGATGACGATGGATTGCGGGGTGAAGTACTGGTCGGCCATCTTCACGATGTAGTCCTCGGTGATCAGCGTGGAATCCGACAGCGAACCCGACCATAGCGTCGGAACGGTGTAGCCGAGGTCGGCGGCCACGGCGTCGACGGCGGCGTTGCGCTTCGCGTACGGGGGCCGCCAGTACGGTTTCGCGCCGACACCGTAGGTCTTCTTCAGGAATTGATCGTTGCGGGAAAGCTGCTCGGCGATCTGCTCCTTCGACAACGTCGTCAAATCCGGGTGTGACCAGGTGTGGTTGCCCAGCTGGATCTGTCCGGAGTCGACCAGCGGCCTAAGCGCCTGCACGTTTTCGGTCCACGAGTCGTAGACGCCGTTGACGAAAAACGTCAGCCGGACACCGGTGTCCTCGGCGAACTGCGTGTAGGCGCGCACCACTTCGCTGTTGACGCCGTCGTCGACGGTCAGCGCCAGCAGATCGCCTTCGCCGGGGATCTTGGTCAGCGCGCCGCCGCCGGGCAGCGGGATGCGGGCGCCCGGCGGCGGGGGAGGCAGCAGGGCCGACGGGGCGGTGGGACCCGACGTTGCCACGCCCACCGGAGGCGTCTGGGCGAAGGTCCGGGGCTGCGGGTCGACGACCAGGCGGGCCGCGCCCACGCCGGCGACGGTGGCCGCGGCCAGCGCCCCGAGGAACCGGCGGCGATTCAGCTCCCCTTCGGCACGACTCGGGACCGAAACGCGCCGAGTGCGGTGCGACGTTCGCGCCCGCGACCGGCCGCCGCGGGTGCCCGCTTCGCCAAGCGCCGAGCCAAACTCCGTCGTCACAGCAGCGAACCGTATCATCGCGGGTTTCGTTATGCCGGGTTCGTTGCAGGAGGGTCAGCTGTGAATTCGGCGTCGAAAAGGTAACGGCTCCCGTGTGCCGGATCAATGTGGCGCGCCCCCGCTGCGCTGCGGCAACGGGACGGGCTCGGCGTTCGGGGTGCCCAGCGCCGAGGCCAGCCACGGCAGCGCCGCGGCGAAGGCCTGGGCCGCGAACGGCCAGTCGTGCCTGCCGGGCTGGCTGACCACCGCGCAGCCGATCCCGTTCGCCGTGGCGATCGAGCAGAGCGCGTGCGCGGCGGCGTCCTGGCCTTCCGGGTTGGCCTCGGGGTCGGCGGTGGGGGCGCCCAGGGCGGGGCTGGCTTCCTGCGCGACGGTGCGCGGACCGGACGATGCGGGGACGTCGAACCACCCCGACAGCCCGGTGTACGGCCCGTGCCGGGAGATGACGGTGGCCGGGTCGAACGCCGACCAGGCGGCGCCGTCGCCGCCGAACAGCCGGGCGATCGTCTGGTCCTTCGATCCGACGGAGGGGCTGCGGTCACCCGCGATGTCGACGAACGCGCTGAACAGTTCGGGATGCATCACGGCCAGGTCGACGGCGCAGGTGCCGCCCATCGACCACCCGGCGACGCCCCAGTTGGCCCGGTCGGCGCTCACCCCGAAGTTCGAGACGACGAACGGGACCACCTCCTTGGTCAGGTGATCGGCGGCGTTGCCGCGGGTGCCGTTGACGCACTCGGTGTCGTTGTCGAACGAGCCGGTGGGATCGACGAACACCAGCACCGGGGAGAAGCCGTGATGCCGGGCCGCGAAGTCGTCGATGGTGGTGAAGGCGCCGCCGGGGCGCAGCCAGTCGGCGGGGGTGTTGAATGCCGAACTGATCATCATCACCGCCGGCAACCGGGGCGGGGGATTGCTGTTGAACCAGGCCGGCGGCAGGTAGACCAGTTCCTGGCGATGGGGGAAGTGCGAGGCGTCAGCGCTGATCGTCACCGGCACCACGACACCCTTGTCCGGCTTGGTGCCCTCGAGCTGCATCGCGGTGACGCGCAGCCGATCGACCTGATCGGGCAGCGGGGCCGAGGTCAGCTGGTCCCACGCGGCCAGCACCGTGGGGAAGTAGCCGACCCAGCCGTTCAGGGCCAGGGCCGCGCACAGCGCGCACAGCGGAACCGATGCCAGCGCCACGCCGCGACGCCACCAGCGCGCGCCGGACCAGCCCAGCACCAGCACCGCGAGGGCGAGTCCGCTCATCGCGATCCACAGCCACAGCGACACCGGTGCCGGATCCCCGGCCAGGCCGATCGACGTGATGTACCAGTAGGCCAGCGCCGTGGCCAGCGCCGCGACGCCCACCGCTACCGGCAGTGCCCAACCGCGCCAGCGCCGGCGGCGCAACCCGACCGCGGCCACGGCCACCAGCAGCGCGAGCGCCTGAACCGCCACCGGCAACCAGCCATGCAGCAGGGACAGCTGTTCGACGAAATGGGGCAACGGTTGATGACCTTCGCTGAATCCGATCCCGGGCCAGATCAACTATCCCACAGGGTCCTCACGGGTCGTGCTTGCGAAGGAGCGCAGCCGCAGGCTGTTGCCGACGACGAACACGCTGGACAACGCCATCGCGGCGCCCGCCAGCATCGGGTTGAGCAGGCCGAGCGCGGCCAGCGGGATCGCGGCGACGTTGTAGCCGAAGGCCCAGAACAGGTTCGTCTTGATCGTGCGCAGCGTCCGCCGGGACAGCCGGATCGCGTCGACCGCCGCGCGCAGGTCGCCGCGCACCAGGGTCAGGTCGGCGGCCTCGATCGCGACGTCGGTGCCGGTGCCCATGGCGAGCCCCAGGTCGGCGGCGGCCAGGGCCGCGGCGTCGTTGATGCCGTCGCCGACCATGGCCACGACCTTGCCCTGCAGGCGCAGGCGTTCGACGGCGGCGACCTTGTCGGCGGGCAGCACCCCGGCGATCACGGTTGCGATGCCGACCTCGTCGGCGATGCGCCTGGCGACCGTCTCGTTGTCACCGGTCAGCAGCACCGGCGTCAGGCCCAGCGCCTTGAGCTGCCGGACGGCCTCGTCGCTGGTCGGTTTGACGGTGTCGGCGACGACGAGCATCCCGCGCGCGCGGCCGTCCCAGCCGACGGCGACGGCGGTCTTGCCCTCCGCTTCGGCGCGCGCCTTGGCGGCCGTCAGCTCGGGGTGCTCGCCCCAATCGGCCAGCAGGCTTTCGCGGCCGACGGCGACGGCGTGGCCGTCGACCTCGCCCCGCACCCCCCGGCCGTCCTGGTTGGCGAAATCCCGGACCTGAGGCAGGGCGCCGAGTCGTGCCCTGGCGGCTTTGGCGATGGCCTGGGCGACGGGGTGCTCGGAGGCGTCCTCGACCGCCCCGGCATAGCGCAACAGCGTTTCCCGGTCGGTGTCCGGCCCGGCGACCACGCCGACGAGGGTCATCTTGCCGGTGGTGACGGTGCCGGTCTTGTCGAGCACGACGGTGTCGATCTTGCGCGTCGACTCCAGCACCTCGGGCCCCTTGATGAGCACGCCGAGCTGGGCCGCCCGGCCGCTGCCGACCAGCAACGCCGTCGGCGTCGCCAACCCGAGCGCGCACGGGCAGGCGATGATCAGCACCGCGACCGCGGCCGTCAGGGCCGTCGTGACGGGGAAGCCGAGGGCCAGCCAGATCGCGAGCGTCGCCGCCGCGACGACGATGACGACCGGGACGAACACGCCCGAGACGCGGTCCGCCAGCCGCTGCACCTCGGCCTTGCCGGATTGGGCGGCCTCGACGAGCCTGGCCATCTGCGCCAGTTGGGTGTCGTCGCCCACGCGGGTGGCGCGCACGACCAGGCGCCCGCCGGCGTTGACGGTGGCGCCGGTGACGGCGTCGCCCGCGCCGACCTCGACGGGCACCGGCTCGCCGGTGAGCATCGAGGCGTCCACCGCCGAGGAGCCCGAGACGACGATCCCGTCGGTGGCGATCTTTTCGCCCGGGCGCACCACGAACTCGTCGCCGACCCGCAGCCGGGCGACGGGGACGCGGGTTTCGACGCCCGGCATCTCCGGGCGCAGCACCGCGACGTCCTTGGCGCCGAGCTCCAGCAGCGCGCGCAGCGCCGCGCCGGCGCGCCGCTTGGAGCGCTTCTCGAAGTAGCGGCCGGCCAGGACGAACAGCGTCACGCCCGCGGCCACTTCGAAGTAGACGTTGTCCGTGCCGGCGCCGCGGGTCACGGTCAGCTCGAAGCCGTGGCGCATGCCCGGGTGCCCGGCCGTGCCCAGGACGAGGGCGTACAGCGACCACAGGAACGCCGACAGCGTCCCGACCGAGACGAGCGTGTCCATGGTGGCGACGCCGTGTTTGAGGTTCGCCCACGCGGCCGCGTGAAACGGGCTGCCCGCCCACGCGACCACCGGCGCGGCCAGCGCGAGCGACACCCATTGCCAGTAGGGGAACTCCCACGCGGGGACCATCGCCATCGCGATCACGGGGCCGGCGAGCACGGCGGCCCCGATCAGGCGGGCGCGCAGCGATCGCAGCTCGTCCGCCCCGTCATCCGCGGTGGGGCGCGGCAGCGCGGCGGTGTAGCCGGCCCTCTCGACCTCCGCGACCAGCGCCCGCAGATCGTATCCGGCGGGGACCGTCACGGCGGCCTTCTCGGTGGCGTAGTTGACCCGCGCGGCGACGCCGTCGAGCCTGTTCAACTTCTTCTCGATGCGCGCCGCGCAGGAGGCGCACGTCATTCCGGCGATCTCCAGCTCGATGCTGCGCACCGCATCGGTACCGGCCGTCATGCGACCAGCACCGCCTCGTAGCCGGCCTCGTCGACGGCGTCCAGGATCGCCTGCTCGTCGACCGGCGCCGCGCTCGCGACCACCAGCTTGCCGGTGCGCGCGCTGACGTCCACGCCCCGCACGCCCGGGACCCGGCTGACCTCGGCCTGGACGGCGGCCTCGCAATGCTCGCAGCTCATGCCGCTCACGCGATACTCGCTCGATGCCATGACGCGCTCCTATTCACCCATGCCGCAAAATACCCTAGGGGGGTATACTCACCTGCAACGCCGCGGTCCCTCGGGGTATTCCCGCGTTCGGGGTGATCACCGCGGCGAACGCAGGCAGCGCCATTCTGTCACTGCCGAAGGTGTGATCCGCCGCCGATGTGCAAGACCTGGCCGGTGCTGCACTCGCCCCGAAGAGCAGGCAACACTGCCGCGCTTCAGCCGCGCATCACACGTAACCGACGCCGATATCGACCGAAACCTGGGTGGCCGTGACCAATCTCGACTGGTCCGAAGCCAGCCACGCGACGGCGTCGGCGATGTCTTCGGGCTGGGCGATGCCCTCGGGCAGCAGCGGTTTGTGCATGCCGCGCAGATGCGGATAGGTATCCGCGGCCGACCGGAGCGCCTCGCGCATCCGGCCGGTTCCCATCGGGGTGGAGACCGCCCCGGGATTCAGGCTGTTGACCCGGATGTTGTGGCGGCCGAGCTCGGCGGCGAACGCGCGCGCCATCCCGACGACGGCGTGTTTGCTTGCGGTGTAGTGGACCATGAAGGACTGCATCTTGATGCCGGCGGCGGACCCGATGAGGATGATCGACCCGCCGCGACCGCCGTCGATGATGTGGTGGGCGCCGGCCATCACGGTGTTCCAGGTGCCGATCACGTTGGTGTCGATGGTGTCCCGGAACGCTTGGGGGGTGATCTGGTCCCAGGGTGCGGGGCTGCAGATCCCGGCGTTGGCGACGATGATGTCGAGGCGGCCCAGGTCGCCGACGGCGGCGTCGACCGCCGCTCGCAGCGCGTCGAAGTCGCGGATGTCGACCGCCGCGGCGACGGCCTTCCTGCCGCTGGCTTCGACCAGCCGTGCCGTCTCCGCCAGGTCGTCGGGCGTGGGGGAATCGTAGGGAACGCTGGAGGGCAACGGCCCCGCGATGTCGACCGCGATGATGTCGGCGCCCTCGGCGGCCAGGCGTACCGCGTGTGCTCGGCCCTGCCCGCGCGCCGCGCCGGTGATCAGCGCCGCCCTTCCCGAGAGTGATTGGCTCATCGGCTCTTTGGGTTCCCTTCTCTAGTCGCGAGTGATCTTGTCAAGCGGGTTGCAACGCTCGAACATTGAGCCGCCCGATGTAGGAACGGTCGATTGCGGCGCTGAACGATCCGATGATGTCGGCATACAGGTCGGCCACCGACAGGATGACGTCGGTGGATTCGCGGTGCGTCATCACGAACCGCGCGTCGTGCAGCCGGGCCTCGTCGCGCAGGGCGGACAACAGCAATCCCAGGCCTTCGCGGAACCCGTCCTCGCCGGAGTCGGCCAGGCCGGTGTGCGCGCAGGCCTCGCCGATGACCTCGTGGCTGGTCAGCACGGCGTCGGCCCGTCGGCCACCATCGCCGCATTGTTCACCATGACGTCATCCTGCAGCGTCATCGTCGACCTCCCTCACCTGAATACCAATTAGGCAAACGCCGGAGGACCTCGGGATCACCCCGCCTCGCGGAGCCGTGCCGGGAACCAGGCGTAGCCTCTACCTCGCGCCAGCCGCGGGCCGAAAGGAGACCGTCATGACCGTCAACGTCGTCGACGTGGGGCCCCATCAGGTGAGTCGGTCGGTCGAAGTGGACGCCCCGGCCGCCGAGCTCTACGCGATGGCCGCCGATCCGCGGCGCCACCACGAGCTGGACGGTTCGGGCACGGTGCGCGACAACATCAAAGTCCCGGCGGAACTCGTTGTGGGTTCGAAGTTCTCGACGCACATGAAGATGTACGGCCTGCCGTACCGGATCACCAGCACCGTGACCGCCCTCGATCCGAATGAACTGGTCGAATGGCGACATCCGCTCGGCCACCGCTGGCGGTGGGAATTCGAATCGCTGTCGCCGACGCGGACGCGGGTCACCGAGACGTTCGACTACAGCCGGGCCGGCGCGATCAAGAAGGCGCTGAAGTACTACGAGCGAACGGGCTTCCGGAAGGCCAATGCGGCGGGCATCGAGGCGACGCTGGCCAAGCTGCGCGATCGCTACGCGGGGCAGTAGGTCGCTGAACCCGATCGGGCTGGCAGTCGTGTTGCTCTCGGAACAGTTGCCGTCAGCAATCTATCGCCCCGGAGGGTTCTGTCTCGATGATCGACCGCCCGCATCGCGTCGCCCCGCTGCTCACCCGGTCGGGACAGCTGCTCGCCCGCTACGGCCTGGTGGTCGTGTTGGCCTGGATCGGGTTCGGCAAGTACGCGAAGATGGAGTCCCGCACGCTGATCGAGCACAGCCCGCTGATGAGCTGGATCTATGACGTGGCCAGCGTGACGGTGGTGGCCCGCGGGCTGGGGACCATGGAAATCGTTGCCGCGCTTCTCATTGCGCTGCGGCCGGTGCTGCCGAGCGCGTCGGCGCTGGGCAGCGCGCTGGCGGTGGCGCTGTTCCTGGGCACGCTGAGCTTCCTGTTCACGACTCCGGGGGCGGTGTCCAGCCACGCGGCCGGGCTGCCGGTGCTCTCGGCGCTGCCGGGCCAGTTCCTGCTCAAGGACCTCGTCTTGATCGGCGTTGCGGTGTGGACCCTCGGCGAAGCGCTGGCGGCGCGAAAAGCGTTCCCCTGATCAGCTGCTTGGCCGCGTCCAGCGTGGCGGCATAGGCCTCCGGGCTCAGGTTGGCCGCCCGCTCCGTCAGGCCGCGGGCCAGCGCGTAGATCGCGTCGACCGCTGCGTGCGCGTCGGTGCCCGGCGGCAGCGCCGGGGCGTCCCGGACGATCCCATCGATGATGTCGCGCACCGCTTTCAGTCCGGTGTGCCGCACCCGTCCGTCGCGCGGGTGGGCCGTGCGCTCCGCGCGCATCGCCCGGTCGAACGCGCTCAGGTGGGGATACTCGCGCGTCAATCGGGCCAGCTCGTCGAGCACCGCCTCGACGCGAGCGACGACGTCCTCGCCCCGCGCCGCGGCCGCCCGCAGCCTCGGGGCCGCGATCTCGTCGATTTCGCCGACGGTCGCGGTGAGCAGCTCGGACTTGTTCGGAAAATAGTGATACAGGCTGCCGCTGGTCATGTCGGCGGCCCTGGCGATCTCACGAATGGTCGCCCGGGAGTAGCCCACCTCGGCGACGCAGCGCATCGCCGCGCCGACTATCCGGGCCCGGGTCTGCTCGCCGTCGGCGCCCACCGGTCGCCCGAGCCGCGACGGCGCGGGCGCTCGT
The DNA here is from genome assembly GCF_002086635.1 of Mycobacterium alsense. Taxonomy (GTDB): domain Bacteria; phylum Actinomycetota; class Actinomycetes; order Mycobacteriales; family Mycobacteriaceae; genus Mycobacterium; species Mycobacterium alsense. The sequence continues at coordinate 126,950 of NZ_MVHD01000002.1, read as the reverse complement.
CTACCCATCGCACCTCCGCGCCGCGGGCGTGTAATTGATCGTCCGATTATATTCGCACGGGTGAGGCCATCACGATGACGCGGGCGCAACTCGGCCGCCCGGTCGGCGCCAGCGGCGAGGAGACCCGCCGGCGCATCATCGCCGCCACCATGCGCTGCGTGTCCAGGTCGGGCTACTCGCGGGCGACCATCCGCGAGATCGCCCGCACGGCACAGGTGACCAGCGCCAGCCTGTACAACTACTTCCCCAACAAATCGGAGTTGATCAAGGCGGCCGTCGCCGCCAGAACCGATGTCGCGCTGCCGCGACTGCGCCGCGCCGCCGCCCGCCCCGGCGGCGTCGTCGACCGAATCGAAGCGGTGCTCGACGAATCCGGCCGGCTGATGCGCGAGTACCCCGATCTCGCGGCGTTCGAGTGGGCCATCCGCGCCGACAGCGCGCTCGGTGACCGCGTGGCCGGCGACGCGGGGTTCGCCGCGTTTCGCGACATCATCGAGGGCGTCCTCGGCGACGCCGAGGGCGCCCCGGCCGATGCGCGGGGCGCCGCGGAGGCGGTCTATGCGCTGATCTACGGCCTGACCGAACTCGGGGCGTCGCTGCCGCCGCGCGACTACCACGCGGCCCTGGCGGCGGCCAAGCGCCTGATCCGGGGGACCCTGCTGGACTCGGCGGGAAGGGGCGAGGCATTGATATGATCAAACGATTGATTATATAGTCGGGCCGTGACCGAGACCGTGGGCGCGGCGTTCGACGTCGACGCGCTGCGACGGAAGTACGCCGAGGAGCGGGCCCGGCGCCTGCGCCCGGAGGGCATAGCGCAGTACGTGGAGACCGCGGGCGCCTTCGCCCGGTTCGCCGAGGACCCGTGGGTCGATGGGGGGTTCACCCGCGAGCCGCTCACCGACGAGGTCGACGTCGCGATCGTCGGCGCGGGTTTCGGCGGGCTGTTGACGGGGGCGCGGCTGCGTGAGCTCGGCGTTGACGGCGTGCGGCTCATCGACCGGGCGGCCGACGTGGGCGGTACCTGGTACTGGAACCGCTACCCGGGGATCGCCTGCGACGTGGAGTCCTACGTGTACATGCCGCTGCTGGAGGAACTCGGCTACATTCCCTCCGACAAGTACGCCAAAGGGTCGGAGATTTTCGCGCATTGCCGGCGCATCGCCGAGCACTATGACCTCTACCGCGGCGCGTGCCTGCGAACCGATGTGCACGAAATCCGCTGGGACAGCGCCGCTTCCCGCTGGATCATCCGGACCGACCACGGTGACGAGATGCGGGCCAGGTTCGTCTCCATGGCCAACGGGTATCAGGCCAAGCCCAAGCTGCCCGGCATCGACGGGCTCGGCCGGTTTCGCGGGCACAGCTTCCACACCAGCCGCTGGGACTACGGCTACACCGGCGAGCAGCTCGAGCACCTGGCGACGAAGCGCGTCGGCATCATCGGCACCGGCGCCACGGCCGTCCAGTGCGTGCCGCACCTGGGCGCGGCCGCGCGGCATTTGTACGTCTTTCAGCGCACGCCATCGTCGGTCGACGTGCGGGACAACCGGCCCACCGACTACCAATGGGCCAGCTCATTGCCGCCGGGCTGGCAGCAGCGGCGCATCCGCAACTTCCAGGTGCTCACGGCCGGCGGCCGGGCCGACGAAGACCTGGTCGCCGACGCCTGGACGAGCATCACGCGCAAGCTTCCGGTCATGCGTCACGACGGCGACGGCGCCCCGGCGCCCAACATCGAACTCGCCGACTTCGCCAAGATGGACGAGATCCGGGCACGGGTCGACGAGATCGTCGCCGACACCGCCACCGCCGAGGCGCTCAAGCCGTGGTACGGCTATTTCTGCAAGCGGCCCTGCTTTCACGACGACTATCTGCAGACCTTCAACCGCGACAACGTCACCCTGGTCGACACCCGGGGTCGCGGCGTGGAACGCATCACCGAAGCGGGCGTCGTCGTCGACGGGGTGACCTACGAGCTCGATTGCCTGATCTTCGCGACGGGTTTCGAGGTGGGCACCGACTACTGCCGGCGCACCGGGTTCGAGCTGATCGGCCGCGACGGCGTGACCCTCACCGACCGGTGGCGCGACGGCGTGCGCACCTTTCAGGGCTTGTGCACCAATGGTTTCCCGAACTGCTTCATCGAGAGCATCGCCCAGGCGGGGCTGACGGTGAACTTCCCGTACCTGCTGGACGTGCAGGCAAGCCACGCCGCGTGGATCATCGCGTGGGCGCTCGAGCGTGGCGTCGCCGAGGTCGAGGCGTCGCCCGTCGCCGAGGCCGCCTGGGTCGACATGGTGGTGGCCCGTTCCGCCGCCACCGCCGAACGGGCGCGGACGTGCACCCCGGGCTACTACAACCGGGAAGGCAAGGCCGACGCCAAGACCCGGCAGGGCAGCTTCTTCATCGGCGCGCCCACCGAATACGCCGACATCCTTCGGGCGTGGCGGGCGGAGGGAGACCTGGACGGATTCGACATCCGTGGCGGGAGGGCGGGGCGGTGACCAGCCCGCAGGCCCGTCGGCGCTACGCGGGCGGTTGGTTGCGGGCCGCGACGCGCCGCCGGCGCTCACCGAGGGTGGCGATCATCGGTGCCGGCTTCGGCGGCCTCGGCGCGGCGGTCGCGCTGCGCCGCGCCGGCATCGACGACCTGGTGATCATCGACGGCGCCGACGGGGTCGGCGGCACCTGGCGGCGCAACACCTACCCCGGCGCCGCGTGCGACATCCAGAGCCACCTGTACTCGTTTTCCTTCGCGCCCAACAAATCCTGGAGCCGCACCTACGCCCGGCAGCCCGAAATCCTGGCCTACCTCGAATCCGTGGCCGACGAATTCGACCTGCGCCGCCACCTCATGCTCGACACCACGGTGCGTGCGCTGCGATGGAACCCCGATAACCGGCGCTGGGATTGCAGCCTGGACCGCGCCGGCAGTGCCGAGATGCTCGGCGCCGACGTCGTCGTCTGCGCCGTCGGACTGTTCGGGTCCCCGAAACTTCCCGACATCGACGGCCTGAGAGGCTTCGGCGGCACGCTCATGCACACCGCGCAGTGGGACCACGGCGTCGAGGTGGCGGGCAAGAGGGTCGCGGTGATCGGGACCGGCGCCAGCGGGGTACAGGTCGTCCCGGAGCTCGCGAAGGCCGCACGTTGCGTGACCGTCTTCCAGCGGACCCCGCCGTGGATGGTGCCCAAGGACGACCGGCCTTACAGCGCAGCCGAATTGGCGCGCTTTCGGCGCGACCCCCTCGCGGTGCGTCGCACCCGTTGGCAGATCTGGAAATTCCAGCACGACAACACCGCGACCTTCTCCGACGACCCGGTGGTCGCCGCACGCACCCAGGTGGCGTCGTCGTTTTTGGAGCGCACCGTCGCCGACCCGGCGCTGCGCGGCGCGCTGACGCCCGACTACCCGTTCCGCTGCAAGCGGGTGCTGCTGGGCGACGACTACTACCGGGCGTTGCAGGCGGACAACGTCGAGCTGGTCACCGACCCGATCGCCCGCGTCGCCGAGGACTCGGTGATCACCGCTACCGGCCGGGCCGTCGACGCCGATGTGATCGTGCTGGCCACCGGGTTCGAGACGTCCCGCTACCTGTCGGGCATCGACGTCATCGGAATCGACGGCGAGCGGCTGCACGAGCGGTGGGGCGCCGACCCGAGCGCCTACCTGGGCGTCGCCGTCGCCGGATTCCCGAACTTCTTCATGCTCTACGGCCCCAACACCAACCAGGGCGGCAACTCGATCGTCTATATCCTGGAGGCAGGCGCGCGGCTGGTGGCCAGCGCGGTGAGCCGCGTGGCGCGCCGGGGCGGGTACGTCGACGTGCGTCCGGAGGCCGAAAGGCGTTACAACGACCGGCTTTCCGCGGACCTCGAACGCACGGTCTGGACCCAGTGCGACAGCTACTTCCGGTCGCCCACCGGCCGCATCGTGACCCAATGGCCCTACACGGAGCTGGAATACGCGCGGCGCACGTGGCGGCTGCGGCCACGGGACTGGCTGCACCGCGCCGGTGGTGTCTCGGATCAGCCGTTGGCCGCGGCCACCCTGGCCCGCTCCGTGATCGACGCGATCACCCCGCCGTCGTTGAGGATGTCGGTGCCGGTCAAGTAACTCGCCTTGGCACTGGCGCAGAACGCGAGCAGCTCGGCCATCTCCTCCGGCGTGCCCCAGCGCGGGACCGCGGCGTCGGCGACCATCGCGCCGGCCCCGGCCTGCTCCTCCAGCCGGCCCATCTCGGTGTCGATGGACCCGGGGGAGACCGAGACGATGCGCAGCCCGCGCGCGTTGAACCTCTCCGCCTGTGACTGGCTGTACCACCGCACGAAGCTCTTGCTCAGCGCGTAGGCGATACCGGATCGCAGCTCCTCGGGGGCGACCTCGCACGCCGTCATCATGGCATCCATGAAGCCGTCGGCATCGTCGAGCGCCGAAGGGAATTGGCTTGTCGGAATCATTTCCGCGGGCATGACGTGGGCGGCCATCGATGCCACGTTGACGATCGCGGAGCCCTCGCCGGCTATCGCATGAAAGGCCTCGTTGACATTGACGGTGCCGATTGCGTTGGTGCGCATCACGTAATCGGCGGGGCCCATGCTCGGGCTGACCCCCGCGGTGTGGATCACCGAGGCGAGCGTACCGAGGCCCTCTGCGGTATCGAACAGTTCACCGACCGCGCCCCGGTCGGTGACGTCGCAGTGGACCGCGGTGGGGACCATGCCGAGCTCTTTCAGGGTTGCGGTCGCGGTGGCCAGCCGGTCCTTCCTGACGTCGCAGAGGACAAGGGCGTGGTCGCGGCCCACGAGCTTGGCCGTGGCCAGGCCCATCCCACCCGCGCCGCCCGTGATCACCGACACTCGATTCATACGTGGACCGTATACGCCGCATGATTTCGGGCGGAGCCGGGTTACGCCATTTCCCGCGCCCAGGCGATATGCCCCTCGAAGCCAAGCGAATTCGCCATCTCGCGATAGCGGTCGCGATGGTCGCGATAGGCAGCATCGTCGCCGCGCGCCTGCGCCTCCAGCGCCCGCATCCGCAGCAGCCAGATGTCGTTGACGACAAACCCGGGCTCGGTCGGCACCGCGGCCAGCCGGTCGATGGCCGCACGCGCGCCTTGGATGTCGGTGGGCGTGCCCCTGCGCAGCAGCGCCTCCACCAGATCCGCGACGGTCGCCGCGCGGGCGATCATGTCGGCGCAGGCGTATTCGTGTTCGACAGCGGAGCCCAGTCTTTCGATCGCGCCGTCGAGATCGCCGGTGCGGGCCTTCTCCCGGGCGAAGAACACGTCCACCCACGTGGCCACCAACAGGGTGAAGCGCTCTTGCAGGGCGGCCTCGCGGGCTGCGGCCAGCAGCGGAAAGGCGTCGGCGCGGTGCGGACCGCCGTAGGCGGAGAGAACGATGCCGTGCACACACTGTGCGCAGGCGAGTGTGAGGTTGTCGCCGGATCGCTCCGCGAGTTCCAGGACCTCGGCCGTCGCCCGGACGTCCGCCGCCTTCGCCAGCAGCACCCCGTTGGGCACCAGCATGTACTTGAACAGCAGCAACAGCGCGCGCATCGTGGCATCGAATGGACGGACCATTTCGGTCGCCCGCTCGATGTCGGCCCGCCAACCGGGGTCCCCGAGCAGTACTCGTGCGCAGCCGGCCAGCATGACGGCGCCCACGAGCGGGGAGCTGATGATGAAATTGCCCCTGGTGGCGTCGCCGTCGGCGAGCTTGATCATCCGCTGCGCCAGGCGCAGGGCCTCGGATGCCTCGCCCCGTTGCAGCTTGGCGGACATCGGCGCGTAGAGCAGCCCGACGGTCAGGGTCGGGTCGCCGATCGACTCGAGCAGGCTCTCGAGTTCGGAACCCAACTCCGAGGCTTCGCGGAACCGGGCGTGGACGATCAGCGCCGGTACCCACCCGGCCATCGCCATGGCCAGCGACACCTTGTCACCGGCGGCGCTCGCCAGCTCGCGCAGTTCGTCGAATCCGGTGTCGGCCATGGTCCCGCCGGCCAGCCACGCGCTGGCGCACAGCAGCGTTCGCGGCGCGATCCGCATCGCACTGCGCTCCGGGACCGCTTGGGGTAGTTGATCGGCAACGTCGCGGGCCTGCCGCCAGCTGGCCCGCGCCGCGGTGATGTCGCGGTGTGTCAGCCACTCACCCGCGCGCATGTACCAGCTGAATGCCGCGACGAGATCGCCCGCCCCTTTGAGGTGTTCGGCGATGAGCGCCGCGTTCTCGTTGCCCGACGCCGGCTCGCGCTGCTCGATCACGGCGGCCAGCCGCCGGTGCAACTCGGCCCGGTCCGATTTCAGCTGCGACTCGTAGGCGACGAAGCGGATTAGCGGATGCCGAAACGCGTACTCGACCTCAGGGGTGAAGCCGACCTGGTCGATGAGCTCGCCGTTGACCAGCTCGTCGAGGGCGGGGTCGGTGCCCAGGGCCGCCACCAGCTCGGGGCTGAACCGGGAGCCGATGACCGCCGCGGCGCTCAGCGTGCGTTTGGCCGGGGCGCTGAGGCGGTCGATGCGCGCGGCGATGACGGACTGCAGCGTCGCCGGCACGGCGGCGTCGGCGATGTCTCCGTGGAGCAGATACGACCCGCGGTCGCCGCGGACGGCCCCGCGCTCGGCCAGGTCGCGCACGATCTCCTCGGCGAAAAACGGGTTGCCGCCGGCGCGCTCGGCGATGACGCCGGTCAGCTCGCCCAGCGAGGCATCGGTGCCGAGCAACTCACCGATCAGCGCCGTCGTCTGCGTCGGATTGAGGGGCCGCAGCGCGATCGTCTGCGCGCCGGGGATCGCGGTCAGCGCTCCGCGGTACTCGGGGCGATACGTGATCAGCACCATCGAGGGGGTTTGCGCGACGACCGCCATGAAGCCGGCCAGCATCGACTCGCTGACGTCGTCTATCCAGTGGGCGTCCTCGATCACATACAGCGCCGGCTCGGTCCGGGCCAGCGACGCGGCGTTGACCAGCGCGGTGAGACGCCGCTGGCGGGCATCACCTTCGATGCCGGGCGCGTCGACGGCGGGATCGGCAACTCCCAGCAGGTCCCCCAGGAGCCAGAGGTCCTCGGCATCGGCGGTGGGAAACCGGGCGCGGAGCTGCGCCCGGGCGGCCTCGCCGCTCAGGCCGTCCACCCCCAGGCCCGCGCGCAGCAGCCCCGTCACCGCGTGGAAGGGAATCTCGGCGGTGTGGGATTCGCAGTAGGTGGCGAACACCTCCACGCCGCGAGCGTTCGCCATCGCGGCTGCCTCGCGGACGATGCGGCTCTTCCCGATGCCCGCCGGCCCTTGGACACCGACCACGCAGCCGGCCCCGCCGATCGCCTCCTCGAGGAGCCCGGCGATGGTGTTGAGTTCCCAGCTGCGGCCGACCAGCCGCGGGTCGCTGCGCCGGCGGTGACCGCCGCTGGCCGCGATCAACCGGTGCGCGGGTACCGGCTCGGCCGCTCCCTTGACGTGGACCGATTCCCGTTCAGCCAGCGACGCGACGTCCGCCACCAGCCGCGCGGTCGACTCGCTGAGCATCACCCCGCCCGGCGGCGCCGCGGCCTCCATCCGCTGCGCCATCCCCACCTGCTCACCGATCGCGGTGTAACCCAATGCGCCGGAACCGATTTCGCCGGCTATCACCTGACCGGAGTTGAGCCCTATCCGGAGCCGCAGCTCCACCCCGTCGCGACCCGCGACCTCGGCGGCCAGCCGCGCGGCCGCATCCTGGATTCGCAGCGCCGCCAGGCAAGCGCGAAAAGCGTGGTCTTCCAACGCGACCGGCGCGCCGAACACGGCCATGATCCCGTCGCCGGTGAACTTGTCCACCGTGCCGCCGAATCGATGCACCACCGCCGAGGAGCGCTCCACGAGGTCCGCCATGATCTCGCGCAACCGCTCGGCGCCGACGGCGGCGGCGAGGTCCATCGACCGGACGGCGTCGGCGAACAGCACCGTCACCTGCTTGTACTCCGCCGGGCGGTCCGGAGGCCTGACTCGTGACCCGCACTCGTCGCAGAACTTCGCCGCGGCGCGCAATCCGGCGCCGCACGAAACGCATGTCAGCTCCGCCTCGGGTGCCCGAGTCACGCGAGCACAATAACCCAGTCGGTGACAAAAGGGTGGCGTACCAGCGGAAAACCGGGGCAACGCGCGTTGCTGGGGCTAGTCCCCGAGCGGGAGCCGCTCCGCGTGGTGCGGGTGGCCGCCGTGCCGGATCGCCCTGCCGAGGAGCGGCGCCCGGATCGTGGCGACCAGATGGCCGCGGTTGATGATCAGCCCGGCGACGGCCGCCGCGGTGTACACCCCGCACAGCACCAGCCGCTGCTGCGTCGAGACGAGCGGGAACTGGACGAGGAACAATCCCAGCAGCGCCCACGCCGCGGCGCGGGGGAAACGGAGCCCGAGGATCAGCGCGACACCCATGAGGGTTTGGGTGGCCGTCAGCAGCACCTCCTCGACCTGGCGGGAATCGAGCATCAGCGAGGCCCCGCCCCCGCCGAGCACGTGGGCCACCGGCAACGATCCGACCAGCAGTGTCCACTGGTTGACCTTCGAGGAAATGAGCGTGGCGATGGCCGCCGTGCCCTTGCCGCGGCTGGCGAAGATGACCGCGATGATGAACTCCGGGGCCTCGGAGGCCAGCGGGGCAAGCCACTGAACGAGCAGGAATCGGTCGATGCCCAGCTCGGTCCCGGCGGCAACCAGGTTGTCCGCGAACGGTTTTGCGCACAGCAGGATCACGGCGCCCGACAGGGCGAACAGGCCGATGACGGCGATGCGCCGCCCGCGATCGGGTAGCTCGCCGAGCGCGGCCGCGGTGCCGATGAGTTCGGGCTCCTCGACGTCGCCGTGGCTGACCTTGTAGAGGTAGAAGCCGAACCAGGCCAGCAGCACCAGCCCCAGCGCGAGGTGGATCTCGCCGCTCGCCGGGATGACGAATGCGACCACCCCGGCGAACAACAGGAAGCCGAGTTCGACGCGATTGGCGGGCTCCAGCACCAACCCGGTGGGTTTGCCGACGCCTGCCTTGCGCGCCACGACGATGCTGACCAATACCACGACGGGCCAACCCAGACCCATCAGCAACCGGTTGGACCCGGTCATGTTGGCGGCCGCGTACTGCGTGTACTCGGCATTGTGGCCAGAGGCGTAGGCGTAGTAGAGGTCGACGGCGTACTCGGGGAGCACGGCGACCAGCGCCAGCACCGCGATCGCCAGCCCGCCGGAAACGTCGATCTGTGCCGCCTCGGCGGCCCACGCCAACAGGAAGCTGGCCGCCACCACCGCGGCCCCGAAGACCAGCAGGGCGGCCACCGGATCCGGGCGCAGGCCCGCGATCCGGACGACGACCGCGGGGACGATGAAGGCCGCGGTGATCAGCGCGGAACGGGTCAGGGTGAGCCGCCCGCGGGCGGTGGGGGCTGCGGCAACGGGCCTGTCTACGGCCAGCATCGTCATCCTTTGCGTATTGGAGGGGTGCCGGTCTGGTGCGACGTCGGCGCGCCTGCCGCCGCGGACTGCTTTGTCCCAACCTACCCGCGAAACGGTATGCCAGCAACGTTGCAGGTGACTGTCAGGGCCTCCATTCCCGGACCTATCTTTGCTGGTTACCCATGGCGATTCCGAAAGTTCGGGCGTGCTGATCCGAAACTTTGGCAAACCTTCCGCGCGGCGCCGGGGTGTGCTTCCACCCTTCTACGACGCGGCGGCTGCCCCCGAGGTTCCGCGAAGGGTCAGCCCGGCGTACCCATCGCCGCGGCGCCGAGTTGTGTCATCAGTTCGACGATCTGATTGCGGGTCATCGAGGCCATCATCTGCACGGCGGCGCGCATGTCCTCGCCGACCATCCAGGTCGGGCCGTTGGTCAGGTTCGCGAACGCCTCCGCGATCACATCCTCGACCGCGGCGGCCCCCGGCGGCACCTGGTCGGGCGAGCCGATCTGCCCGCGGCTGTGCTCGAGTGCCCGCAAGGCGGGCGTGTTGGTCTTGCCCAGGATGAGGCCCAGGACGTCGACGCCCTTGTCGTGCAGTTCGGCCCAGAGCGCCTCGGCGAACACCATGTCGAAGGCCTTGGAGGCGCCGTAGGCGACCATGTTGGGGCCTCCGGCCAACCCGGCGCCCGACCCGAAGATGACGATGCCGCCGCCGCCGCGCGCCACCATCGCGGGAGCGAAGTGATGGCATAGCTGCATCGGCACCATGCAGTTGCGTTGCACCATCGCCTCGGCGGCCGCGAGCGGGGCGTCGAGAAACGGCTTGAAGTTGGGGTCGGCGCCGGCGCAATACACCAGGAACCCGATCTCCAGGTCGTCCGTGGCCGCGGCGATCGCCGCAGCCGCCCCGGGGTCGGCGAGGTCCGTCGCCAGGACCCGCGTCTCGACCGAATACCGCGAGTTGATCTCCGCGGCAACGCCTTCCAGCGCCGACTGACGACGGGCCAAGAGCGCGACGTGCACGCCGCGCTCGGCGAGCCCCGCGGCAAACGCCGCGCCCAGGCCGTCGGAAGCGCCCGCGACCAGCGCCCACGGCCCGTACCTGGCTGCAAAAGTCACCTCAGGCGCTCCCAACCGTGCTCAGTCGCACCTGGGTGTACCGGCGGCGCGCGATGCGCCACCCGTCGTCGGTGCGGACGATCTCGTCGTCGTAGAAGCCGATCGCGTTGACGCCGGATGCGTTGTCGCCGGCCATGATCAGCCCGTCGATGTACGTGCGTGCGGCGGCCTTGTCACCGTCGAGCGTGATGGCCTGGTTGCTCAGCCGGTGCATGGTGTGACCCGCCAGGGCATGCACCTGCTCCATGAACTCCGCTACCGCGTCGACGCCCTTCCACGCGCCGATCACGCCGTAGTCGAGTTCGCAGTCGTCGGTGAACACCGTGCGGAACAGCGCCCAGTCGCGCCGGTCGATTCCGGTGGCGTAGCGCACCAACAGCTCCGAGATGTCCTGGCGGTCTTCACGTTCGGTCATGGTGCCCTTTTGGTTGGGTCTCCGTTCGGATGAACCACGATGCGCGGCGGGCCGTCGGATCTGCGGGCCAGGTCGAACGCGTCCGGCACCTCGTCGAGGCCGATGATCCTGCCGACGCTCGGCAGCGGGTCCAGTCGTCCCGACGCGATCGCATCCAGGGTCCCGTACCAGTCCTGCGGATAGGGGCCGCCGCCGAACTGGATCGTGACGCCCTGGCGGGTGGCGGTGGTGACGTCCAGCGTGTCGCCGGTGTACCAGCCGCCCGCGCAGTAGATCCGGGTGGCCATCTCGGCCGACTCCACGATGCTCTGCAGCAGGCCCGCGGCGCCGACGCACTCGAAAACGACGGCGGGGCCGGGCATTCCGCGCTCGCCGCGCACCTGCCTGAACGCGTCTAAGGGTGACATCTCGGCGGGGTCCACCAGGACGTGCGCGCCGAAGCGATCCCGGGCCAGCGCGCGGCGGTCGGGCTTGTAATCGGCGACGACGATCGGTTCGACGCCTCGACCGGCCAACGCGGCGACGGCCGACAGGCCGATCGCTCCCGCGCCGATGACGACGGCGATCTCGCCCGGCTGGATCTGCGCCGACCGCACGTAGAACTCGCCGACGGCGAACGCGTCGGTCAGCGCGACGGCATCGTCGGAGACCCCGCCCGGCACCGGCTTGGCGGCGGCCTCGGAAATCACCAGCAGCTCACCGAAACTCCCCTGCGCGTCGGGGTGCTGCCCGATGATGCGCATGCCGCCGGCGCCGCCGTCGACCAGGCGCACCGGGATCGACGTCACCCGGGTGCCGACCGGGAACTGGCCCGTGCAGCCCGGGCCGTGCCCCACGACCTCGCCGACGAACTCGTGACCGAGCACGATGTCGCGGTCCGCGTCGTAGAGGGAACGGCCGGTCGGATCGTCGACCGCCAGTTCGGGGTGGTCCATGAAGTGCACGTCGGAGGCGCAGATCGCGGTGCTCAGCGTCCGCAGCAGCAACTCGCCGGTGCCCGGCGCGGGGTCCGGCGTCTCGCGAACCTGCAGCCGGCCTTCTCTCAACACCACTGCGCGCAAAAGGAATCCGCCTCGATTCGTGTTTCTCGAATAATCGATATAAAATCTCGAATGCTCGGCCCAACTGTAAGAACCTCGTTGTAAGGGAGTCAAGCCATTCGCGGATCGCCGTCGGCGCCGACCTCCCGGGTGCTCGACGTCGTCGAACTGCTGGCGCGCTCCGCGCACGCGCGGTTGCGGTTCTCCGACATCGCGCGCGAGCTCGGCCTCACCCAGGCGACGGCACACGCGATCCTGAAGACCCTGTGCGACCGGGGCTGGGCCAGCCGCGATCCCGTCACCAAGACGTTCACGCTCGGGCCCGCGCTCGCGGTGGTCGCCGCTCGCACGGACACCGCGCGCCCGCTCGCTCATGCCGCACGTTCCGCGGCGCTGCGGCTCTCCCGCGACGTCGGGTACGCCGGCTCGGTCGTCGAGCGATTCGGTGATTCACTGGTGGTCACCGCCTTCGAGGGTGACCCCGCCACCCAGCCGGCCGGAATACCGGGCGACCGCATCCCCTACGCCCCGCCGTTCGGCGTCGCCCTGGCCGCCTGGGACACCGAGGAGGAACAGCGGGCGTGGATCCGGCGCGGTGCGGGCACCAACGTCGACCGCATTCAACGCCTCGAACGCGTTTTGGAGCACACGCGCGAGCGCGGATTCGACGTGGACTGGACGACGCCGGCGCTGGCCCAGGCCGTCCAGGTGGTGGGCACGCTCGATAGCCGCGAGATGCCGTCCCCGGTGCGGCACATCCTCGACCAGTTGCTCGTCGAGTTCACCACCATCGGCTTTCTTTCCGACGACAATCCGGGCCGCCGCAAACAGCCCGTCGTCACCATCGCCGCACCGGTTTTCGACGATCGCGGGCAGGTGGCCCTGATGCTGGCCGTGCATCCGCTGTGCCCGCTGAGCGCGCGGCAGATCCGGGTCATCGGGAAGAAGCTGACCGACGAAACGGCGGCCATCACAAAGTCCCAGGCGCACGCGGCGGACCGGGCCGTCTAGTTTGGGCCGTACGGATTGTTGGGGGTGACCGTAGGGTGTTGACGTGCTGACGACGGGGTCGGTGGTCTGCGGGTACCGCATCGAGCGCGTGTTGGGCGCCGGGGGCATGGGCACGGTGTACCTGGCAGCCGACCCGACCCTGCCGCGCCAGACCGCGCTCAAGGTGCTCTCCTCCGAACTGTCGCGCGATCCCGATTTCCGGGCCCGATTCATCCGCGAGGCCGACATGGCCGCCGCGCTCGAACACCCCCAGATCGTCTCGGTCTACAACCGCGGGCAAACCGAGGACGGCCAGCTCTGGATCGCCATGCAGTTCGTCGACGGCATCGACGCCGACGCCGCGCTGCGCGAGGGAACCATGGCCCCCCAACGCGCCGTGCACGTCGTCGCCCAGGTCGCCAGGGCGCTCGACTTCGCCCACGCCCACAACGTGGTGCACCGCGACATCAAGCCGGGCAACTTCCTGCTCTCGGGCCCGGTGGGCCCCGACGAGCGAGTCCTGCTGGGCGACTTCGGAATTGCCCGCGCGTTCGACGACGTCGGGCTGACCGCGACCGGCTCGGTGATGGCCACCGTCGCCTACGCGGCGCCGGAGGTGCTGTCCAACGCGCCGATCGACGGCCGTGTCGACATCTACTCGCTGGGTTGCGCGTTGTTCCGGCTGCTGACGGGCCAGACGCCGTTCCCAGCCACCAACGGCGCGGCGGCGGTGATGATGGCGCACCTGTTCAGCCCGCCCCCGCGGGTGACCGACGCCGTGCCGTCGTTGCCCGCCGCGCTGGACCGGGTGATCGCCGTCGCCATGGCGAAGGACCCGGCGGCCCGGTTCGGCTCGGCGGGCGAGCTCGCCGCGGCCGCGGCCGCCGCACTGCGCGACCCCACCCGGGCCGCGCCGCTGCCGCCCGTGCCCAGCGGCGCGGTCGGGCCCTATCCCGTCGGCGCACCGGCCCCGGCCTGGTGGCAGCACAGCGGACCGCGCACGATGGCGCAGGGACCCGGCCCGTGGCCGCCGAAGCGGCGTCGCCGCGGCCTGATCGGCGCCGCGGCGGCCGCGGTGGCGCTGGTCGCCGCCACGGTCACCGTGGTCGTTTGGCCGGACGGCGGGTCGGCGGGCCCGGGCGGCGCGCCGGGCGCGGCCCCGGGTTCGGGATCGGTCGCCGCGCAGGGACCGCCGGCCACCGACGTCGCCCCCGCCCAGTTGCGCTCGATCCTGCTGACGTCGGCCCAGATCCCCAGCGGAACCGACGGCGGACCCCTGGTCCTCGAGCGCGACGGGACGACGTTCCTGGACGATTCCGCGGCCCTCGACAACCCGCAGTGCGTGGGCGCGTGGGCGCCCGCGCAGCAGGCGACGTACGGCTCGAGCGCCTACAGCGGGGCGGCGGTCCAGGATTTGCGGGCCCTGAACGAGACGGCGTGGCAGGACAGCGTGACCCAGGCCGTCATCGCGTTCCCGCCGGACAAGGCGGGACCGTTCTACATCACCCAGCGCGGACAGTGGGGGCTGTGCGGCGGCAAGACCGTCACGGTGGCCCAACCGGGCGCGCCCGGTCAGGCGTGGGAGTTCGGCCAGCCGACCACCACCTCCGGCGTGCTCACCCTCGCGGCCACCCTGCGCGGGGGCGGCGCCTCCTGTCAGCACGGGATACAGGTGCGCGGCAACGTCCTCATCGACATCCGGCAATGCCGCGCCGCCGGTGACGCCGACGTCGCCGCCCTCGTCACCGCGACCGCCGCCAAGGTTCCCAGGCAGTGAGTAGGGTTGGATGAAATGAGCGCGCAGCCAACGAAACTCGCCGCGGCCACCGCGGCGCTGGCCGCCGCCGCGATCGCCGCCTCCTGCTCGGTCGTGACCGGCGGCACCGCCATATCGCCACGCACCAGCGCCCCGACATCGCCGGTCGGCGCCGCCCCCGCGAACCCTTCCGCCGCGCCGGCACCCCCGACGACGGAGTCCGCCGAGGACCAGATACGGCAGACCGTCATGGCCTTCCAAGACGCCTACAACACGCAGAATTGGGACGCCTACACCGAACTGATGTGCTCGGCGATGCGGGTCGAATTCACCGGCCCCACCATGGATTACCTGAAGAAGACCCGCGTGCAGAACGGGCTCACCACGGTCAAGGTCACCTCGGTCGCGATCACCGGCGACACCGCCACCGCGACAATGGACGCCCAGAACGAGGCCTTGGGCTTCCGCTCGGTGAGCCTGCCGCTCAAACTCGAAGACGGTTGGAAGATCTGCAAACCATAGGCGAATGAAGTGAAAAGCTCTGCACCGCGGGCGAGATGGCTCGTGCCGGTCGCGCTGCTCGCCGTCCTGGTGGGCTGCCAGCACACGACCGTCGGCGGCACCGCGCGGCCCGCGGCCCAATCGTCCGCCGCCTCGTCGCCGGTCAACGTTTCCCAGCTCGACCCGGGCACCTACTCCACCGCACCGCTGCCGCCACTGGGCACCGCCGGTTCCGAGGAGGCCGGGCGGCTCGTCGAGGGCCGCCGGATGGCCGCCCACGTCGTCGGGCCCTGGCAGGCCGACGCGTCGCTGGCCACCCCGGGCTCGAACAACGCGGCGACCGTGATCAAGGACGTCGACCAGCTTTCCCATGTCGTGTGGGCCCCGATCGTCGGTGGCGCCTACTCCCTTCCGTTCGTGGTCGGATTCATGTCCGAGCGGCAGGCCCCGGGCCCCAACCCGCAGATGTCGCTGCGCAACGCGGTCCTGCGCTTCGCCAACGCCGCCGCGGCGGCGTCGGCCGCCCAGGGCATGCACGACAGGGCGATGAGCATGCCCCGCGTCCCCAGCATGACCCCGATCGTGACCGAGCCGGAGCGGGCCATCCCCGTTCCGGGCCATCCCGACGCGCCCGGGGCGCTGTTGACCTTCCAAGACGGCACCCAGACGGTGCGGGAGCTGTCGGTCTTCACCGCGCACGGCCCCTACGTACTCGTTCAGGTCGCGCGCTGCGCCGCCGGGCCCGACTGCGAAGCGCCGCTGGCCGCCCACACGCTGGATCTGCAACTGCCGCTGATCGATACGTTCCGTCCCACCGAGGCCAACCAGTTCGCGACGCTTCCGTTGGACCCCACCGGCCTCGTCGCCCGCACCCTGCCGCTGCCGGCCGACCAAACCACCGAGACGTCCGGTGCCGCCTACGAGGCGGCGGGGGCGCTGCACCTGGAAGACAACCCCGTCGAGGTCGGCCCCGCGCTGGGCGCCGCCGGTGTGGACTACGTGTCCTCCAACCAGGCCATCGTGTACCGGGCCAAAGACCCCGCCGCCGCACAGGCCCTTGCCGGGGCCTACAGCGACGTCGTCGCGAAAACCCCCGCGGCCCAGGCCGCTTCGCCGGTGCCAGGCCTGCCCCAGAGCCGGTGCACGCGCGTCGCGGGATCCAACGGCCTGGTGCCCCGGTATTGGTGCCTGGCCGCGGTCGACCGGTACGCGATCAAAACCGTTGCGCGGCAACTCGACAGGGCGCACCAGCAAATGGCCGCGCAATACCGGATGCTGGCGGGATAGCCCACCGCGATGGCGCACAACCAGCAGAACTACGTTGTGGACGCGGCGAGGCGCGGTGAGCCCGACGGCCCAGGCCCCAGCGCGAACCTCCGGTTCTGACATGCCGGCCCGCGCGGCCTTGCGTGGCTTGCCACCGGCGTTGAATGATCGGCCATGCGCAAAGAACGCGGCAGCAACCGGTGGGAGTTGGTCACCTGCGCGCTCGCGGGGCACGCCACGTACGCGCCGGACGACGAGGCGCTGGCCGAGCGGCTCAGCGGCACCACAGGCCTGGGCGAGGTGTGGCGCTGCCTGCGCTGCGGCGAATTCGTCGTCGGGGCGCCGCACGGTCGGGGCGATGCCCACGACGCGCCGATGATCATGCGCGGCAAGGCATTACGCCAGGCGACCATCATCAGGGCGCTCGGGGTCGAACGGCTGTTTCGCGCGGTGGTGATCGCGCTGGCGGCGTACGCGGTGTGGAAATTCCGCGGGGCGCGCGGTGCCATCCAGGCCACCTTGGACCGCGACCTGCCGATCTTTCGCGCCGCGGGGTTCAAGGTCGACCAGATGACGATCGTGCACGAGCTGGAAAAGGCGCTGGCCACCAAGCCGTCCACCTTGGCCCTGCTGACCCTGATGTTGGCCGTCTACGCGCTGATCGAGGTCATCGAGGGCGTCGGACTCTGGCTGCTGAAGCGTTGGGGTGAATACTTCGCGGTGGTGGCGACCTCGGTCTTCCTGCCGCTCGAGATCCACGACCTGGCCAAGGGCATCACGATGACCCGCCTGGTCACCTTCACGATCAACGTGGCCGCCGTGATCTATCTGCTGGTGTCCAAGCGGTTGTTCGGCCTGCGGGGTGGGCGCGAGGCCTACGACGAGGAGCGCCGCGGCGAGCAGCTCCTCGACGTCGAGCGGGCGGCCGCCTCGGCCTGACGCGCGCGGTCACTCAAGAGGCTGTTTGGGGTGGATGAAGATGCCCTCGGCCTCGACGGTCACGCCGTGCTCGTCACCGAGGCTGCCCACGGCGAACGTCTTGGCGCCCTCGGTGCGCTCGACGTGGGCCTGCGCGCGCAGCGGCCGTCCGAGCGGGGTGCGGCGGCGGTAACGCAAGGTCAGCGTGCCCGTGTATGCGGGCCGGCCGGGCCGGTGGGCGGTGGCGCCCAGCACGTGGTCGAGGATCAGCGCGCACACGCCGCCGTGGACGTGCTCGGCCGGACCCTCGTACGCCGCGCCGAGAACGAACTCGGACCACACGAGTCCATCGGGCTCGTGGTGGATCACCAGGGGCGGAGCCACCGGGTTGCGCAGCCCGACCACGACGTTGCCCCACGCGATGTTCTGGCCATCGGGCGTGCGGCGCACGCCGAAGGATCCGGGCCGCAGCGCCCCGCTCAATTCGTCCGCGGCGCGGTCGATTTGCGACTTCGCGGCCGCCACCGTCGCGGGGTCGGCCTCGCTGCGGATGCTGACGTCGATCAGCCGGCGAATGGATCCGGCCAGCGGCCCGTACACCGATTCGAGTCGGCTGTGGTCGACGCAGAGCTCGTGGTCAGGCACATAGACAACCTAACAGTGCCCCGTCGGCGGCCACCGGGCATACTGCGCCACGACGAAGGGAGACCCGAATGGGCACCTATGCAATCAGCGGATCGGCCTCCGGCATGGGCCGCGAGACCGCGCTCAGGCTGCGCTCCGACGGCCACACCGTGATCGGTGTCGACGTCAAGGACGCCCACATCGTCGCGGACTTGTCGACGCCGCGCGGCCGCGCGGAGGCCGCCGACGGCGTGCTCGCGGCGTGCGGGGGCCGGCTCGACGGCGCCGTGCTGGCCGCCGGCCTGGGCCCGAGGCCGGGGCGGGACCGTCCCCGCCAGATCGCTCAGGTCAACTACCTCGGGGTCGTCGAGTTGCTCGTCGCGCTGCGACCGGCGCTGGCCGCCGCCGAGCGCGCCAAGGCCGTCGTCATCGCCAGCAACTCGACGACGACGGTGCCCGCGGTCCCCGCGCGCACGGTGCGGGCGTTGCTGTCCCACGACGCGGACAAGGCGGTGCGATCGGTGCGGCTGTTCGGCCCCGGCGCGCCGACCATGATGTATGCGGCGTCGAAGATCGCGGTCAGCCGATGGGTGCGCCGGCATGCGGTGCTGCCGGAGTGGGCGGGCTCGGGCGTGCGGCTGAACGGCCTTGCTCCCGGCGCGATCATGACGCCGTTGCTGGAAGAACAGCTGGCCGATCCCAGGCAGGCCAAGGCGGTCCGGTCGTTCCCCGTTCCGGTCGGCGGCTTCGGTGATGCCGGCCATATGGCCGACTGGGCGTGCTTCATGCTGTCGGATTCGGCCGACTTCCTTTGTGGCAGCATCGTTTTCGTCGACGGCGGCACCGACGCTTACTTCCGCGCCGACGACTGGCCCAAGGCGCTGCCCGCACGCAGGCTGGTCGGCTATCTGCGCCGGTTCCGCAACTCCGGTGATCCGACCCGCCCGGCGTGAGACGCGCCGGCTTCGATTGTGAAGCCGTGGGCTCACACTCGAGGCCGTCACTTCACACTCGATGCCTGGGCGGCCGTTCAGGCTGCCGCTTTTCCCGAACGAGCCCGAGCTGTGACGAGCCGGATGTGCGGGACACCACAAGCGGGCTTCGTGACGATCGCCGCGGCGCGGCGCAACCTTGAATGCGCCGCGGTGCAATTCACACGAGCCGGCGAGCCGCCCGATCGTCGCGAGGACCGAAAAGGATCGAATCGTGCCAACACTGCAGAACGCGTTGGGCCTGGGCCGCCTCGACCTCGCCGCCCGCGCACGCAGCGCCCTCCAGTCCCTGGTGAGAAGCGAGCCGGGCCAACCGGATCGCGGCCCACGGATCATGCGCCGGGGGCTCGAGCGCTGCTGACACGGGGCCGCGCTAGCCCACGCTCGGCCGTGCGCGCTCGCGTTCGCGTCGGCGGGCGCGGGACGCCCGCAAATTGGCGGCGTTGCCGCACGTCTTCACGTCGTGCCACACCCCGCTGTTGTTCCTCGAGCGGTCGTAGAACGTGGACGCGCACCGGGGGTTATGGCAGCGCTTGATGCGCCCCCAGGTGCCGTTCTGCTGGCTGAGCATGACCTCTCCCCAGAGCGCCGACGCCAGCCAGCGCCAGCCCGCACCGGCCGGTTCGAGGCGCACCTCACCGCTCTCCGACAGTCTCAACGACGCAGAACATGCGCCGACGGGCGCGCGCCCGCCCGGCGGTGTTCCGGCGACCAGGCGGGCGATCGCCTCGCGCAAGGCGCGAAGCTTCGACAAGTCCGCATCTCCGAGCGCAGGCGGCGGGGCATCAAGGGCGCGCGCGGAGGACCACGACCGCACCGCGCCCGCCACCCATTCACGCGCGAGCGCGGTGTCGGCCAGTAGGTCCGGACCGTACCCCTCGATGCCCACCGTGTTGAGGAAGTCCTGGACCAATCCCAGGGCGCCCGGGGCGGGCGCGAGCCCGTAGCGCTGTGACGCAGGCCATATCAGAGACATAGTCAAAACATACTTGATTATGTCGTATCCCGCAACTATGGTGACATAGGCAAACAAGATTCACCTACGTCAAGGAGAACTGCCATGGTCAACATCAAGAGGTCGACGGTCGTGGTCACCGGCGGGCAGCGCGGGCTCGGCAAGGCCCTCGTGGACGAGTTCCTGCGGCGGGGCGCGGCCAAGGTGTACGCCACGGCCAGGGCGCCCAAGCCCAGCGAGGATCCCCGGGTGGTGAGCGTCGAGTTGGACGTGACCAAGCCGGATTCGGTTGCCGCCCTGGCGGTTACGGCGCCCGACGCCAACATCGTCATCAACAATGCCGGCATGATCGGCGCCCCGAAGCTGCTCGACAGCGACATCGAGGAAGTGCGCGCGGTGTTCGAGACGAACTACTTCGGTGCGCTTCGCGTCGCCAAGGCGTTCGCGCCGATCCTGGCCGACAACGGGGGTGGAGCGCTGGTCGACGTCGCTTCCATCCTGTCCTGGGTGGCCGGCTTCGGCGGGTACGGCGACTCCAAGGCGGCACTGTGGTCGGCGACGAATTCGCTGCGCATCGAGCTCGAGAAGCAGGGGACCCTGGTCACCGGCGCGCACCTGAGCTACACCGAGACCGACATGACCTCCGGCTTCGACGTGCCCAAGAACGACCCGAGGGAGGTGGCGCGGCAGATCGTCGACGGCATCGAGCGCGGTGACGTCGAGGTGCTCGCCGACGAGGACACGCGCTACACGAAAGCCGCGCTGTCCGGGCCGGTCGAGGCGCTCCGCGCCGGATGAGGCGCGATGGCGCCCACGCCGACGTGTTTGGATTGGCGGCATGGAACCGCCGGAACGCATCGTGAGCGCCACCCGCGTGATCGCGGCCAGCGCCGATCGGATCTTCGAACTGATCGCCGACCCGGCCCGCCAGCCGGAGTGGGACGGCAACGACAACCTCGCGTCGGCCGCCCCGGGGCAGCGCGTCCGCCAGGTCGGCGACGTGTTCACGACGAAGCTGACCAACGGCGCGGCGCGGGAGAACCACGTCGTCGAATTCATCGAGGGCAGCCGAATCGCCTGGCGCCCGGCCGAACCCAAGAAGCTGCCGCCCGGTCACCTGTGGCGCTGGGAGCTCAGCCCGATCAACGCGGACCTGACCACGGTGACGCACACCTATGACTGGACCGAGTTGACCGACAGCACCCGCTTGGCCAGGGCGCGTTCCACGACGGCCGAGATGCTGCGCGCGTCGATGGACCGGCTGGCCGCGCTGGCCCGGGGCGGCGACGGGTAGCGCGCGCGAGAGTCAGGCGTTGGTGCCGCGCACCCACCGAAACGAGCCGTAGTTCCCGACCGCCGACGAAGGCACGATGACGGCACACGCAGCGAAAGTCGATTCCTTACCGTCTGGCCACCGCGCGCTCGCGGACCAGCGCGCACAGCTGCCATTCGCCCGGCACCCCCTTGAGTGCGCTCGCGCCGCGGTCGGCGAACCTGTGCCGCGAGCCGGTGACGATGTCGCGCACGGTCGACGACACCAACACCTCGCTGGGCCCGGCCAGCGCCGCCACCCGCGCGCCGATGTGGACGGCCATCCCGGCGACGTCGGATTTCAGGGCGCCGCGCACCTCCACCTCGCCCGCGTGGATGCCCACCCGTACCTCGATGCCCAGCACGCGCACCGCATCGACGATGTCGTCGGCGCAGGCGAGCGCGGCGCTGGGGCTGGAGAACGTGGCGACGAATCCGTCTCCGGCCGTGTTGACTTCGCGTCCGCCGTAGCGCTGCAGTTCGTGGCGAATGATGGTGTCGTGATTGTCCAGCAGGTCGCGCCACCGGTCATCGCCCAGCATCGCCGCGCGCTCGGTGGAGCCGACGATGTCGGTGAACACGATCGTGGTGAGCAGGCGCTCGGCGTCCGAGCCGCCGCGCATGCCGGTGATGAACTCCTCGATCTCGTCGAGCAACGGCCCGGTGTCGCCGACCCAGTACAGGCTGTCCTCGCCCGGCAGCTCGACCAAGCGCGAGTCCGCGATGCGCTCGGCGAGATAGCGACCGTGCGCGACCGGGGTGAAATCCGAGTCGGCCCGGTGCAGGATCAGCGTCGGCGCGGTGATACGTGGCAGCGTGTCGCGCACGTCGGCGTGCCGGATGGTCAGGATCATCGCGCGGGCCATGCTGGGCGAGGCGGCGCGGTTGCCGGCCGCGTCCCACCAGGCGCGGAAGGCGTCGTCGCGGGCGACGCTCGGCGCGACGATGCCGAGCATGTCGAAGCCCTGGGCGACGGCATCCGGGTCGGTCAAGACGGTCGTATACGGGTCGAGGGCCTCGATCTTGGCGCCCATCGGGTAGTCGGGAGCGTACAAACTGCGCGCCGCGCCGTTGATGATCACCAGGCTGCTGACCCGCTCGGGGTAATCGGCCGCCAGCACGAGCCCGGTCATCGCGGTGAAGCCGGGCGCGACGACCGTCGCCCGCTCGCACCCGACGGCGTTCATGACCGAGACGACGTCTTTCGCCCAGAACTGCGGCCCGATCACGTCAATCGAGGGAACGCGGGACGACAGCCCGATTCCACGCTGGTCGAGCCGGATCACCCGGGCGAACGAGGCGAGCCGCCGGTGGAAGCGATACATCGACGGCTCGGCGTCGACCGAGTCGATCGGGATGGACGGCCCGGGCAGCAGCACGAGGTCGATCGGCCCATCACCGAACACCTGGTAGGCGATGTCCGTGTCGCCGCAACTGGCGTATCGGGTTCGTGGTGTCCCAGAAAACCCAGGCACGGCTACCAGGCTAATTCAGGGGGCCGACAAGTCGAAGTCGTCAGCGGCCAATGATCGGCACCAGGTAGCGGGCGGCGTAGGCCCGGACCGCCGCGGGATCCGACGTGTCGAGCCGGTCGGTCGGAAACACGATGATGCCCAGCGCGACCCGCAGCAGGATGTCGGCGATGTTGGCCAGGTCCGGGTCGGGGATGTCGGCCCCGCAGCGCCGCAGGGTGCGGGCGATGCCGTCGGCGAACCGGCGGATCGGGAAGGCCCGCGACCGCGAGAACATCCCGAACAGCTCGGGCTCGCTCTCGGCGATCCGCGAATACAGCGGCGAGTCCCGGATGAGGCGCACCCCGAGCGCGAACGCCTCGATCACCGCCTCCTGCGGGTCGCAGCGTGCGGTCGCCCGGTCCAGCGTTTTGAAGAAGTGTTCGGACTCGCGCCGCACGACGTGTTCGAACAGCGCATCCTTGGTCGGAAAACGCCGGTAGACGGTGCTGCGGCTGACCCCGGCGCGGGCGGCCACGTCCTCGATGTTCGCGCGGCGCACGCCGTAGGTTTCGAAGACTTCCCGCGCGGTGTCCAGGATGGTGCGCTCGAGATCGCGCTTTTCGCCGACGTCGCCGTCACGGCTGTGGTTCGGCATGGGTCACGGCCTCCATGGCAATCTCGGCGCCACGAATGCTAGTTTGACACAAAGAGACAAATCTGTGTCACTGGTTCATGCGGGAGGCCGGGTTGACGACGCAATGGGCCGCGCGCGGCTTCGACGCCGGCGTGCGCGAGGCGGAGCCCATGCCCGTCGACGACCAAACCGCCGACGCCTCGCCCCGCCTGGGGCCGGACTCGCTGATATGGAAGTTCTACGGCGACCACCGGACCCAGTTCTTCGGGTTCCAGCGCACCGCCGGGGTCGAGAACTGCATCGAGCAACTCGCCCAGGGCGTGCTCGACCACTCGGTGGTCTTCAGCGACACGTTGGGACGGGCGCGGCGGACCGCCCCGCCTCTGATGAAGACCGTCTACTCCGACGACCCGCACGAGTGGGGCCGCAGGGTCCGCGACTTCCACAGGCCGATCAAGGGCACGATCAGCGACGGCTCGAGGTATCACGCGCTCAATCCCGAGTTGTTCTACTGGGCGCACGCGACTTTCGTCGACCAGGTCATCTACACGACCGACACGTTCATCCGCCGGTTGTCCCGCGCGGAAAAGGAGCGGATCTTCGACGAGGGCAAGGTCTGGTACGGCCTCTACGGCGTCAGCGACCGCGCGCAGCCCCAGACGTACGACGAGTTCGTCGCCTACTGGGACGAGATGCTCGAGCGTTTCGTGCCGCACAAGACGGTCCTGTACGGCACGGGCTACATCCGCAAGGGGATCCCGGGCCCGCGCCGGATTCCCCGGCCGATCTGGAAGGTCCTGTCCGCTCCGCTCAACGCCTATACCCGCGTCGTCCTCGTCGGGACCCTGCCGCCCCAGATGCGCGAGGTGTGCCAGCTTCCGTGGGAAGCCAAGAAGGAGAAGCGATTCCAGCGGTTCGCCGCGGTCATGCGCGCGCTCAATCCGCTCATCAACCGGCTGCCCCTCGGGTTCATCTACATGCCGTGGGCGGCCCGGGCGTGGCGCCGCGCGGGCGTCGACCCGCGCCGGCTGCACAACCGCGCGACCTGATCGCGCCTACCGGTACGGGCCGTCGGCGCGCGAAGATTGGGTGGGTTAGCCGGCCGCGCATCGGGGCATCCGCTACGTCGGCCGAGGGCCTCACCGCAGTGGAATCCGAAGGAGAGCGGCCATGCAGATGACGGGCAACACGGTGCTGGTCACCGGGGGCGGAACCGGAATCGGGCGCGGCCTGGCCGAGTCGTGGCACCGCCTGGGCAACACCGTCGTGATCGCGGGGCGGCGCCGCGAACCGCTGCGGGCCGTCGCGGAGGCGAATCCGGGCATCCAGACGCTGTCGCTGGATCAGGGCGACCCGGCCGACATCCGTCGCTTCGCCACCGAGCTCACCGATCACTTTCCGGACCTCAACGTCGTCGTCAACAACGCGGGGATCCAACGCGTCGAAGACCTCACCACGAGCGGCCCCGGCCCCGCGGAGCAGACGGTGGCCATCAACCTGCTGGGCCCGATCCGGCTCACCGCGGCGCTGCTGCCCTCGCTGCTCAAGAAGCCGCGGGCGGCGATCCTCAATGTGACGTCGGGGCTGGCGTTCATGCCCAGCGCGCTCACCCCGACGTATTGCGCCACCAAGGCGGCGCTGCATTCCTACACCCAGTCGCTGCGTTTCCAGCTGCGCCGGACGGCGGTCCAAGTCATCGAAATCGTCCCGCCGCACGTGCAGACCACGCTGCAGGGGGAGCGGGGCTTCCACCCCGACGGGATGCCGCTCGACGAGTACGTCGCCGAGACGATGACCCTCCTGGAGCGCCGGCCGGACGCCGAGGAGATCCTCGTCGAGCGCGTCAAGGGGTTCCGGTTCGCCGAGCGCGACGGCGCGTTCGACGACATCTATACCGTCTTCAACGAGGCGATCACCGCGGGCGCGGGCCGGGCGGCCGCCGGCTGATCGGTTCAGCTGCCGAAGCCACCGGGGGTGCCGACGGGCGCGGCGGCGGGGTTGCCGCTGAGGCGGGCGGCCGCGAAGGCCGCTCCCTTTTCGATCATTTCCCCGTCGGCGGCGTAGGTGTCGTGGGCGGCGAAGTTCATCCCGTCGGAGCAGACCGGGTCCTCGGGAGCGCACACCTTGATCGTCTTCGACTGGTACAGCGGGCCGATGGCGACCGGGGGCTCGTTGAGGAAGTTCATCGCCCGGACGTTGGGCATGCCGAAGAGCACGACCGAGGAGACGTGGTCGGCCACGTCGGGGGACATCGGTTTCGGCACCGTCGCGGGGTCGATGCCGTCCGGCACGGCGGCCGAGGTGACAAAGCCCATCACCGCGGCGCCCTGCGAGTACCCGCCGAGCACCATCTTGGTGTTGGGGCAGTCGTGCGCCATCGACACGACGTGCGCGCCGGCGTCGCGAATGCCGTCGAGGCCGGTGTCCCAGTCGTTGCTGGCGGGGTAGTTGACCGCGTACACATCGAGCGACTTTCCGCCGATGCGCGAGCGCAGGTTGTCGATGAATGCCTGGCCCGTCGGGCCGGGACCGGGCTCCTCGCCGGTGCCGCGCGCGAATACCACTTGGGCGTCGGGACACTGGGCGAAGGCGGTGGGGATGGCGGGCGCCAGGACCGAGGCGCCGACCCCCGATGCCGCGACGACTGCGGGACCAAGGTAACGGGCGAGGTGACGTGCGATCATGCCGCCATTGTGCCCATGTAAACCGTTGCATAAACAGAGAATTCTCTGGCAATTTTTTGAAGCTTTCGCGGACGTGTGCGCGCCGCCGCGTTCGGGACGAGATCGCTTGGGCGCTAGGGCCTGCCGTGGGCCGCCTCGAACGGGCCGAAGGACGGGCCGGAGCGCGCAGCCGAACGGCCATGTGGTCTGCTAGCTGTGCCCGAGTCGAGGCGCACGGTCAAGCCAGGAGCCGCGTCCCTCGGCGTGCGATTGACGAATGATTGCGGCAGTGAACGTGAACGTGATAGCCCAGCCCTTTGCGAGCGCCGTTCGAGCGGCCGCCGACCGTCTGGCCAACCCCGCGCGGATCTCGGATCCCGATCGGCTGCGGAGCGCCGTCGCCGGCAAGACGGTGTTGGTGACCGGCGCGTCCTACGGAATCGGCGAGGCGACCGCCCGCACGATGGCCGCCGCGGGAGCGACCGTGCTGGTGGTCGCCCGGTCGGCGGAACGGCTCGAGGACGTCGCGGCCGCGATCAACGCCGGCGGGGGGCGGGCCGTCGCCTACCCGACCGACCTCAGCGACGAGTCGGCCGTCAGCGGGCTGACGAAGCAGATCAACGAAAACCACGGCGCGCTCGACGTCGTCGTGAGCAACGCAGGAAAGTCGTTGCGCCGCTCGTTGCATCACCAGTACGACCGCCCGCACGACTTCCAGCGCACCATCGACATCAATTACCTGGGTCCGATCTGGCTGCTGCTGGGGCTGCTCCCGGCCATGCGCGAACGCGGCGGCGGGCACATCGTGAACGTGTCGAGCGTCGGGGTGCGCGTGGTGCCCGGCCCGCAATGGGGCGCCTACCAAGCGTCCAAGGGCGCCTTCGATCGCTGGCTGCGCAGCGTGGCACCGGAACTGCACGCCGACGGGGTGGACGTCACGTCGGTCTACTTCGCACTGGTGCGGACCCGGATGATCGCGCCCACACCGATCTTGGGCCGGCTGCCGGGCTTGTCCGCGGACGAAGCGGCCGACGCGATCGCCAAGGCGGTCATCGAGCGGCCCCGCACGAGCGAGCCGCCGTGGGTGTGGCCAGCCGAGCTGGCCTCGGTGCTGCTGGCCGGGCCCGCCGACCGCGCCGCCCGGCTGTGGTACCGGCGTTTCTTCTCCCACTCGCAAGCCCGTGCCGGCGCGGACGAGGCGCGGCGATGACCGCCCTGGCTCTCGGCGAGGGCGTGGGCGCCACCACGATCCGGGCACTGCTGCGTTCCCGGCTGCTCAGCCCGCCGTCGCCGCTCGCGGCGGCGCGGCTGGCTCGCGAGGCGCGCCGCGGCGGCACCAATCCCTACACCTTGTTGGCGGTCACGGCGGCCCGGTGGCCAGACCGGACCGCGATCGTCGACGACGACGGCGCCCTGTCCTACCGCGAACTACGGTCCGAAATCGAATCGTTGGCCCGCGAATTGCGCGGCGCCGGCGCCGGACGAGGCGCCGCGGTGGGGGTGATGTGCCGCAACGGGCGGGGCTTCGTCAAGGCGTTCTTCGCCGTCGCGCTGACCGGCGCCGACGTCGTGCTCGTCAACACCGAATTCCGCACCGACGCGCTGGCCGCCGCGCTCGGCTCGCACGGAATCACAGCCATGGTCGCCGACGCGGAGTTCGCGGAAAGGGTGCGCCTCGCCGACGATTCGGTGATCCTCGTCGACCCGGCGACGGTCGATGCGCGACACGGGGTGCGACGCCCCGCGCGGCCGGCGGTGGCCGCGCCCGGGCGGATCGTGCTGCTGACATCGGGCACCACCGGCAAGCCCAAGGGTGTGCCACGCACGCCGCAACTGCGTTCGGCGCTGGGCGTCTGGGTGACGATCCTGGATCGCACCGGGTTGCGCGCCGGGTCGCGAATCTCGGTGGCAATGCCCATGTTTCACGGGCTGGGGCTGGGCATGCTGATGCTGACGGTGGCCCTGGGCGGCACGGTGCTGACGCACCGCCACTTCGACGCCGAAGCCGCCCTCGCGCAGGCGTCGCTGCATCGCGCCGACGCGTTCACCGCGGTGCCGGTCGTGCTCGCGCGCATCCTCGACCTCCCGCGACGGGTGCGGGCGCGAAACCCGCTGCCCTACCTGCGGGTGGCGTTGTCCAGCGGCGACCGGCTCGACCCCTCGCTCGGGCAACGGTTCATGGACTCCTACGGCGAGGTGCTCTACAACGGCTACGGCTCAACCGAAGTCGGCATCGGCGCGCTGGCGACACCGGCCGACCTGCGGGAGGCTCCCGAGACCGTCGGAAAACCCGTCGCCGGCTGCCCGGTGCGCATCTTCGACAAGCACGACCGGCCCGTCGGGCCGCGCGTCACCGGGCGCATCTTCGTCGGCGGCGAGCTGCCCGGCGAGGGTTACACCGACGGCTCGGCCGCGGAGGCCAAGAAGACGATCGACGGCATGACGAGCACCGGGGACATGGGCTACCTCGACAACGCGGGACGGCTCTTCATCGTCGGGCGCGAGGACGACATGATCGTCTCGGGCGGCGAGAACGTCTACCCGCGTGCGGTCGAGAACGCGCTCGCCGAACACCCCGACATCGCCGACAACGCGGTCATCGGCGTTCCGGATGAGCAATTCGGTCAACGGCTGGCCGCGTTCGTGGTCCGGCAGGCGGGCAGCGCCATCGACCCGCCGGCGCTACGGGATTACCTGAAGGGCAAGGTGTCCCGCTTCGAACAGCCCCGCGACATCAAGATCGTCGGCAGCATCCCGCGCAATCCCGCGGGCAAGGTGGTGCGCACGGAGTTGCCGACCTAGCGGCAACCGCGGGAAGGGCAAATCCGGGCCGGGGGTCGAACTTTCGGGCGCTTCCGGCCTATGGTGGAAGTGCGGTTCGGTAGAGGTTTCTTCACGATGATTCTTCGAATTCTGCCCGGTAACTCCTCGAGCGCCGCTAATCAGCGGGGCCGGATGACCGCTACGAGCGCTCACGAATCAGCGCTGGTTCCAGTGCCCGACACCGGGGAAGCCGACCGAATAGCCGCGCGTGCGGCGCACATCGCAATCGAAAACCCGCCAGGTGACGGGCCCCTCTCAGAATGGAAACAGCCATGCTCACCGGAATCACCACCCACGTGGCCGCCCTGGTCACCGCCGTCGCGGCGCTGAGCGCCGCCCCAATTTTGCGCGCCGCCGCAGCGGCGGCCGACCCGAGCCAGGACGACCAGTTTCTGGCAATACTCGAACAAGAAGACATTCCCGCCGTCAAGAACGTGCCGAGCCTGATCGCCACGGCCCACAAGGTTTGTCGCAAGCTCGACGGCGGCATGCCGGTCGGCGACGTCGTGAACATGATGGTCAACGACGCCTACGCCGTCGACCCGCCCGAGCGGCTCTACCCACACGACCGGCTGGCGCGCACCGAGACCCGGTTCGTCATCGCGGCGGTGGAGGCCTACTGCCCGGGCGATCGGAGCAAGATCGCTTCCGTAATGGCCAACCCCGTGCCGGGCCCGAATTCGCCGATGCACCGCGCCTCGTACACGCGTGGCGCGCCGACCGGAGCGGTTGCCCCGGCGGGCATCACCGCGCCCGACCCGCCGCAGATACCGGCGCCACCGCCGCCGACGGCGAAGGACCTGACCCCACCGCGCCCGGTAGCGGCGCCCCCTCCGCCGCAGCGACCGCCGCCGCCACCGCAGCTGCCGCCGCCACCACAGCAGTCGCCGCCGGCCCCCGCTGCTCCCCAGCCGGGGAGCGGCGCCGGCGGTGGCGGCGGCTCGGCCGGCGGCGGGGACGGGGGCAGCGGCGGCGGAAGCGGCGGTGGCGGCGCCGGCCCGGCGCAGCCCGCGCCGGAGCCGGCCATGCCGCCGGGCTTCGTCAGGCTGGCGCCGTGAGGGCCCGACGCTGAGGCTTCGCTGAAGCTACGGGGCGCCCGGGCTTTCGTCCGCTTTGGGTTCTAGGGCCGCCACCCTGTTGGCCAGCCAATTGGGCGCCAGCACCGACACGGCGGTGGCCCCGGCCGTCGACCCGACCACGCCGGCCCACGCGACCGGCCCCAGGGGTGTGCACCCGAAAAACTGGCTGACGCCGGGTGTTTGGACGATGGCGACCAGCACCCCGGCGCTGCCCAGCGCCGTCCCGATGACGAGCGGGCTGTGGCGGCGGGTGAGCAGGGTCTGCGCGAGCTGCGTCGCCACCAGCGCGGTGAGACCCATTGTCGCCGTGCGGCGTTCGGTGCCGGGGGTCCAGCGCCCGATCGCCCAGGCCGCCGTCGCGCCGGCCGCCGTGACGGCGCCGCGGGTGACGATCTGGCGCATGAGCGGCGCGTCCAGCGACGGCGCGGGTTCGGACAGCGCCGCGAGCTGGAACGCGCGTTGCAGCTCCTCGGCGTCGCGGTCGGCCGTTCCGCCCTCGTCCTGGTCGTCTTCGGGCTGCGGGTACTGAGGGGTGACTGCGACGGCGAGCGCCGGGAACATGTCGGTGAGCAGGTTCACCAACAGCAGCTGCCGGGTGCCCACCGGCGCCCGGCCGGTGCCCAACGCGGTCCCGATGATGGTGAAGAGCACCTCGCCGACGTTGCCGCCCACCAGAATGCTCACCGCGTCCCGCACGCCGCCCCACATGCCGCGGCCCTCGACGAGGGCGTCGAGCAGCACGCCGAGGTCGTCGTCGGTCAACACGATGTCGGCGGCCCCGCGCGCGGCCGAGGAGCCGCGACCGCTCACGCCGATCCCGACGTCGGCCATCCGGATCGCGGCGGCGTCGTTGGCCCCGTCGCCGACCATCGCCGTCACCTGACCGCAGCGCTGCAGCGCCGCGACGATCTGGACCTTCTGCTCCGGGCTCACGCGGGCGAAGACCTCGGCGTCGGCGGCGAGCCTGGCCCGGTCGTCCTCGTCGAGGGCCGCCAGCTCGGCGCCGCTCACCTCGCGCGCGTCCGAGGGCAGCCCCAGTTGACGCGCGATCGCCCGCGCGGTCACCGGGTGGTCGCCGGTGATCAGCACCACCCGACGACCGGACTCGACCAGCGCCTCGATCAGCGGCCGCGCCGACGCCCGCGCGGTGTCGGCCAGCCCGACGTAGCCGATCAACTCGAGGTCGCGCGCGGCGGCGTCGACCTCGTCGGCGTCGGTGTCTTCCTCGGTGGTCCCGCGCTCCCAAGGGCGCTGGGCCACCGCCAGCACGCGCAGGCCCTGCTCGGCGAGGCGCAACACCAAGGACTCGGCGCGTTCTCGGTCGCCGCCCGAATCGGCGAACCGGCAGCGCGGCAGGATCTCCTCGGGAGCGCCCTTGACCACCAGCATCGGCCCGGCCGCGTCAGCCTTCGCGCCGGCCGCTGCGGTGCCGATCGAGGCCGAGTAGCCGCGGCTGGACTCGAACGGCACCTCCGCGAGCACCGTCCAGTCCGAATCGCCTTGCCCGTTCAGGGAATTCGCGGCCGTGAGGATGGCTTCGTCGGTGGCGTGCGCGTGTCCCTGCCCGTTGTGGGGCTGGGTGCAGGCGCGGGCGGCGGCCCGCACCACCCCGGCGGCGCGCGGGTCGCCCGCATCGAGGAGCGGAGCGTCGGCATTCGTCGTGTGCGGCACGCTGCGCACCAGCCGCAGCCGGTTTTCGGTCAGCGTGCCGGTCTTGTCGAAACACACCGTCTGGACGCGACCCAGCGCTTCGACGGCGCGCGGCGTGCGGACCAACGCCCCCTGCCGCGACAGGCGCTGGGCGGCGGCGAGCTGGGCCAGGGTCGCCACCAGCGGCAGGCCCTCCGGGACGGCCGCGACGGCGATCGCGACGCCGTCGGCGACGGCCTGGCGCAGCGAGCTCCGGTGGGCCAGGGCCAATCCGGCCACCGCGGCGCCGCCGGCCAGCGTCAGCGGCAGCACCTTGCTCGTCAACTCCCGCAGCCGCGCCTGCACCCCGGCGGCCGACTCGACGTCGGCGATCGCCGAAATCGCCCGCTGCGCAGCGGTGCCCGCCCCGGTGGCCACGACGATCGCGCGCGCCCGCCCGGCGACGATGGTGCTGCCCTCGAACAGCATGCTGGCCCGGTCGGCGTCCGCGACGGCGACGGGATCGACCTGCTTGTCCACCGGCAGCGACTCGCCGGTGAGGAAGGACTCGTCGACTTCCAGGTCGTCGGCCACCAGCAGGCGCGCGTCGGCCGGAACCACTTCCGGCGCCGCCAGGTCGATGATGTCGCCCGGGCGCAGCGATTTCGCGCTCACGGTGACCGTTCGTTCGGTGGAGCGGGCCGCCTCCAGCCTGCGGTGTGCCGTCGCCACGGTGGGCAGCACGACGCGGCGCGCGTGCTGGTCTTGTTCGGCGAACAATTCGGCGACCGCGGCCTCGGCCCGCAGCCGCTGCACCCCACCGGCGATCGCGTTCGCGGTCATCACGCCGGCGACCAGCAGCGCGTCGATGTTGCTCCCGACGATCGCCGATGCCGCCGCCCCCACCGCCAGGATCGGCGTGAGCGGGTCGGCGAGCTCGGCGCGCGTCGCCACCAGCAGCCGCCCCACCCGCGCCGCCGGGCCGCGCAGCGGCGAGACGAGCGGGTGGTAGGACAGGTCGTCGAGGAGCTGCCGCCAGGGCGCGACACCGGGCTCGACGGCCAGGGGCCGCGTGCGGCTGGTCAGTCGGGCGTAGACGATCTCGGGGTCCAGGGCATGCCACGCGGTCAGCGGCTGGGGGGTGGGGTCGGACAGCCGCAGCACCCTGCCGGCCGAGTAGGCGCCCGCCACCAGGGCCGCCGCTGCGGCCGCGTTCACCGGGTTGAGCCAGCGCTGGATCGCCAGCGGGTTGACCGACCGGGGATCGCCGCCGGTGACCAGCAACAGCCCGGCCAGCGTGCTGCCGCCCTTGGCCAGGCGCACCGACGACTCGGTGGCCTCCCGGGCCACGGGCAGCGCCGACAGGATGCGCACCGCGGCGGCCAGGTCGGTGCCGGTGATGATGTCGGCGGTCCAGGGCGTCGCGGCCTGCGGATCGTCGAGGGCCACGCCGACGTCGGCGATGGCGAGCGCCGCCAGCGTGTCGGTCGACGCGAAATCCCGGTGCAGGGCGGTGATCAGCAGCACCGGCCCGCGATCCGTCCGCAGGTCGCGGACCAACTGCAGCAGCGGCGTGCCCGCCGGATGGCTCACGGCGACGCTGGCGGTGAGGTCCTGGGTGCCGGCGACGTGGCGCAACACCACGCGCGCCCCGGTCCGGTGTGCGGTCTGCAGCAGCGGGATCGCGAACGGGTCGACCTCCCAGCCGACGTCGACGGCGCCGACCCGTTCGCCGTCGACCACGAGGTCGGCCCGTTCGAGCCCCTGGGCGGGCGCGGCCGAGGGCCCCTGCGCCCGAACCCATCGCAGCCACGCGCCGGTGGCCGGCAACTCGTCGGGGTCGGGCTCGGGCGCCTTTTCACCGTGCAGCAACGCGTCGGCGACCTCGTAGACCCGGTCCTCGTCCCAGCCGGGGACGTCGCCGTGCGCCTTCAGGACGGCGCGGGCGTCGCCGCGCAGCGCGGCGCCGTCGATGACGACGACCTTCACCCGATCCAGCCGGCGCAGGGCGCCCGGATCCAGGATCAGTTGTCCGTCGTTGGCCAGCCCGCGCCCCAGGACCGCGGCGAACGACTGGCGGCCCACGTGCGCGGCCCTCGGTACGCCCGCCAGCAGCGCGCCGGCCGCGTCGTCGGTGCCGCCGCCGGCCAGCAGCGCGCCCGCCGCGGCGACCAACGACGCGTTGGCGGCCTGGTCGGTGTACTCCTCGACCGGCCCGGCCATCGAACCCTTCGCGGTGTCGATGGCGGCGTCGATCGCGCCACCGACCATGACGTGGGAGACCTCGCCCGCGGCCGCGGCGGCCCAGTTGTGCCGCGGGGTTTCCGCGTTGGCCGACGAGATGACCGGCACCACAGGGGCCTGCGGGCGCCCGGGGGTGGCCAGTTCCGGCTCCCGCTCCCGCCAGCGCTGCCGGTGGGCCGACGCTTCGGAAATCTGCAGGCTCCGCTGCGCGAGGTCCAGCAGCGGCGTGCCGATGGCGTGGGTGAGCCCGTTCGCCAGGGCCGTCGAGGCGCTGAGCGCGATGTCGGTGCCGACGCGGCCCAGCCGCGACTCCAGGACGGTCACCACCCGCGGTTGATGGTTGAGGAGCGCCGCGGCGGCGCGCGCGCTGCGCGGGGCGACCGGCAGCCGCCCCAGCCAACCGGTCACCGCGGCGCCGATGGCCGCAACGTCCATCGCCGCGGCGGTGAACGGCACCACGATCGCCAACGGGTCACCCGGGTCGGCGAACGGCGCGGTCCTGACCGCCGGCCTGACTCCGGTCGCATCCAGGTCGGCGGCCACGTTGCACACGGTTTCCCGCACGTCGTCCAGGACACGCCCGGCGTCGGCGTCGCCGTCGAGTTCCACCACGAGCCGGCCGAGCGCGCCCTCGACGTGGGCCGAGGCGACGCCCGCGATCCTGCGGACCGGCTCCTCGACCACCGCCGCATGCTCATGCCAGTCGGGGAACGGGAGCAGCGGATCCAGGTCGAGATGCACCCGGCGCCCGCTCTGCCAGCGCACCGGCGGGGTGACGCCGTTGCGGGCGGCGTTGGGCGGAGCGCCCACGCCGACGGACCGGCCCGTCGTGTGAGCGATCGACTGAACCACCGGGCCGGCCAATTCGGCTACCGGGTTGGTGAACGCCTGCACGGCCTCCGCGGCGCCGGCCGCGGTGGACAGGCCGGCTCGCACCAGCTGCGCGGCTCCGCCGGTCACGCCGGCGACGACACCGGCCACGCCCGGAACCCTCACTCAGTCACCCTTCGACTTGCGCGCCTGCGATCCTGCCGTGTTGGCCGGCCGCGCGATGACACCTACGAGTGCGGCGCGTCGAGACTCGCTTTCCTGGGGGTGCAATCGCTTCCTGGGACACAGGTTACCGGCTTGGGCGGCGGGCCAAACCTGCCCGACGGGGATGGCGGGAGGAAGCCGGCGCGGGCGCGGGGGCCGGTCGCGGCCGGCATACCCGCGCTCGCGCTTCGCAATGCCCGAACGCGTTGGCGGGTACGGCATTTCGGGCGCGGCGGGATATGGTGGCGACCCCGAAACACCAATGCGCGGTAGCCGTCGACCGGCTACGCGCGCAACATGTGGGTTCGGTGAAATCCGGCTATAAGATTCGGTGGTTCGCCCTGCCGACGTGGTAGCCGGCCGGGAAGGACTTCTCGATGACCTGCAGCTGGTGGTCGACTCGCGACTCGAGTTCGAGAACCACGCAGCTGTCGCTGACGGTTTTCGATTCGAGAACGATGTACCGCTGACCGCCATCGGTGATGGGGTCGCCTGAATGCAATTTTTCGACGGGCACCAATTCGGGGTTTCCGTGTGACTCCACGCACCACACGTTAGGTCAATTCCGCGGGTGAGGGAATAGTTCTCGCGCCGGCGCGGCTACGCGCGGCCGCCCCCCGGCTGCTTGAAGAACACGCTCACACGAGAGATCAGACCGTCGTCGCCCCGCTCGAACAGAATGCATTCGGGCCACGTGGCGGCGGCGCCGTCGATGTCGAACGACTCGCTCAACTCGACGTAGGACAGGCGGTCGTCGACGTGCGAGACGCGGGTGACCTCCAGCCGGTGGCCCTCCAGGTTGTTGATCACCTTGCGCAGGTAGGCGACGTAGTGCCGCTTGCCCTCGACGGCGTCGCAAAACGGGCCCTCGCGGGTCAAGCCATCGTCGGCGATGGTCGTGGCCAGGCCGTCCCAGTCGTGCGCGGCCAGGCACTCCAGATAGCGCTCCACCACGCCGGCGCCAGCGTCAGCCACGCGGTGACCTGACGAATAAGACCTCAACAAGGGGCCACGACAAAGAGCTCACGAAGACACAGTAAGGCCACGCGGCGGCTCGCGGAATACCGGTGAAAACCCGGCGACACGGCGACAATGATGCGATGAGCGCACCGCACCAGCCGGCTGGGGCGCCGACGTGCTACCGGCACCCCGGTCGCCCGACTCACCTCCGCTGCAACCGCTGTGAGCGGTACATCTGCCCCGACTGCATGCGCAGCGCCGCGGTCGGCCACCAGTGTGTGGAGTGCGTCCAGGCCGGCGCCCGGACGATTCGGTCACCGCGCACCCGGTTCGGCGGGCGGCAGCGGTCGGGCCCGCCGGCGGTCACCTATGCGCTGATCGCCGCCAACGTCGCGGTTTTCGTGGCGCAGCTGGCGTCGCGCGATCTGGAAAAGCGACTGACGCTGTGGCCGCCGGCCGTCGCCGACGGCCAGCTGTATCGACTGGCGACGGCGGCGTTCCTGCACTACGGCCCAATGCATTTGCTGTTGAACATGTGGGCGCTCTACGTCGTGGGACCGCCGCTCGAGATGTGGCTGGGCCGACTGCGGTTCGGCGCGCTGTACGCATTGAGCGGGCTGGGCGGCTCGGTCCTGGTCTATCTGCTATCGCCGCTGGGCACCGCGACGGCGGGGGCGTCGGGTGCGATATTCGGCCTCTTCGGCGCGACGTTCGTGGTGGTCAGGCGGCTCACCCTGGACGTCCGATGGGTCGGCGCGGTCATCGTGGTCAACCTAATGTTCACGTTCGCCGCGCGACAGATCAGCTGGCAGGCGCACGTCGGCGGGCTCGTCACCGGCGCCGCGGTGGCCGCGGCCTACGTGTACCCGCCCGCCAAACGGCGGAACGCGGTGCAGGCCGCGGTGACGATCGTCGTCGTGTTCGCGTTCACCGCGCTGATCTACTGGCGCACAAACGATATCCTCGCCGGGGCCGGAGGGCATCACCCGGGCTGACGGAGGTTTTCATGAGCTGGTGGGTCGCGGAGTCCGAGCACACGCTGTCCGAGGAAGTGCCCGCGCCACCGGGCGACGTCCGCGATTTCTATGTCGACCTGGACAACATCGGGCTCGTCCATCCCTTGATCGTGTCGGTGCGGGCCACGTCGCGCACCGAAACGCCGGAAGGCTATCTGCAGAGCTACCGGGTGGTGGACCGGATCCCGTTGGGGCCGTTGACGCTACGTATCACCTACCGTGCGCGCCTGCACGTCCGCACGGACGGCGAGGTGACGACCGAGGCCGATCAGTCACCCGGGGTGCGCCTGCGCGGAACGGTGAGCTTCACGCCGACCGAGGGAGGCACCCGCCTTACCGAACGGATCCGCATCCGTGCGCCCCGGCCGTTGGCGCCGACGACGACGCGCGAGGCGCTCAAGGCGCACCACGAGATGCTGGCGGGCATCCGGCGCCACTTCGAGTCTGCGTGACGGCAAAACCGTTGCGCGTCTTCGCGGTCCTCGCGTGTCGTGTTCTCGATCCGGCGGGCTACCGAATTAGGCTTGCTGCGATCAAGAGGAGGGGCAGCGACGTATCGGCAGCAACTTCGGCGCCGGACGAGGTGGTCAGGGCGCGCTAACGGCGGACTCTGAGCCGGGCGGGAGGCACCCCGCCCGGGCACGTCCTGCTCGGCGGCCGCGATGGGTCGCTCCGGTTCGCCGCGCCGGCCGGCTCGCAATCTGGGACCAAGCGGAACGGCGCAGCGGCATCCCCGCGCTGGACGGGCTGCGCGCGATCGCGGTCGCCCTGGTGCTCATCGGGCACGGCGGCATCCCGGGGGTGGCGGGCGGCTTCATCGGCGTCGACGTGTTCTTCGTCCTCAGCGGCTTCCTGATCACGTCGCTCCTGCTCGACGAGCTCCGTCGCACCGGTCGCATTGAGCTGACCGGCTTTTGGATCCGGCGGGCGCGACGGCTGCTGCCGGCTCTGCTGTTGATGGTGCTCACCGTGGGAGCGGCCCGCGCGTTGCTGCCCACCCAATCGCTGACCGGGTTGCGCGACGACGCGATCGCGGCGTTCCTGTGGGTGGCGAACTGGCGGTTCGTGGCCCAGAAGACGGACTATTTCACCCGGGGCGCCCCGCCGTCGCCGCTGCAGCACACCTGGTCGCTCGGCGTGGAGGAGCAGTACTACTTCATCTGGCCGGTGCTGCTGGTCGCGGTGACCCTGCTGTTGGCCGCGCGGGCCAGGCGCTACTTCCGAAGGGCCACCGTGGGCGGGGTGCGGTTCGCCACGTTTGTCATCGCCACGGTGGGCGCGCTGGCGTCCGCGGTGGCCGCCGCCGTCCTTGCCTCCGACACCACGCGGGACCGGATCTATTTCGGCACCGACACCCGCGCGCAGGCCCTGTTGGTCGGCTCCGCGGCGGCGGCCCTGCTGGTGCGGGATTGGCCGTCGATGAACCGCGGCTGGTGCCTGATCGGGTCCCGGTGGGGGCGGCGCGTCGCCCGGTTGCTGCCGCTGCTCGGCCTGGCCGGGCTGGCGGCGGCGACGCACTGCGCGACGGGCGCGGCCGGCGAGTTTCGCCGCGGCCTGCTGATCGGGGTCGCCCTCGCTTCCGTGCTCGTGATCGCGCCCATCGCGCTGGAGCAGCGCGGAGTCGTCGCGCGCATCCTGGCCCTGCGTCCGCTGGTGTGGCTGGGCACCATCTCCTACGGCGTCTACCTCTGGCACTGGCCAATCTTCCTGGCCGTCAACGGCGAACGGACCGGATGGTCGGGGCCGCCGCTGTTCGTCGCCAGGTGCGCGGCCACCGTGATGATCGCCGCCGCGTCGTGGTGGCTGATCGAACAACCGGTCCGCCGCTGGCGGCCGGTGCGGGTGCCCCTGCTGCCGCTGGCGGCGGCCACCGTGGCCAGCGCCGCCGCGGTGACACTGCTGGTGATTCCGGTGGGAACCGGGACCGGTCTGCGCGAGGCCGGCCTGCCGCCCGACGTCTCGGCCGTGGCCGCGGTGTCTCCCTCGCCGCCCGGCGGCGCCCACCCGGCGCCGCGCGATCCCCACCGGCCGTTCACCGTTTCGGTGTTCGGCGATTCGATCGGGTGGACGTGGATGCACTACCTGCCGCCGACGCCGGGCTTCGCGTTCCTCGACCACACCGTCATCGGCTGCAGCCTGGTGCGCGGCACGCCGTACCGGTACATCGGGCAAACCCTCGAGCAGAGGCCGGAGTGCGACGGCTGGCCGATCAGGTGGTCGGCGCAGATCGGCCGGGACCAGCCGGACGTTGCGCTGTTGATCATCGGCCGCTGGGAGACGGTCGATCGGGTCAACGAGGGTCAATGGACCCACATCGGCGACCCGACCTTCGACGCCTATCTCAACGGCGAGCTGGAGCGGGCGCTGAACATCTTGGGCTCCACCGGTGTTCGCGTCGTGGTGGCCACGGTGCCCTACAGCCGGGGCGGCGAAAAAGCCGACGGACGCCTGTATCCGGAGGACCAACCCGACCGGGTCAACCTCTGGAACACCATGCTGCGCAAGACGGTTGCCCACCACCCGAATGTCGCGATCGTCGATCTGAACAAGAAACTGTGTCCCGACGGCGTTTACACCGCCAAGGTCGACGGCATCAAGGTCCGCAGCGACGGCGTCCACCTCACCCCCGAAGGGGTGAAATGGTTGACACCATGGCTCGAGGAATCGCTGCGATAACGCTAACCGCCCGTGCGGCAGCTGATCTCCATGCTGTCGCTTTCTCGGACGAGGAAATTGGAGCTGACGTACCCGTTGGCCGGGTCGCGCACGCGGTCGAGGTAGGGCCGCGTGTCCGCTGCGTTGGCGTTGTCGGCCACGACCAGCGCGCCGGTCGCCAGGCGTGGCTCGAGCAGCTCGATCACCGGCAGATACAGGTCCTTCCAGCCGTCGAGCAGCACGAAGTCGACCGGGCCGTCCAGGTCGGCCAGGGTGGTCAGGGCGTCTCCCTCGAGGATGGTGATCACGTCGTCCAAGCCGGTCTCGGCGAACGTCCGCCTGGCCGCCGCGATCTTGGCGCCGCTGAGCTCGGTGGTCACCACGCGGCCTGCGCCGTTGTCGCGGACCGCCGACGCGAGGTGGAGGGCGGAGATTCCGAAGGACATCCCGAACTCGACCACCGTCGCCGGGCGAGCGGCGCGCACCAGCGCGTAGAGCAGGCGCCCGGCCTCCGGGGTCACCGGGATGTAGAACTCGCTCATCGCCTCGGCGCGCTGCTGCGCGCTCATCGGGCGCTCGAAGTCACCGAGCCGCTCGCGCAGCTTCGGCATCTGGCTATTCGTTTCCGCGTACATCCGGTCGAGCACCTTCGCGACGCGCGGCTCCTGCAACGTGTTGGCCATACGTCGAGGGTAGGACTCGCGGGTGGCACCGTTTGACGGGCACAGGGCCGCAGGGCAATATGGACGTGCAAGCACCTCGGTAGGTGAGGCGTCTGCATGGATACAGGCCACTGACCCCGAACGTCGAGAGACGCCCCGGGTCAGGACAGCTCTTCCCGGACCCAAGGGTTGAGCCCAAGTGGCTTCCGGACGAAGCTCCGGATACGCCGTGCAGTGCCGAAGCTCCGACGAGAGGGGTGCGACCGGAGGCCTGCCCCCGGTCATTCGTGCCTCTCCCGTTCAGGTGTAACGAGACGACACCCGCGTGTGTCCCGGCCGCGAGGAGGTGAGGGCGAGATGAGTCCCGGCGACAGTTCCTATCCGAAATCCGTCTTGTCCCGATCCGGTTCCGGCCGTCTGTCCGCCTGACGCCTCCCTGGATGCCCTGCGAACCCGCGCTGAGCGCGGGGGTCGTTGAGGCGGGAGCTGTGCGGGCGTTCCGAACGACACGAGCCGGTCGGGCACTCCGACAGGAGAAGATCATGGCTTTTGTTGTTGCACACCGCTTTACCGGCCTCAAGAGGGGGCCGAGCCGGCCGATGCTTCGGGTGGGCCGGCTGCTGGCCGACAAGCTGCACGCGCGGAGCGCCCTGACTCCGCAGGAGCGGGCCAACCTCTACGTCTCCCGGATGCCGATCGCGGTCGTCACGGCCTCGCTCGGCGGACATCCATACGACCCCGCGGGCAACCACCGGTAATTCGGTGTCCGAACTCGTTGAGCTGACGGAGAATCCGATGCCCTCCAGCCCCACGCGGCTGCGCGGCGGCCTGCGCAGCTCCGCGCCCGGCGGCGGCACGGCCCCGGTACCGGCCAACCCCCGCGGGGTGTCCGGCCAGGCCGTGCCGGATCCCGCGCACACCGGCGACATCGTCGGTGCGTTCGGCCGCATCCACCGAGACGCCACCGGCGGCGCCGGCGGTATTTTCGGTGGCCGCTGGCGGCGCCTGCGGACGCTGCTGGTCATCACCGGGCCCGGCCTGATCGCGATGGTGGGCGACAACGACGCCGGCGGCGTCGCGACCTACGCGCAGTCCGGGCAGAACTACGGCATGGGCCTGCTGTGGGCGCTGGTGTTGATGATCCCGGTGCTGTACGTGAACCAGGAGATGGTGGTGCGGCTGGGCGCGGTCACCCGGGTGGGCCACGCGCGGCTGATCTTCGAGCGGTTCGGCAAGTTCTGGGGTGCCTTCAGCGTCGGTGATCTGCTGATCCTCAACGCCCTGACGATCGTCACCGAATTCATCGGCGTGTCACTGGCCCTGGGGTTTTTGGGCTGTCCCAGGATCGTCGCGATCCCCGCCGCCGCCGTGTTGTTGTTCGCCGTGGTGGCCGGGGGTTCGTTCCGCCGCTGGGAAGCGTTGATGTTCGTGCTGATCGCGGTGAACGTGCTGATCATCCCGATGGTGCTGCTGGCGCATCCCTCCCTGAAAGGCGCCGCCGGGGGGTTGGCGCCCCAGTTCCCGGGTGGGCTCAACTCCACCGTGCTGCTGTTGGTGGTCGCGATCGTGGGCACCACGGTGGCGCCGTGGCAGCTGTTCTTTCAGCAGTCCAACGTCGTGGACAAGCGCATCACGGCGCGGTGGATCCCTTACGCGCGAGCCGATTTGGTCATCGGCATCGTCGTGGTCATCGTCGGGGCGACGGCCCTGATGGCGGTGACCGCGTTCGGGCTGGCCGGCACCGCCGACGCCGGTGGATTCACCGACGCCGGCGCGGTCGCTTCGGCCCTGTCCACGCATCTCGGTGGCGCCGTCGGGGTGCTGTTCGCGGTCATCCTGCTGGACGCGTCGCTGATCGGCGCGAACGCCATCGGGCTGGCCACCACCTACGCGATCGGCGATGCGATGGGCAGGCGGCACTCGCTGCACTGGAAGATCGCCGAGGCGCCACTGTTTTACGGCGGCTACGCGCTGTTGCTCGCGGTCTCGGCCGCGGTCGCGTTCAGCCCAGATCACATACTGGGCCTGGTGACCCAGGGCGTGCAGGCGCTCGCCGGAGTGCTGCTGCCGTCGGCTACCGTCTTCCTGGTCCTGCTCTGCAACGACCGCGCCGTGCTCGGCCCGTGGGTAAACACCGTGCGGCAGAACATCTTCGCGTGGACCATCGTGTGGTGCCTGGTGTTGTTGTCGCTCGCGCTGACGGCGACCACCTTCTTCCCGGACCTGTCCACGGCCACCATCGAGACCGGGCTCGCCGCCGGCGCGGCGGTCGGCATCGCCGGCGGTGCGGTCGCGATCGTGGCCGGCCGGCGGTATCGCGACCTGCGCGACGCGGAGGCCATCGTGGGGACACTCGGCGGCGGACTGGATCCCGAACAGGTCGAGGAGCTCGACGACGCCCCGCTCCTGACGCGGGCCGAACGCCGCGCGGTCCGCCGACAGGACCGGGCGAACTGGCAGACCCCCGACCTCGCCTCGCTCGACCGGCCCACCCTGTCGCCGATCCACCGGATGGGGCTGTTGACCCTGCGCGGCTACCTGGTGGTGGCCGTCGCGTTCGTGATCATCAAGATCGTGCAGACCGGCGTCGTCGGGCCGGCGATTTCATTCTGACTCAAACCTGCGGCCGCAGAACGATCTTGCCCCGGGTGTGCCGCTTCTCGAGTTCCTCGAAGGCGTCGGCCACCCGGTCCAGCGGATACGTCCCGGCGACCTCGAAATCGATGGCGCCGGACGCGACCAGGCCGGCCATTTCCTCGAGCACTTCGGTCGTCGACGCGTCCGCGCTGCCCTCGGTCCTGGCGCCGACCTCTACCGCCTTCTCGAACGAGATGATGGTGTCGATTCGTTCGGGTGCGACGCCGAGATCCACGGCGAGCTGGACGTAGTCGGGGCCGAGCAGGTCGATGAACGCGTCGATCCCGTCGGGCGCCGCCGCGCGCAGCCGGTCGGCCAAACCGTCCCCGTAGGCGATCGGGATGACCCCGTGGGCGCGCAGCCAGTCGGCGTTGCCCGGACCGGCGATGCCAAGCACCACCGCCTCCCGCCGGACCAGCAGCTGCACGGCGAGGCTTCCGACCCCCCCGGCGGCGGCCGACACGGCGACCGTCTCGCCCGGTTGCGGTGCGACCGCGCGGACCGCGGCGTAAGCCGTCGCGCCGGCCACGTACAGCGAACCCGCCACCTCCCAACTCAATTGGGGGGGTTTGCGAATCAGTTGGTGGACCGGAACGGCGGTGTGGGTGGCGTGGCTGGATCGGCGCAGGCTGAACCCCAGGACCTCGTCGCCGACGGAGAACTCGGCGACTCCGGGCCCGACGGCGGTCACCACGCCCGCAAGGTCGCTGCCCTCGCCGGAGGGAAAAGCGGCGGGGAAGATTTCGTGCATCGCGCCGGTCCGGATGGCGACCTCGCCGGGATTGATCCCGGCGGCGCGCACCTCGACCACCACCTCGCCCGGCCCGGGTGAGGGCATGTCGACGTCCGCGACGTACAACACGCCCCGGTCCCCGTAGCGGTCGAACCGTACGGCGCGAGCCTTCCCAGCCGTCATCTTGTGCCCCTCCACCCCGAACGGCCCGT
Organism: Mycobacterium alsense; assembly: GCF_002086635.1. Lineage (GTDB taxonomy): Bacteria > Actinomycetota > Actinomycetes > Mycobacteriales > Mycobacteriaceae > Mycobacterium > Mycobacterium alsense. Next base: position 83,197 of record NZ_MVHD01000002.1, on the reverse strand, counting down.
GCCCACGCCAGCATAGGCGCGAACCCGTCCTTGTTCCTTCCGGCGTTTCGCAGTAGCGTCAGGCGCCGCGGCCGAACTGTGGATCGACGCGGAAGGAACGCCATGCAGCTCGCTCGGATTGCCGCCGCCGGATGGCTGGTCGCGACCCTCGCCGTCGTGGGCGCCGCGGTCACCGGGTGCGGCGGCGACCACACGTCCTCGCCGGCCTCGTCTTCGTCGACATTCTCCAGCGCCGCCGCCGCATCGAGCGGTTCGGTCACCAACCCGTCACCGGGCCAGCCCACCGACTACAGCTCGTTGCTGATCAAGGCCGGCGACATCGGCGGGGATTTCACCACTCCCCAACCGCCCGTGCAGAATCCAAACAACGCCGCGGGCGTCGCCCAGCTGTACACCAGCCCCGACAACACCCGGCGCATCGGGGTCACCATCTTGATCGTCGCCGACCCCTCGGTGGTCCCGGCGGGCATCGAGAACACCAAGAACAATTACGCGGGCAAGGTCAGCGGCACGTGGCAACCGGTCGACGTGGGTGCCAACGGTTTCATGATTTCGGGTAATTCCCGGGACAATTCGGTGACGGTGCTGCTGTTCAGCGAGGGCAAGGCGATCGCTAACCTGGAATTCGACAGTGCCCCAAACGATCCCATCGATCCGAACGTGGCGATCGACGTCGGCCGCAAGCAGGACGCGGCGATCAAGGCCGGGTTGCCGGGCTAGCCTCAGATCAGGCCACGACCTGGATGGGGTCGCCGACGTTGACCTGGTTGAAGTACCACGCGGCGTTGTCCGGGCTCAGGTTGATGCAGCCGTGGCTGACGTTGGCGTGGCCCTGCGAGTCGACCGACCACGGGGCCGAGTGGACGTAAACGCCGCTCCAGGTGACCCGCACCGCGTACTGCGCGGTGATCTTGTAGCCCTCGGGCGAGCTCAGCGGGATTCCAATGGTTCGCGAGTCCATCACCACGGTGCGCTCCTTGTCCAGCGCGGTGAAGTTGCCGATCGGCGTCGGGCGGCTCGGCTTGCCCATCGACGCCGGCATCGTGCGCAGGATCTCGCCGTTTCGGCTGACGGTGAAGGTGTGGCCGGACAGGCTGGCGACACCGAGGAATTCGTCGCCGGTGTCGAAGCCGGTCGTCAGCGCCTGCACGCCGACCGAGACGTGCGTGTGGGCGGGCCAATAGTGGTTCGGAACCCACTGCACCACGTCGTTGTTCAGCCACTCGAAGTGGCCCGGCATCCGGGCCGGCGACGTCACGCGGATGGACCGCTCGGCGGCGGCGCGGTCGGTGACCGGCGCGGTGAACGTGACCATGACCGGGTGTGCCACGCCCACCACCGCGCCGTTAGCGGGCGAAACCGAGGCAACTCCGGGGACCGGCTCGGGCAGCGGCACCGCCGCCACGCCGCGCGCACCGCTCCCCAACGCGGCCATGCCCGCGATCGCTACCATAACGAACAGATAACGAACCGCACGGCGCATGGCGTTCATCCTTCGGGATGGTTCAACGGACACAACGATATTCTACTGGCTGCCCGTCCACCGCGTTTTCCAGCAAACATTTGCGTGTTCGCTGGACCGACATCGACGGCCGCTACGGCGCGGCCGCGCCGGCCGGGTTGCGACTGGCCAGATGACCGCTTTCCACGCCGGCCGACGGGTCCAGTTCGCAGTCGATGACGGACGGCCCGTTGGACGCGATCGCCTCGGCCAGCGCCCTGCGCAGCTCCGACGGCGTGGTGACGCGGTATCCCTTGCCGCCGAACGCCTCCGCGATCAGCTCGTGACGCGCGTGCCCACTCAGCGCCGTCGGCGCGGGATCGTCACCGGCGGCCTTCTCGTCGCCGCGGTACACGCCGCCGTTGTTGAGGATGACGACGGTCACCGGCAGCCGGTAGCGGCAGAGCGTCTCGACCTCCATGCCCGAAAAGCCGAACGCGCTGTCGCCCTCGATGGCGACGACGGGATCGCCGGTCTCCACCGCGGCGCCGATGGCGTATCCCATGCCGATGCCCATCACGCCCCAGGTTCCCGTGTCGAGCCGGTGTCGCGGAAGCTCCATGTCCAGGACGTTGCGGGTCAGGTCCAGCGCGTTGGCCCCCTCGTTGACCACATAGGTCCCCGGGTTGTCTTGCAGCACAGACCGAATGGCGCCCAGCGCGTTGTAGAACCGCATGGGCCGGGGGTCTTCGGCCAGGCGCGCGCGCATCTTGGCGTCGTTGCGGGCCCGCCGATCGGCCAGCTCCCTCGTCCACTCCGCGGGCACGGCGATCGGGTGGGCGGCCAGCGCGTCACTCAGCGCCGACATCACCGACCCGATGTCGCCGGCCAGCGGCGCGGCGATGGGACGGTTGCTGTCGAATTCGGACGCCTCGATGTCGACCTGCACGAACTTGGCGTCGGCCGACCACTGGGGCGATTCCCCGTGGCCGAGCAGCCAATTCAGCCGCGCCCCGATCAGCAGGACCGCGTCGGTGCGCGCAATGGCCAGCGAGCGGGCGGCCGCGACCGACTGCGGATGGGAGTCCGGCAGCAGACCCTTGGCCATCGACATCGGCAGGAACGGAATCCCGGTGTCCTCCACGAACTTCCGGATCGCGTCGTCTGCCCGAGCATATGCGGCGCCCTTGCCCAGCACGACCAGCGGGCGCCGCGCCCGCCCCAGCAGGTCCAGCGCGCGGTCGATCGCGTCCGGGGACGGCAGCTGCCGCGGGGCCGGCTCGACCACGCGCCAAATGGTGTCGTCCGAGGCCGACGCGTCCAGGGTCTGGCCCAGCACGTCGCCGGGGATGTCGAGGTAGACGCCGCCCGGGCGGCCGGAGACCGCGGTGCGGATCGCCCGCGCCACTCCGAGCCCGATGTCCTCGGCCCGGCCGATCCGATACGCGGCCTTCGCGAAAGGCGTTGCGGCGGCGAGCTGGTCGAGATCCTGATAGTCGCCGCGCCGCAGGTCCACCATCGCCCGGTCGCTCGAACCCGAGATCTGGATCATCGGGAAGCAGTTCGTCGTGGCGTTGGCCAGCGCGGGCAGCCCGTTGAGAAAGCCGGGCCCGGACGTCGTCAGGCACACACCCGGGCGCCGCGTCAGGAACCCGGCGGCGGCCGCCGCGTTGCCGGCCGAGGCCTCCTGCCGAAAGCCGATGAAGCGGATCCCCGACGCCTGCGCGGTGCGCGCGAGATCGGTGATCGGGATGCCCACGATGCCGTAGATGGTGGCGACGTCGTTGGCCTTGAGGGCATCCACGACGAGGTGGAAGCCGTCGGTCAGACGTTTGGTCATGTGGCGACTCCTCGTGTAGTAGTGCCAGTCAACACGACTTAGCGGTACGGCGCCGCGTACGGCAGGCTCGGTGGCGGACGAGTACACCCGACGGGAAGGGCATGGCGATGGCGACCGGCACGGCCGAAGAAACCCCGCGCATCGCGGACCTGCTCGTGGCGGCGGCGAAGGACCGGCCGGACGCGCCGGCCTTGGTCGTCACCTCCGACCGCATCGGGCTCAGCTACCGCGACCTGGTCCGCCTCGTCGACGACCTGGCCGGGCAGCTGGAGCGGGCGGGCCTGCGACCCGGGGACCGGGTCGCGCTGCGCGCGGCCAGCAACGCCGAATTCGTCGTCGCCCTGTTGGGGGCCTCGCGGGCCGGGTTGGTCGTGGTCCCGCTGGACCCGGCGCTGCCGGCCGGCGAGCGGCGCACGCGAAGCGCGACCGCGGGGGCGCGGGCGGTGCTGGTCGACGCCGCCGGCCCCGACGACACGCCCGAGCCGGCCTGCTGGCCGGTCGCGGTGACGGTCGGCGCCGAGCCGGCCGCGATCGGGGTGCGCCTCGACGCGGCCACGCCCCCGCAGGGCGACGTGTCGGTGCCCGAGGGGCTGCGCGACGACGACGCCATGATCATGTTCACCGGCGGCACCACCGGCATGCCGAAGATGGTGCCCTGGACCCACGGCAACATCGCCACCTCGGTACGGGCGATCGTCGCCGGCTACGGGCTGGGACCCGCGGACGCGACGGTCGCCGTGATGCCGCTCTACCACGGCCACGGCCTGGTCGCTTCGCTGCTGTCGACGCTGGCGTCCGGGGGGACGGTGCTGCTGCCGGCGCGGGGCCGGTTCTCCGCGCACACGTTCTGGGACGACGTCGACGCCGTCGGCGCCACCTGGTACACGGCGGTCCCGACGATTCACCAGATCCTGCTGGAACGCACCCGGACCGAGCGCCCGCGGACGAAGGCCGCGCTGCGCTTCATCCGCAGCTGCAGCGCACCGCTCACCCCGGAGGCGGCCCAGGCGCTGCACGAAACGTTTGCGGCGCCGGTGGTGTGCGCCTTCGGGATGACGGAGGCGACCCACCAGGTGGCCACGACGGGGGTCGTGGCGGCCGAAAACACCGCCGTCGCAACGGGTCTCGTGGGCCGCTCGACCGGGCCGGAAATCCGGATCGCCGGTACCGACGGGCAACCCCTGCCCGCGGAAAGCGTCGGGGAGGTCTGGTTGCGCGGCCCGACCGTCGTGCGCGGCTACCTCGGCGACCCGGCCATCACCGCCGCCAACTTCTCCGACGGGTGGCTGCGCACCGGCGACCTGGGATCGGTGTCGCCGGCCGGGGAGCTGAGCATCCGCGGCCGGATCAAGGAACTGATCAACCGCGGCGGCGAGAAGATTTCGCCGGAGCGTGTCGAGGGCGTGCTGGCCGGCCACCCCAACGTCGCGGAGGCGGCCGTGTTCGGCCGGCCGGACGAGATGTACGGGGAGGCGGTGGCGGCGGCGATCGTGCCGCGCGAGTCACCGGCGCCGACGCCGGCCGAGCTCGCGGAGTTCTGCCGCGAGCGCCTGGCCCCCTTCGAGGTGCCGGCCACCGTCGTCGAGGCCGGCGAGCTGCCGCACACCGCGAAGGGCTCGCTCGACCGGCGCGCCGTTGCCGAGCGGTTCGGCCGTCAGGGCTGAGCGGCCGACGCGGTGACGTTGCCCCACGCCGCCCGCGCGCCCGAATCGCCGATGCGGTAGGTCTGCACCAGGGTGGCCACCGCGGCGCCGATCACCAGCACGCCGACCACCGCGTGCGCGGCGAATTTCACGGTCCGCCCCGCCGCCTGGCGCAGGTGCACGGCGGCCAGCAGCGTCACCGTCGCCACCAGGGCCGCCACCATGTAGACGAGGGTCGCGCCGAGTCGCTCGTGCTCCGCCAGGACCGGCGGTGCCGGGCCGACGCGATCCGCCAGCCACGCACCCGAGCTGGTGGTCAAGGGGACCAGGACCAGGGTCCCCACGGCCAGCAGCAGTACCAGCCAGATCAGCCGTCGTCGCGCCGCGGGCCACAGCGCGCACAGGATCGCCAGCACCGCCGTGAGCGGCGCCAGGGCCACGACGAAATGGTTGAGCAGGATGTGCGCGGGCAGCCCGTGGAACGTCGACATCCGCAAATACGCTGTCACGCCGTGGTTTTCACCCGGGCGGCCGCGGACTCCGGCATGGGCTCGTAGCGCACGAACGAACGCGTGAACGAGGCGGCCCCATGAGAGAGCGAGCGCAGGTCGATCGCGTAGCGCGTCAGCTCGACCTGCGGCACCTCGGCCTTGACCACCGTGCGGTCGTTGCCGACGGTGTCGGTGCCGAGCACGCGGCCGCGCCGCCCCGACAGGTCGCCCATCACCGCGCCGACGTAGTCGTCGGGCACCAGCACCGAGATCTCGTCGATCGGCTCGAGCAGGCACACCTTGGTCGCCGCCGCCGCCTCCCGCAACGCCAGCGCGCCCGCGGCCTGGAACGCGAAGTCCGACGAGTCCACGCTGTGGGCCTTGCCGTCGAGCAGGGTGACGCGGATGTCGACGACGGGATAGCCGGCGTGGACGCCCTTTTCCATCTGCGCGCGGACGCCCTTCTCCACGCTCGGGATGAACTGGCGCGGCACCGCCCCGCCGACCACCTTGTCGACGAACTCGAAACCCGAGCCCTCCGGCAGCGGCTCCACCTCGATGTCGCAGACCCCGTACTGCCCGTGCCCACCGGACTGCTTGATGTGGCGGCCGTGCCCTTTCGCCTTGCCGCCGAAGGTTTCTCGCAGCGGGACCCGCAGTTCGACCGTGTCCACGGTGACGCCGTAGCGGTTGGCCAGCGAGTCGAGCACGACGCCGGCGTGCGCCTCACCCATGCACCACAGCACGATCTGGTGCGTCTCCTGGTTCTGCTCGATGCGCAGCGTCGGATCCTCGGCGGCCAGCCGCGCCAGCCCGGCCGACAGCTTGTCCTCGTCGGTCTTGGCGTGCGCCTGGATGGCCACCGGCAGCAGCGGTTCGGGCATCGTCCAGGGCTTGAGCACCAGCGGCTCGGACTTGTCCGACAGCGTGTCGCCGGTCTCGGCGCGGCTGAGCTTGCCGATCGCGCAGATGTCGCCCGCCACCACGGCCGCGGCGGGGCGCTGCTGCTTGCCGAGCGGGAAGGACAGGACGCCGACGCGTTCGTCCTCGTCGTGGTCGGGGTGCGAATGCCCGCTGCCATTCGAGCTTGCGCCGAAAAACGACGCAAAATGGCCCGACACGTGAACCGTCGTGTCGGGCCTGATGGTCCCGGAGAACACGCGGACCAGGCTGACCCTGCCGACGTAGGGGTCCGACGTCGTCTTCACCACCTCCGCGAGCAATGGGCCGTCGGCGTCGCAGGGCAGCTTCGCGTGCGTGGCCCCCGTCGGCGTGAACACTTCCGGCAGCGGGTGTTCCATCGGCGACGGGAATCCGCGGGTGGCGACCTCGAGCAATTCCAGGGTGCCGACGCCGGTGCCGCTGCACACCGGGATAACCGGGAAGAACGACGCCCGGGCGACGGCGCGCTCCAGGTCCTCGATGAGCGCCGACTCGTCGATGGACTCCCCGCCGAGGTAGCGGTCCATGAGCGACTCGTCCTCGGACTCCTCGATGATTCCCTCGATCAGGGCGCCGCGCGCCTCCTCGATGCGGTCGGCATCGGCGGGGTCCGGCTCGCTCACGGTCCGCTTGCCGTCGCTGTACTCGTAGCGTTTCTGCGACAGCAACCCGATCAGGCCGGCGCAGTTGTTCTGGGAGGTCGGCAGGTAAAGCGGAAGCACCTTGTCGCCGAAGGCGTCCTGGGCGGCGGCCAGGGCCTCCTGGTAGTTCGCGCGGGCGTGGTCGAGCTTGGTGATCACCACGGCGCGGGGCATGCCGACCTGGCTGCACTCCTGCCACAGCGACTTGGTCGGCTCGTCGACTCCCTCGTTCGCCGCGATCACGAACAGCGCGCAGTCCGCGGCGCGCAGCCCGGCCCGCAACTCGCCCACGAAGTCGGCGTACCCGGGCGTGTCCACCAGGTTGACCTTGATGCCGTCGTGCGCCAGCGACGCCACGGCGAGCCCGACGGAGCGCTGCTGCCGGATCTCCGCGTCGTCGTAGTCGCACACCGTGGTGCCCTCGGTGACCGAGCCGGGGCGGGTCAGCACGCCGGCGGCGACCAGCAAGGCCTCGACCAGGGTTGTCTTGCCGCCGCTCGAAGGCCCCACCAGCGCCACATTGCGAACATCGCCCGGGGATTTCACGGTGGGGGCGGCCCCCGCGCCCTGGGAAGTGTTCGCCTTGTCCGCCATGACTTTCCTCCAGTTCTGCACGTCGCTTCGCGGCGCGGTGTGTTCTGTACCACACGACCCCGTAGGCAACTTTTCCCCCAACCGACGCCCAACACAAGGCCACCGGTCGGCCAATTGCCCGCGGCGGGGCGACGCCGTCAGGCGTGCCAGGCGGACCAGCGGTGCACGGTGACCGCGATGAGCGGACCGTTCAACGAAACCGATTGGTACTGGGGATATTTGGCGCGCAGCAACGCCAAACCGGCCTCCATCGCCTCGGGGTCGGCATGGATCGCCGCGAGGCCGTCGGCCCGGACCCACCACAACCGGGCCCAGTCGTCGTCGTAGTCGTCGACGAGGAGGCTGACCTGCGGGTTGCTCTCGATGTTGGCCAGGCGGCGCAGCCGCCGCGTCGTCTTGGGCTTCGCGTCGACGGCGGTGTAGATCACGTCATGCTCCCCGTCCGGGCCGCGGCCGACCGCGAACACCACCGGCACCAGGTGCGGCGCGCCGTCGGGCGTGCTCGTGGCAAGCCGGGCTACCGGGGACCGCGAAAACCTGACTTTCGGGTCGAATCCGCCCACGCTGTCAGCCTATGAATAGCAACCTGCATTACGGTTATACAGACTAAGTCGTGTCGCCCAGACCCGGAGGCTGGGCGAATTCTGATTCTTATCGGGATGCAGGAGGTGACGGGATGGGCAAATGGCACCACCGCTCAGTCTGGTGGTCATGGTTGGTCAGCGTGCTGGCCGTGGTCGGCCTGGGCCTGGGCCTGGGCTTCTCCCCAGCCCCGGCATCCGCGCGGCCTTCGCTGCCGCTGGACCCCTCGGCGATCGTGGGTCAGGTCGGGCCGCAGGTGGTCAACATCAACACGAAATTCGGTTACAACAACGCCGTCGGAGCCGGTACCGGCATCGTGATCGATCCGGCCGGCGTCGTGCTGACCAACAACCACGTGATCTCCGGTGCCACCGACATCAGTGCCTTCGCCGTCGGCAACGGCCAGACGTACGGCGTCGACGTCGTCGGTTATGACCGCACCGCGGACGTCGCGGTCCTGCAGCTTCGCGGCGCCTCCGGGCTGCCCGCGGCCAACATCGGCGGCGGCGTGGGGGTCGGCGAGCCCGTCGTCGCGCTGGGGAACGCCGGCGGTCAGGGCGGAACGCCCAGCGCGGTGGCCGGCAAGGTCGTCGCCCTCAACCAGACAGTCTCGGCCACGGACACCCTGACCGGCGCCGAGGAGACGCTGGGCGGCCTGATCCAGGCCGACACCGCGATCAGGCCCGGCGACTCGGGCGGGCCGCTGGTCAACGGCGCCGGGCAGGTGGTCGGCGTGAACACGGCCGCGTCCGACAACTACAAGCTGTCCGGCGGGCAGGGCTTCGCCATCCCGATCGGCAACGCGATGGCGGTCGCCAACCAGATCCGGTCCGGGGCCGCGTCCAACACGGTGCACATCGGCCCGACGGCCTTCCTCGGCTTGGGTGTTTCCGACACCAACGGCAATGGCGCGCGGGTCGAACGCGTGGTCGGCAGCGGGCCGGCCGCCGCGGCCGGAATCTCCGCGGGCGACGTCATCACCGGCGTCGACAACGTGCCCATCAACGGGGCCACCGCGCTGACCGACGTGCTCGTCCCGCACCACCCCGGGGACACCATCACCCTGCACTATCGCGCCAAGGCCGGTGGTGACCGCACCGCGACCGTGACCCTGGCGGACGGGCCCCCGGCCTGACCTTCGCCGAACCATGTCCGGCTCCCGCCCGATTAGGTTGTGGCCCAGCGTGGTTGGAGCCCCGGCGAGGCGCGTGATTCCGAGTATCGCGCCTCGGGTACCCGTGGCATCGTGGAATTGATGAACGACGCAAAAGACGCTGTCGAGCACGATCCAGCCGCGGGAAGTCACGTCGAAGACGGGGTGGTCGAGCACCCGGACGCCGAGGATTTCGAGAACGCCGCCGCGCTGCCCGCCGACCCAACGTGGTTCAAGCACGCCGTGTTCTACGAGGTGCTGGTCCGGGCGTTCAGCGACGCCAACGCCGACGGCCAGGGCGACCTGCGTGGCCTGATCGACCGCCTGGACTACCTGCAGTGGCTGGGGATCGACTGCATCTGGCTGCCGCCGTTCTACGACTCGCCGCTGCGCGACGGCGGCTACGACATCAGGGACTTCTACAAGGTGTTGCCCGAGTTCGGCACCGTCGAGGACTTCGTCGACCTGCTCGACGCGGCGCACAAGCGGGGGATCCGGGTGATCACCGACCTGGTGATGAACCACACCTCGGAGTCGCACCCGTGGTTTCAGGAGTCGCGGCACGACCCCGACGGCCCGTACGGCGACTACTACGTGTGGAGCGACACCAGCGAGCGCTACACCGACGCCCGGATCATCTTCGTCGACACCGAGGAATCGAACTGGACCTTCGACCCCGTGCGCCGCCAGTTCTACTGGCACCGGTTCTTCTCGCATCAGCCGGACCTGAACTACGACAACCCGGCCGTTCAGGAGGCGATGATCGACGTCATCCGCTTCTGGCTCGGGCTGGGGATCGACGGGTTCCGCCTGGACGCGGTGCCCTACCTGTTCGAACGCGAGGGCACCAACTGCGAGAACCTGCCCGAGACGCACGCGTTCCTCAGGCGCGTCCGCAAGGTGGTCGACGACGAGTTCCCCGGCCGCGTGCTGCTGGCCGAGGCGAACCAGTGGCCGGCCGACGTGGTCGAGTACTTCGGGGACGCCAGCACCGGCGGCGACGAATGCCACATGGCGTTCCACTTCCCGCTGATGCCGCGCATCTTCATGGCCGTCCGCCGCGAGTCGCGGATCCCCATTTCGGAGATCCTCGCCCAGACGCCCGAGATCCCGGACATGGCCCAGTGGGGGATCTTCCTGCGCAACCACGACGAGTTGACCCTGGAGATGGTCACCGACGAGGAACGCGACTACATGTACGCCGAGTACGCCAAGGACCCGCGGATGAAGGCCAACGTCGGGATCCGCCGCCGCCTGGCGCCGCTGCTGGACAACGACCGCAACCAGATCGAGCTGTTCACCGCGCTGCTGCTGTCGTTGCCCGGCTCGCCGGTCCTCTACTACGGCGACGAGATCGGCATGGGCGACGTGATCTGGCTGGGTGACCGCGACGGCGTGCGCACGCCGATGCAGTGGACGCCGGACCGCAACGCCGGATTCTCGAAGGCCAACCCCGGCCGGCTGTACCTGCCGCCCAGCCAGGACCCGGTCTACGGCTACCAGGCCGTCAACGTGGAGGCCCAGCGCGACACCTCGACGTCGCTGCTCAACTTCACCCGCACGATGCTGGCGGTGCGGGGGCGGCACAAGGCGTTTGCGGTCGGATCGTTCGAGGAACTCGGCGGGTCGAACCCTTCGGTGCTGGCGTTCGTGCGCCAAACCCCTGACGACGCGGACACCGTGCTGTGCGTCAACAACCTGTCGCGCTTCCCCCAGCCGATCGAGCTGAACCTGCAGCACTGGAGTGGCCACACGCCGGTGGAGCTGACCGGACAGGTGCAGTTCCCCCGCGTGGGTCACCTGCCCTATCTGCTGACACTGCCGGGACACGGGTTCTACTGGTTCCAGTTGTCCCCCGGGCCTGAGGAGAACGCATGACTGTCCCAGCTGGGTCGCCGGCCAAGTTGCCTTGGTCCGAGTGGCTGCCACAGCAACGGTGGTACGCCGGACGCAACCGGGAGCTGACGAGCGCGGCGGCCGGCGTCGTCGTCCCGCTGCGCGAGGACCTCGACCTGGTGCTGGTCGACGTCGACTATGCCGACGGGTCGTCGGAGTGCTACCAGGTGATCGTCGGGTGGGACACCGCGCCGGTCTCGGAGTACAGCGCGGTGGCCACGATCGGCTCGGCGGACGACCGGACCGGCTTCGACGCCCTGTTCGACGTCGAGGCCCCGCGCTACCTGCTGTCGCTGCTCGACTCCTCGGCCGCGCGCGGCTCGTCCGGGGCCGAGGTGGCGTTCGCCAAGGAACCCGGCGTCGAGCTGCCGCTCGAGGCGATGCCGTACGTCTCCGACGCCGAGCAGAGCAATACCAGCGTGATCTTTGACCGGAACGCCATCTTCAAGGTGTTCCGCCGGGTCAGCAGCGGCATCAACCCCGACATCGAGCTGAACCGGGTGCTCGCCCGCGCGGGCAACCCGCACGTGGCCCGGCTGCTCGGCACCTACGAGATGACCCGGCCCGACGGTTCCGCCGATGCGGTGTGGCCCCTGGGCATGGTGACCGAGTTCGCATCGAATGCCGCCGAAGGCTGGGCCATGGCCACCGCGAGCATCCGGGACCTGTTCGCCGAGGGCGACCTGTATGCCCACGAGGTCGGCGGCGACTTCGCCGCGGAGTCCAACCGGCTGGGCGAGGCGGTGGCCTCCGTACACGCCACGCTGGCCGAGCACCTCGGCACGGCGGAGGCCCCCTTCCCGGTGGACAGCGTGCTCGCGCGCCTCGCGGCGACCGTCGCCAAGGTTCCGGAGCTCGAGGAGTACGCGGCGACCATCGAGGAGCGCTTCCAGAAGCTCGCCGGCGAGACGGTCACGGTGCAGCGGGTGCACGGCGACCTGCACCTGGGGCAGGTGCTGCGGACCCCGGAGAGCTGGCTGCTGATCGACTTCGAGGGCGAACCGGGCCAGCCGCTCGACGAGCGGCGCGCGCCGGATTCGGTGTTGCGCGACGTGGCCGGTGTCTTGCGCTCGTTCGAGTACGCCGCCTACGGGCCCCTGGTCGACCAGGCGTCTAAGAACCAGGACAAACAGCTGGCCGCGCGCGCCCGGGAATGGGTCCAGCGCAACTGCACCGCGTTCTGCGACGGCTACGCGGCGGTGTCGGGGATCGACCCGCGGGATTCGGCGCAGCTGCTGGCCGCCTACGAACTCGACAAGGCGGTCTACGAGGCCGGCTACGAGGCGCGGCACCGGCCCGGCTGGCTGCCGATCCCGCTGCGCTCGATCGCGCGGCTGGTCGCCGCCTGATGTCCCGCGCGCCAAAGAAGCATCGGCAGCAGCGCTGACCGGTGCGCTGCTGCCGATGCCGGCTTCGGTGTGGCCCCTACGCCCCGTTGGCCCCGTCGGCCGGAGCCGGAGCGGCAGCGGGGGCGGGAGCGCTGACGGCGTTGATCGTCTGAATGATGTCGGGCTTCATGGCCACCAGCTGCTGATTCCAGTAGGGCCACGAGTGTGTCCCGTTGGCCGGGAAGTTGAACGTCCCGTTGCGCCCGCCCGCGGCCACGTAGTTGTTCTGGAAGGTCTGGTTGGTGCGCAGCGTGAGGCCCTCCAGGAACTTCGCGGGCATATTGTCACCGCCGAGGTCGGTGGGCGTGCCGTTGCCGCAGTAGACCCACACCCGGGTGTTGTTGGCCACCAGCCGCGGGATCTGGACCATCGGGTCGTTGCGCTTCCACGCCGGGTCGCTCGACGGACCCCACATGCTGTTGGCGTTGTAGCCGCCGGAGTCGTTCATCGCCAGGCCGATCAGGGTCGGCCACCAGCCCTCGGACGGGTTGAGGAAACCGGAAAGCGATGCGGCGTAGGGGAATTGCTGCGGGTAGTAGGCGGCGAGGATCATCGCCGAACCACCCGACATCGACAGGCCCACCGCGGCGTTGCCGTACGGTGAGAGCTGCTTGTTGGCCTGCAGCCACGCGGGCATCTCCTGGGTGAGGAACGTCTCCCACTTGTAGGTGTAGTTCTGCCCGTTGCCCGACGACGGCTGGTACCAGTTGCTGTAGAAACTGGACTGCCCACCGACGGGCATGACCACCGACAGGCCGGACTGGTAGTACTCCTCGAAGGCCGGGGTGTTGATGTCCCAACCGTTGTAGTCGTCCTGGGCCCGCAGCCCGTCGAGCAGGTAGACCGCGTGCGGACCGCCCCCCTGGAACTGGACCTTGATGTTGCGGCCCATCGACGGCGACGGCACCTGCAGGTACTCCACCGGAAGACCCGGCTTCGAGAACGCCCCCGCGGTAGCCGAGCCGCCGACGGTGGTGATCAGACCGGACAGCAGGGCCGCCCCCACGGCCGCGATCGCCAGCCGGCGCGGCGCACTCGCTGCTGCACCACGCAACTTCCGCACCTCTTCGAAGAACGACATAGCCTTCTACCCATCCCATCTGCCGCGTGACGCGGTCGAATTGTTCGCCAGCGCAGTGAAACACAGGGGGAGGGTGCGACGCGTTCGTCGCGGCCGCGAACCGAGATCGCGGTTGGCTAACGATTCAGAGACGGTGCGGAATCGTCACATTCGGGTAACGATCGCCTCGCTATGCGACCAGGCGGCGTAACAGCGTTGAGGCCGTGGCGATCCCGACCACCGCTGCGACCATCAAGACGATGACGTCGACCGCGTTGAACGGGGTGCCGATCAGCAGCGCCCGCAGCGCGTCCACCTCGTAGCTGAGCGGGTTGACCTTGCTCAGCGCGCGCAGCCAGGCGGGCATCACGTCGACCGGGTACAGCGCGTTGGAGGCGAAGAACAACGGCATCGTGATGGCCTGGCCGATGCCCATCAGCCGGTCGCGCGAAAGAACCAGCCCGGCCAGCGTCATCGACAGGCAGGCGAAAAACGCCGCGCCCAGCATGACCGTGGCCATCGCCGCCAGGATCCGCAGCGGATTCATGGTCAGGCCGACGTTCATCAGGTACGCCAGCGCCATGACGCCGACGACCTGGGCGACCGATCGCACACCGGCCGCGAAGGCCTTGCCGGTGATCAGCGCCGACGCCGGTGCCGGCGTCACCATGAGCTTGGCCAGCACACCGGCGTCTCGATCCCAAATGATCTGTATCCCATAGAAGATCGAGATGAACAGCGCCGACTGGGCGATGATCCCCGGCGCCAGGAATGCCAGATAGGACACCGAACCGGTGTCGATGACGTGCAGCTTGCTGAACGTCGTGCCGAAGATCAGCAGCCACAGCGCCGGCTGCACCATCCGGGTGACGAACTCGGTCCGGTCAGATCGCAGCTTCTGCAGTTCGACGATCGCGAACGCCCCAACGCGGGCCAGCGTCGCGCCGGCGCGTTGCCATCCGTGCGGAGCCCGCAGCAGGGTGGCCGCCGGGACGGTGGTGGTCCTGTCAACTGACACGGCTGGCAACCTTTCTGCTGGAACGGATTTCGCGGAAGGAGCCGGCAGATTCCGTGTGGTCGGACAGGTCGGATGCCGCGTAGTGGCGGAACACGTCTTCGAGCGTGGCGTTCGGCGCCACGGTCTCCTTCAGCTCGGCGGGCGAGCCCACGGCCCGCAGCCGGCCGCGGTGCATCAGCGCGACCCGATCGCACAGGGCGTCGGCCTCCTCCATGTAGTGCGTGGTGAGCAGCACGGTCATGCCGAACTGGGCCTGCATGCTGCGCACCTGGTGCCACACGCCGTCCCGGGCGATCGGGTCCAGCCCGACGGTCGGTTCGTCGAGCACCAGCAGCGACGGACGGTTGACCAGCGCCTGTGCCACCTCGAGGCGGCGCACCATGCCGCCGGAATATGCCCCCGCGCGCCGGTCGGCCACGTCGAGCAGCTCCATGGCCTCCAACGCCTGCTCCACCCGCTCGGCCCGGCAGCCGCGCGGCACACCGTAGAGCCGGGCGAACCACTGCACGTTTTGCCGGCCGGTCAGCGCGGGCTCGATCGAAAGTTGTTGGGGGACATAGCCAATGTTGCTTCGGATGTCCACGGTCTGCGCGCGGGCGTCCATGCCGAAAACGCGCAGTTCGCCCTGCTGCACCGGCGCCAGGGTGGTCAGCATCCGGACCAGGGTCGTCTTGCCGGCGCCGTTGGGTCCCAGCAGGCCCATGGTCTCGCCGGGCCGCACGTGTAGCGTCACGTCGTCGACCGCGGTGAACTGGCCGTACCGATAGGTCAGGTGCTGGCAGTCGACGGCCAGCGGTAGTCGTTCACTCATGCTCGCCGCTCCTGCAATCGTCGGGTCATCGTGTCAAGCACCTCCAATCCCTTTGCCAGGGACTCGATTTGGTCGTTGTCGAGCTCGTCGATCACCTCGGCCAGTCGCGCCCGCCGGGCGGCGCGGGAAGCGTCGACGACCTGCTGGGTGGGTTCGGCGAGCCGCAACTGGCAGGCGCGCCGGTCGGTCTGGTCCACCGCCCGGACGAGCAGGCCGCGCGCCACCAGCTTGGAGACCAGGGTCGAGGCGGTGTTGGGCACCAAACCGAGCTCCGCGGCGGCGACGCCGACCGAGATCCCGGGGTGGCGGCCGACGAGCCACAACAGCTCCGACTGCGACTCGGTGAGCTGCGTGGACTCCCACCCGCGACCGCCCGACCTGCGAAGCTGCCGGCGGAACCTGCCGACGACGCCGAACACCGCGGCGACCAAATCTGTACGGGACTTCACCGCATCCACAATAGCTCTGTTTACGAGCTAAATATGTGTGCGAGCTGTGTGCGGCCTGGATGCCGGCTAATTCTCGAGGGTGTGCAGGACCACGTCGGTCAGCGACCCGTCCTCGACGCGAGCGGTCATGTAGCTGCAGAACGGTTGCCGGCGGCGATCGGTCGGCGACCCCGGATTGAGCAGGCGCAGCCCGCTTTCCGTGGTGGTGTCCCACGGGATGTGGCTGTGGCCGAACACCAGCACGTCGCTGTCGGGATAGAGCCGCGACATGCGCGCCTCCCGGCCGGCGCTCGGGCCGGTCTCGTGGACCACGGTCAGGCGCAGCCCCTGCAGTACCGCGTCGGCCCGTTCGGGCAGCCGCGCCCGCAGCTCCGGCCCGTCGTTGTTGCCCCAGCAGGCCACCAACCGGGCGGCCCTTGACCGCAGCGCGTCGAGCAGGGCCGGGTCCACCCAGTCGCCCGCGTGCACGACGACGTCCGCCCCGGCGACCTCTTCCCACACCCGCTCGGGTAGGTCGCGGGCGCGCCGGGGGATGTGGGTGTCGGCGATCAGCAGTAGCCTCACGCGGCCATCTTGCGCTACCAGGCCCGGTTCTAGCCTCGTTCGCTGCGCGCCTCGGCGCCCGTTTCGCCGGCGTCGATGGCGTCGTCGGGCCCCGTCGCGCCGACATAGGTGCCGTCGTCCTCGCCCGCCGAGGCGCGCGACCGTGTCTCGTGCACCTCGGGTTCGACGTCCGATTCGCCCTTGTGGCCCTTGCGTTCAGGCATGCTTTCCTTCCGTGCCTCGTGCAACGTTCCGATGAGGGTTCCCGCGGTCGTGGTTGCGAAACACGACCGGACCCACCGCGCCAGGAAACCCCAGCGCAAACCCGCGCTATCGTTATCAGCCGGACTCAAGGAGAAACCGCATGCGCACCTTCGAATCAGTAGCCGACCTCGCCGCCGCCGCGGGTGAGACCATCGGGGAGAGCAGTTGGGTGACCATCACCCAGGAAGACGTCAACCTGTTCGCCGACGCGACCGGCGATCACCAATGGATCCACGTCGATCCGGAACGCGCGGCCGCCGGACCGTTCGGCACCACCATCGCCCACGGGTTCATGACCCTGGCGCTGCTGCCGCGGCTGCAGCACGAGATCTACACGGTCAAGGGCATCAAGCTGGCAATCAACTACGGGCTCAACAAGGTTCGCTTCCCGGCCCCGGTGCCGGTGGGCTCGCGCGTGCGCGCGCGGAGCTCCCTGGTCAGCGTCGACGACCTGGGCGACGGCGCCGTGCAGGCAACCATGTCGACCACCGTCGAGATCGAGGGTGCCGCCAAGCCGGCGTGTGTGGCCGAGAGCATCGTCCGCTACATCTCGTAACGGCGGTCAGCCGTCGGCGCGGGTGTCGATCACCCGCTGGGCGATGTCGACCAGCTTGCTCTGGCTCTCCTGCGACAGCCGCCGCAGCAACTCGAACGCGCGCACGTCGTCGACGCCGTAGCGTTCCATGATGATGCCCTTGGCCTGACCGATGCGGTCGCGCGACGTCAGCGCCGACTGCATCTGTTCGCCGTGGCGCCCGGCCATGATCGCCGCGGCCGCGTGCGCGGCGAAGACCGCTCCGACGGTTTCGGCGTCGGTGTCCCACGCGCCGGCCCGGAAACTGAACAGGTTCAGCGCGCCGGCCGTCTGCTCGGCCGTGTACAGCCTGAACGAGAGGCTGCCGAGTACGCCGTGCTGCACGGCCGCCGGCGAATACCGGGGCCAGCGCTGCTCGTCGCGCATGTCGTCGGAGCGCACGACCGTCTCCTTCAGAGCGGCGTCGCGGCAGGGCCCTTCGCCGAAGTCGTGCTGCAGCTTGTCGAGTCTCGCGACGAGGCCGTCGGTGTCCGCGAGGGATTCGAAGTCGCCGCCCTTCTTGACCAGCAGCACTCCAGCGAGGTCCGCGCCCGCTACCAGGTCCACGGCGGCGATGGTCACTTCGGCGAGAAGCCGCTCCAGGCTGCGTGGCGCGGCGATCTCGCGGGCAAGCTCGGCCATTCGCAGAGCGAGTTCGTGTCCGGTATCTGGGTTTGAGAAGTCCATGGGTTTGGGTGCTGCACGCCTTGTGTCGTTTGGTCGTATGCCGCCGGGGTACCCGCCGACGACCAACACTAAATCGTTCTTTGAGAAAGGCGTCCAATGTTCGTGCACAACAAAGACCTTCAATTCGAGGTCCGCGTCGATCGACCGGATCCGAGGTTCGCGACGCTGCTGATGGACCAGTTCGGCGGTGAAAACGGCGAACTCACCGCCGCATTGCAGTACTTCACGCAGGCCTTCGTGCTGCGCCAGAAGAACCCGAAGATGTACGACCTGTTCATGGACATCGCGACCGAGGAACTCAGCCACCTCGAAATGGTCGGGTCGATGATCACCATGCTGCTCGACGGGCTCAATGACAACCTGCACATCGCCAACCAGCAGTGTGACTGGATGCCGCTGGTGTCCAACGGCGATGGCCGCGATCGGCTGATGCACTCGGTGTCGGTCAGCCCGCTGTTTCTGGTGCTCGGCGGCGGAGGCCCGGATGTCAAGGACTCCGGAGGGAACAACTGGACGGGTGCCTTCGTCGACGCCAACGGTGACCCGACGGTCGACCTGCGGAGCAACATCGCCGCGGAATCGCGGGCGAAGATCGTCTACGAGTATCTCAAGCAGTTCACCGACGATCCGGGCGTGCAGGACACGTTGACGTTCTTGATGACGCGCGAGGTGGCGCACTTCCAGCAGTTCACCGCGGCGCTGAACGAGCTGCCGGTGAACTTCCCACCCGGGCAGCTGCCCGGGGACGACCGCTTCCAAAACGTGGCGTTCAACATGTCCAACGGCGGCGGCGAATCGATCCGTGGTCCGTGGAACGAAGGCCAGGGCCCGTGGCCCGAAGGCATGGAGTGGGACTACGTCGAGAAGCCCGAGCAGCAGTGGCTGGGCGGCGAGACGCGCAAGAACAAGGGCGCCGAGCGGGCCCCCGGCGGATCGCCGGCCGTGGTCAGCGAGAAGCCGTTCACGCACGAACAACGCACACCGACAAGCTGATTGGATGCAAGAAGGCCGGGCGCCGCGATCGACGGCCGGCCTTTTTGGTTCCTACTTGACCTGGGGATCGGGCGGGTTGTCCTCGGCGCGCCCGGTGAAGGCGTCGCGGACATGGTCGACGACCGCCGCGGCCATGCCCATCGTCTTGAGCACGGCCGGGTTGGGCGGGGTGTCGGGATGGGGGCGCGTCGGAGCGATCTTCTTTGCCTGCTCTAGCTTTTCGCCGATCTTCTCCAGCTCGTCGCGGCTGATGGCCAGCTCGACCTGCGGCCACACCACGTCCTGCTCGTAGGCGATGTGTTCCCGCCCGGCCTTGATGAACTCCTGCAGTGCCGCGTGGTAGTCCGGCTCGCCGGGCGTGCCGTCCTCGAGCCGCTGCAGCAGCTGCTTGCCGGCCTGCTCCTGCTCGATCGCCTTGTCGACGAGCCCGTCACCGATCGCCTTGCGCACCGCCGGCCAGAAGAACTGCTCCTCGATGGCCTCGTGCTGCGACTCGGAGATGATGAGGTTGTTCACCACGGTTTCCAGGCCGCTGGCCTCCGCGCCCGGGCCCGACGGCGCCCCGTCGAGCGTCTCGAAAAGACCGAGCACGCTCTTGTGGTCCTGACGGAGAAAAGTGATTGCGTCCATGCCTTGCCTTCCAGTTGGGCTGTCACTCGGGGTGGCGTGCGGGTACCCGGGGCCGAGGCATCGAAACCGGCCGCACCGCCGCCTCAGCGCAGCTTGGGCAGCACGTTGGCGCCGTAGAAGTCGATCGCGGCGACGGGATCGTCCTGGGGAAAGTGCAGAAAGGGAACCGCTCCGGCGTCCAGGATCTTTTGCACGGATTCGACGTGGGGGGTCGCGTCGGTCCCCACCGTCCAGTCGGCGAGCACCTTGTCGATCGGGTTGCCTTGGGCGGCGCGCTGAATCTCGACGGGGTTGGGCTGGTCGACGGCCCCGGCGGTGAACCGCCACAGCGTGGCCGCGCGCGTCGCCTGGTTGCGGTCGCCGACGACGGCGAACAGTTCGGCGCGCTTGCCCATGTTGGCGGCGTCGCGCCCGGTGGCCTGCGCTCCCGCGCTGAATGCGGCCAGCAGCTTCGGGTTCGTGACGTCGCGGGCCTGGGTGATCCAGCCGTCGCCGTATTGGCCGGCCAGCTTGGCGCTTTTCGGACCGCCGGCGGCGACGAAGATCGGCGGGGGCATGGCCGGCGTGTCGTACAGCCTCAGGGAGTTGGTGTGAAAGTAGCGGCCGGTGAAGGAAATTCGCGAACCGCTCCACAATTGGCGGATCAGCTTGATCGCCTCGATCAACCGGTCATGGCGCTCGGTGTAGCTGCCGTTGGCGTTGGTGGTGGCCTGCTCGTTGAGGCGCTCACCGGTGCCCACCCCCAGGAACACCCGTCCCGGGCTGAGCAGCGCCAGGGACGCGAACGCCTGGGCCACCACGGCGGGGTGATAGCGGTAGATCGGACAGGTCACGCCGGTGCCGAACGAGATCCTGCTGGTGCGGTTGCCGACCAGGGCCAGCGTCAGCCACGGAAACATCGCGTGACCCTCGTCGTCCTGCCACGGCTGGATGTGGTCGCTGGCCCACGCGTACTGAAACCCGCTTCGCTCGGCGGCCTGGGCCTGCGCAACCAGCTGGTCGGTGCGGAATTGCTCGTGCGAGAGGACAATTCCCACGCTCTTGCCCGCCGGCACGGGCGCATCGGTGGATTGGCCGCGGTTGGCCGTCGGTCCCCGGCAGCCTGAAATGCCGGCGGCGCCGAGGGCACCCGCGCCGGCCATCCGTCCGAACGCGCGCCGCGACATGCCGGTCACCGCATCGGCATACCCGCCACGCCGGTCGTGAACACCCACTGGATCACCGCGAGCGGAACGTGCCGCTCCCCGCTGGATCGAATGGCGGCGACCCGCGGCGCGCGGCTACGCCGCGGTTGCGGTCCCCGCTGGATCGAATGGCGGTCCCCGCTAGCCTTCCGTACATGGCCCCGCAGTCGCGCCCGTCGCGCAAAGCCGATGTCCGCGACCTGTCTCGCACCCTGGCCCGGGCGTTCTACGACGACCCGGTGATGCGCTGGCTGCTGCCCGACGACAAGTCGCGGACCGCGCACCTGGCCCGGTTGTTCGCCACCATGACCCGCCACCACCATCTGGCCCGCGGCGGTGTGGAGGTGGCCTGCGACGGGCCCGCCGGCGCCACGGATACCGACGGGCCCGCCATCGGCGCGGCGGCGCTCTGGGACCCGCCGGGCCAGTGGCGGGAAACGCGCCGCGGGCAGCTCGCGATGACGCCGACGTTCCTCCGGGTCTTCGGCGTCCGGTCGATGCGGGGACGCGCCGTGCAGGAGCTGATGAAGCGCGCGCACCCCGAAGAACCGCACTGGTATCTGGCGGTGATCGGCAGCGATCCCAGCGTGCGGGGCAAGGGCTTCGGCCAGGCGCTGATGCGCTCCCGGCTGGACCGTTGCGATGCCGAATACTGCCCGGCGTACCTCGAGTCGTCCAAACCCGAAAACGTCCCGTACTACGAGCGTTTCGGCTTCACGGTGACCCGCGAGATCCCTCTGCCCGACGGGGGCCCGATGCTGTGGGCGATGTGGCGGACACCGCGATAGCGGCGCGAGGCGTTTAATCGCCGGGACCCGGGGCAACCGTTGCGTATGTCTATCGAAAACGGTCCCGGCGACACGTTGAACGCGAGCGAAGGCACCGACTCCGACGAGGTGCGCAACGACGACGGCGACGTCGTCGTCGACCCGCCCGAGGACTGGAGCGAGGCCAACCGGTTCGGGATAACGGCACGCGAAGCCCGTGAAGGTGAGTCGCTCGACGCCCGACTGGCCGAGGAGGAGCCCGACGTGACCGACGCGCCGATCGGCGGGACCGACGACGTCGAGCCCGGCCGCGCCCATCGGGGCCAGGTCGACGGCACCCCCGAAGACGGCGACTCCCTGTACGACGTCGTCGACGAGCAAGCCGAATAGTCAGTGTTCGGCTGTTCACTTTGGTCGACGTGACTACGGGCCGCTGCGCCAGCCGGCGATGCCGATGGCGATCATCCGCAGCTGCTTGACGGCGATCCGCCGGATGTCCTCGATCGCCTCGGCGCTCTGGGCGTCCTCGATCGCCTCGGCGATGACGATCATCGCGTTGACGAACAGCGTCGCCAGGACGTTGAGGTCCTCGGTGCTCCAGGCGCTGAGACCCGGGAAGCGCGCCAGGTCGGTGGCCAGCTCGGAGGTGATCAACCGGATCTCGGTGCGGATGGCGTAGCGCAGCACGCTGACGCCGCTGTTGCGCTCCCGGGCGATGAGCCGCCAGTGCTCGCGCCGGTCGGCGACGCTGGCGACCAGGATCTCGACGGACGACTCGATCACCCGATTCGGGTCGAGCTTGCCGGCCCGGGCCTCGCGCAGAGTGTCACGCAGGCTGCGGAACGACTCGTCGATCAGGACCAGACCGAGGGCCTCCATCGACTCGAAGTGGCGGTAAAACGCCGCGGGCACGATCCCGACTTCCCGGGTCACCTCGCGCAGGCTCAGGCCACCGAAGCTGCGGTCCTGCAGCAGCTTGAGCGCGGCGGCGATGATCGCCCGCCGCGTCGCCTCCTTGCGCTGCTCGCGCGACATGCTCTCGCGCGAGCGCTCGCGGCCGGACCGATGCGGCCGTGAGCTAGGAGCACGGCTGTTCACTGTGTGAACCCTACCACAAACTGGCAGTAAGCCCTTGACTACCTGCGGCCTCAGGTCGCACGGTGTACATATGTTCACTCAAGCTTTGACTCAGACTTTGAGCAAGCGGGTCCTGGGTTCCCCCCTGGTCGACCTGCTCACCGGACCCCACGGCGTCGATCGCTACACCGAGCTCGTCGCCCCCACCTGGACCGCGGGCGACGGCCGGGCGAAGGTCGTCGACGTGCGGCGCACCACCCCGCGCAGCGTCACCCTGACGCTCGTCCCCAACGACGCCTTCCGCTCCCGCCACAGCGTCAGGGCCGGCCAGCATGTCAACCTCACCGTCGACATCGACGGCCGGCGCCACACCCGCTGCTATTCCCCGGCCAACGCCGAAGGCGGCACCCACCTCGAGCTGACGATCGGCCACCACGACGGCGGGCTGGTGTCGAGCCACCTCTATGAGCGGGCCCGCCGCGGCATGGTGGTCGGGCTGGCCGGCGCCGGCGGCGACTTCGTGTTGCCCGCGGCGCGACCCCGGCGGATCCTGTTCGTCTCGGGCGGCAGCGGGATCACGCCCGTGATGGCGATGCTGCGCACGCTGATCGCCGAGCGCCACCGGGGCGAGGTCGCCTTCGTGCACTACGCCCGGACCCCGGCCGAGGCGTGCTACCGCGACGAGCTGGCCGCGATGTCCGGGGTGCGGGTGCTGCACGGGTTCACCCGTTCGGGTGCGGGTGACCTCACCGGCCGCTTCGGGCCGGAGCACCTGGCCGCGGCGATGCCCGCGCCCGACGCGGTGTTCGCCTGCGGGCCTACCGCTTTGGTCGACGCCGTGCGCGAACACTGCGACAACGTGTACACCGAGAGCTTCGTGCCACGGGCGCTCGAGGTGCCGGTAAATCCGTCGGGCGGGCGAATCACCTTTGCCGACAGCGGGATCGACGTCGTCGATGACGGCCGCTCCCTGCTGGAGCAGGCCGAATCGGCCGGGTTGACGCCGCAGAACGGGTGCCGGATGGGCATCTGCCACACCTGCACCCGCCGCAAGGCCTGCGGCACGGTCCGCAACCTGGTCACCGGCGCCGTTTCGACCGCCCCGGACGAGGACGTGCAGATCTGCGTGTCCGTCCCGGTCGGCGACGTCGACCTGTCCCTCTAGGCCGTCACGGAACTCAGGAGGAAAAGCCATGACAGACAACAAGATCACCCTCATCCCCGAACAAGCCGAGGAATTCGGCCGCGAACTCGACGCTATCAGGGAACGCGTGATGGCCGACCTCGGCGAGGTGGACGCCGAGTACATCCGCCGCGTCATCAAGGCCCAGCGGGCGCTGGAGGTCGGCGGGCGCGCCCTGCTGTTCCTGCCGCCGGCGTGGCCGGTCGGCACCGTGTTGCTGGGCCTGTCGAAAATCCTGGACAACATGGAGATCGGCCACAACGTCATGCACGGCCAGTACGACTGGATGCGTGACCCGGCGATCTCCGGTCGCGCGTTCGAGTGGGACACGGCCTGCCCCGCCGACCAATGGCGGCACTCGCACAACTACATGCACCACACTCACACCAACATCGTCGGGATGGACCGCGACATCGGCTACGGCATCCTGCGGATGAGCGAGGACCAGCGCTGGACGCCCTACTTCATCGGCAACCCGCTCTACGCCTTCCTGCTGATGGTGCTGTTCCAGTACGGCGTCGCGCTGCACGAGCTGGAAACCGAGCGGATTCGCTCCGGGGAGATCCGGCTGGCCGACAAGCGGGAGGTGCTGCGGGAGATCTGGAAGAAGACGCGCCGGCAGACGCTCAAGGACTACGTCGCCTTCCCGCTGCTGGCCGGGCCGTTCGCCCCGTTCGTCTTCGCGGGCAACCTCTCGGCGAACCTGATGCGCAACGTGTGGTCGTACATGATCATCTTCTGCGGCCACTTCCCCGACGGCACTCAGGAATTCACCGTCGAGGAGACCAAGGACGAGTCCCGCGGCATGTGGTATTTCCGCCAGGTCCTCGGGTCGGCAAACCTGACCGGGGGCAAGCTGTTTCACCTGTTGTCCGGAAACCTGTCGCACCAGATCGAGCACCACCTGTTCCCGGACATGCCGGCCCGCCGTTACGCCGAGATCGCGCCCGAGGTGCGCGAGATCTGCCGCCGCCACGGCATCCCCTACAACCGGGGCCCGCTGCTGCGGCAGTTCGGCACGGTGGTCCGCAAGATCGTCAGGCTGGCCGTGCCGCCGAAGAAGCCCAGCGACACCCGGGCACCCGAATTGGCCGCCGCCTAAGGCTGCGCCGAGTCTGCGTGCAGATCGCGGTTTCGCCGCGTGGAGTAGCACCGGACGCTGTCTCGAGCCGCTGGCGGCTACTCGCCGCGATACGCGTCAGCCGTCGTAGTCGACCCACACCGTGGGGCTGGTCGGATGGGCTTGGCAGGTAAGGACGTATCCGGCGGCCATTTCGGCGCTGCCGAGCGCGAGGTTTTGCTCCATGCGCACCGTGCCCTCGAGCACTTTGGCCCGGCAGGTGCCGCAGGCGCCGCCCATGCACGCGTACGGGGTGTCGTCACGAACCCGCAAGGCGCCCTCGAGGATGGTGTCGCCGCTATCGAGGTCGAACTTCGCGTCCCGTCCGGACAACGTGAAAGTCACGGTAGCCGGGGGGTAGACACGCCGGGCCGCCCCGGGATCCTTCTCGAAGCCGGTGAACAGCTCCAGGTGCACCCGTTCCGGGTCGACGCCGTGGGCGATCAGCGTGTCACGCGCCTCGGTGCTCATTGCGGGTGGGCCGCACAAGAACCACTCGTCCACGCCGGTTGGCCGCAGGCTGGTCGTCAGCCACCGGTGCAGCTTCTCGGCGTCGATGCGACCGCACAACTCGGCCATGTGCAGTGGGTCGCCGGACAACACGTCCACGATCGTCAGGCGATCCACAAAGCGTGACCGCAGCCGGTCGAGTTCGCCGCGAAACATCGTCGACCGTTTGGTGCGGTTGCCGTAGACCAGCGTGAACCGGCTTTCGGTCTCGATCTCCAGAGCGGTCGCAAGGATCGACAGCACCGGTGCGATCCCGCTGCCCGCTACCAGGCCCACGTAGTGTTTCCGGTGTAAGGGGTGCAGTGGCGTGCCGAAATGACCGGTGGGAGTCATCAGCTCCAGCACGTCGCCGGCCTTGAGATCTTCGGCCACAAACGTCGAAAAGACCCCACCGGCAATGTGTTTGACCGCGATCTGCAGCTGTGCCTGCGTCGCCGGTGTGCAGATCGAGTAGTTGCGCCGCGCCTTGCCGCCGGCGACACCGTTGCACACCGTGACGTGCTGACCCGCCTGGAAGCGGAACTGGTCGCGCAACTCGTCGGGCACCGCGAACGTGACCAGGGTGCTGTCGTCGGTGAGCGGATCGACCGACGCGACCGGGATTCGATGCGACACCGCGTGGGTGGGGATCGACCTCCCCGGCATCCGAGCCGGCACCAGTCGCGCGAGTTTGCGGTTGAGCGCCTTCCACTCCCGGAACTCGGTCGGGTGCAACTGGCGGCCGAAGACGGTGGCGATCGCGACCTGCCGCTCCAGGTAAGCCGCCTCGTTGCGTCGCCACGTCTGCACATAGCGGTAGAACGGCACCGACGGGTGCAGGTGGTGCACGAGGTGGTAGTTCTGCGACAACATCATCGGCGTGAACAGCCACTCCATCCCGACGCGGACCCGGGTCGCGCGATAGCGGTCGGTGCGCTGGGTGGCCGCCAGCCCGTGGTGGGGCAACCAGTCGAACCACCATGCCAGGACGAAGATCCCGATGCGCTGCGGGATGAGAAAAACGACCGCGAGCGTCCACAACTTGCCGGTGGCGATCGCCAGGGTCAGCCCCGCCACGCTCAGACCGAGCATCACCAGGGTCTCGACGTTTTCGCCCGCCGGCCGACCGCGAAGCCGACGGATCAGGTAGTTCCCGTAGAACCCTTCGGCCAACGCCCAGCGAACCGGCGCCTGCCAGGCGGGCGTGTGCGACGCGAAGGTGTCCGGATCGTTGTCGTCGTCGTTGGCGTGCCGGTGGTGCTCGACGTGGATGAATTTGAACGCCGGGAACGAAATGACCGGAACGACGAACACCCACGCCAGTCGCCCGATCAGGCCGTTCAGCCATCGCGCGGTGCTGATCGAGTGGTGCACCGCGTCGTGCACGACGGTGAACATCACGAAGGTGACGGCGGCGTTGACGGCAATCGTGGCCCAGGCGGGAAACCCCCCCGATGCATAGCCGATCGTGGACAGCACGAACGCCGCCAGCGCGCCGGCGAAGATCGCGAGCGTGGGTAGCGCCACCGCGGGCACCGCCGCGCCGGGATCTGGCAGCGCTTGGCGTGCGGCGGTTCCCGACACGTGGCTGTCTGCATCGACGATCGACATGCACACGCAACGTACCCAGCGCGCCACCGCGCGGCCACGTCGCCGCCGGACCAAGTCTGCCCAGATCGTTGTCTTTGGCGGACAACCGCGCGGATTATTGTCTGGGAATGGTGGAAACGCGCCGCGGCACCGAGGCGGGTGTCGCCCAAGCCGCGACGTCGATCGTGAATCGTCTCGGCGAGCGGCTCGACGAGTTGACCGACTCGGTGCAGCACACGTTGGTCACCGAGATCCCCGAGCTCGAGGGTGACGCCCAGTTGCAGGAGTTGCTGCGCGACAACATCGAGCAGAACATCGACACCGCCTTCTCGACGATCCGCCACAGCATCCCCATCGAGCACGTCGAGCCGCCGACGACGGCGCTGGAGTACGCGCGGCGACTGGCCCAGCGCGGAGTGTCCGCGAATGCGTTGGTGCGGGCCTATCGACTCGGCCACCAGATCGTGCTGGACCGCGCCCTCGGCGAAACCCGCATCGCAAAATTGGATCCGCAATTGAGCCTGGATGTCTACGAGCACATCACCGTGGCATTGTTTACCTACGTCGACTGGATCACCCAGCAGGTGATCAGCACCCACCAGACCGAACACGACCGCTGGCTGTCGAATCAAAATAGCGTTCGCACGCTGAAAGTTCACGAGCTCTTGGACGATGCCGACATCGACGTCGACGCGATGACCACCGCAATCGCGTACCCACTCAACCGGATTCACCTGGCGGCCATTGTCTGGTATCGACAGCCCGAGGGCGGCGACGAACTGCTGCTGATGGAGCGGTTCATCCAACAGCTGGCTCAATCGGTTGGCGCCCAGGAGAGTTCGTTGTTCATCTCGGTGGATCGCCTGACCGGATGGGCGTGGATCCCGCTGGCGGTGGAGGCCGCGCCGGACGCGGTCGCGCGGGCTCGCGCGTTCGCGGGCGCGCGAGCCGACGGCCCCTGGATCACCTTGGGCAATCCGCTGTCCGGCGTAGAGGGCTTCCGGCGTTCGCACCGGCAGGCCCATGACGCCCGCACCGTCGCGGTCGCATTGGGCGCCAAAGCCCAACGAGTCACGGCGGCAAGCGATCCCGGTGTCTCCACGGCCGCGCTGTTGGGCCACAACCTGGATGCGGCGCGCTCATGGGTGGGTGCGGTGCTCGGCCCGCTCGCGGCTCCGACCGACGGCGACGAGCGGCTCCGGGACACCCTGCGCGTGTTCCTGCGCTCCGGCTCCAGTTACAAAGCGGCCGCGGAAGAGCTGCACCTGCACGTGAACTCGGTGAAGTATCGGGTACACCGCGCGGTCGAGCGCCGTGGCCGCGCGATCGGTGACGACCGGCTCGATATCGAAGTCGCGTTGCTGCTTTGCCATTGGTATGGCGCGATGGTCCTCGGCTGACCGCCTGAGCACACAGCGAAGTCCCTAGTTCACGGTCGATCACAGCAACCGGGGTGCTTCGGAGACCTTCACGAGCTTCACCTCGGGCCGCGCCGGGACCCCGTCGGGGAGGAACCAGCGGAAGGCCAGATTGCCCCGCGGGTAGCCCAGCGTGGTTAACGAATTCGGGTGGGCAGTCGGCCGATTCGACAAGACGACGGTCACCGAGCCGTCGCCGTTGGGCACGGCGCTATGGCCGTTGACCGAGCACCGCGCGTCCGGGCCCTCGGCCGCACCGTGGGTGGCCATGAACTGGTTCCACACCACCATGTTCCAGAACCGGCACGGCGGCGGGCGGTGGGTGATGACCAGCGCCTCGTCGTCGTCGAGCACGAAGCTGCCGTAGGAGTAGCACGCGTCGCGCGCCGACCAGCCGAAGTTGGCATCGGGTACCTGATAGGGATCGGCGAATTGGTTTGCCGCATGAGCGGTCTCGTGGCCCAGCGCGTGTTGGTCGTCGACGCGGGTTCCGACCGCCAACGGTACGATGGCAAACATCGTGCGCAGCCAGGCGGCGGCCGCCCGCAGGCTCGCCGCGGTCTCGGCGTCGCCGTGGCGGATCGGGTCGGGCGCGTCGAGCGCCTCGATGTGCCAGAAGACCGGCCGGCCGCTCAGCGGATCGGCCTGGTAGTCGCGGGTCATCAGCACCGCCGCGTCGGGTGTCGGCGGGAATTCGAAGCTGAAGTTGCCATCGGCATCGATGTCGAGGTCGGTGTCGCGCACTAGCGAAACCACCCGGTCCGACCACGCACCGGGCGATGGCTCGTTGTAGGCGGTCACCGAAAAGTACACGCTGTCACCGCGATTGCCGCTGATTCGGTAGCGCCGCTTCGGGTCGACCGGGCACAGCAAGTAGTACGCGTCGGTGTTGTCGCCACCCCACCTGCGGTCCCGGCGAAACGGCGTGTTCACCGCGACGAACTGCGGGCGCCCGGGCTCCGGGAACAGGTAGGCATCCAGAGCCACTCCGAGCGTCGTGGCCAGGGTGCGGTAGCCGTCGGCAATGTGACGGTCGTCGGTGACGGCGCGGTCACCCTCGAGGAAGGAGCGGTCGAGCCCGCCGAGGGTGTCGAGCAGTTCACGCCACGCGGCGGTCGATTCGTGCGTCATGGGCTGATTCCCTTCAGGAGCAACGTCGTCGTGCGGTCGACCCAGGCATCGTCCAGTTCGGCGCCCCGGGTGAGCAGGGCGACCAGGGTGAGCCCGGCGACGGCTTCGGCGAGATCCGCGGCGGTCACGCCCGCGCGCACCTCGCCCCGGGCCGCCGCGCGGTCGAGCCGCCCGGCCAGGCCGCCGGTGATGATGTGGGCGAACCGCTCCAACAGCGCCGAATGCAAGGACGGGTCCGCGGCCATCTCGCCGACCAGTCCCGGCAGCGCCGCCCTGGCCGCCGGCGTCGTCAGCACGGCCATCGTGCGCCGCACCATCTCGCGCAGGTCCTCGGGCAACGAGCCGGTGTCGGGGATCTCGGTCGCCGCGCCGATCGGGAAGACCGCCTCGTGCACGAGATGGGCCTTGCCCGGCCAGCGCCGGTAGATCGCCGGCTTGCTGGTGCCGGCCCGCGCGGCGATGGCGGCGACCGAAAGCCCCGAATAGCCCGTCTCGGCGAGGAGTTCGACCGTCGCGCGCAGGACCGCGCCGTCGATACGCGGATCGCGGGGGCGGCCAAAATCGACAACCATTACGAAACTGAGAGTAACATAAGTCGGGTGACCGACACCGCCGTCGTTCGTCTGACAGACCTGGCCCAGCCCCGCTTCGGCGCCGACGCCCAGCAGATCCTCGACATGATGGCCGCGCTGGCCCCGGACTGCCCGCTGGATTCCGCCGCCCTGCACGCCCGGGCCAGCGCCGACACCGGCCTGGACGACTTCGGTCCCGACGACTACCGCGAACGCCTCGACGTCTACCTCGCCGCGCTGCGCGACATCGACGGCCTGCACGCGGCCGGCGTGGTCAACTTCTACGGCCAGTTGCTGCAGTTGCTCAAGAACCGGCTCCTGCTCACCGACCTGCTGAACCGGCATCCCGAGATCGACGACATCGCCCTGCGACCGCCGGTCGTCATCGCGGGCCTGCCGCGCACCGGCACCACCCACCTGCACAACCTGCTCGCGGCCGCGCCCACCTTCCGCACCATGCCGTACTGGGAAAGCGTCGAACCGTTCCCGCTGCCGGCGGAGGCGGGCGTCGAGCCGGACCCGCGGCGGGCCCGGATGGACGTCGGGGTCGGGGTGATCAACACCGTGATGCCCCATTTTCCGCTGATGCACGAGATGACCACCGACCACGTGCACGAAGAGATCCAACTGCTCGCCAACGACTTCTCGACGATGCTCTTCGAGACGCTTGCCGACGTGCCCCGCTGGCGCGACTACTACCAGGCCCACGACCAGACGCCCCACTACGAGTACCTCGCCAGGCAGCTCAAGGCCATGCAGTTTCTGCGCGGGGGCCGGCGCTGGCTGCTCAAGTCGCCTCAGCATCTCGAGCAGGTGCCGGTGCTGGATCGGGTGTTCCCGGGCGGCATCGTGGTGTTCACCCACCGCGATCCGGTGCCGGTGGCACTGTCGATGATCGCGATGATCACCTACTCCGCGCGCATGCACCGCTCGCCCGTGCCGGTCCGGCAGATCGCGCAGTACTGGGTCGACCGCCTCGAGGAGATGCTGGCCGCCCTCGTCCGCGATCGCGACACCCTCGGTCCGGAACGCTCGGTCGACATCCGCTTCGACGAGTTCATGGCCGACGAACTCGGCGTCGCCGAGCGGGTCTACGCGCTGGCCGGCGAGCCGTTCACCGACGACGCCCGCGCCGGGGTCGCCGGCTACCTGGCCGGCCACCGGCGCGGCCGGCTGGGCAACGTCGAAACGTCGCCGGAGATGTTCGGGCTGCACGAGGACGCCCTGCGGGCGCGGTTCGCGCCCTACGTCGACCGGTTCCTCGCCTGACCGCGCGGTCCGCTACGTTTCACGTCATGGTCGCTATGCCCGCGCTGGACGGCGTCGAACACAGGTACATCGAGCTCGGGGACGGTGTGATGATCCACGTCGCCGACGCGGGCCCGGCCAACGGCCCGGCGGTGATGTTGGTCCACGGGTTTCCCCAAAACTGGTGGGAATGGCACGAATTGATACCCCCACTGGCCGCCGACGGCTACCGGGTCCTGTGCCCCGACCTGCGCGGCGCGGGCTGGAGTTCCGCGCCGCGCTCCCGATACCTCAAGAACGACATGGCCGACGACCTGGCCGCGGTCCTGGACCGCCTGGGTGTCGCGACCGTCAAGCTCGCCGCCCACGACTGGGGCGGGCCCGTGGCGTTCACGATGATGCTGCGCCACCCGGAAAAGGTCACCGGCTTCTTCGGCATGAACACCTCCGCGCCGTGGACCAAGCCCGATATCAGGCTGATGCGCAACGTGTGGCGCTTCTGGTACCAGGTCCCGATAGCGCTGCCGGTGATCGGCCCGCGCGTCGTCGGCGATCCCAAGGCCCGCTTCTACCGGATGCTGGCGTCGTGGGTGGGCGGCGGCTTTGTGGTGCCCGAGGACGACGTCCGGTTCTACGTCGAGTGCATGCGCGAACCCGGGCACGCGCTGGCCGGTTCGCGGTGGTATCGCACCTTTTTGAGCACGGAGCTGTTCCGCTGGCTGCGCGGTGAATACAACGACAGCCGCGTCGACGTCCCGGTCCGCTGGCTCAGCGGCACCAAGGACCCGGTGCTCACGGTGGACCTGCTGGACGGATATGCCGACCGCATGAGCGATTTCGACGTCGAGGTGGTCGAGGGCGTCGGCCACTGGATCGTCGAGCAGCGCCCCGACCTGGTGCTCGACCGGCTGCGCGCCTTCCTTCGCACCGAATCGTGAGCTGAGGCAACACCTTTCGACGCGCGCTACTCGACGCCGATGGTGACCTCGGTGGACTTGATGAACACCGTCGCGGGCTGGCCGACCGCCAGCCCGAGTTCGGTGGCGGCGTCCCTGGTGACCGACGACGTGACGACCTGATCGCCGCCGTCGAGCTTGACCTTCACGATGGCCATCACGCTGCCGAGATCGACCTCGGTGATGGTGCCCTTGAGCTGGTTCCGGGTCGACAGCCGCATCGCAAGCCTCCAGGTGGTTAGGGGTTAGCGCGAGCCTAGTGTCGCGGGCCGAGCAGTGCCACGGATGCGTCCACGGCCGGCTCGACGATCTCGCGCACGGGCCTGCCGTCCTCGACGGCCAGCGCGGTCAGCTCGCGCAGGCCGCCCAACAGGATCACGGCCAGCGGCGCGGTCAGCGGGGGCAGGTCCGCGCGGCGGAACCCCGGGCTGGCGCTGAGGTCGACCAGCAACCTCGACAACAACTGCAGCCCGCTGCGCTGGACGGGGCGGGCGACGGCCCCCAGCGACGGGAGCTCACGAATCCAGCTCAGGGTGATGGCGGGGCGGGCCTCGATGTGTCCCACGTAGGCCTCGACGGCCTGACGGATCTGCCGATGCCAGTCGGCTTCCGGATCGACTGCCGCGGCGATGTTTTCGCCGAGCCTCTCGATGTCGGCGCGCAGCAGCTCCAAAAAGCAGTCCTCCTTGCTGGCGAACTGGTCGTAGAACGTGCGCTTGGACGTGCGGGCGTGGCGGACGATGTCGGCGACCGTGCTGGCGCGGTAGCCGCGCTCGCCGATCGAGGTGGCCAGCCCGTCGAGCAGGCGCAGGCGGAAGGAATCCGGTTCGGCCGGTGGGCCGCCGGGAACCGCGCGGCCGGAAGCCGCCGTCACCGCTGATGTCACCGTTCGACCCTTTCCTCGAGCACCTTGTCAGGCTTGGTACCACAGAGTACCGTATCGGGAAAGGTTCTGGTACACCGCGGTACCAACCCCTGACCGGGGAGAAATGGGGAGCATCAGCGCCATGAGCGAAGTCGTCACCGCCCCACCGGCCGTCAAGCTGCCGCCCGCCGCCCGGATGCCGAGGCTGCTGCAGGGCCTGCTCTTCGCGATCTCGCGGCGGCGGATGATCCAGCGGCTGGCGCGACGCCACGGCAACGTGTTCACCGTCGACATCCCGATCTACGGGCGGGTGGTGGTGGTCGGCGACTGGCGGCTGGCGAAGCAGGTCTTCACCACCAGCCCGGAGGAACTCGGCAACATCCAGCCCAACCTGAGCCGCCTGTTCGGCTCGGGATCGGTGTTCGCGCTCGACGGCGACGATCACCGCCGGCGGCGACGGCTGTTGGCGCCGCCGTTCCACGGCAGGAGCATGAAGAACTACGAGGCCATCATCGAGGAGGAAACCCTTCGGGAGACGGCCGGCTGGCCCGAGGGCACGCCGTTCCCGACGCTGCCGTCGATGATGCACATCACGCTCAACGCCATCCTGCGCGCGGTGTTCGGGGCCGAGGGCGCCGAGCTCGACGAGCTGCGCC
The DNA here is from genome assembly GCF_002086635.1 of Mycobacterium alsense. Taxonomy (GTDB): domain Bacteria; phylum Actinomycetota; class Actinomycetes; order Mycobacteriales; family Mycobacteriaceae; genus Mycobacterium; species Mycobacterium alsense. Next base: position 49,301 of record NZ_MVHD01000002.1, on the reverse strand, counting down.
GCCTGATCCCGCCCTGGGTCACCCTGGGGTCACGCCTGGCGGCGCTGCCCAACCCCAAACGCACCTACGGCCGGTTCAGCCCCTGGGGCCGGCTGGCCGAGTGGCGGCGCCAGTACGACAGGGTCCTCGACAAGCTCATCGACGCCGAACGCGCCGACCCCGATTTCGCCGAGCGCACCGACGTGCTCGCGTTGATGCTGCGCAGCACCTACGAGGACGGCACGGCCATGTCCCGCAAGGACATTGGCGACGAGCTGCTCACCTTGCTGGCCGCCGGGCACGAGACCACCGCGTCCACGCTGGGGTGGGCCTTCGAGCGGCTGTCCCGGCACCCGGACGTGCTCGCCGCCCTGGTCGAGGAGGCCGACACCGGCGGCGCTGCCGAACTGCGCCAGGCGGCGATCCTGGAGGTCCAGCGGGCCAGGACGGTCATCGATTTCGCCGCCCGCCGCGTCTACTCACCGGTCTACCAACTCGGCGAGTGGGCCATCCCCCAAGGGGATTCGATCATCATCAGCATCGCGCAGATCCACAACGACGCCGGCGTCTTTCCCGACCCCGAGCGCTTCGATCCGCGGCGCTACATCGACGGCAAGCCGTCGTCGTTCGCCTGGATCCCGTTCGGCGGCGGGACCCGCCGCTGCGTCGGCGCCGCGTTCGCCAACATGGAGATGGACGTGGTGTTGCGGACGGTCTTGCGCCACTTCACCATTGAGACCACCGCGGAGCCGGGAGAACGCTGGCACAACCGCGGCGTCGCGTTCACGCCCAAGGACGGCGGGCGCGTGGTGGTGCGCCGACGCTGAGACCGCTCGGTAAGCCCGGCCCTACTGGCCGGCGGCCGCGCGCCGCGGCAGCTTCCAGCCGGGCCGCACGAAGTGGCAGGTGTACCCGTTGGGGTAGCGCTGCAGGTAATCCTGGTGCTCGGGCTCGGCCTCCCAGAAGTCGCCGGCGGGGCTGACCTCGGTGACGACCTTGCCCGGCCACAGGCCCGACGCCTCGACGTCGGCGATGGTGTCCAGCGCGACCCGCTTCTGCTCGTCGTCGAGGTAGAAGATGGCCGAGCGGTAGCTCGGTCCCCGGTCGTTGCCCTGCCGGTCTTTGGTTGTCGGGTCGTGGATTTGGAAGAAGAACTCCAGCAGCGCCCGGAAATCGGTGACCGCGGGGTCATAGACGATCTCGACGGCCTCGGCGTGGGTGCCGTGATTGCGGTAGGTCGCGTTGGGGGTGTCACCGCCGCTGTAGCCGACTCGGGTGGAGATGACGCCGGGCTGCCTGCGGATCAGGTCCTGCATTCCCCAGAAGCAGCCACCGGCCAGGATAGCTTTTTGGGTGTTCGTCATTCCTTGTCCTCCTTGGGAACTCCTCGGGAACCGGCGGCCCAGACGACTCAGCCCAGGCTACACTCCGGCGATGACGTCGTTCTCCCGCAAGTTCTCCCGCAGCGAACTGGCCGACGCCTTCGAGCGGTTCGAGGCGACCGTCGCCCGAGCCGCCGAAACCCGGGACTGGGACGCCTGGGTCGACCAGTACACGCCGGACGTCCTCTACATCGAGCACGCGGCGGGCACCATGCGCGGCCGCGACGAGGTGCGCGAATGGATCACGCGCACGATGACGACCTTTCCCGGCAGCCACATGGTGGCCTTCCCGTCGCTGTGGTCGGTCATCGACGAGCCCACCGGGCGCATCATCATCGAACTGGACAACCCGATGCGCGACCCGGGCGACGGGAGCGTCATCAGCGCCACCAACATCTCGATCATCACCTACGCCGGTGACGGCCTGTGGTCCCGTCAGGAAGACATCTACAACCCGCTGCGGTTCCTGAGCGCGTCGATGAAATGGTGTGAGAAGGCGCGGGCGCTCGGCACGCTCGACGACGAAGCGGCGCGCTGGATGCAGCAGTACGGAGGATCCAAGTGAGCACCGAACCCGAGCAAGGCCCCAAGCTCGGCCCCAAGCTCGTTGTAGGCGCCAACGGGTTCCTGGGTTCGCACGTCACCCGCCAGCTCGTCGCCCAAGGGGCTGCGGCGGGCTATGAGGTGCGGGCGATGGTGCGCCCGACCGCCAACACCCGCGCCATCGACGACCTGGACGTCACCCGGTTTCACGGCGATGTGTTCGACACCGCCACGCTGCGCGCGGCGATGGACGGCGTCGACGACGTCTACTACTGCGTCGTCGACACCCGCGCGTGGCTGCGCGACTCGGCTCCGCTGTTCCGCACCAACGTCGAGGGCCTGCGCAACGTGCTCGACGTCGCCGTCAACCAACCCGGCCTGCGCAGGTTCGTCTTCACCAGCACCTACGCCACGGTGGGCCGGCGGCGCGGGCGCGTGGCGACCGAGGACGACGTCATCGACCCGCGCGGGCTGACCCCCTACGTCCAATCCCGGGTCGCGGCCGAGAACCTGGTGATGCGGTACGTGGCCGAGGCGGGATTGCCCGCGGTCGCGATGTGTGTTTCGACGACCTACGGCAGCGGCGACTGGGGCCGCACCCCGCACGGCGCGTTCATCGCCGGCGCGGTCTTCGGCAAGCTGCCCTTCCTGATGAACGGCATTCAGCTGGAGGTCGTCGGCGTCGACGACGCCGCCCGGGCCATGATCCTGGCCGCCGAACGCGGGCGCATCGGCGAGCGCTACCTCGTCTCCGAAAAGATGATGCCGTTGAAGGACGTCGTGCGCATCGCCGCCGACGAGGCCGGTGTGCCGCCGCCGCGACGGTCGATCTCGGTGCCGGCCCTCTATGCCCTCGGCGCGCTGGGCAGCCTGCGGGCGCGACTGACGGGCAAGGACGCCGAGCTCAGCCTCAAGTCGGTGCGCATGATGCGCGCCGAGGCCGACGTCGACGCCGGCAAGGCGAGGCGCGAATTGGGCTGGCAGCCGCGCCCGGTCGAGGAGTCGATACGCGAGGCCGCGCGCTTTTGGGCCGCGATGAAGAGCGGGCGCACCGCCCGCAAGGACGGCGCGGTCGCCCAATCCGAATAGGCTCGGCCTTCGTGGACCGGATAAGCGTCGAGCTGGACGGGCCGCCGCAGACGATGCTGGCGACGCTGTACGCCAAGGCGCTCGACGCCGACGCCCGGCGGCCGATCCTGGGCGATCGGTACGCGAAAACCGCCGTGGACCGCATCGACTACGACTGGGACAGGACGACGATCACGCCGCGGCGCGCGCCGTCCGTGGCCGTGCGCACCGCCCACTTCGACAACTGGGTGCGCCAATTTCTGGACGCCCACCACGGCGCCGGCGAGGAGGTCGCCGTGCTGCACGTCGGGTGCGGTTTGGACGCGCGCGTGTATCGGCTGGATCCCCCGCCCGGGGTGCGGTGGTACGACGTCGACTATCCCGACGTCATCGCCCTGCGCGAGCGGGTGTACCCGGGCCGGGCCGACTGCCGCATGGTGTCGGCGTCGGTGACCGATCCGGCCTGGCTGGCCGACATACCGGCGGCGCCCCGCACACTGTTCGTCGCCGAGGGGCTGACGATGTACCTGACCAAGGGCGACGGGCTGGCCCTGCTGCGCCGCGTGGTCGACCGGTTCGGTTCGGGGGAACTGCAGTTCGACGCGTTCAACAACTTCGCCATCCGCACCCAGTGGAGCAACGCGGTGGTCCGGCGCTCGGGATCCACGCTGCACTGGGGCATCGACGGGCCGCGCGACATCCTCGACGCCGTCCCGGGCGCGCGCCTGCTGGCGTGGGAATCGGTGTTCGACAGCGACACCTTCGACCAGGTCTCGGCGGCGGTCCGCTGGCTGGGCAGGGCGATGGCGGCGGTGCCGACCCTGCGCAACATGGCGCAATATCACCGCTACGCGTTCGGGCCGCCCTGACGGGAAGCGTCGGGCGCCCGGCGATGTTGCAACCCGTATCCGCGCCCGATCCGCGGCTGAGAGGTAGGAGACCATGAGCCACCCGGAAATCAAAGAGCCCAGCGCTGGACACCCCATCACCATCGAGCCGACCAAGGGCCGGGTGCAGGTCCGCGTCAACGGCGAACTCGTGGCGGACAGCACCGCGGCGCTGGAGTTGCGCGAGGCGACTTTGCCTGCGGTGCAATACATTCCGATCGGCGACGTGGTCTTTGACCGGCTGTCGCGCACGGAGACCGGCACCTATTGCCCGTTCAAGGGCGACGCCAGCTACTACAGCGTGACCACCTCGGCCGGCGACACCGTCGAGGACGCCATCTGGACCTACGAGCAGCCCTACCCCGCCGTCGCAGCCATCGCGGGGCACGTCGCGTTCTACCCCGACAAAGCCGAAATCAGCGTCTCGCCTCGGTAGCCGGCGGGGGCCGCCAGTTGGGGAACAGTTTCGCCCCCGACGCGGTGTCGCTGTATTCGCGCAACGAGACGATCAACCCGTCGCGGGTCTCGAAAATGCAGACGAACGGGCTGTCGTAGTGCTCGCCGTCGGCCGCCGTGCCCGCGGCCTCCCCCTCCACGACCACCGTGTCGCCTTCGTTGATGCAGCGCAGCAGGTCGATGGTGATCTCGACGGCGCGCTTGCGCTCGTCGACCACGCGCCGAAAGTTCTGCTTGTCCAGGCACAGACGGGTGTAGAGGCTCCAGTACGTGAAGTCGTCGCTGAGCAATGCGAAGCCTTCGTCAACCTCGCCGCCCTCACTGAGGCTCTGCAGGAACATCCAAGCGAGCTCGGAATGTGGGCCATCGAAGGGCGTCATCACAGTCGCAATAGTGTCTCGGGAAAGAGTTGACGGTCAAACAACACGACCGGGAGTGGTTGAGGGTGAAAAGCGAGCGCACGGTCACGTTCCCCGGGGCCGCCAGCTTCGGGAACACCCTGGCGCCGCTGCGCCGCGGCCCCCGGGACCCGTGCTTCCGGCTGCCCGGTGACGGCACCATTTGGCGCACCAGCCTGCTGCCCAGCGGGCCCGTCACGGCGCGGATCAGCCGCGCGGCGCCCAACGCCGCCCGATGCGTGGCCTGGGGCGGTGGCGCGCCGGAGTTCGTCGAGATGTTGCCCGCGGTGCTCGGCGCCGAGGACGACGCCTCGGGTTTCGTGCCGCGCGACCCGACGGTCGCGGCCGCGCACCGGCGCGTCCCCCACCTGCGGCTGGGCCGCACCGCCCTGGTGCTGGAGGCCCTGATACCGGCGATCATCGAGCAGCGGGTGCCCGGCGCCGACGCGTTTCGGTCGTGGCGCCTGCTGGTGTCCAGGTACGGGACGCCCGCGCCCGGGCCGGCGCCGGAGGGGATGCGGGTGCCGCCGCCGGCCGAGGTGTGGCGGCACATCCCGTCGTGGGAATTTCACCGCGCCAACGTCGATCCGAGGCGGGCGCAAGCGGTGGTGAGTTGCGCCCGCCGGGCGGCCTCGCTGGAACGGCTGGTCTCGCGCCCGGCGGAGGAGGCCCGCCGGGCGTTGACGTCGTTGCCGGGGGTGGGCGAGTGGAGCGCCGCCGAAACCGCGCAGCGGGCCTTCGGTGACGCCGACGCCGTGTCGGTGGGCGACTACCACATCCCGAAGATGGTCGGCTGGACGCTGTTGGGCCGTCCGGTCGACGACGCCGGCATGCTCGAACTGCTCGAGCCCATGCGACCGCACCGCCACCGGGTTGTCCGTTTGCTCGAAGCCAGCGGACTGGCCTACGAGCCGCGGCGCGGCGCGCGGCTGCCGGTGCAGCACATCAGCGCGCTGTAGGCGCGGCCGACCCCGGCCGGGTGCTCGGCGGGCGCGCGGGGTCCGCGTTTCCAGCAACCACCATCGGGTACCCATGCCGGGAAGTGACCGTGTGCGAAACAGGGGAGAAATCGATGACACAGTTCACCATTCCGGGACTGACCGACAAGCAGGCGGCGCGGCTCACCGAGTTGCTGCAAAAGCAGCTGAGCACATACAACGACCTCCACCTCACGCTCAAGCACATCCACTGGAACGTGGTGGGCCCCAACTTCATCGGCGTGCACGAGATGATCGACCCGCAGGTCGAGGCGGTCCGCGGGTTCGCCGACGACGTTGCCGAGCGCATCGCGGCGCTGGGCGCGTCCCCGCAGGGCACGCCGGGGGCGATCCTCAAGGACCGCACCTGGGACGACTACTCCGTCGGCCGCGACTGTGTCCAGGCGCACCTGGCCGCGCTGGACCTCGTCTACAACGGCGTCATCGAGGACATCCGCGGATACATCGAGGAGACCGAGGAACTCGACAAGGTCACCCAGGACCTGCTGATCGGCCAGGCGGCCCACCTGGAGAAGTTCCAGTGGTTCGTGCGCGCTCACCTGGAAAGCGCGGGCGGCAGGCTCACGCACGAGGGCTCCTCGACCGAACGGGACGCCGCGAGCAGCGCGCGCAGCGCCTCCTAGCGCACCCGGGGAATAACTGGACCGCAGTCCGGTTATATGGGCAACCCTTGTTGAAGGAGGTAAGAGTTGCCCGCCATCACCGCAGACACGCTGACCTTGGCGCGCGTCGGGCCCGCCGGGCCCGCCGACACCGAGCGGCCGGTCCGGTCCATCACCAGCGGCCCGCGAGGCTATGAGGGCGAGGGATTCCCGGTGGTCCGCGCGTTCGCCGGGGTCAGCACCGCCGCGCTGGATCCCTTTGTCCACATGGACCAGATGGGCGAGGTGGAATACCAGCCGGGCGAGGCCAGGGGCACCGATTGGCACCCGCACCGCGGCTTCGAAACTGTCACCTACATGATCGACGGCAAATTCGCGCACCAGGATTCGCACGGCGGCGGCGGCCTGATCGCCGACGGCGCGACGCAATGGATGACGGCCGGCTCCGGCATCCTGCACATCGAGACCCCGCCGGCCGAGCTGGTCGAAAGCGGCGGCGTATTCCACGGCATCCAGCTGTGGGTGAATCTGCCGAGGAAGGACAAATTCGCGCCGCCGCGGTACCAGGCGATCGAAGGTGCGGACGCGGCTTTGCTCGCGTCGCACGACGGCGGGGCGCTGGTGCGCATCATCGCAGGTGAGATCGACGGCCACCGCGGACCGGGAATCACCCACACGCCGATCACATTGGCGCACGCGACGATTGCGAACGGCGCCCGGCTCAACATCCCCTGGCGCCGGGACTTCAACGCGCTGGTCTACGTGCTGTCCGGTAGCGGATACGTCGGCCCGGTAGCCCACCCGGTCCGACCGGGGCAATTGGTCGTGCTCGGTCCCGGCGACCGGATCACCGTCGGCGCACACCAGGCCCGGGCGATCGACGTGCTGCTCCTGGGCGGGCAGCCGATTCGCGAGCCGGTATTCCACTACGGGCCATTCGTGATGAACTCCCGCGCGGAATTGATCGAGGCGCTGCAGGACTACCAATCCGGAAAATTCGGAAGCATTCCGCCGAATTCGCTAATGCCCCACGATGGCGGTGGCACACTTTAGCAATGTCGAGACCGGCGAGCCGCCGACCGGGACGCCCCCCTGCCGCCAGGGCGGACGAGACGCGTCAGCGGATCATCGACGCGGCCCGCCAGGTGTTCAGCGAACGTGGCTACGACGGGGCCACGTTCCAGGCCGTCGCCGCCCGCGCCGATTTGACCAGGCCGGCGATCAATCACTACTTCTCCACCAAGCGGCTGCTCTACCAAGAAGTCCTGGACCAGGCAAATGCCCTCGTGATCGGGGCCGGCATCCGGCAGGCCGAGCGCGAAACGACGCTGAAGGAGCGGCTGACGGCCTTCATCTCCACCGCGGTGCGTGCCAATTCCGACAATCCGTCCGTGTCGGCGTTTTTGATCAGCGCCGTCCTCGAATCGCAACGCCACCCGGAATTGAGTGAGGCGGAAAACGATTCGGTGAGAATTAGCCGAGAATTTCTGATGCGGGTGGTCAATGACGCGATCCAGCGCCGGGAGGTCGTGGCCGATATCGACGCGTCGGCATTGGTCGAGGTGCTGCTGGTCGTGCTCTGCGGAGTCGGGTTTTACGCCGGGTACGTCCGCAGCTACGAGGAGTTGCTGGCCATCAGCGACGTGCTGCGGCGGCTGCTCGAGGGCGCCCTCTGGCGACCCGACGCGTGACAGTGAAGTTGCGCACAAAGCGTATAGGCTAACTAACTTATTCGGTAAAGTGGTCGGGTCATGACTGATCTGGACGCCTCGTTACCGCCCTCGATAAGGAGCGCCGGCGACAGTTGGGCCATCACCGAACTGGTGGGCGCCACCGCGCTGGGCGTCGCCGCCTCGCGCGCGGTGGAGACGGCCCGGCCGGACCCCCTCGTCCGTGACGAGTTCGCCCGCGTCCTGGTGTGCTCGGCCGGCCCGGCCTGGGAGCGGCTGACCGACGTCGAGCTGGCCTGGCTCGACGGCGACCCGCGCGGCCAGCGCGCGCATCGGCTCGGCGTCGACTATCAGGCCGTGCGCACCCACTACTTCGACGAATACTTCGGCAACGCGGTATCCGCGGGGATCCGCCAAGTCGTCATCCTGGCCGCCGGCCTGGACTCGCGCGCCTACCGGCTGAATTGGCCGTCGGGCACCGCGGTGTACGAGATCGACCAGCCCAAGGTGCTCGAGTACAAGGCCGCAATCCTGCGGGAGCAGGGCGCCGTTCCGGCCGCCACCCGGCGTCCGGTCCCGGTCGACCTGCGCGACGACTGGCCCGCCGCCTTGGCCGCCGCCGGCTTCGACCGCACCAGGCCCACGGCGTGGCTCGCCGAGGGCCTGCTGCCCTACCTGCCGAGCGACGCCCAGGACCGGCTGTTCGAGATGCTCACCGCGCTCAGCGCGCCCGGAAGCCAGGTCGCCGTCGAGCTGTTCGGCATGAATTCGCGCAGCAACTCGGCGCGCTGGCTGCGGATGCGCGACCGGCTGGGCCTGGACGTCAACGTCGCGGCGCTGACCTATCACGAGCCCGACCGCACCGATGCCGTCGAGTGGCTGACCGACCACGGCTGGCGGGTGCAGGCCGTGAACAACCACGACGAGATGGCCCGACTGGGCCGCCCGGTCCCCGACGACCTGTCCGACGAGGCCGTCCGCAGCACGCTGCTGCGCGCGCGTCTCGGCGACCCCGATCAAGCCCCCGAAGGAGCACCGCGATGAGCTCACTGCGCACCCACGACGACACCTGGGACATCAAGACCAGCGTCGGCACCACCGCGGTGATGGTGGCCGCCGCCAGGGCCGTCGAGACCGAGCAGCCCGACGCCCTGATCCGCGACCCCTATGCCAAGCTGCTGGTCACCACCGCCGGGGCCGGCGTCTTGTGGGAGGCCCTGCTCGACCCGGAGATCGCGGCCAAGGTGGAAAGCCTCGACGCCGAATCCGCCGCGCACATCCAGCACATGCGCGGCTACCAGGCGGTCCGCACGCACTTCTTCGACACCTACTTCAACGACGCCGCCGCGGCCGGAATCCGCCAGGTGGTGATCCTGGCGTCGGGCCTGGACTCGCGCGCCTACCGCCTGGACTGGCCGGCCGGCACCACGGTGTACGAGATCGACCAGCCCCAGGTGCTGGCCTACAAGTCCGAGACGCTGGCGGAAAACGGCGTGACGCCGTCGGCCGATCGGCGTGAGGTCGCCATCGACCTCCGTCACGACTGGCCGACCGCGCTGCGCGCTGCGGGGTTCGACCCGGCGACGCCGACGGCGTGGCTGGCCGAGGGCCTGCTGATGTACCTGCCCGCCGAGGGCCAGGACCGATTGTTCGCCCAGATCGGCGAGCTGAGCGCGCCCGGCAGCCGGGTGGCGGCCGAAACCGCCCCCGAGCACGCCGACGAGCGCCGCCAGCAGATGCGCGAGCGGTTCAGGAAGGTCGCCGACGAGATCGGCCTCGAGGAGACCGTCGACGTCGGGGAGCTGATGTATCGCGACGAGCACCGCGCGGACGTCACGGCCTGGCTCAACGACCACGGCTGGCGCGCGAAGGCGCAGCCCGCGACGGACGAAATGCGCCGGCTGGGCCGCTGGGTCGAGAACGTTCCGCTGGCCGACGACAAGGACGCCTTCTCCGACTTCGTCGTCGCCGAACGCCTCTAGGGTGCCTACTCCCGAACTCGAGGGGGTTCGGGAGCAGGATCCGTCCTTTCTGCCCTACCAACCGGATGGCTAGGATCGCGGTTATCACCGATGAGCGGTTACTCGCCTCGCAGCGGGGGGCTCTGCTCGGGAAGGACAATGATGACCACCGAATCGGTTACGCCGAAGACATCGGGATCCAAAAACGGGGTGGCGGCTCAGCCCGTCGATATCGCGGCCACGGTTGACCGGCTCCGCAAGACCTTCGCCACGGGTCGCACCCGCGACATCGAGTGGCGCAAGCGGCAGCTGCTGCAACTGCAGAAGTTGATGGAGGACAACGAGGCGGCGATCGCCGCCGCGCTCGCCGAAGACCTGGACCGCAGTCCGTTCGAGGCCTTCATCGCCGATGTGGCCACCACCGCCGGCGAGGCCAAATACGCCGCCAAGCGGGTGCGCCGGTGGACCCGCCGCAGATACCGACTGCTGGAGCTGCCGCAGCTTCCGGGTCGCGGCTGGATCGAGTACGAGCCGTACGGCACCGTGCTGATCATCGGCGCCTGGAACTATCCGTTCTATCTGACGCTGGGCCCGGCGGTCGGGGCGATCGCCGCCGGGAACACCGTCATCCTCAAGCCCTCGGAGATCGCGGCCGCGTCCTCGCGGGTGATGGCCGAGCTGGTGCCGCGCTACCTCGACAACGACGCGATCGCGGTGATCGAGGGCGACGGGTCGGTGAGCCAGGAGCTGATCGCGCAGGGACTGGACCGCGTGATGTTCACCGGTGGCACGGAGATCGGCCGCAAGGTCTACGAGGGCGCGGCGCCGCACCTGACCCCGTGCACGCTCGAGCTGGGTGGCAAAAGCCCGGTGATCGTCGCCGCCGACGCCGACGTGGAGGTGGCGGCCAAGCGGATCGCCTGGATGAAGCTGCTCAACGCCGGGCAGACCTGCGTCGCACCGGATTACGTGTTGGCCGACGCCAAGATTCGTGACGAACTGGTGAGCAAGATCGGCGCCGCCATCACAAAGTTCACCTCGGACAAGCCGGGCGGGGTGAAGATCATCAACCAGCGCCAGTTCGACCGGATCAGCGGTTACCTTTCCGGCGGGGACGGCAAGGTCATCGTCGGCGGCGAATGCGACGCCTCGAGCCTGCGCATCCAGCCGGCCGTCGTCGTCGACCCCGACCCGGACGGGCCGTTGATGCGCAACGAGATCTTTGGGCCGGTGCTGCCCGTGATCACCGTCCAAAACCTCGACGAGGCAATACGTTTCGTCAATTCGCGGCCCAAACCGCTGTCGGCCTACCTGTTCACCAAATCGCGCGAAACCCGCGAGCGGGTGATCAGGGAGGTGCCGGCGGGCGGCATGCTGGTCAACCACATCGCCTTCCAGGTCTCCACCGCCAAGCTGCCGTTCGGCGGGGTCGGGCCGTCGGGCATGGGGGCCTACCACGGCAAGTTCGGGTTCGAGGAGTTCAGTCACCGCAAGGCGGTGCTGACCAAGCCGACGCGGCCCGACCTGTCGAGCTTCATCTACCCGCCCTACACCGAGCGGGCGTTCAAAATGGCCCGCCGAATGTTCTAGAGATCTCCAACGATCGCATTTGCACGAAACCACTTGCTAGACACGAGATTCCACATCAGAGAGGAACCCTATGCCCGGAGTGCAGGATCGCGTCGTCGTCGTCACCGGAGCCGGCGGAGGCCTGGGCCGCGAATACGCCCTCACCCTCGCCCGCGAGGGCGCCAGCGTCGTCGTCAACGACCTCGGCGGTGCGCGTGACGGCACCGGAGCCGGCCACAACATGGCCGATCAGGTGGTCCAGGAGATCAAGGACGCGGGCGGCCGCGCGGCCGCCAACTACGACAGCGTCGCCGAGCCGGAGGGCGCGGCCAACATCATCAAGACCGCGCTCGACGAGTTCGGCGCCGTGCACGGCGTGGTGAGCAACGCCGGGATCCTGCGCGACGGCACCTTCCACAAGATGTCCTTCGAGAACTGGGACGCCGTGCTCAAGGTGCACCTCTACGGCGGGTACAACGTCATCCGCGCCGCCTGGCCGCATTTCCGCGAGCAGAGCTACGGCCGGGTCGTCGTCGCCACCTCCACCAGCGGGTTGTTCGGGAACTTCGGGCAGGCCAACTACGGCGCGGCCAAGCTGGGCCTGGTCGGGTTGATCAACACGCTGGCCCAAGAGGGCGCCAAGTACAACATCAAGACCAACGCGCTGGCGCCGATCGCGGCCACCCGGATGACCGAGGACATCCTGCCGCCCGAGGTGCTGCAGAACCTGACCCCGGATTTCGTGGCGCCGGTCGTTGCCTACCTGTGCACCGAGGAGGTGCCCGACACCGGCTCGATCTTCATCGTCGGCGGCGGCAAGGTGCAGCGCGCCGCGCTGTTCCAGAACGAGGGCGTCACGTTCAAGAAGCCGCCGTCGGTGGACGAGGTGGCCGCGCACTGGACCGAGATCGACGACCTGTCCGCAGCTAAACAGGCCAATTTCTCGATCCGGTGATCGATACCCCATGAAAGCCTGTGTGGTACAGGAGCTTTCGGGTCCATCCGGGGTGGTCTACACCGATATCGACGACGTCGAGGAGGGCGACCACGTCGTCGTCGACGTCCGCGCCGCCGGGGTGTGCTTTCCGGACTTGCTGCTGGCCAAGGGCGAGTACCAGCTGAAGTTGCCCCCGCCGTTCGTCCCCGGCATGGAGGCCGCGGGCGTGGTGCGTTCGGCGCCCCCGGGCTCGGGCTTCCGTGTGGGGGAGCGGGTTTCGGCCTTCGGCATCCTGGGTGCCTATGCCGAGCGGGTGGCGGTCCCGGTGCCCAACGTGATGCGCAGCCCCGCCGAACTCGACGACGCCGAAGCCGTGTCGCTGCTGGTGAACTACAACACCATGTATTTCGCGCTGGCGCGCCGCGCCGCGATGCGGCCGGGCGACACGGTGCTGGTGCTGGGCGCCGCCGGCGGTGTCGGCACCGCGGCGATCCAGGTCGCGCAGGCGATGGGCGCGAAAAAGGTGTTGGCCGTGGTGCATCGGGAAACCGCCACCGACTACGTCGCGTCGCTGGGCGCCGACCTGGTGGTGCCGCTGGCCGACGGCTGGGCCGACCGGGTGCGTGACTACACGCAGGGCCGCGGCGTCGACATCGTCGTCGATCCCATCGGCGGACCGGCCTTCGACGACGCGATTCGCGTCCTGGCCATCGACGGCAAGCTGCTGGTGATCGGCTTCGCCGCCGGCGGCATTCCCACCGTCAAGGTCAACAGGTTGCTGCTGCGCAACGTCAGCGTGGTGGGCGTCGCGTGGGGCGAGTACCTGAACAAGGTCCCCGGCTCGGCCGCGCTGTTCTCCTGGGGGCTGAGCCAGTTGGTGTTCCTGGGGCTGAAACCGCCGCCGCCGCAGCGTTATCCGCTCTCCGAGGGGCAGGCGGCGCTGCAGAGCCTGGCGGACGGCGGTGTGCTGGGCAAGGTGGTGCTCGAACCCTGAGTGGGGCCCGTCGTCAGCCGCCCAGCTGACCGCCGAACATCATCACGACCGCGTTCACGAGGACGATCAGTTCCCACCCGCCCGCCAGCGACAGCAGCGCCGTGTCGGCGGCGATCGGGTAACCGACCGCGTTGACGAGCCCCATCGGATCGCCCTGGGCGGCTTGGGAAATGCCATCCGCGAACAGGTTGAGGTCATAGGACGGCATGGAGGTCAGGACGGCGTTCGCGATGTCGGCCGTCGGAAGCAGCGTCGAGTAACTCGTGGAAAGGGTGTTCGCGATGGTGCCGGCGACGGAGGAATTGGCCGTCTGCAGGCCCTCGATGAGCCCCTCGACCGAGAACCCGGGCATGCCCGGCGGGCCGCCGGGCCCGGGCGCGACCAACGCGCTCAAGGCGTTCGAGATGTCCAACGGTGAAAGGCTGGGCGGCGACGGGAGGCCGCCGGCAGCGAGATCGGCCCCGGCGGTGGCGAATCCCTGTGGGATCCCGGCGATCAAGTCGCTCAGCACGGTGCCCGGGCTGACCGACGGGAACAGCCCGAATGGGGTGGGCACGTTCGCCGGCGACGTCGAATAGCCGTGGGCGGGGTCGCCGTAGCCCAGGTTCACCAGCACCTTCAGGTCCGGTTGGATCAGGTCGGCGATCGGGTTGCCGACGAGGGGCAGCGCCCGCAGTGGTTCCAGGATCGGCAGGTTCTTGGTGGGAATCAGGTGATAGGTGGTCTGGGTGGGCCCCTGCGTCGGCAGGGTGATCGCCGACGCGAGTTGCGTCGCTGTGAGATCGGGGTAGGTGTCGTGCAGAAAGACGATGCCGGCCAGGGCGTTGAGGTCGGACAGGACGTTGATCGGGTAGCGCGGGAAGTCGGCGTAGCCGTCGTACTCGACGGTGAAAACGTCGGTGGGGAAGGAATTGGACGGGGTCGCGCCGTAGGCCGTGATACCCAGACTCGGCAGGGTCAGGCCGGCGAAACGCGAGAGCAGCCCGCCGTTGGGATTCATCGGATCGCCAAGCAGCGTAAACGATATCGGCAGGGAACTCGGCACGCCCGCGGGGTCGAGCCTTGCCATCTCCAGCGACGCGACCACGGCGCTTTGCGACAAACCCAAGACCGTCACGGGATTGCCGGCGGCCAGCTGTTGCTGGATCGCGTTGTCCAGGGCCGCGACCCCTCGCGCCACCGACACGTCCAGCGTCAGGTCCTTGGGACCGAACAACGGGTACAGACCCTCGGGCGTGAACAGCGCCTGCACGGTCGGGTCCGAAAGCCTCGGCACGATGTATTTCGCGAGGACGTTGCTCACGTAGGCCGGATCCGGTATCGGGCTGCCACTGCCGCCCATGATCACGGCGGTGGTGGTGGCCGCCGCCGATGCGCGCGTCGTCATCGCGGTCAGCGCGGCGGCGTTGGCGGATTCGGCCTGCGCGTACGCGTTCCCGGCGCCGGCCAGAGCCCGGGCGAAGCGGTCATGGAAGGACGCCGCCTGGTTGACGAGCGCCCGGAACTCCTCGGCGTACGCGCCGAAGAGGGCGGCCGCGGCGGCCGAGACCTCGTCGGCGCCCGCCGCCGCCACATCGCTGATGAGGCCCGACGCGGCCGCATTGGCATCCCTGATCGTCGAACCTATTCCCGCGACGTCCGTGGCCGCCGCGGCCATCAGCTCGGGCTGGGTGATCACATGCATCGACCGTTCGTCCCTTGAGACGAGAACTACCTAAAGTCGTTGTTGGACAGGTGATCCGGCGCCCGAAAGCCGGCGTCCGTCAGAGTAAGGCGTTACGGTCCCGGCCGAGGGAAATTCGCCCTAAAAACTCGCGGGCATTGGCGAATATCGGCGTTTTCGAATGCGGGCTCCGGGAGGCGCCGATGAAAACGCTTCCGCGGCGGCGCTATCCGCCGGACTCCGGGTCGCCGCACGACCCCGCCGGCGCCGGCGAACCGGGACCCCGCGTGTCCGTGTGCCAGGCCGATTACTGGGGCCCGGGGCTCGGCACCCCGAGGAAGATCGCCTCACCGGCGTTCACCAGCGTGATGACCTCGAATCCTCCCGCGAGCGTGACCAGCCCGATGTTGGCCGCGATGGGCCGCCCGAACGCGTCCATCAGCCCGCCCACGACGTTCCCGTTGATGGCTTCGTTGATGCCGTCGAGGAACAGGTTGACGTCGTAGGACGGGAGGCTGATCGCGATGGCGGTCGCGATGTCCGCGGTCGGCAGCAGCGTCGCGTACGCGGTCGAGACATCGGCCGTGAAGGTGCCGACGACGTTCGTGTTCGCGGACTGGATGGCCTGGATGATCCCGCTGGGCGTGGCCGGAATCGCCGCCGACGGCAGCAGCGCCAGCTGGGCCATGCCCGACGACGCGGCTCCCGGAAGCGAGGCGCCGAGCATCGACATGTCGGCGGCGAAGTCGCTGATCCCCTGCTGGGTGCCGCTCACCAACAGCGGACCCAGGGCCTGGGTCGCGCTGAGCGGCGGCAGGAACCCGAACGGCGTTTGGATGTCGGCCGGGCTGGTCGACCAGCCGTAGTTGGGGTCGCCGTAGCCCCAGTTCACGAGGGCCTTCAGGTCCGGCTGGATGAGGTCCGCGAGCGGGTTGCCGATGAGCGGGAGCGCCCGCAGCGGCGTCAGCAGTGGCAGGTTCTGGGTGGGAATCATGTTGTATGTCGTCATGTTCGGTGCTCCCGATTCCCCGAGGGTGACGGCGGTGTCGAGCGTCGCCTGGGTCAGGTGCGGGTAGGTGCCGTGAATGAAGACGATGCCCGCCAGCGCGTTGAGGTCGGCGAGGAAATTGATCGGGTAGCGCGGGAAGTCGGCGAACCCGTCGTATTCGAGCGTCCAAATGGTGGTCGGGAAGTCGTTGCTGGGCGTCGAGGTGCCGAAGGTGACGCCCAGGCTCGGCAGGCTCAGGCCGGGGAAGCGGGCCAGCAGCCCGCCGTTGGGGTTGGCCGGGTTCCCGAGCAGGGTGAAGTCCAGCTGCGACGGGGTGTAGCCCTGGGCGACGAGTTGCGGCATCGCCAGCGAGGCGACGATCGAACTCTGCGAGTAGCCCAGGATGGCGGCGGTCTGACCGGTGCCGGGTGCGATGTGCTGGTTGATGATGTTGTTCAGAGCGGTGACGCCGCGGGCCAAGGAGATGTCCAGCGTCAGGTCCTTGACTCCGGTGAACGGGTACAGACCCTCGGCCGTAGTCACGCCGACGCGGACAGAGCTCGTGAAATTCTGCAAGTAGAGGCTGGAGACGTTGTTGATGTAGGTCTGTGAGGGGTTGGCGGTGCCGCTGCCCGTCATGATCAAAATGGCGTCGACCGGCGTGGCTACCGCCTGCTGCACCGCCGTGAACGGCACGCCGGATGAGGCCCCGCCGGTGAGCCCGAGCGTGGCGGCGATCTGGGTTTCGGCCTGCGCGTAGGCGTTCCCGGCGGCGGCCAGCGCCGCGGTGAACTCGTTGTGGAACGCGGTCGCCTGCTGGAGCATCGCCTGGTATTGCTGGCCGAACGCGCCGAAGAACTGCGCGGTGATGGCCGACACCTCGTCTTCGGCCGCGACCGCGAGACTCGTGGTGGAACCGGCCGCGGCCGCCCTGGCCTCCTCGATCACCGAACCGATCGAGGAAGCATTTTGTGCGGCCGCCGCCAGGATCTCGGGCTGCGCAACCAAGGTCGTCATCGACTCATCCCTTCCGGACACAGGGGCAATCGCATCGGTCCCGGCGGCGCCGCCGCCGATAAGCAGCTAGCTTAGGAGCGCTAAGCCGTTAGTGTGGCGTTTT
The DNA here is from genome assembly GCF_002086635.1 of Mycobacterium alsense. Lineage (GTDB taxonomy): Bacteria > Actinomycetota > Actinomycetes > Mycobacteriales > Mycobacteriaceae > Mycobacterium > Mycobacterium alsense. The sequence continues at coordinate 32,086 of NZ_MVHD01000002.1, read as the reverse complement.
GCGTCGTTGTATTGGCGTGTCCCGAGATCACCCGCGCGCGTTAGGGAATGAGGCTCTGGATGTCCTTGATGTTTGACGACAACGCCGAGAGGAGTACGAGGCCCTCGACCCCGCCCGCCACCGTCGCCAACCCCACGTCGGCCGCGATCGGATATCCGATCGCGTTGACGAGGTTGCCCTGCGCGAGCTGGCTCACGAACAGTTGCGCGTCGTAGAGGGGCAGGTCGGTGGCGAGGGACAGTCCGATGTCGGCCGTCGGCAGCAGCACACCGTAATCGGTCGAGACGATCGAATTGAAGGCGTTGACGACCTTTTGCGGCGACGGCAGGTTGGCCAGCGTCGCCGCCACGTTCGGCGCGGCCGGCGCGGCGAACTGCGGCACGGCGGCGGCGGGCTGCGCCGCGATCTGCTGCAGGTCGAACGAGAAGTCGTGGACACCCTGCTGGGTGCCGGCGGCCAGGGCGTTGAAGACGGTGCCGGGGTTGACGTCCGGGAACAGCCCGAACGGCGTCGGCACGTCGGCGTAGCTCGTCGAGTACCCGAGCGTCGGGTCGGGGCCGTAGCCGAGATTCACGATGACCCTCAGGTCCGGCTGCACCAGGTCGGCCAGCGGGTTTCCGATCACCGGTATTGCCCGAAGCGGTTGCAGGAGGGGCAGATTCTGCGTGGGGATCACGTAGTAGCTGGTGTTGCCGGTGTAGCCCGGGGACGTCGGCAGTTGGATGGCGGCGTCGACCTGGCTCGGCGTGAGATCCAGGTACGTGGTGTGCACGAAGACGATGCCGGCGACCGCGTTGAGGTCCGAGATGAAGTTGATTGGGTAGCGGGGGAAGTCGGCGAAGCCGTCGTATTCCAGCGTGTAGTTGGCGACGTGGTAGGGCGTGTTCGCGTTCATCGCGGGGTAGAAATCCAGCCCCAGCGCGGTCAGGTTGAGGTTCGGGAAACGCGCCAGCAGCCCGCCGTTGGGGTTTACCTCGTTGCCGGTCAGCACGAAGTTGAGCTGGTTGACGTCGGGCGGGTTCGCGCCGAAGAGGGACGTGCCGGCGGCCAGGTTCTGCATCTCCAGCGACGAGATGATGGCGCTCTGGGAAATGCCGAAAACCGTTACCGTCTGGCCCTGCACATGGATCGCTTCGTATAGCGCGTTGTCGAGAATGGTCACGCCCTGGGCGACCGAGGCGTTCAGCGTCAAGCTCCGGACACCGGTGATCGGGTACAGCTGCTCGGGGGTGAACAGCTTCGCCAGGGCGCCGGCCGAGCGGACGTACAGGCTGTTCGCGTTGGCGACGAACGTATTCGACGGTATCGGTACCCCGGTCCCGCCGATGAAGTACGTCAGGGCATTCGCCGTGAACGGGGGAATCGTCGCCGCCGGGGTGGGCGCACCCGTCGCTCCCGCTCCCAGGGTGGTGGCGATGGCGGCCTCGGTTTCGGCATAGGCCAATCCGGCGGAGGCCAGCGCCTGATGAAACTCATTGTGGAAAGCCTGGAACTGCGCGACGACGGCCTGGTAGTCCTTGGCGACCATGCCGAACACGTCCGCGATGGCCGCCGACACCTCGTCACCGGCCGCCGCCGCCAGATTTGATGTGGGGGCCGCCGCGGCCGCGGCGGCGGCACTGAATGCCGAACCGATCCCATCGATTTGCGCGGCGACCGAGGCCATCAACTGGGGCTCGGCGATCACGTAGGCCATCGGGCCCGTCCTTTCCCGACCGAAGGCGTCCTGCGTCCGTCAGCGTAAGAGGACCGCGCCGTCCTGTCCGGCGAATGCGTCAAGCGGTTGGCCGCAGCCGGATTCGCCCGTCAGCCGAGCAGTTCGGTGCGCAGTCGGTCGAGTTCGGCCTCGCCGATCCCGGCGTCACCGAGATAGCCGCGGAGCGAACCGAATTCGTCGTCGATCGTCTGACGCGCGGCGGCCAGATATTCGGGACGCACGCCAAGCACGCCATCCGACAGCCGGGCCTCGGTGAAGGTGACCACCTCCGGGGTCAGCTCGGTATCCCCGCGCTGCTGGATCATCTCGTAGATGTGCGACCGGAGCTGGGGGACGGCGTCGTTGCTGCGGAGGAAGTCGGCGACGATGGCGTCGCGGTCGATGCCGACGGCCTCGAGCACCGTCGCCACCACGAATCCGGTCCGGTCCTTGCCGGCGAAGCAGTGCGTGAGCACCGGCCGCCCGGCGGCCAACAGCGTTACGACCTGGCGCAGCGCCCGCTGCGCCCCGTTGCGCGTCGGGAATTGGCGGTATTCGTCGGTCATGAAGCGGACGGCGGTCTCGTGCACCGACTCTTCGGAGCCGTCCGATTCACCACGCAGCAGTCGCTGGAACGCCTCTTCGTGTGGCGCCGCGGCCTCGGCCTCCTTTTCGGACAAGTCGGGGACCGGCAGCAGGTGGATCTCCACGCCATCGGGCACCAGCCCCGGACCGCGCCGGGCGACCTCCCGTGCCGCGCGCAGGTCGGCGACGTCGGTGATGCCCAGCCGGCGCAGGACGGCACGGCCGTCGTCGTCGAGGCGGCTCAGCTCGCTGGAACGGAACAGCCGGCCGGGGCGCAGCGCCGTCGCGCCGTCGGCGACGTCGCGGAAGTTCCACGCGCCCGGCAGTTCCCGGACGGCGGCCTCAGCCATGCGAGGTGACCGCCGCGGCGAGCGCCGATTGTTCGCGGCCGATCTCGGCGCGCGCGATCGACCGCATGTGCACCTCGTCGGGCCCGTCGAAGATCCGCATGGCGCGATGCCAGGCGTACAGCCGGGCCAGCGCCGTGTCCTCGCTGACCCCGGCGGCGCCGTGCACCTGGATCGCCCGGTCGATCACATCGCAGGCGACCTGCGGGGCCACCGCCTTGATCTGCGAGACCAGCAGATGGGCGGCCTTGTTGCCGTGCTGGTCGATGGTCCACGCCGCCTTCTCGCACAACAGCCTGGCTTGGTCTATCGCGTTGCGGGACTGCGCGATTGCCTGCTGCACCAGGCCCTGATCGGCCAGCGGACGGCCGAACGCCACGCGGTTGCGCGCGCGGTCGACCATCAGGGCCAGCGCGCGTTCGGCGCCGCCCAGGGCGCGCATGCAGTGGTGGATGCGGCCCGGCCCCAGCCGCGCCTGGGCGATCGCGAAGCCGCCGCCCTCCTCGCCGAGCAGGTTGGTGGTCGGCACGCGGACGTTGTCGTAGACGATCTCGCAGTGCCCGGGCTGGTCCTGGTATCCGAAGACCGTCGTCGAGCGGACCACCGTCACACCCGGCGTGTCGATGGGCACCAGGACCATCGACTGCTGCTGGTGGCTGGCGGCCTCGGGGTTGGTGCGGCCCATCACGATGAGGACCTTGCAGCGCGGGTCGGCCGCGCCGGAGGTCCACCACTTGCGGCCGTTGATGACGTAGTCGGCGCCGTCGCGCACGATGGAGGTCTCGATGTTGCGGGCGTCGCTGCTGGCGACCGCCGGCTCGGTCATCGAGAAGGCGCTGCGGATCTCCCCGGCCAGCAACGGCTCGAGCCACCGTTTGCGCTGCTCGTCGGTGGCGAACAGGTGCAGGGTTTCCATGTTGCCGGTGTCGGGCGCCGCGCAGTTGAGCGCCTCGGGCGCGATCTCGAGGCTCCACCCGGTCAGCTCGGCCAGCGGTGCGTAATCCAGGTTGGTCAACCCGGACTCGGCCGGCAGGAAAAGGTTCCACAGGCCCTGCTGCTTGGCCCTGGTCTTCAGGTCCTCGATGACCGGCGGAACGGTGTGGTCGTCCGGGCCGGCCTCGTGACGGTATTTGTCGTATTCGGCCTCGGCCGGGAAGACGTACTCGATCATGAAGTCGGACAGTCGCTTGTGGTAGTCGCTGGCTTTGGCCGACATCGCGAAGTCCATGACCGCCACGATATCTTCCGCCGCGAACAGACACAGAATCGCACTCGGAGGCGCGGAATCGTGCGATTCTGTGTCTGCTCGCGGTAGACAGGGCGGCATGACCGAAAGCCGCCCGCCCTTGCCGCCGTTCACCCTCGAGACCGCCACGCAGAAGGTCCAGGCGGCCGAGGACGCCTGGAACACCCGCGACCCCGAACGCGTCAGCCTGGCCTACACGCCCGACTCGCAGTGGCGAAACCGCGACGAATACCTCGTGGGCCGGGACGCGATCGTCGCCTTTTTGACCCGCAAGTGGGAGCGCGAGCTCGACTACGCGCTGCGCAAGTCCCTGTGGGACTTCCACGACAACCGGATCGCCGTGCGCTTCCAGTACGAGTGCCACGACCACGCCGGCCAGTGGTACCGCAGCTACGGCAACGAGCTGTGGGAATTCAGCGCGTCGGGCTTGATGGCGCGCCGCGAGGCGAGCATCAACGACGTGCCGATCGACGAGTCGGAGCGCCGCTACTTCGGGCCCCGGCCCGCTGCTGAGCACGGGCACGACATTGCCCTCTGGTGACGCCGGATAGGGTGGCTTCGGCAATCGGCCGCACATAAATAAGGAAAGTGGATGTACGCGCCATGACAGATGCGCAGACGGGGCTCGTTTCGGTGGGCGTGGTCGCCGAGTCGGGGAGCGGCGAGCGGCGCGTCGCGCTGGTACCCAAGGCGGTCGCATCGCTGGTCAGCGGCGGGGTGGCGGTCGTCGTCGAGGCCGGCGCGGGCGAAGGGGCCCTGCTCCCCGACGAGCTCTACACCGAGGCCGGGGCCCACATCGGCGACGCCTGGGCCGCCGATGTGGTCGTCAAGGTCGCGCCGCCGGCGGCCGAGGAGGTCGGCCGGTTGCGCGACGGCCAGACGCTGATCGGCTTCCTGGCGCCCCGCAGCCCCGACAACTCGATCGACGCCCTGAAGCGGGCCGGGGTGCAGGCGTTCGCGCTCGAGGCCATTCCGCGGATCTCGCGGGCGCAGGCCATGGACGCGTTGTCGTCGCAAGCCAACGTCGCCGGGTACAAGGCCGTGCTGCTGGCGGCCTCGGAGTCCACCCGGTTTTTCCCGATGCTCACCACCGCGGCCGGCACGGTGAAGCCGGCCACCGTGCTGGTGCTCGGCGTCGGGGTGGCCGGGCTGCAGGCGCTGGCCACCGCCAAGCGCCTGGGGGCGCGCACCACCGGCTACGACGTGCGCCCGGAGGTGGCCGACCAGGTCCGTTCGGTGGGGGCGCAGTGGTTGTCGCTCGGCGAAAAGGAGGTGGCCGCGGCGGGGGAGGGCGGCTACGCCCGCGAGCTCACCGACGAGGAGCGCGCCCAGCAACAGAAGGCGCTGGAGGACGCCATCAGCGGGTTCGACGTGGTGATCACCACCGCGCTGGTGCCGGGCAAGCCCGCCCCGCGGCTGGTGACCGCCGCCGCGGTGGAGGCGATGAAACCCGGCAGCGTGGTGGTGGACCTGGCCGGCGAGGCCGGCGGCAACTGCGAACTCACCGAACCGGGCCAGACGGTGGTCCGCCACGACGTCACCATCGCCGCGCCGCTGAACCTGCCGGCGACGATGCCCGAGCACGCCAGCGAGCTCTACAGCAAGAACATCACCGCACTGCTGGACCTGCTGATCAAGGACGGCAAGCTGGCCCCCGACTTCGACGACGAAGTCATCGCCGAATCCTGCGTCACCCGCGAAAAGGATTGATAGATGTACGACGAACTGTTGGCCAACCTCGCGATCCTGGTGCTGTCCGGGTTCGTCGGGTTCGCGGTGATCTCCAAGGTGCCCAACACGCTGCACACGCCGCTGATGTCGGGCACCAACGCCATCCACGGCATCGTGGTGCTCGGCGCGCTGGTGGTGTTCGGCGAGGTCGAGCACCCGTCGCTGGCGGTGCAGATCATCCTGTTCGTGGCGGTGGTGTTCGGCACGCTGAACGTCATCGGCGGCTTCATCGTCACCGACCGGATGCTGGGCATGTTCAAGGGCAAAAAGCCTGCGCCCCAGGCTAAGTCGGAGGAGCCGGCGGCCAAATGAACTACTTGGTGATCGGCCTCTACATCGTCGCGTTCGCGATGTTCATCTACGGGTTGATGGGCCTGACCGGCCCGAAGACCGCGGTGCGCGGCAACCTGATCGCCGCGGTGGGCATGGCCATCGCCGTGGCCGCGACCCTGGTCAAGATCCGCCACACCGACCAATGGGTGCTGATCGTCGCCGGCCTGGTCGTCGGCGTCGTGCTCGGTGTCCCCCCGGCGCGATTCACCAAGATGACCGCCATGCCGCAGCTGGTGGCCTTCTTCAACGGAGTCGGCGGCGGGACCGTCGCGCTCATCGCGCTGTCGGAATTCATTGAGACGACCGGCTTTTCGGCCTTCCAGCACGGCGAGTCGCCGACCGTGCACGTCGTGGTGGCGTCGTTGTTCGCCGCGATCATCGGATCCATCTCCTTCTGGGGTTCGATCATCGCGTTCGGCAAGTTGCAGGAGATCATCTCCGGGTCGCCGATCGGCTTCGGCAGGGCGCAGCAGCCGATCAACCTGCTGCTGCTGGCGGGCGCCGTGGCGGCCGCGGTCGTCATCGGCCTGCACGCGCAGCCCGGCAGCGGGGGCGCGTCACTGTGGTGGATGATCGGCCTGCTCGCGGCGGCGGGGGTGCTGGGGCTGATGGTCGTGCTGCCCATCGGCGGCGCCGACATGCCGGTGGTGATCTCGCTGCTGAACGCCATGACCGGGTTGTCGGCCGCGGCGGCCGGTCTGGCGCTCAACAACACCGCCATGATCGTCGCGGGCATGATCGTCGGCGCGTCCGGCTCGATCCTGACCAACCTGATGGCCAAGGCGATGAACCGCTCCATCCCGGCGATCGTCGCCGGCGGCTTCGGCGGCGGCGGGGTGGCGCCCAGCGGCGATGGCGGCGGCGACAAGCACGTCAAGGCCACCTCGGCCGCCGACGCCGCGATCCAGATGGCCTACGCCAACCAGGTGATCGTGGTCCCGGGCTACGGCCTGGCGGTCGCGCAGGCCCAGCACGCCGTCAAGGACATGGCGTCGCTGCTGGAAGAAAAGGGTGTCGCGGTCAAGTACGCGATTCACCCGGTGGCCGGCCGCATGCCCGGCCACATGAACGTGCTGCTGGCCGAGGCCGAGGTCGACTACGACGCCATGAAGGACATGGACGACATCAACGACGAGTTCGCCCGCACCGACGTCGCGATCGTCATCGGCGCCAACGACGTCACCAACCCGGCGGCGCGCAACGAGGCGTCCAGCCCCATCTACGGCATGCCGATTTTGAACGTGGACAAGGCGAAGTCGGTGATCGTGCTCAAGCGGTCGATGAACTCGGGGTTCGCGGGCATCGACAACCCGCTGTTCTACGCCGACGGAACCACCATGCTGTTCGGCGACGCGAAGAAATCGGTGACCGAGGTCGCCGAGGAGTTGAAAGCCCTGTAGCGCCGCTTAGACCGGCGGATATGCCGGCGGCGGGTAGCCGTTGCCGTCGACCACGCCGCGCAGACCCCACGGCACGTACCGGAAGAAGAACTCGATCTCGTCGCTCACGTCATAGTCCGGACTCGGATCCATGTCCCCACCTCTCGACTCGCGACCAGTTCGACACATCATCCTAGTCGCAGACGTGCCGCGGCGACAGGGCCGCGGTGGCCTTAGACTGTCCAACCAGTTGATTGGCCGACAGCGACGACGCAGACGATAGAGGGCGCACGACATGCCATCCGAGAACGGGGTGACCCGCCGCGAGGAGTTGCTGGCCGTTGCCACCAAGCTGTTCGCCGCGCGCGGCTATCACGGCACCCGGATGGACGACGTCGCCGACGTGATCGGGCTGAACAAGGCAACCGTCTACCACTACTACGCCAGCAAGTCGCTGATCCTGTTCGACATCTACCGCCAGGCCGCCGAGGGCACGCTGGCCGCCGTGCACGACGACCCGTCCTGGACCGCCCGCGAAGCGCTCTACCAGTACACCGTCCGCCTGCTCACCGGGATCGCGAGCGACCCCGAGCGGGCCGCGGTGTATTTCCAGGAGGCGCCCTACATCACCGAATGGTTCACCGCCGAGCAGGTCGCCGAGGTCCGCGAGAAGGAAACCCAGGTCTACCAGCACGTGCACGGGCTCATCGACCGCGGAATCGCCAGCGGCGAGTTCTACCCGTGCGACTCGCACGTGCTGGCGCTCGGCTACATCGGGATGACGCTCGGCAGCTACCGGTGGCTGCGGCCGAGCGGGCGGCGCACCGCCAAGGAGATCGCCGCCGAATTCAGCACCGCGCTGCTGCGGGGGCTGATCCGCGACGACTCGATCCGGCAGAACTCGCCCCTCGGGCCCGAGCGGCGATAGGCCGGAAACGGGGCCCGAATCAGGGGAAGACCGGCGCCGGGATGAGGTGCAGCACGCTTCCCGCGGACCCGCTGAGTAGCGACAGCAGCGTCACGCTCGACTGTCCCAGCGAGATGTTCAGGCCGGGGTTGATCGACGGGACCCACGGGTAGGTGTCGGGGAACAAGTCCGGCGACACCAGCCCGGCCTCCACCCCGATCTCGACCGCCGCGCCGTAGGGCCCCTGCACGGCGCCCAGGGCGAGGTAGGGGATGACCGTGAACGGGTTGGGTATGGAGAACAGGCCGGCCGGCGTCGGGATGTTCGCGTAGTTGCCGGTGGGCCCGTAGTCGGCGTAGCCCAGGTCGACGAGCACCCGCAGGTCGGGCTGGAAGATGTCGGCGATCGGGGGACCCGCATAGGGAATGGCGCGGATCGGCTCCAGCAGCGGCAGGTTCTGCGTCATGAACATGTAGTAATTGGTGCCGGTGTAGCCGGGCGACGTCGGCAAGTGCACGGCGCTGCTGACCTGGGTGGCGGTCATCAGCGGATAGGTGTTGTGCACGAAGAAGTAGCCCATGAACGCGTTGAGGTCGGACACCAGATTGAGCGGGTACTGGGGCAGGTCGGCGATGCCGTCGTATTGCGCCGTGTAGATCGATGTCGGGTACGGCGAGTTCGGCGGGGTGGCGCCGTTGAAGTACACGTCCAGGAACGGGATGTAGAAACCGGGAAAGCGCGACAGGATGCCGCCGACAGGGTTGTTGGGGTTGCCCACCAGCACAAAGGACAGCTGGTCCGAATGGGGCGAGCCCGCCGCCATCAGCGCGTTGATCTCGTTGGTGGCGATCGTTGCGCTCTGCGAATAGCCGAAAACGACGGCGTGGTTGGGGTTGCCCATGCCGGCGAGAAGCGAGTTGAGTTTGGCATCCAGCAGGCCCACGCCCTGGGCGACGGACTGGCCGAACGTCAGGTTGCCGAGCCCGGGGGTCACCGGCCAGAACTGCTCGGGCGTGAACAGGGGCTGGATGGCGCTAGCGTTCTTGATGTAGGCATTGACGACGTTTTGCACGTAGATGGGGTCGGGCTCGGGGTTGTTGGTGCCGCCCATGATCAACGCGACCACGGGGTCCCCGGCCGCGGCCAATCGCACCGTCGAGATCAGCGAGCTGCCGCCGGTGGACGCGCCGCCGGTGACCGGCGACTGCCCCAGCAGCGCCCGGATCGGCGCGGTGATCTCGTTCGAGACCCCGGAGACCAGGGCCGTGTTGGCGGCCTCGGCCTGCGCGTAGGTGCCCGCCGCCGCGGTCAGGGCCCTGGTGAATTCGGCGTGAAAGGCCTCGGCCTGCGACAGGACCGCTTGGTACTCCCGGCCATACGCGGCGAACAGATCCGCGATCGCCGCCGAGACCTCGTCCTGCGCCGCCGCCACCATGCCGGTGGTCTGCCCGGCGGCGCTGGCGCCGGCGGTGTTGATTGCCGAACCGATCCCCTGCACGTCCGCGGCCGTCGCCGCCAACGTCTCCGGGACAGTGATCAAACCCGTCATCTCCCCGTCCTCCCCGACAGGCCCCCTGCCCGGGCAGTTACCCGCGACCGTGGGTATTAGGTATTGACCGAGACTAAAACGGCGCCGCGGCGGCGTCCGGCGTTTCGCCCAAGTTGGCCCCGGTGGGGGTCAGGAAAATAGTGGACTACTGTCTAGAAACGTTTCGGGCGTTCGAGGGACGGAGATTTCTCATGGCCATCCGCGTCGCGCACGTCGGCACCGGAAATGTCGGCGGCCTGGCCCTGGCCCAGCTGATCGCCAACCCGCGGTTCGAACTGACCGGCGTGTGCGTGTCCAGCCCGGCGAAGGTGGGCAGGGACGCCGGGGAACTGTGCGGCGTCGGCCTGGACGAGCCCACCGCGACCGGCGTCAGCGCGGTCGGGGACCTCGACACCGTTTTGGCCACCCGGCCCGAGTGCGTCGTCTACTGCGCCATGGGCGACACCCGGCTCCCCGACGCGATGGCCGACGTCATGCGCATCCTCGCCGCCGGCGTCAACGTGGTCGGATCGTCGCCCGGGCTTTTGCAGTACCCCTGGGGCGTCATGCCCGACAAGTACATCGGCCGGGTGCAAGACGCTGCCCGGCAAGGCAATTCGAGCATCTTCATCAGCGGTGTCGACCCGGGGTTCGTCAACGATCTGATCCCGTTCGCGCTCGCCGGAACCTGCCAGCGCATCGAGCAGGTGCGCTGCATGGAGATCCACGACTACGCGAGCTACGACGGCTCGGAGGTAATGAACTACATGGGGTTCGCCCGTCCCCTGGACGAGGTGCCGATGCTGCTGCAGCCGGGCGTGCTCGGCATCGCGTGGGGGACGGCCATCCGTCAGCTGGCCGCCGGTCTGGGCATCGAGGTCGACGAGATCACCGAGTCATACCAGCGCGAGCCGGCGCCCGAAGACTTCGACATCGCGGTCGGCCACGTCGCCAAGGGCACGCTCGCCGCGCTGCAGTTCGAGATCCGCGGGATGGTCAACGGGCACCCGGCCATCGTCATCGAGCACATCACCCGGTTGCGCCCCGACCTGAAACCCGAATGGCGGCAACCGGCTTCGGGCGCCGGCTCGTACCGCATCGAGATCACCGGCGAGCCGTCCTACGCCGTGGACATCGCGCCCGGCAGTCGCAAGGGCGACCACAACCACGCCGCGATCGCCGGGGCGGCCGGGCGCATCGTCAACGCCATCCCGGACGTCATCGCGGCGCCGCCCGGCATCGTGACGACACTCGACCTCCCGCTGGTGACCGGGAAGGGCCTTTACGCGCCAAGCAATTTGGTGTCCACCTAATCGAAGGGAGTTGCGAGTGGGACGGGTAGACGACAAGGTCGCGCTGATCAGTGGTGGGGCTCGCGGCATGGGCGCCTCGCACGCGCGGCTGTTGGTGGAGGAGGGCGCCAAGGTGGTGATCGGCGACGTCCTCGACGAGGAGGGCAAGGCGCTGGCCGCCGACATCGGTGACGCGGCGCGCTACGTCCACCTCGACGTCACCCAGCCCGACCAGTGGGACGCCGCGGTCGCCACGGCGATCTCCGACTTCGGCAAGCTCAACGTGTTGGTCAACAACGCCGGCATCGTCGCCCTCGGGCAACTGCGGAATTTCGACCTGGGCAAGTGGCAGAAGGTGATTGACGTCAACCTGACGGGCACGTTCCTGGGCATGCGGGTGGCCGTCGACCCCATGACAGCGGCCGGGGGCGGCTCGATCATCAACGTGTCGTCGATCGAGGGGCTGCGCGGCGCGCCCGCCGTGCACCCCTACGTCGCGTCGAAGTGGGGGGTGCGCGGGCTGGCCAAGTCGGCGGCGCTGGAGCTGGCGCCGTTGAACATCCGGGTCAACTCGATCCATCCCGGGTTCATCCGCACCCCGATGACCGAGAAGCTGCCCGAGGACATGGTCACCGTCCCGCTGGGTCGCCCGGGCGAGTCGCGTGAGGTCTCGACGTTCGTGCTCTTCCTCGCCAGCGACGAGTCGTCGTACACGACAGGCAGCGAGTTCGTGATGGACGGCGGGCTGGTCACCGACGTGCCGCACAAGCAGTTCTGACCCACGGCCCCCGGGCTATTCAACCCGTGTTGTTTAGGCCGCGTAGCGCGCGGGAACCATGCTGGGACGCACCCGCCTGCGGGATCTCGTGTCGTGAGAGGGGGACAGCTCATGAAAGGATCATGGCCCGCCGATCGAAGGCCACACCTTGCGGTACGCGGAGTGGCCCGCGGCCCGGCCGCGGCGGAAGCCGTCGGCGGTTGGGCGTCGAAAGCCTTGTGCGCGGACGCCGATCCCGACGGGCTCTTTGTCACCGGCGCCGCCCAGCGCAAGGCCGCGGCGCTGTGTCGCCACTGCCCCGTCATGCAGGAGTGCGCGGCGGAGGCCCTGGACAACCGGGTGGAATTCGGTATCTGGGGCGGCATGACGGAGCGGCAGCGGCGAGCCTTGCTGCAGCACCACCCCGAGGTGGTGTCCTGGTCGACCTTCCTGTCCGAGCGACAGAAACGCAGCGTCGGCTGAACCGCGGGCGCCGCCGGTTGGTATAACCGCGAGCATGCCACGCACTCCGGCGGGCCTCGAAGAGATCGTCGGTTCCAACCACGTCGTGACCGACCCCGACGTGCTGGCCGGCCGCAGCGTCGACCACACCGGCCGCTACCGCGGGCGGGCCAGCGCGCTGGTGCGGCCGGGGTCACCCGAGCAGGTCGCCGAGGTGCTGCGGGCGTGCCGCGATGCCGGCGCGAACGTGACGGTGCAGGGCGGCCGCACCTCGCTGGTGGCCGGCACCGTCCCCGAGCACGACGACGTGCTGGTGTCCACCGAGCGCCTCTGCGTCCTCGGCGAGGTCGACACCGTCGAGCGCCGCCTCTCGGCGGGCGCCGGGGCCACCCTGTCCGCCGTGCAAACCGCCGCCGCCGCAGCGGGTTTGGTGTTCGGCGTGGACCTGGCCGCGCGCGACACCGCGACCGTCGGCGGCATGGCCTCCACGAACGCCGGCGGGTTGCGCACCGTTCGCTACGGCAACATGGGCGAGCAGGTCGTCGGCCTGCAGGTGGCGCTGCCCGACGGTTCGCTGCTCCGCCGCCGCAGCCTGGTGCGCCGCGACAACACCGGCTACGACCTGCCGGCGCTGTTCGTGGGCGCCGAGGGCACGCTCGGCGTCATCACCGCGCTGGACCTGCGGCTGCACCCCACCCCGTCGCACCGGGTGACCGCGGTCTGCGGGTTCGCCGACCTCGAGGCGCTGATCGAGGCCGGCCGCACGTTTCGGGACGTGGACGGGATCGCGGCGCTGGAGTTGATCGACCGCCGGGCCGCCGCGCTGACCGCCGAAAATCTCGGCGTGGGCGCGCCCGTCGAGGGCGATTGGCTGCTCTTGGTGGAGCTGGCCGCCGACCACGACCAGACCGAACGGCTGGCCTCGCTGCTGGACGGCGCGCGGTTATGTGGTGAGCCCGCGGTGGGCGTGGATGCCGTTGCGCAGCAACGGTTGTGGCGCGTTCGAGAATCGCTGGCCGAGGTGCTCGGCGTGTACGGGCCGCCGCTGAAGTTCGACGTGTCGCTGCCCTTGGCGGCAATCGGCGGGTTCGCCCGCGACGCGGTCGCGTTGGTGCGCGCGCGGGTTGCCGAGGCGATACCGGTGCTGTTCGGCCACGTCGGCGAGGGCAACCTGCACCTCAACGTGCTGCGCTGCCCCGTCGAGCGCGAGCAGGCGCTCTACGCGCCGATGATGGACCTCATCGCCGAGTGCGGCGGCAACGTCAGCTCCGAGCACGGCGTGGGCAGCCGCAAACGCCCGTACCTGCACATGTCGCGGGAGCCCGCGGACATCGCCGCGATGCGGGCGGTCAAGGCCGCGCTGGACCCGACCGGCTACCTCAACGCCGCGGTGTTGTTCTGATCGCCCTCGCCGCGAAACTGTAACTACCGACGCCGTTACTCGAGAAGCGCGTCGCCAGTTACAGTTTCGCGGGCATTAAGTGCTGCCCTTGATGCCGACGGCGTGGCGCAGCTGCTCGAGGAACTGGTCGGCGTCGTCGCTGCGAACGATGTAGTGCGAGATGGCGATCCGGATCACGGTCGCCGCCTTCACCGCGGCGTTGGGTCCGGAAAGGTGGCGCTGCAGGCCGGCGCGCATCTGCGGGATGACGCGCGAGAACTGCGCGATGGTGTGCTCGGGCTCCACGTCGACCATGCGCACGCCCGAGTACGAATCCTGGTACTCGACGATGAACCGCAGCACGGCGTCGAGCTTGTCGGCGCCCTTCAGCCCCGAGGTGGCCTTGACCAAGCCGCTTTCGAAGGTCTGTCGCTCGTATTGCGAGAACGCCGTCAGCAGCTCCTCTTTCGACGCGAACCAGCGGTAGAGCGTGGGCCGGGAGACGCCCGCCTGGGTGGCCACCTCCGACAGGCTGAGCTTGGTCTTGCCGTTGCGGCCGAGCACCTCGGCGGTGGCGTCGAGGATGCGCTGACGCGTCGAGGTGTCGAACTCTGCCGCTGGGGCCGGCCGGCTCATATCTGAATCTTTACGAAGTAGGGCGGGCGTGTCACGGTGTTTTCGCTTCCCGCCCGGGCTTGGGCGGGCGCCCGCGCACCAGCACGCACTGCTGGATGGCGCCCACCGCGCCCCGCTCGTCGAACAGCGTGCCGACCGTCGTCCCGACGCCGTCGGGCCCGTAGCTGGTTTCCGCGCGGATGCCGATCCAGTCGCCGTCGGGAACCCGGAACACGTGCACGGCCAGGTCGGTGTTGAGGAACGTCCACTTGCTGATGTCGAGCTTGCTGCCGATGCCGTTGGCGCAGTCGGCCACCGCGAACAGGCGCTCCAGCGGGGTCATGGTCTCGCCGTTGACGAGGTCCACGGTCGGTCTGATCCAGGATTCCCCGGGGCCTTCGCTCAGCGGCTCGGTCAGCCACAGCCACTCCAGGCTGTGCACGTAGTTGCGGTCCCAGTCCCTGGCCGTGAGGTTGCGGTCGTAGGCCGCGCCGCGCGGCCGGGGCGGCGGCGCGGCGGAGTGGGAAAGCGCCCGCGTGTCCAGCCGCTGCAACCGCCAGCCGGTGGCGCGCGCCACCGGCCGGGGTTGGCCGTCGGGGCCCGGGGCCAGCAGCTCGGCGCCGACCAGCTCGATCTGTTTGCCGCCGCGCTGCACCTGCGATCTGACCCACAGGTCGCCCTCCGCGGGCACCCCGCCCAGCAGGTCGATGACGACCCGCGCCAGGCGGGTGTCGTCGCGTTGGGCGCAGCGCTCCAGCGCCCGCACCAGCAGCGCCGACACCGGCCCGCCGTGCTGGATCGCCGCCGACCAGGTGCCGCGCGCCAGGTCGGTCGCCCGGAACTTTTCGCCCAGCGCGTCGGCCTGGTCGATGAGCTCGTAGTACGCGTCGGTCAATCGTGCACCTTTCGTCAGGGCAGGCCCGCGCCCGGGATGTCGACGGTCACGGCGTCCAGCCGCGAGAGCCGGGTGCCCACCAGCCGCCGGGGATAAGCGTCGGTGCTCGACAGCAGGAACAGCGTGCGCCGCGCCGGGCCGCCGAGCGCGCACGCGATGGGCACCCGCTCACCCATGTCGATGCGGTCGGTCACGGCCCCGCCCTCGACGATCCGCTCGAACTCGTGGGCCAGCGTCATCGCCGCCCACACCCCGCCCTCGGCGTCCAGCGCGATGCCGTCGGGCGGGCCGTCCAGGCCGTCGGCGAAAACCCGCCGGCCGCCCAGCCCGCCGTCCGCGCCGATGCTGAACGCGGTCAGCCGGCGGCCCGTCGATTCGGCGACGATCAGCGTCTTGCGGTCGGGGGTGATCACCATGCCGTTGGGGAAATCGAGGTCCTCGGCGACGACGGTGGCGCTGGGGCTGTCGTCGGCGTCGAGGCGGATGATCGCGCCGCCGGAGAACGCCTGGCATCCGATGTAGGCGCGCCCGGCGTCGTCGACGACCATGTCGCCCAGGTTGGCCTCGGTCCGATCGGCGAGGTCGGCGACGGTGACCACCGTTTCGCCGTCGTAGAGCAGCACCTGGCGGTTCTCCGCCGAGGCGATCAGCAGCGACCCGTCGGGACGAAACCCCAGGCCCGACGGCGACTGCCCGGGCAGCGGCAGCGTGGTCAGCGAGCCGCGCATGTCCGCGGTGTGCACGGCTTCGCCCAGCATGTCGGAGAACCAGAGCAGCCCTTCGAACCAGCGCGGTCCCTCACCGAAGCAGAATCCCTTGGCCAGGGGCTCGGGAATCATCCGCGCACCCCCTCGACCAGGCCCTCCGCTTTACAAAACACCGCAAAAGTGTCATGCACGACGTGTGCCGGTGTCAATCGCGCCGATCCCGCGCGCCCGGCCGCGGGGATGTCGTTAGCCAAGCTTTACAAATCTTGCACAAAGTGTCACGCTGAGCCCTGAGCCGCGAGCGCGAGAGGTGGAACGGATTTGACCAAGACTTCCGAGGAATCGACGCCGACCGAGTGGACCGTGCCGCGCCTGCTGGACCTGTTCGACGTGCACGCCGACGGGCAGGACCGGTTCACCGCCGAAACCGGCGCCGACGTCGGGGACGGCCGCCAGGTGGTGGAGGGCACCCAGGTGCTCGCCCAGGCGATTGTCGCGGTGGCCAAACGATTTCCGGACAAGTCGGTGCGTTCCGCGCACGCCGTGTTCTCCCGCGCCGTGGCCGTCGGCCCGCCGATCGAGTTGGTCCTCGACGTGGTCGCCGAGGGCCGGTCCACCGCCACGGCGGTGGTCGCCGTGCACCAGAACGGGCGGCGCTGCCTGAGCATCACCGTGCTGGCCGACGTCCCGACCGGGGACGTGATCCGCCACCACCTGCCGCGCCCCGACGTCGCCGCGCCGGCCGACGCGCACCTGTCGGAGATGCCGATGGCCGGGCGGGAGCTGCGCCTGGTCGACGTCGTCGACGTCAACAGCCCCGACGAGGTCGGGCCGCCGGAGCTCTACGCGTGGCTGCGTTACGACACGATCCCCACCCGCGACGACCTGGCCAAGGCTCTGGTCGCCTACTTCACCGGCCATCTCGGGATCTCCACCACCATGCGGGCGCATCCCGGCATCGGCACCGCCCAGGCGCACCTCACCGTCTCGACCGCGCCGATGACGATCTCGGTCGCGTTCCACGAGCCGGTGCGCTGGGACGCGTGGCTGCTCTACACCCACGAGAGCACCCAGGTCGGTGCGGGGATGTCGTACGTGCGCGGCACCGTGCACGCGCAGGAGGGCGAGCTGCTGGCGTCCTTCGCCCAGGAGGCCCTTATCCGGCCGTTGCGCACCAGCGACACGGCGATCGATTCCAGCGCCCGGTTCTGACGCCATGCGCTTCGCCTTCACCCACCCGATGCACACCCATCCGTACAACCCGGAATTGGTTGCGGGGGAGGGCATCGCGACGGTCGCGGCGGCGGCCGAGGCGGCGGGGATCCACGGGTTCGGCTTCACCGATCACCCGGCGCCCTCGCAGCGCTGGCTGGACGCCGGGGGCCACGACGCGGTGGATCCCTTCGTCGCTTTGGGTTTCGCCGCGGCCCGCACCACCACCCTGCGCCTGATTCCCAACATCGTCGTGCTGCCCTATCGAAACCCGTTCGTGGTGGCCAAGTCCGGTGCCACGCTGGATCTGCTCTCGGGCGGGCGCTTCACGCTGGCCGTCGGGGTGGGCTACCTCAGGCGGGAATTCGCGGCGCTCGGGGTGAGCTACGACGAGCGCGCCGACCTGTTCGAGGAAGCGCTGCAGGTGATCCGCGCGATATGGTCGGGTGACGACATCTCCTTCGAGGGAAGGCATTTCAGCGCCCGCGGGATCACCGCGCATCCGCGGCCGGCCAGTCCCCCGCCGATCTGGATCGGCGGCAACACGGCGGCCGCTCGCCAGCGGGTGGCGCAGTACGGCGACGGCTGGTGCCCGTTTCCCGCCCCGCCGCAGCTGGCCCAGACCGCGGGCACGGCCGTCATAGACTCGGTGCAGCGCCTCACCGAGGGCATCGACGATCTGCGGCGTCGGTGCGACGCGGCGGGCCGGGACTTCTCGACGATCGACGTCACCTTCACCAACTTCGAGGGCGGTAGCCCCGCCGGCGACGAGTTCAACGCCGACGCGTACCTCGGGGGGTTGGAAAAGCTTGCGGCCCTGGGGGTGACGTGGGTGAGCGTCCACCTGCCCGGTGACGGCCTAGCGCACGCGCTGGAAACCCTCGACCGGTTCCGCGCCGACGTGATCGAAGCGATGTAGATGGACTTCTCACCGGTCGAACTCGGCGCCGAGGACCAGGTCTTCCTCGACGAGCTCCGCGCGTTCCTGGCCAAGCACGTCACCGAGGAGGTGCTGCAGCGGCAGCGGGAGTTCGGCGAAAACTTCGACGAGCAAGTGCATCTGGCGTTGGGCGAGGCCGGGTACCTGGCCTCGGACTGGAAGCTGGAGTCCGAGGGCGGGTTCAGCCCCGTTCGCCGGCGCATCTTCGAGCTCGAGATCGGTCGTGCCCACACCCCGTGGTACCACTGGGGCACCACCTCCGTGGTGGCGAAGCTGGTGCGCCAGTTCGGGGCGCCGGAGCTCACGGCGCGGGTGTTGCCCGGGGTGCTGTCCGGCGAGATCCGGCTCTGCCTGGGCTACACCGAACCCGAGGGCGGCTCCGACGTCGCCACGTGCAAGACCCGGGCGGTCCGCGACGGCCCGACCTGGATCATCAACGGCTCCAAGATGTTCACCTCGAACGCGCAGAACGCCAGGTACGTCTTCCTGCTCACCAACACCGACCCGCAGGGGCCGAAACACAAGAACCTCACCATGTTCCTGGTGCCACTCGACACGCCGGGCATCGAGATCCAGCCCATCCGCACGCTCGACGGCGACCGCACCAACATCGTGTACTACAGCGACGTGCGCGTCGACGACCTCTACCGCATCGGCGAGGTGAACGGTGGTTGGACGGTGATGCGCTCGGCGCTGGACTCCGAGCACGGCCTGGTGGACGCGGAAAGCCATGGGCTGCAGAACATCGCGGCGATGAGCGAGCACGGCCGGCTGATGGGCGAGGCGGTGGACAAGGTCGCGGGCATCGTCGGCGGCACCGCCTCCGAGGCGGTGAAGTATCGACTGGGGCGCAGCGTCGCCCGGATCGAGGCGGCGCTGTCCACCCCGGGCATGTTCGGTCGCGTCGCGCTGGCCCAAACGATGCGCGACGTCTCCCCGGAGCTGATGGACCTCGTGGGGGCGGTGTCGGCGTTGCCGACGGACGCCGCGGGTTCGGCCGACGAGGGCGCGACGGAGCAGCTCTTCCGGCTGGCGCTGCCGATGGGCATCTACGGCGGGACGCTGGAGGTGTTCCGCAACATGATCGCCCAGCACGAGCTCAAGCTGGGACGACCGAGCTACGGCTAGGTGCGCGGCAGTTCGGCGGCGACGTCGCAGCGGGCGGCGTCGAAACTCAGAAACCCTTTGACGGGCAGGCTTTCCGGGGGCGGATCCGCGTAGCTCCACGCGACGTCGTCGATTACTTGCCCGCCGACGACGGCGGACCAGTACGTCGCGAAGCCCTTGTAGTTGCAGTAGCTCGAGGTCTCCGACGCGCGCAGCAGGTCGGTGCGCACATGCGCCGGGTCGACGTAGAGCCGCGGCTCGAGCGCGGTCTCGAACAGGATCACCGTGTCGTCGGTGTCCACCAACACCGCGCCGGCGACCGAGACGCGCAGGCGCCGCTTCGTCGGCCGGCAGTCGATGCGGTGGTAGGGGTTGGGCGGGTAGTGGACGAGTTCGCGGCCCTCCTCCAGCCAGGTGTCGACGGCGTCCCACGGGACGTGGACGAAGCCCGGCGCCTCGGGCTCGGGCTCGGTGGGCAGGCCGGCGACCTCGTCGACGGGGAACGCGTAGCTCAGCGGGCGGCCCCGCCGGTGCACCAGCAGCGCCCGCTCGGTGTCGAGCACCACGCGCCCGTCGCGGATGGCCTGCACGCGCCGCGGGTGCGGCTCGACGTAGACGACACCGTCGGGCACCGGCGGGGAAAACCGCCCGGCGGGATCGGCGCTCAGCGGCCCTCGCCCGGCTACCAGGGACATGGCGTTCCTTCCCGATGCGTTACGAGCCTGCCCGATTTCAACCTAGCGCGGGCCGGGGGCTGTTATGCGTGCCGAGCGGCCTCCTGCGCGAGTTGCAGCCGGGAACGCAGTCCCAGCTTGGCAAAGATGTGGGTGAGGTGGGCCTGTGCCGTGCGCGGTGAAATGAAGAGGCGTGCGGCAATGTCCTTGTTGCCCAGGCCCTCGTTGACGAGTTTCACGACGTCGAGCTCCGCGCGCGTCAGCGATGCCCAGCCGGTGCTTGCGCGTTTGCGTTGACCGCGGCCGCGTTGCGCGTAGGCGATCGCGTCCTCGATGGACAATGCCGCGCCCTCGGCCCACGCGGCCTCGAAATCGTTCTGGCCCATGGCTTCACGGAGCGCCGCCATCTGTTTCGCATCCTCGATCTCCAGGACCTTGAAGCGCGCCATGCCCATGTGCCGACGGGCCCCGTCCGCGGCGCCGAACAGTCGCGCGGCGCGCGTATGGTCGCCCGAATCGCCCGCCACGCCGGCGAGGCAGTCGAGCGCGAACGGAACGATCAGGTTGCCGCCGAGGCGGGCGGCCACGTCCAGCGCGTCGAAGGAATCGCGCTCGGCCGCATCGAGTTCGGCCTCCGCGATCCTTACGCGCGCACGGGAGGTCAATGCTGCGGCCAGACACCACGTCCTGGTCGCCGCCACCACGTCGTCCGCCCAGCGGCGGGCCGCGGCGAGATCGCCGCACGCCAGCGGGGCCAGCGCCGCCCAGATGTACAGGGAGGCCAGTTGGACGTACATTCCGGTGATCTCGCGCCCCGCTTCGAGCGCCTGCCACGCTGCCGCGGCGTCGCCCGCGGCCAGGTGGACATAGCCGAAGGCCGAGTGCACGGTGGCGAGGTGGGCGTGAAAGGAGTCGGACGCGCGTTGCAGGGCCCCTTCAACGGTTTTGCGGGCCAGCTCCGTGTGTCCTTGGTAGGCCAGCACCATCGCTTCACACGCCGGCACGTGCACCCAGAACAATCCATCTCGCGCCGCGGTCAGCTCCTCGTCCAATTTGTGCAGCTGACCGAGCGCTGTGGTCAGGTCACCGCGCAGGATCCGTGTCCAGGCGAAGATGTACCGGAATTGGCGTGACAAGGCGCCGGCGGCCATGTTTTCGGCGATCCGATTTCCTTCCTCGGCGGCTGCCTCCGCCACGTCCAGTTCGCCGAACAGGACGGCGAACGACGCCTGTAAGAAGAGGATTTGTCCCAGCCACCAGAAATCGCCGATGCCACGGGCGAGGTCGGCCGCCTCGTCGAAGTACGCGTCACCTCCCTCTCGGTTGTCGTTGGCGAAGCAACCGCATGCGGTCAGGGCCCGCGCCACGACCGCCGGATCGCCAACCTCGCGCGCCGATGCCAGGATCCGCTCGGTGTCGAGATCGACCGCCATTCCCGTGAATCCCAGCAGGGCGGCCCTGGCGGCCGACGCCCGTACGCGGGCCACCGATTCCTCGGCACCCTCGGTGTCCGCATCGGCAAGGGCCGCATCGAGCCAGTCCAGTCCCTCCTGCATGCGGCGCCGTGTCACCCAAAGCGGTAGCAACGCCGCCGCGAGCGTCAGCGCGTGGCCGGGGTTCGAGCCTTCCCTGCTCCAGGCGAAGGCCGCCCGCAGGTTGTCGATGTCGGCCTCGACCTGTTCGATGCGGCGGTCGTGGCCGGAGCCCGCCGGAGCATCGAGGAGGTGGGCCATCGCGATGTAGTGGTCGCGGTGGCGAGCACGCACCTCGTCGCCTTCGCGGGATTCGCCGAGCCTTTGCTGCGCGTACTGGCGCACGGTCTCGAGTAGGCGATACCGGGTTCCGTGCTTGCCGACCTCGGCGACCAACAGCGACTTGTCGACCAGCAGCGTCAGCTGGTCGAGCATTTGGAATCGCCCCAGGTCGCCCCCGCCGGCCACGGCCTGGGCGGCGCCGAGATCGAACCCGCCGAGAAACACCGCCAGCCTTCGGAACAGCACTTGTTCTGGTTCGGACAGCAACGCGTGCGACCAATCCACACAGGCCTGCAAGGTTTGTTGGCGACGCACCGCGGTGCGGGCACCGCCGGTCAGCAGCCGGAATGTGTCGCGCAGGCTGTCGAGGATCTCCGTCGGAGACAGAGCGCGGACGCGGGCGGCGGCAAGTTCGATGGCCAGTGGCAGGCCGTCGAGCCGTCGACAGATCTCGATGACGGTGTCGTTGATCTCGGGGGTGACTCGGAATTCGGGCTTGGTTCGGCGGGCGCGGTCGCCGAACAGCTCAACCGCTTCGTCGGTGAGCGACAGCGAGGGCACCCGCCAGCTCACCTCACCGCCCACCCCGATCGGTTCGCGGCTCGTCGTCAGCAGCGTCAACGCCGGGCACACACGCAACAGGTCGGTGATCAAGGCGGCGCTCGCATCGAGCAGGTGTTCACAGTTGTCGAGCAACACCAGCATCTGGCGGTCGCGAATGAAGCGCCGCAGCACCTCCATCGTCGATTGGCCGGGCTGGTCGGGCATACCCAGCGCGCGGGTCGCGGCGAAGGGTACGAGTTCGGGGTCGGTGATCGGCGCCAGGTCGACGTACCAAACCCCGTCGGCGAACTCACCGGCGATGTCGGCGGCGATCTGCACCGCCAGCCGCGTCTTGCCCGCTCCACCCGCGCCCGTCAGCGTGACAAGCCGATGCTCGGCAAGTGCGCGACGAATCTCGCTCATTTCCGTCCGGCGCCCGATGAAACTCGTCAATTGCATCGGAAGACGTTCGGTCGCAAGGACATTGGCGGTGCGCAGTGGTGGGAAGTCATTGTGAAGGTCCGGGTGGCACAGCTGCACCACCCGCTCGGGGCGGGGCATGTCGCGCAACGGGTGAAAGCCGAGGTCCGTCAGCGTGACATCCGGCGGGAGCTGGTCGACGACGAGCGGTTCCGTCGCGCCCGACAGCACCGTCTGCCCGCCGTGGGCGAGGTCGCGAAGCCGGGCCGTGCGGTTGATCGTCGGGCCGATGTAGTTGCCCTGTGTACTGGTTGGGTCGCGCAGCTGCACGTCACCGGTGTGGACCCCGATGCGTAGCTTGATGGGCGCCAGCGGCGCCCGTTGCAAGTCCAACGCGCAGGCAACCGCGTCGGCAGCGCGCGCGAACGCGATGACGAAGCTGTCGCCTTCCCCCTGCTCGACGGGCCGCACCCCGCCGCGAGCGGCGACCGCGTCGGACAGCATCCGGTCAAGGCGAGCCAGCGCGGCCGTCATCGCCTCGGGCTGGGTTTCCCACAACCGGGTCGACCCCTCGACGTCGGCCAGCAACAACGTGACGGTTCCCGTCGGAAGCTCGCTCATGTTCACGTCGCTCCAGCTACTTTCGCTCATGCTAGCCAGCATGCGGCGACATATGCCGCCGAAACATCGGCGAAATCGCCGATAGTTGCGGTGACGGCACGCGTAGGTACGCCCCCGCCACCGCGGAATTACGCGGTTCGGCCGATTGGCCGGCGAATCGTCGGCGAGCGTGCTCTTGGTCGAGGCCGCTTGACCGGCGGCCGCGGGACGGGGACGCCAACCGTGTGCCCCGGTTGGGAGACTCGGCCGCACCACAGGGTAGGAAGTTAGCCATGGCGGGACCGGTGGAAGGCTTGAAGGTCGTCGAGCTCGGGGTGTGGGTGGCCGGACCGGCCGCCGGCGGGATCCTGGCCGACTGGGGCGCCGACGTCATCAAGATCGAGCCGCCGACCGGCGACCCCGGGCGGCTGTTCGGGAAGATGCTGGGTTGCGACCTGGGCGTCAACCCGCCGTTCGAGATGGACAACCGCTCCAAGCGCAGCGTCGTGTTGGACCTGACCACCGACGAGGGCCGCGCCACCGCGTTCGAATTGCTTTCGGACGCAGACGTTTTCCTGACCAACGTGCGCCCCGGCGCGTTGCAACGCCTAGGCCTCGACTTCGAGTCGGTGTCGGTGCGCCACCCGCGTCTGGTCTACGGCCTGATCACCGGGTACGGCGAGACCGGCCCCGACGCCGACCGCGCCGCCTACGACGTGGCCGCGTTCTGGTCGCGCGCGGGCGTGGCCCACCTGCTGACCCGGCCTGGCGACACGCCACCGTTCCAGCGCGGCGGCATGGGCGACCACTCGGCGGGCATGACCCTGGCCGCGGCCGTGTGCGCGGCGCTGCTGGCCCGCGACCGCACCGGCACCGGCCAGCTGGTGACCACCTCGCTGTACCGCCAGGGCGCCTACACCGTCAGCTTCGACCTCAACACCTACCTGCTGACCGGCCAGCCGATCGCGATCGGGCAGCGCGAAACGATGGGCAACCCGTGCATGAACAACTACACCGCCGGGGACGGGCGGCGGTTCTGGTTGGTCGGGCTGGAGGCCGAGCGGCACTGGCCCGCGCTGTGCCGGGCGGTGGGGCGCCCCGGCTGGGGCGACGACGACCCCCGGTTCGGCGACGCCCGGTCCCGCGCGGCCAACGCGGTGCAGCTCATCGCCGAGTTGGACGCGATCTTCGCGACGCGCCCACTCGACGAGTGGGCGCAGATCTTCGCGGGCGAACCCGAGTTGTTCTGGTCGCCGGTCAACGCGCTCGAGGACGTGGTGGCCGACGAGCAGTTCCACGCCGCCGGCGGGATCATCGACGTCCCCGTGGTCCCCGATGCCGACGGCGGCGTCGCGATGGTGGCCACGCCGGCGGACTTCCACGGCACCCCGTGGGCGCCCCGCTGGGTGGCGCCGCAGCTGGGGCAGCACACCGACGAGGTTCTCGCCGAACTCAAGGCCCGGCGAGGCGGGCAATCCGCAGGCTAGGCACCTTTACAAATTTGGCCCGAAGTGTCACGCTGTCGGGTGACAACACGCCCATGTCAAACCCTGCAGTGCCGCCAACGCGCCCGACGTGCGGCGGTGAGGAACGGATTGATGGCCACTCCAACGATCGACATCAGCCACAACAGCCGGGTTGCCGCCGCACGAGCGGCCCGCGCGGACGGGGAGGGTCTGCGATATCGGCTGGACGTCGTCGCGTCCAGCCCCGCCGACGTCGTGCGATCGGCCGGCGGCTTCCTCTATGACCGGGTGATGGCCGGTTGGCAAGTGAACATGCTGCTGCCGCACGGCTGCGACACCCGCCCGCTGCGCATCCTCGGGGTGCGGGCGTTGGACCCGCAGGCGGCCTCGGCGGGCTCGACGACCCACAGCCTGGCGGTGAGCGCCGAGGCGTTCGCCGCCGACGCGCAGGTGCGGGACAAGGTGCTCGAGTGCCTCGACGACCGGCTGACCGAGGTCGCACTGTGGGGTGACGGCTGGCCGCTGGCGGTCAACCGCGCCATGACACGGGCCCAGCATGTGCTCAGCGCGGCGGCGCGCCGATTCAAGGGCCACGCGCTGGCGGCGGCCGAAATTGACTGCGACACGGTCGATCCCACCGAGCCGCTGCTGTGCGACAAGGTCTCGCGTTTGCCGGTCGACTCCGGGCTGATCCCGCTCGACTAGTCCATGAAGAAGTATTACGGCCACACACTGCTCTACCTGCACGAGACGATCTCGCTGGGATCCGGGCGCGCCGACGGCTTCACCGAGGCGTTCACCGGCACCTACCAGCCGATGATGGACGAGCTCGGCGCCCGGCTGTTCGCGATCTGGGAGACCACCCCCTACAACGGCCACTGGCCGCAGGTGACGATCATCTGGGAGGTCGACGGGTTCGCCGACTACGCCAGGATCGGCGCCGCGCAGGCCCGCGGCGGCAGCCACGAGGCCGCGGCGGCCAAGTGGTCGGCGTTTTTGGCCGATACCGGCGCCTCGGGGGAGGGCCGGATCATGTACCCCGGCCCCAGCAACAAGACGCTGGCCCAGCTGCGCGAGTCCAATTTCACTGCGCCGCTGGTCATCCAGGAGATCATGCAGACCAAGCCGGGCCGCCAGGACGACTACATCCGCGAGCTGGAGCGGCTCTACGTCCCCTGGTCCGAGCGCACCGGCAAGCGCTGGCTGGGCTCGTTCACCACCACCTTCCGCTACAACGAAGTCATCCACTACTGGGCGCTGGACGGCGGCTGGGAGTGCTTCGCCAATCACTACCCGTCCTGGAAGGAGAGCCCGCCCGCCGAGATCGTCACCTGGATGAGCGTGGCGCCCGCCCTGCGCGACGGCTGGGAAGACTCCATCCTGCAGGCCCTACCGCCCTCGCCACTGCAGTGAACTTCCGGTACGACCCGTTCGACGCGGACGTCATGGCAAACCCGTTGCCGTACTACCGAACCCTGCGCGACGAGCACCCCGTGTACTACATGCCGCAGTGGGACACCTACGCGCTGTCGCGCTTCGACGACATCTGGCGGGTGCTGGAGGTCAACGACGGGACGTTCGTCGCCTCGGAGGGCACGCTGCCCGCCGCGTCGGTGTTGGCCAAGCACAACGCCGGGCCGGTCGACGACCCGCCGCTGCACCCGCTGCCGTTTCACGCCGTGTTCGGCGCCGAGCTGTACGGCGCGATCCGCCGGGCCCACTCCCAGCCGCTGCGGCCCAGGTCCGTCGCCGCGCTCGAGGGCAGGATCCGCGCGCTGGCCAACGAACGCCTCGACCTCCTGCTGCCGCGGGGGTCGTTCGACCTCACCCAGGACTATGGCGGGATCGTGGTGGCCTCCGTCGTGTGCGAATTGCTGGGTATCCCAACCGATCTCGCGCCGCGGGTGCTGGCGGCCGTGAACGCCGGCAGCCTCGCGGAGCCGGGGGTGGGCGTGGATACCGCCGAGTCGCGGCCCAACTACTTCGAATACCTGGTGCCCTCGGTGCGGCGCCGCCGCGCCGAATCAGACGGGCTGCCGGGCCTCCCCATTGTGGACGGCCTGCTCGGATATCGCCTGCCCGACGGCAGCGCGCTCGACGACGTCGAGGTCGCCACCCAGATGCTGTGCATCTTCATCGGCGGGACCGAGACGGTCCCCAAGATCGTCGCCCACGGGCTATGGGAGCTCGGCCGGCGGCCCGACCAGATGGCCGCCGTGTGCGCGGATCCCGACACCAACGTGCCGATCGTGCGCGAGGAGATGATCCGGTTCTGCGCGCCGGCGCAGTGGTTCGCCCGAACGGCGCGGAAGCCCTTCGCGATTCACGACCAGACGATCCGGCCCGGCCAGCGGATCATCACCCTTTTGGCGTCGGCCGCCCGCGACGAGCGGGAGTACCCCGACCCCGACGATTTCGTGTGGAACCGTCCCATCCGCCGCTCGCTGGCCTTCGGCCGGGGCCAGCACTTCTGCATCGGCTACCACCTGGCGCGGCTGGAAATCGATGTGCTGCTGGGCGAATGGCTGCGCCGCGTCCCCGACTACGCGATCAACGGCGACGCCGCCACCCGGCTGCCGTCCAGCTTCCAGTGGGGATGGAACAAGATCCCGGTGGAGGTCTGACGTGTGGTCCTACCGGATCGTCGCGCCCTACCTGTTCGAACGGACGTCGATCCCCGACCGCACACCCGAACAGCTGACCGATGGCCAAGTCCTGCTGCGGTTTTCGGCGGCGGGCGTGTGCGGCAGCGACCTGCCGGCCTTTCGCGGTAACCGGGGCCGGCTGCCCGGGGACGACGGCAGCGGCGCCGCCGAGAAGGACGGGTTCCCGATCCACGAGGTCGCCGGGGAGGTGATCGCGAGCCGCCACCCCGAGCACCGCCCCGGCGACCGCGTGGTGGGCTGGGCGTCCGGCTTCGACGGGCTGATGGAACGCGTGGTCAGCGATGGCAACATGCTGCTTCCCTACGACCCCGCGCTGACCCCGGCGCGGGCCATCGGCCTGCAGCCGCTGGCCTGCGTCCTCTACGCCTGCGAGCAACTGCCGGACCTGTCGGGCCGCCACGTCGCCGTCATCGGGCAGGGCTCGATCGGCCTGCTGTTCTCCTACGTCGCCAAGGCGGCCGGCGCCCGGCGCGTCACCGGGGTCGACCCCGTCGACCGGGCAAGCCACGCAACGGCGTTCGGGGTCGACGACCCCGTGCGCGCCACCAGCGACCGGTGGGTCAGCCAGCTGGCCCCCGGCGACCGCGCCGACGTCGTCATCGAGGCCGTCGGGCACCAGGTGGCCACCCTGGGGCACGCCATTCAGGCCGCCGCGCCCGGCGGGACCGTCTTCTACTTCGGCGTCGCCGATGACGACGCCTACCCGATCAGCATGCGCCACATGCTGCGCAACAACCTGACGCTGAAATCCGGTGTGACGCTGGAGCGGCGGCGGATGCTGGAACTCGCGGGCAAGTTCGCCGCCGAGCACCCCGAGCTGCTCGGCACCTACCTCACCCACACCTTCGGGGTTGACGACGTCCAGGCGGCGTTCGAGCTGGCCTCCCGGCCCGACCCGGAACGCATCAAGATCGCGATCGGACAATGACGATGGCGGAGAATTCGGCGAGCAACCTGCAGCGGGCGCTGGGCCGGGCCACCCCGATCTGGGGTGGCTGGATCACCGGGCCGACGCTGCTCGGACCCGAGGAATTCGCCAGGGCCGGTTACGACTACGTGGGTTTCGACGCCCAGCACGGCTACCTCGACGACGCCGGGATCGCCCGGGCGCTGCGGCGCATCGAGCACCTGCCCATCGGCACCGTGGTACGCCTGCCCAACGCCGACGCGGCGCCGATCGGGCGGGTGCTGGACGCCGGCGCCGACGCCGTCGTCATCGCGATGATCGAGTCGGCCGAACAGGCCGCCGCCGCGGTGGCCGCCACCCGCCACCAGCCGGCGGGCATCCGCAGCTTCGGCCCGCTGCGCGCCGACCTGGGCCACGACCCCGCCGCGCTGGAATCGCGGGTGAGCGTGTTCGCGATGATCGAGACGGCCGCGGCGCTGTCCGGTCTGGCCGAGATCTGCGCCGTCGACGGGCTCGCCGGACTCTACGTCGGGCCCGCCGACCTGGCCCTGTCGATGGGCGTGGACGTGGTTGGCGCGACCAAGCATCCTGCGGTGCTGGACGCCGTCGTGACCATCCATCGGGCGGCCACTGAGGCGGGGCTGGTCACCGGCATTCACGCCGGGGACGGCAAGACGGGCCGCGCCATGGCGAAGCTGGGAATCCGGATGATCACCTTGGCCGCCGAATCCCAGGCGCTGCGCCGCGGGGCGACCGAGCACCTGCGGGAGGCGACCGGGCGATGACCGAAGACGAAACCTCGATCCGCGGGCTCATCGCCGACTACGCCCTCGCCCTGGACACCGCGGACGTCGACGCGTGCCTCGCGTTGTTCGCCGCCGACGGGGAATTCGTCGTCTACGGCCGGACTTTCGCCGGTCATGAGGGCATCGGCCAGATGTTCCGGGACGCGCCCCGCGGCCTGCATCTGACCGGGGTCTCGCGGATCGAGGTCGGCGACGACACGGCCACGGCCCGCTCGCAGGTGCTATTCGTCAGGGCCGGGGACCTGCACCTGCGGCCCGCGATTTACGACGACGAGCTGGCCCGGGTGGACGGGCATTGGCGTTTCCGGCGGCGGCGCTGCCAGTTCGTCACCAGCCGCGGCCTGTGCGACAGCCCGGAGGTGGCGTCGCCGTGACCGGACGCGTCGCGCTGGTGACCGGAGCCGCCGGGGGGCAAGGCTGGGAGATCGCGAAACGCTTACGCGCGCTGGGCCTTTCGGTGGCCGCCTGTGATCGGCGGGCCGACGAGCTGACCGCCGCGGTCGACGAGCTGGGCGACGAGGCCGTCATCGGAATCCCGCTGGACGTCACCGCCGAGGAGCAATGGGAGGCGGCCGTCGGAGCCACGGTGGAGCGATTCGGCGCGCTGACCGCGCTGGTCAACAACGCGGGCGTGCTGCACCGGGCGTCGCTGGCCGACGAGACCGCCGAGGGATTCGAAAGCTCCTGGCGGGTCAACTGTTTCGGGGCGTTCCTCGGCATCCGGGCGACGCTCGAGCAGCTGCGCGCGGCACGCGGCCCCGCGATCGTCAACATCTGCAGCACCGGGGCGATCCGGCCCTTCCCCAGCCACGGCGCCTACGGCTCGGCGAAGTGGGCGCTGCGCGGCCTGACCCAGACCGCCGCCGCCGAACTGGCCCCGCTCGGCATCCGGGTCAACGCGGTGTTCCCGGGACCCGTCGCGACCCCGATGCTCGACGACGCCAC
The DNA here is from genome assembly GCF_002086635.1 of Mycobacterium alsense. Taxonomy (GTDB): domain Bacteria; phylum Actinomycetota; class Actinomycetes; order Mycobacteriales; family Mycobacteriaceae; genus Mycobacterium; species Mycobacterium alsense. The sequence goes on along the minus strand of NZ_MVHD01000002.1, from coordinate 2,185 downwards.
CCAGCTGAGGCTCGCCGCATCGTCGGCCTTCGGGCGGATCGGGCAGCCGGCCGAGATCGCCGACGCCGTCGCGTTTCTGGTCTCCGACGCGGCGTCCTTCATCACCGGCTCGGAGCTGGTCGTCGACGGCGGGCAATGCCTGCAGATCCGATGACGCCCCCCACGGTCGGCATCATCGGTGCCGGACGGGGCGCCCTGGCCCTGGGAATCCCGCTGTCGCGGGCTGGGTTTCGCGACTTCGCCATCTTCGACCGCGAGGACGGCGTCGGCGGCACCCGGCGGACCGTCGGGTCGAACAGCGTGATCTTCATGCTCGAGGCCCAGGCGCGCTACGTCGTGCGCGCGCTGAAGTACCTGCGGCGCAAGGGCAAAACGCACGTCGCGGTGCGGACCGCCGGATTTGCGGACTTCGTCGCCAAGGTCGACCAGTGGATGGTCGGCACGGCGTGGGTCACCCGGTGCGGCAACTACTCCCGCACCGCCAACGGGCGCGTGGTGACGCAGTGGCCGCGCAGCCCGCGTAGCTTCTGGGGGATGACGCGCAGATTCCGGGCCGCCGACTTCAGCTTCGAGGCACCGGCCCGATGACCGAGCTGGACGGCTGGGAGCGCCTGGATCCCGCCCTGCGCGAGGTGGCGACGACGCGCACCGACTTCTCGCAGGACGCAATCCACCTCATGCGCGAGCCGTTCAACCAGCGCCGCCGCGAGGCCGCCGACCGCACGGACGCGCAGGGCGTGCGGATCGACGACGACACCGCGGACGGCGTGGCGGTGCGCATCTACCGCGGGGCGCAGGAGAATCCGGCGCCTGCGGTCGTCTACTGCCACGCCGGCGGCTTCGCGCTGGGCAACCTGGACACCGATCACCGCCAGTGCGTGGACCTCGCGCGGCGCGCCCGCTGCGCCGTGGTTTCGGTCGACTACCGACTGGCGCCTGAGCATCCCTATCCGGCCGCCCTCGACGACGCGGTCGCCGTGCTGCGCTGGGTGGCGGTCAACGCCGCCGAGCTGGGTGTCGACCCCGCGCGGCTGGCGGTCGGGGGCAGCAGCGCCGGCGCCGCCCTGGCGGCGTGCCTGGCGCAGGGTGCCGCCGACGGGTCGCTGCCGGCGGTCGCGTTCCAGCTGCTGCACCAGCCGGTGCTGGACGATCGGGAGACCGCGTCCAAGGCCGAGTTCTGCACCAGTCCCGCGTTCGACGGCGAGGCGGCCGAGCAGATGTGGCGGCATTACCTGGGCCCCGACAACGCCGGAGCGGGATCGGCTGTGCCGGCGCGGCGAGACGAATTGCGCGGCGTGGCACCGGCGCTGATCACCTGCGCCGAGGTCGATCCGTTTCGCGACGAGGCGATCGACTACGCGCTGGCGCTGTTGCGCGCCGGGGTCTCCGCCGAATTGCACGTGTTCCCGCGCACCTGTCACGGGTTCGATTCGCTGCTGCCGGATTGGTCGGTGTCCCAGGCGTTGTTCGCCCTGCAGGGGCGCGCCCTGTCGAGCGCGCTGCACGGCTGACGGGCGTCGCGCACTCGACGAACGGTCTAGTTGGTGCTGGGTGGTGGTTGGGGTTGGAAGGGTGTGTACCACCACCAGTCGGCGCGTTCGCCGAGAGGTCCGGGGCAGGGCGCGACGGTGGGTGGGGCTTGCGTCGGTGGGCGGGCCAGCGATGCGGGGCTTAGTGGTCGGCCGGTTTCGTCGGTGACGGTGAGCTCGGATGCGGGTCCGGTGATGGTGATCAGGCCGCGGTGGTGTGATCGGTGGTGATAGGGGCACACCAGCACCAGGTTGGCCAGCTCGGTGGCACCGCCGTCTTCCCAGTGCCGGATGTGGTGGGCGTGGAGACCCCGGGTGGCCCCGCAGCCGGGGACCGCGCACGTGCGGTCGCGGTGCTCGAGCGCGCGACGAAGCCGTCGGCTGATCACCCGGGTCACCCGACCGGCGCCGATGGGCTCGCCGTCACGTTCGAACCACGCCTCACAGGTGGCATCACAGGTCAGGTATCGGCGTTCGGCGTCGGAAAGCAGCGGGCCCAGATGCAGCGCCGCGACCCGCCGCTTGACGTCGAGATGCATCACCATGGTGGTGTGCTGCCCGTACGGGCGGCGCGCCACCTCGGTGTCCCATCCGGTCTCGACCAAGCGCATGAACGCCTCGACGGTGCCCGGCAGCGGCGGCGCAGCATCGGATGC
>NZ_MVHD01000029.1 GCF_002086635.1 Mycobacterium alsense | reverse complement strand
TGGCCGCTCCAGCCCGCACCGGCGATGTTCATCGACGACGCCCACATCTTGCGCGCCTCGTCCTCCACCGTCTGCGCGTGGACCTCGAACCGGCCCGCCATCGCCCGCATCTCATGCGGGTCAGTCATAAAACGTGTTGCCATGTCGGCCTGTCTCCTTGGTTGTCGGTGCTTGTCAGTGCTGCTCGGTGGTTCTCAGTAATTCTTCGGTGATGTGTCTTCGGTGATGTGTATTCAGCGATGTGTATTCGGTGATGTGTATTCAGTTGTGTGTGCTCGGTCCTGCGCTGCTGCGCCGAACCGAAGGAGAAAAGAATTCGGTCCCCCCTGCCGCCTGCGGCGGCTGAGTGAATATCTCGTCCAGGATTTGAATCGGTGAACCGGTCAGCCGGCGGCCGCTGCGTTGGCGGCTTCCGTCGCGGCGTAGGAACCCGAGCTGATCCCCAGCGTGTTCACGAACTGCTCGTGAATCGCTGCGGCCTGGGCGCTCACTGCCTGGTACATCTGCGCGTGCGCGGCGAATTGCGCCGCGGTCAGCGCCGACACCTCGTCGGCGGCGGCGGGGACAACCCCCGTCGTCGGGGCGGCGGCGGCGGCGTTCTGCGCGCTGAGCGCCGAGCCGATGCCCTGCAGGGTTCCGGCGGCGGCGGCCAGCGCCTCCGGCTGCGTGGTCACGAACGACATAACATTTCCCTCCTAGGTCGTCTCTGGCACCACTTCGTGCACGAGAGTAGATGACAACGTCCGTTTCAAGCTGGGCCCGAGCCGCTCGTTAGCGAATGTTCACTGGACGGCACGGGGAATTCACTTTTGGTAACGACACACTAACAGCGTCGGGCCCCCTACCGCTGGCCTTCACAGGACCGTCACAGCAAACCGTCGAGGCGAACCGGGCGGAGCGCCCTTGGCAAGCCTGCTGGCCAGCACGTATGGAGGATAGCACCGGGCGGGCGAAAACGCGTGGGAGCAAATGCGAGAACGCGCGCTCGCTGGGCGGACCCACGCGACCGCAAGCCGCCGCCCGCGGGCGCCGTTCGGAGGCGGCGCGCCCGCCACCCACACCGGTGGCCGCGCGAGGTGTCCGGTCGACGGGCGCCGACCCTCGCCGCGGCGGAGAAATCCGGACGCGGGTAAGGCGTTCGCGGGTGTCCATCGGGGTCGCGGGCCGCCGTCCCGCTAGCCGCCGAGGGGTGGCCGCGCCATCACGGTGGGCCGGAACCCGTACCGCGGTCCGGCGCCGCTGGACCCGCCGGCGCCCGCGCCGGCCAGCGGCAAGCCGCCCAACAGGTTTCCGGGTCCCGCCGCGGCCTCCGGCGCCGCGCTGATGCTGCTCACCGGGATGGCGGCATGCGGCGCCGCCGCGGGAGCGGCCCCCGCCCACGCGGCCGGCACCGACAACTTGCCGATCGAGGTCGCGCTGCCGAGGTGCGCGGTGGCGCCCGCGCCGCCGCCCAGCAGGCCGCCCAGGCTGGGCAGGCCCTTGGGCACGGACGCCGCGGCCGCGGCCGCGGGCGCGCTGATGAGCCCGAGGCTCTTGGCGACCTGAACGAAGTTGTTGCCCATGCCGATGCTGAAGTAGGGCAGACCCTCCGTGTTGTAGAGCAACCCCGCGTACGGCGTATAGCCGTTGGCCAGCGCCCCGAAGTTGGTGGGCAGCGTCGTGTTGCCGGTGGCGAGGAACCACAGTTCCTGCAACGGGTTGGTCGACTGGGCCTGCGAGACGAGCGACTGTGTCCCGCTCGGGGAGGCCAGTTGGCCCAGCTGGCTTTGGATTTGGGTGAGGACACCCTGCAGGCTCTGCTGGGCCGACGCCGCCGGGGCGGCCTGGGCCGCGGCGACCGCGGCGGTCTGGGTCCCCGTGCCGGCCTGGTTGGTGATCGTCGGGGCGCTTTGGTACGGCGTCACCTTGGTCGCCGCCGCCGACTGGCCGGCGTAGCTGTACAACGCCGCGGCGTTCTGCGCCCAAAACTCGCCGTATTGCGCCTCCAGCTGGGCGATGACGCCGTTGTTCTGGCCCAGCACATTGGTCGCCATCGCCTGGGACAATTCGGCGCGGTTGGCGGCGATCAGCGGCGGCGGCGTCACCGAGGCGAGCACGGTTTCGTAGGCCGCCGCGGCCGATTGGGCCTGGATGGCCGCCTCCTCGGCCTGCGCCGCGGTGCTGGTCATCCACGTCATGTATGGCTGCACCGCCGCGGCCATCGACGCCGAGGCCGGCCCCAGCCACTCCTCACTGGCCAGCGAGGTGATGAGCTTGTCGTAGGCCAGCGCGGCCGAATTCAGTTCGGCGGCAATGCTGTTCCACGCCGACGCCGCCGCCATCAGCGACGACGACCCCGGCCCCGCATAGATCTGCGCGGAGGTGACCTCCGGGGGCAGCGCACCCAAATCGATTGTCATTTCTGGCCTCCTAGCCTGCTGCGGCCGCGTTGGCCGCCTCGGTCGCCGCGTACGACCCGGAGCTGATGCCCAGGGTGTTGACGAACGTCTCGTGGATTGCCGCCGCCTGCGCGCTGACGGCCTGATACATCTGGGCGTGCGCGGCGAACTGCGCCGCCGTCAGCGCCGACACCTCGTCGGCGGCCGCCGGCACCACCCCCGTCGTGGGCGCCGCCGCCGCGGCGTTCTGGGCGCTCAGCGCCGAGCCGATGCCCTGCAGACTGCCCGCCGCCGCGGCCAGCGCTTCGGGCTGCGTTGTCACAAACGACATGTGATCTCCTCCTCGACTTTCAGGCTCGGTGGTTCGTTTCGGTCACTGCAGGTCGCCTCCCGTCATCCGGCCGACGGCGGGCGCGTCAGCACGCTGTAGCGGAACCCGTATTTGTTGGTGAAGCCGTAGCCCGCGGTGCGGCGGCCCACGCCGCCGGGAGGCACGCCCCGCAGGATGGTGTTGCCCGGCGCGGCCCCGGCGGCCCTGGCGGGAGCGGGAGTCTCCTCGGCCGCCGCGAGGGTCACGCCCGCCTCCGAGGTCGGCGTCGTCCAGTTCGCGGGGACCGACAGCAGCCCGACCTTGCCGGCCTGGCCCGCGCCCGCCGATACCGCCGAGGAGGTGTGGGCGCCGGCGGCGGCCCCCCCGCCGCCCACGGTGCCCAGGTGCAGGCCGGCGAATTGCGGTGTCGGGTACCAGGCACCGCCCGCACCGGCCGTGGTGCCGGTACCGAACGTCAGCTGCTGCCCGATCGATACGCCGAACTGCCCCATGCCCACCCCGAAGTAGGCCTGCAGGGTGTTTTTCAGGATCGGGGTGTACAGATTGGGCGCCAGCCCCAGCCAGTTGTTGGACGGGGTGGGCAGCCCGTAGGTCAGGAAATCCTTGATCTGGCCTTCGATCATGGAGAACGGCCACGTCGACGACACCCCGGTCGAAAGTTGTTGCAGCGCTTGGGGAACCGTGGCCGCCGGGACGAGCTGGGTGACGGTGGCCGCCGCGGTCTGCCCGGAACTGCCGGCCGGTTCGGCGATGGCCTGGGCGACGGCGGCGCCCTGGCCGGCGACCCCCTCCGGCGCCGTCGTGTTCGGTGGCGGTTGATACGGGGTCAGCTGCGCGGCGGTCGCCGACGCGGCCGCGTAGCCGTACATGGCGGTCGCGTCCTGCGCCCACATCTCCATGTACTGGGCTTCGGTGGCCATGATCGCCGGCGTGTTCTGCCCGAAGAAATTGGTGGCGACCAGCGTCATCAGCAACAGCCGGTTGGCCGCGATCACCGGTGGCGGGACGGTCATCGCGAAGGCCGTCTCGAACGCGGCGGCGGCCGCGCGCGCCTGACTGGCGCTCTCCTCGGCCAGCCCGGCCGCCGCGCCGAGCCAGCTCACGTAGGGCGCGACCGCCGACACCATCGCCTTCGACGAGGGCCCCATCCAGGGGGCGCCGGTGAGCTCCGTCAGCACCGAGTTGTAGCTGCTGGCCGCCGTCGCCAGCTCCGCCGCGAGCTCGTCCCAGGCCGTCGCGGCAACCATGATCGACTCGGCCCCGGGGCCCGCATAGATACGACCGGAATTGATTTCGGGCGCTAGCGCTCCGAAGTCGAACACCGTGTCCTCCTCATGTGGCCGTGATTGCGTGGGCAATCGCGTCGTGCGGGGCAAAAGCATGGTGGGTGCGGTCACATCGCTGGGGACCAGCAAACCCATTCGCGGGGATCGAACACGATTGGCGCCCCGGCCCGAGCGGCCGGGAGAAGCTCCGCGCCGCCGTGATTCTTGGCCGTCCGGTCAGGATCGAAATGCGCAAATTTGCCTCGTCTACCCCGCTGTTAGCAACCGAGCGACAGCTCGTTGGTGCCTGAACTGCCGCTCGAAAGCGACATTAGCTGGTTGCGGCGGACACGCCGAACCGCAAGGCCAAGTGTCGACAACTGGCAAACGAATGTTCATTCCCGGTCAGCCGCCGTTCACTAGCGACCGCCAGTGTTCACGTGCAGTTTGCCAACGGGTCGCCCCCGGGCGGGCCGCTACTCCTCGTCGATGAGCAGCGCCATCTCGGGACACGCGGCCACGCCGTCGCGGGTCACCCGCTCGTCCTCCGGCCGCACCTCGCGCTCCTCGAGGATCGAGTAGCCCGACTCGTCGATCGGGAACAGGTCGGGATCCACGGCGTAACACTGGGCGTGGCCGACACATCGGGACTTTTCGAGGCGAACCTTCACGCGCTGTCCTTCTTCGACGGATGGTGGGCACCGGCCTTGCCAGTGCGGCCGCCGCGAGCGTCCATCCTACCGACGGGGCGATGGCCTCCGCCGCGCCCGAAACCGCCCGCTGTGTGGGCGCGAGCGACATGTGTCGCCTCCTCTGCTTCGTCTGGCTAAGCGCTCTGCGTCACGTTAGTTCGCCGCCACCGATCGACGATCGGACGAAGTCGGCGGTCGCCGACGGCACCGAGGCCGCCGCCCCCCGGGGCCGCGGCCGCGGCACGGCGGTGCCGCCGCGCGCGCCCCGCGCCACCGAACCGCACCGCCGACCATGAGCTGGGACAACGAACCCGCCAACCCGCGGTCGACCGTCGACGGGGCGGCCGCCCGACGCCCGCGGTCGGGGCGGGGCCGCCGCGCGGGCGGCCCGGCACACAATAAAATCGCGTCGCGGATAAACCCGGTCCGGCGGCGTTTTCGGCGCGCTGTTCGCGGTCCGCCGTAAGGAGTTTCGCGACCCACGATGCGGGCGCGGACGGTCCCGTTCGACACGGGTGGCGCCCTTTGCCGCGCGTGCGATATTCGCGCGTGCAATATTGGTGTGCCGCCGGAAACCGGTGACGAAAGGATCCGGGCGAGCCCAGCTGGTTCGGGGACAATGGCGGCAAACCACGAAAACCGAACGGACGCGCGGAGATAGACTCATGAGCACTCCCGGTGAAGGCGACCCGGGCGCCTTCCACCTCCCGCGGCTCGAGTACTCCCAGTTGCCGATGGCCGCCGACCGCGGCGTCGGATGGAAGACGCTGCGGGACGCCGGGCCGGTGGTGTTCATGAACGGCCACTACTATCTGACCCGCCGCGAGGACGTGCTCGCGGCGCTGCGCAATCCGCAGGTCTTCTCGTCCCGGCTGGCGCTGCAACCTCCCGGCAGCCCGCTACCGGTGGTTCCGCTGGCGTTCGACCCGCCGGAACACACCCGCTACCGCAGGATCCTCCAGCCATATTTCAGCCCGCAGGGACTGACCGAGTCCCGGCCTCTGCTGCAGCGCCACGCCGCCGAGATGATCGCCGCGCTCGCCGAGCAGGGCAAGTGCGAGGCGATGGCGGATTTCGCGAGCCTGTATCCCTACCAGGTGTTCCTCGACCTCTACGGCCTGCCGCTCGAGGATCGTGACCGCATCATCGCCTGGAAGGACGCCATCGTCTCCGACAAGCCCTATTCGACAAAGGAGGACCTCGAGAAGGCGGGCGAGCTGATGGCCTACCTCGCCGACGCGATCGCGCGGCGCCGGGCCAACCCGGGCTCGGACATGCTGTCCCGGGTGATGACCGGCGACGGAGCATTCAGCGACCTCGAGCTGCTCGGCATGAGCCACCTGCTGATCCTGGCGGGCCTCGACACGGTGACCGCGGCCATCGGGTTCTCCCTGTTCGAGCTCGCGCGCCGACCGCAGCTGCGCGATTCCCTGCGCGACAATCCCAGGCAGATCAGGGTTTTCATCGAAGAGATCGTCCGGCTGGAGCCGTCGGCCCCGGTGGCCCCCCGGGTGACGACGCGGATGGTCACCGTCGGTGGCATGACGCTGCCCGCGGGCACGTCGGTGCGGCTGTGCATGGCCGCGGTGAACCGCGACGGCAGCGACGAGATATCCACCGACGAACTGGTTTTGGACGGCAAGGTGCACCGGCACTGGGGATTCGGCGGCGGCCCGCACCGCTGCCTGGGATCGCACCTGGCCCGCCTCGAACTCACCATCGTCGTCGACGAATGGCTCCGGCAGATCCCCGACTTCGCGGTGCCTCCGGATTACACGCCGGAAATCAGGTTCCCGTCGAAGACGTTCGCGCTCAAGGAATTGCCGCTGCGCTGGGGCTGATCGGCGATCAACCCCGGCGCGGCACGCCCTACTTGCGGAACTCGGTGGCCGCCACCTGGACGAAGACGCCGGTGTCCTCGGCCATCAGCAGGCCCCGGCCGCGGGGCAGCGGGCCACCCTTCATCTTGCCGCGGATGAAGCCCTCGTCGGGGTCGGCGTCCATCACCAGCAGCGGCGCGTTGGCCTGGTGCAGCGCCCGCAGCATGGGGTCGCTGCCCGCCGAGGACCAGCCACCGAAGGTGCGGGTGACGATCACGTGCAGGCCCACGTCGGAGGCCCGGGTGACCCAGGCGGCGGCCTTGTGCAGCGGCGAGTCGAAACCGGCCGGCATCTGCTGGATGTCGTCGACGATCAGGAAGATCTCCGGGCCGCTCCACCAGGAGTGCGACAGCAACTCCTCCGCCGACAGCCCGGGCGGTGGCTCGCGGCTGGCCAGCAGGGCGGACAGGCCGTCCATCATCGCCTGCACCCCGTCGAGGTTGTAGGCGAACTTCTCGACGTACTCCGGGCCCAGCACGGTCAGCAGCTGACGGCGGGGGTCGACCAGCCACACCTGGGCCGACGGGCGCCCGGCCGGCGGGGGCGGCGCGACGCTGGCACCGGGCGCGTAGAGGCGGCCGATCTCGGACATGATGGTCGCCAGCGTGGTGGTCCGCCCGCACTCGCGGCGGCCCGTCACCATCAGGTGCGCGTTCTCGGCGAAATTCAGGTAGACCGGTGCCAGGTCCAATTCCGATATGGCCCAGGCGATTCCGCCGGCACCGACGCCCTGGCGGGTGTCGCGCGCGGCCAGCTCGCGCACCTGCTCCACGCCGAACCGCGCGGGCAGCCGGCGGATCGGCGGTGCCTGGCCGCTCGCGAGCCGGCTGACCGCCTCCACGATGCTGTCCGAGGCGAACACGTTGCCGGGTGTGCTGCCCAGCGCGGGACGGGCCACCAGCGTGTGCAGGCCGGCCTGCGGGTCGGCATCCAGGCGGACGTAGTTGACCGCGACCATGCCACGCCCCGGCTTGACCGGGACTTCCTTGGCGAACCGGGAGCGCACCAGCTTGGCGTCTTCCACCGCGGCCAGGCGCAGCTCGACGCGGCAACCGAAGCCGCTGCGCACCGGCGGCCGCAGCTCCGATTCGCGGTCGGCGGAAACGATCACGTGCACGCCGAACGAGGGGCCCTGGTTGATGATCAGGTTCACCTGCTCGATCAGGACCTCGTTCTCCTCGGCCAGCGCCCGGTAGTTGTCGATCACCAGGTAGACGTCGCCGAATCCGTCGTTGGGCACCGGACCGGCCTCGCCGGCGAACTTGCGGCGCCGGAACACCTCCATCGAGGCGATGCCGTATTCGAGGAAGCTGCGCTTGCGCTCGCGCACCAGCGCCAGCAGTTCGGCCACGGTGCGGCGCACGCCGTAGGGGTCGGTCGGACCGGCCACCTCGCCCACATGGGGCAGCCGGGCGACGGTGGTCAGGGCGGTGCCGCTGTAGGCCAGGCAGTAGAACTGCACCTGCTCCGGCGTGTGGGTCAGCGCGGCCGAGCAGATCAGCGTCTGCAGGGCCGTGGTCTTGCCCGATCCGCCGGCCCCGAGGATCAGGACGTTGGCGCCGGGGCCCGACGTGTCGACCGTCCACGGCGGCTGGTCGTGCTTGAACGGGCGGTCGATGATCCCGATCGGGAAGATCAGGTTCTGCGCGCTGCCGTAGTCCTGCTGCCAGGAGTGGCCGAGGAACCGGTTGACGAGCTCGTCGACGGCGACGGGTTCGTTCAGCGGCGGCTGCCACAACCGGTACGGCTCGAAATCGATCCTGCGCAGCTGATCGATGATCACCGTGCCGACCTTGGGTGTCCGTACCCCTTCGTCGTCCTCTTCGGCCTCGATCACCTCGAGCACCTCGCCGTTGGAGCCGTTGGTGCGCGCCGACTCCAGCTGCGGGCCGCCGACGCTGACCTCGAGCGGGGTGAACGAGTTGGTAAACAGTTGCGGGCGAACGTAATCGATGCTGTGCACCAGCGCGGGCGCTTCCTCGCCGTCGATGGAGGATCCCCGGGAGATGTAGTCGCGCCACAGGAACTCGGCCTGGAACCGGACGATGTCCTCGAGGCTGCGACGGAAGTAGCCCAGGCCGGCCTGGGCGGGCAGGTTCACCGCGTTCGGCACGCCCGCGGCCTGCGCGGCCCCGGCGGTGCGCGCCTTGAGCACCAAGCGATAACCCATGTTCTCCATGAGCTTTTCGGCGCGGCTCTCGATCGTCTGCGACGCCATCATCAGGTGGATCCAGTACGCGCGGCCCTGGCGCCCGATCGAGTCGAGCACGTCGACGGCGGTCGGCATGATGCGGAACCACTCGTAGAACTCGTCGATGACGACCACGAGCATCGGCAGCGGCGGCAGGTCCTGGCCGCGGGCCCGCATCCGGGAGCGCACGCTGTTGTATTCCTTGGCGTCGTCGACCCCGGCGTTGTCGCAGATCGCCTTGCGGCGGGCGATCTCGCCCCACAGCGCGTCCAGAAAGCGCTCCATCAGCGCCTGGTCCTCTTCCAGGTCGGTGATGATGCGCGACACGTGCGGCACCCCGGCGAACGGCTTGACCGCCGAGCCACCCTTGAGGTCGGCCAGGACGAACTGCAGCTCCTCCGGCGGGTGGCCGAGCATCAGCGATTCGATCACGGTGCGCACCAGCGTCGACTTACCCGAGCCGGTGGTGCCCGACATGACCCCGTGCGGGCCGTCGCCGCCCTCGTCCAGCGACTTCATGTCCAAGAACAGCAGCTCGCCGTTGTCGGAGCGGTTCCCGAACGGCGCCCGCAGCCGCGAGCGGCCCATCGCGTCGGTGCGGCTGCCCCACAGCGAGTCGAAGTCGATGTTGGCCGGGTCGTCGATCCCGTAGTACGCCATGATGTCCCGGGCGCCGATGTGGGCCACTCGCTGGCCGATCTCCTCGTACGCCTCGGCCAGCCGCCAGCGCGCCAGCTTCTGCGCGAACTCCTCGGCCTCCGCGACGCTGAGGTGGTCGGTGAGGGCGAAGAACCACGGCTTCTCGTCGATCACCATCCAGGTGTCGCGGTCGCGCGGCAGCGCCTCGATGACGCCGAGGTCGTCGAACCGCAGCGTCCGCTCCGGAACGGCCGACCACATCGACGAGCCGGTCAGGTCGAAGAACGTCACGCCGTCGATGCCCTCGGCGCTGATCACGAACTCCCACTGCTGATCGCTGATGTCGGCGATGATCACCGTGTGCGGCGTCGGGGTCTGCGCCGACGAACTGGCATGCCGCGGCGTGAAAGACCCACGGCCGGCGAACAATTCGGCTTGCTCGGCGGCGAACTCACGCACCGAGCTGTAGACCATCCGCGCGTTGCCCGCCGCGTCCTGGCGGCGCGGGTCGCCGAAGTGCGGCACCCACTTGACCCAATCCCATTCGTCCAGGTCGGAACTGACCAGGATCATCTGCACGTGGTCGGGCCCGTGGGAGAACGCCAGCTGGCAGATGATCGCCCGCATCAGCCCCAGCACCTGCTCGCGGTCCCCGATCAGCGAGTACCACGGCTCGACCAGCAGCGAGATCATCTTGGGCAGGTTGTAGACGACGCTCTGGTAGCGCCCGAACTCCTGAAGCGCCTTGCCCGTCACCGGCTCGAGCTCGATGTCGGTGGGCATGTTCTGGGGCTCACCCCAGGTCACCTCGGGGCGCGTCATGCCCACGCCGACGCGCACGATCCCGAAGTTGAGGTCCTTGCCGTCGGGCTGGCGCTCCCACATCCGCGACGACCCGACGGCCGCGGCCAGCGTGGTGGGTTCCGGGTGGAACCAGCGGTAGTTGGCGTCCATGCTGTCGGCCGACTCGTGGGCCGTCTCGCGCAGCATGTCGAGCATCAGCATGAACTGGGCGCGCATCGCGTCCAGCTTCGGCCGGCTCATCTGCTGCTGGCCGCCGAACCGGCCGCCGAACATCATCATCATCATTCCGCCGACCATGAAGATCGGGAAAATGGAGCCGACGCCGCCGAACACGTGCGAGCCGCTGGCGAACGTCATTGCGACCATGCCGCCCAGCAGACCGATGACCAAAACGCCGACCACCACAATCCACCACGGCTTGCCCTCCGGTGGCGGGATGCTCAGCGGGGTCGGCAGGACGATGTTCTCCGGCTTGATAACCGGTGGCTTTTCCGGTGTGGGCCGGGCGAATCCACGTTTCATCGGGGTACCACCAACTCTGCAGGGGACATGTCCATCGGCAAGGTGTCGTGCTGCACCAGGGCGTCGGCACGCGACAGTGTCGGGCCTTGCGGCAGCAGTCGCAGCGCCACCCACGGCGCCAGGCTTGGCGTGGTCTTCAGGCCGAGGGCCTCGCGGGCCTCACGGGTGTCGTCCACCCCGAACCGGGCGCCCGCATCGGTCAGCCACCATAGCGACTCCGTCGTCTTGGCGCCCGCGTCGTTGCCCGTGACGGCCACGAAATTGGCGTGGTCGGGGGCGAAGTACACCTGGTCGGCCTCGCGGCCCGTCGTGTCGGCCTTCACCAGGGACACGACCTTGCTCAGGTCCTTGGCCGCGATGGGAAGGGTGGATCCGGACACGACCTGGATGCGCGCCCGGTTCTCGCCGGACGTCTTCTGCCACCACCAGCAGGTCGCGGGGTTCTCGCGGATGTCCATCACGTTCAGCGGGTTGTCGGGATACGACGACAGGTCCAGCTTGTTGACCACCGGCATCTTCGCCAGCGCCGACGGCTCCACGGTCACCGGTTTGGTGCTGGAGCCGGGGCCGCCGGCGTTCTGCAGGATCTGCGCCACCAGCGGCGGCAGCGTCTGCACGCCGTCGGTCAGCACCAGCGAATACTGTTGGGGGCCACTGATTTGCGGGGTGACGATCACCGTCCCCACCGGGCCGGGCGCCCCCGGGAACGCCGCCGGGGAACCGGCGTTCGGGATCTCCGGCACCACGAGTTCCGGGCCCACCGGCAGCGCGTCGTACAGGGCGCGGCTCATCGGCTTTGCCATGCTGACCTGCTCGGGGGTCAAACCCAGCGGCAACAGCACCGAGCGGTTCATGGCGTCGATCTTCGACCGGCGCCCCTGCCGGACCACCCACGCGTCGTCGCCGTAGCGCAGCACCACGGCGTCCGAGCCGTTGAGCACCTGTCGGTGGCCGCTGAGGTCGGGGGTGCCGTCGATCACCGTCACCGTGACCCCGGACGGCGCGCCGACCCCCGTCGAGCCCACCGTGTCGCACACCAGCCAGGATGACGCGGTGGGCGTCTTCGGGGCGAAGTTCGAGGGGGCGCCGGGGATGCCGACCAGCGGCCCGCGCGGCAGGTTCGCGATCTGGCTCGACCGGACCAGGTGCGGGTTGTCCGGGCGCCCGGTGATCAGCCGGGCCGAGGCCAGGTTCAGCGCCGGGTACAGCTTGTCCCCCACCCGGACGTAGAGGGCGCCGGAGTCGCGGTCGGCGATGATCGGGGACTCGTTGATCTGACCCGACGGGCTCAGGAACGACCAGAGCAGCGCCCCCAGGCAGATCACCAGCGCCGCGGAGACCGAGGCCACCACGGCCAGGGTTTGACGCCGGCCCGGCTCGATCTCCATGCGGACCCGCCAGCGGGTCAGCGCCATCGCGGTTCGGCGCGCCAGGAATTGGTAGCCGGTCACCTGGGTCCGGGTCGACAGCCCGAGGCCGTACCCCGACCCTCGCTGCCCGCGACTCTCTTCCGCCACTTAGTTCACCATCCGGTCTGCTAGAACGCCTGGATACTGTCCGTCTCGCGAATTACGTCTACAACCGCGGCGACCCGCGGCAACCGCGCGGGCGCCGCACCGTTGCTAGTTCCCACCTAGCCCCACTGACTTCGGCCCCACTGACTTCGGCCCCACTGACTTCGGCCCCACTGACTTCGGCCCCGCTGCCTCTGCCCCACTGACCCCGCCCGGCTGGATTCTTCACGTCTTCACTGGGCATGTTAGCCGCGGATGGCCGAGTAGTCCTGTTGAACGGCCACCTTCGCCCGCGCGGGACGCGGCGGCCCGCTCTCCAGCAAGATGGGCGGCATGACTGAGCTCGCGCCCTCACTGGTCGAACTCGCCCGCCGGTTTCACATCGCGACCGAGTATGAGGACTGGACGGGCCGGCGCGTGCTCGTCGGGCAGGACACGTTGGTGGCCGTGCTCGCCGCGTTCGGAGTCGCCGCGGGCACCGAGCGCGACCGCAACGACGCGTTGGCCGCCAAGCGGCGTTCGCACTGGGAGCGCCTGATGCCGCCGACCATCGTCGGGCGCGCCGGCGAGCAGATCCGGTTCTGGGTGCATGTGACCCACGGCGACCCCGCCGAGGTGTGGGTGGAGCTGGAGGACGGTACGGCGCGCGGCGACGTTCGGCAGGTGGACAACTTCACGCCGCCCTTCGATCTGGACGGCCGCCTGATCGGCGAGGCCAGCTTCGTCCTGCCCACCGGCCTCCCGCTGGGCTACCACCGCGTGCACCTGCGCTCCGGTGCCACCACGACCAGCACGGCGCTGATCGTCACCCCGGACTGGCTCGGTTTGCCCGAGCGGCTCGGCGCGCGCCGCGTGTGGGGCCTGGCCGCGCAGCTCTACAGCGTGCGGTCCCGCCAGTCGTGGGGCGTCGGCGACCTCACCGACCTGGCCGACCTCGCGGTGTGGTCGGCCTCGCGCCACGGCGCCGACTACCTGCTGGTCAACCCCCTGCACGCGGCCGGGTTTGCCGGGCCGACCGGCCGGATGGAGCCGTCGCCCTACCTGCCGACCTCGCGCCGCTTCGTCAACCCGCTCTACCTTCGCGTGGAGGCGGTCCCGGAGTACGCCGATCTGGCCAAGCGCGGCCGGGTGCGGCGGCTGCGTTCGGAGGTCCAGCGGCGGGCCGGCCGGCTCGACGCGATCGACCGCGACGGCGCGTGGGCCGCCAAGCGGGCGGCGCTAGAGCTGCTGCACCGGGTGCCGCGCTCGGCGGGCCGCGAGCTGGCCTACGCCGCGTTCCGCGACCGCGAGGGCACCCCGCTCGACGACTTCGCCACCTGGTGCGCGCTGGCCGAGGAGTACGGCGGTGACTGGCATCGCTGGCCCGAGTCGCTGCGTCGCCCCGAAAGCGCCGCCGTCGCAGATTTCGTCGCGCGAAACCCGGACGCGGTCGATTTCCACCGCTGGCTGCAGTGGCAGCTCGACGAACAGCTCGCCGCGGCCCAGTCGCAGGCGGTCCGGGCCGGGATGGGGCTGGGCATCATGCACGACCTGGCCGTCGGCGTGCATCCCGACGGGGCCGACGCCTGGGCGCTGCAGGACGTGCTGGCGCTGGGCGTGACCGCGGGCGCGCCGCCGGACGAGTTCAACCAGCTCGGCCAGGACTGGTCGCAGCCGCCGTGGCGTCCGGACCGGCTGGAAGAGGAGGAGTACCGGCCCTTTCGCGCGCTGATCCGGGCCGTGCTGCGCCAGGCCGGGGGCGTGCGCATCGACCACATCATCGGGTTGTTCCGGCTGTGGTGGATCCCGCGGGGTGTCCCGCCCACCGAGGGCACCTACGTGCGCTACGACCACGAGGCGATGATCGGCATCGTCGCGCTGGAGGCGCACCGGGCCGGGGCGCTGGTGGTCGGCGAAGACCTCGGCACCGTCGAGCCGTGGGTGCGCGACTACCTCTTACTGCGCGGCGTGCTCGGCACGTCAATCCTGTGGTTCGAGACCGACCGCGACGGGAACGGCGGCCCCCTGCCCGCCGAGCGCTGGCGGGAGTACTGCCTGTCGTCGGTGACCACCCACGACCTGCCGCCGACGGCCGGTTACCTGGCCGGCGAGCACGTGCGCCTGCGGGAGTCCCTCGGGCTGCTGACCCGGCCGGCGTCCGAGGAGCTGGAATCCGACCGGGCCGAGCTGGCGGCCTGGATGGCCGAGCTGCGCCGGGTGGGCCTGCTGGCCGACGGGGAAGACGCCTGGGACGGCGACCCGGAACACGTGGTCCTCGCGCTGTACCGCTACCTGGGCCGCACGCCGTCGCGGCTGCTGGGGGTGGCGCTGACCGATGCGGTCGGTGACCGCCGGACCCAGAACCAGCCGGGCACCACCGACGAATATCCCAACTGGCGGGTCCCGCTGACCGGCCCCGACGGCCGGCCGGTGTTGCTGGAGGACGTCTTCGCCGACCGCCGGGCGGCCACCCTGGCCGAGGCCGTCCGCGCGGCAATCGCGCCGGGGTGAGGCGCACCTGTAGCTTCGAGAGCCATGAAGGCTGCTCTGAAGGTGGGGGTGCTGGCCCCGGTCGCCACCGGTGTCACGGCCGACCCCGAATGGATGGCGGCCTTCGCGCGCCACCTGGAACGGTGCGGCTTCGAGTCGATCGTGGCGGTCGAGCACACGGTCCTGGCCACCCGCTACGACAGCGTCTATCCCTACGCCAGCTCCGGGCGCGTCGGCCTGGCCGCCGACTGCCCCATCCCCGACCCGCTGGACCTGCTGGCCTTCCTGGCCGGCCACACCGGCCGCCTGGGCCTGGCCACCGGGGTGCTGGTGCTGCCCAACCACCATCCGGTGGTGCTCGCCAAACGCGCGGCCACGGTCGACGCACTCTCGGGCGGGCGGCTGCGGCTGTGCGTGGGCGTGGGCTGGTTGCGGGAGGAACTGGAGGCCTGCGGCGTGGATTTCGAGACGCGGGGCCGTCGGGCCGACGAACAGCTGGCCGTGCTGCGGGCGCTGTGGGCCGACCGGCCGCAGGGGGTGTCGCACCACGGCGAGTTCTTCGACTTCGACGACGTCACGTGCTACCCCAAACCGGTTGCCGGGCAACGACTTCCGATTCACATCGGCGGGCACAGCCGGGCGGCGGCGCGCCGGGCAGGGCGCCTCGGCGACGGCCTGCAGCCGCTGGGTGTGGCCGGCCCGGAACTCGCGTCGCTGATCGCGCTGATGCGCGACGAGGCGGCCGCCGCGGGCCGCGACCCCGCGGCCCTCGAGGTGTCGTTGGGGCACACCGTCGCCAAGATCGACGCGGAGCGTGCGGGCGCGCTCGCCGACCAGGGCGTCGACCGGATCGTGCTGTCGCCGCCGCCGACCGCCGACATCGAGGAGGCCAAGGACATCCTGTCGGCGTGTGCGCAACGGCTGGCCCTGAGCGCGTAAGCCCCGCGATGACGCTCACAGCCGACGATCGCATGGCGCTGCACGACCTGGTGCACCGGTATGCCGCCGGCGTCGACGACCGCCAGTTCGACTCCGTCGCAATGCTTTTCACGGCGGCGGCCGAGCTGAAAGTGCCCGAGCCGCCGGGCGTGCTGGAGCCCGTCACCTGCCACCGCGGCACCGAGGCGATCGCCGCCGCGGTCGCCGCCGTCGCCGCGGTGACCCGCACGGAGCACGCCATCGTGGGCGAGGTCTACGCCGAAGGGGTGCGCGCCGGCACCGCGCGCGGCCGTGTCGCGTGCATCGCCCACCACTGGAGCCACCGCGGCGACAACCTCGAGGACCTGATCGACGTGGTCTGGCACCTGCGCTACGACGACGACTACCGGTCGACCCCGGAGGGCTGGCGGATCAGCCGCCGGGCCCTGACCATCAACGCCATTGAGACCCGGCCGGCGCGACGGCTGCGGCCGCGCGGGTCGGGGTAGCCGCCACGGCCTGAAGTTGTCAGCAAACTCACAGTGACCCGCACAGATCCGATTTTGCGGCTCGAACGTCGCGTTTTTGTCGCAGTTACGGAACTGGATTCCCGCGCACCTGCGGATTCTGCCCGCGGGCAACTATTTCCGGCGACCACACGGTCACGTGCGGCGCGCGCCCGCCCCTTTTTCCAAATAAAACTTGGATTTATTCGGGTGTTTTCGTGTATTTTCGAGGCCGTGACGCATGCCGAAAGCAAGCACGTTGACCCGGTGGAAAACAGCTCGATTTCGACGTTGGCGGTGGGCACGCCGCTGACATCCGATCCGGACTACCGCAGCGAAATACACACCGCCGAGGACACCATCGACGTGGAGGCCTACGGCGGCGGTTTCGACCTCACCAGACGCGCCACGGCCCCCAAGCTGCGGGTCGGCCGCGACAGGTGGTTCAACCTGCTGTGGCTGATCCCGATCGGGTTTGCGCTCCTGATCGCGTCGGTCGCGATCGGCAAGGGGCTGCACAACGTGCCCGCGGTGCAGGAGTTCATCGCGCGCCACCCCGGCAGCGACGTCGCCAGCGCCGGGCCGGCCGGGCTTCCGGCGTGGATCGGTTGGACCCACTTCTTCAACCTGTTCATGATGATGTTCATCATCAGGACCGGGATCCAGATCCTCTGCGACCATCCCCGGCTTTACTTCAGCCGCAACGCCACTCCCGGCAAGGACGAGTGGCTGCGGGTGGGTCCGCCGGTGCCCGACGACGAACTGTGGACCGCCAACGCCGACACCGTCGCGCTGCCGCCGCAACTCGGACTGCCCGGCTTCCGGCACTCCATCGGGCTGGCCCGGTGGTGGCACCTGGGCGTCGACGTCCTGTGGCTCGTCAACGGGGCCGTCTTCTACGTGCTGCTGTTCGCCACCGGGCAGTGGCGCCACATCGTGCCGACCAACTGGGACGTGTTCCCCAACGCCCTGTCCGTGGCGATCCAGTACATGTCGCTGGACTGGCCGACCGACAACGGCTGGGTCGCCTACAACGGCCTGCAGCTGCTGGCGTACTTCACCACCGTCTTCATCGCCGCCCCGGCCGCGCTGATCACCGGGCTGGGGATGTCGCCTGCGCTGTCGCAGCGCGTCCACTGGCTGAGCAAGCGGCTCAGCATCCAGCACGCGCGGTCGCTGCACTTCGTGGTCCTGGTGTACTTCCTGTTCTTCATCGTGGTGCACGTGACGATGGTCCTGACGACCGAGGCGCTGCGGAATCTCAACCACATGTTCGCCTCCCGCGACGACAACAGCTGGATCGGCTTCGGCATGTTCTCCCTCGCGATGGTGGTGACGGCGATCGCGTGGGTCTGGGCCACGCCCTTCACCATCAAGCACCCGCGGGTGGTTCAGCGGGTCGGGTACGCCCTCGTGGGCCCGTTCCAGCGCCTGCTCGAGCAGTTGGACCCCAAGCCGGGCGCCTTCACCGAAAAGGACATCTCGCCCCACCACTGGCGCAACGGCCGCCTGCCCGAGACCGTCGAGTACAAGGAACTGGAGAAGGACGACTTCAAGGACTGGCGGCTGAAGGTCTACGGCCTCGTCGAGAACCCGATGGAGTTCTCGCTCGAGGACCTCAAGGCGCTGCCCTATCACGAGCAGATCAGCCAGCACTTCTGCATCCAGGCGTGGTCCGGCGTCGCCAAATGGGGTGGCGTGCAGATGAAGACGATCATGGACATCGTCAAGCCGCTGCCCGAGGCGAAGTGGGCGGTGTTCTACTCGATGGGCCTGGGCGCCACCGGCGGCATCTACTACAACGCCCACCACATCGGCCAGATGGACCACCACATGACGATGCTGGCGTTCAACATGAACGACCACCCGCTGCCCTACATGCACGGCAAGCCGCTGCGGCTGCGCAACGAGTTGCAGCACGGCTTCAAGCTGGTGAAGTGGATCAAGGGGATCGAGTTCGTCGCCGACTACCGCGACATCGGCAGCGGTTACGGCGGCTACAGCGAGGACCACAAATACTTCGGTCGACACCAGACGCTGTAGCGCACACCGGTTCACCGCCGCGCCGAAGTCGTTTCCGCCAAGGGTGTTTCGGGTAGCCGCCAGGAAGTGGCGAGAACGAATCCGAGACCTTCGGGAGACCTTTATGAGGCAGATCGCGCACGGCCGCGTGGTGGATCGACGGGATTCGGTGTGGTCGCCTGGCCTCGTCGTCGTCGCGGCCGCGGTGGTGGCCTTCGTGGTTTGCGTGGCCAATTTTGCGCTCGGGGCGGCCGGCCCCGGCGTCGCCGCCGCGATCGTCGGACTGCTGGCGTTCGGCGGCGGCCTGGCGTGGCTTGCCATGGACCGCAGGCGAGTCCGCGACGCCGAGCGCGCACGGAACATCGGCCGGTGACGGCTACGGTGACGGCTATCCCAGGGCGGCCAGGTTGTTCACCGACTTGCGCACGTCCGATCGCAGGACCCGCGCGACCAGGCGCCCGACCGGCCCGCCGAGCAGGCCGCCCTTCAGGTCGGCGGTCAGGTGGAAATCCGACCCCGAATCGGTGCCGGTGACGGTCATCGTGACCGCGATGCGGATCCCGCCGCGGCCGCGGCCTTGCAGCTCAATCGATTTCGGCGCGTCGTAGCGGGTGACTTCCCAGTGGATGATGTTGCGGAACCCCTTGACCTTGACGCACGACGAGACCCGAGTGCCCTTCTCGATCGTCGACGGGACCGGTCCGCGCCAGCCGCCGAAGATCGTCATCCACTCGTCAAAACGGCGCAGGTCGGACGCCAGCTTCCACGCGGTGTCCGGGTCCACGTCCGACGACATCGAAACATCTACTCGTGCCACGCCTCACCGCTTACCCGGCCGCGCCGAACCGGTAAACCCCGCACCGGCGCGCCGGTCGGTTCCCATTAGGGCCAGGCCTCTTTGAGGTGGTGGGCGACGTCGATGACCTGGGCCGCCTGCGACTGCGGCGAGTCGATCTCGTCGGCGACGTAGGCGGCGATGAAGCGGCGGATCTCGCCGTCGACGCCGGCCAGGATGCGCAGCACCTCGCCGCGGAAGGACTTCGACGAGACGTTCACGGTGATGTCCGACGGCCGCGGTTTCGCGACATCGACGATCAACAGGAGGGGCTCGGCGGCGCGGGCGGTGGCGCGCAACGCGATGTCGCCGGAGACCACGAACCGCTGCTTGTCCAGCCTGAGGTCCAACAGCAGGTCGATCGACAGCGGAATGTGGACGACGAACGTGATCTCGTCGCCCAGCCGCCGGGTCACCTTCGGGTCGTGGATCTTGACGTTGGCGCTGACCTTGGCGATCCCGCCGGGGCCCTGCGCGATCGGCTCCATGGCGAACTCGTTGCCCGCGATGTCGGCGAACGCGGCGGCGACGCGCTCGGGCGTGACCGCGACCTCGAAGAACCGGCGGCCGAACTCTTCGTAGGTGACATAACTCAGGTTTTGCATAGGCTTATACCGTCTCACGTTCCCCGCCGGAACGACCGCTGATCCGCTCGCGTCGCAGCATTTTCGCGCCGGACGCGGCCCCGCATCCATCCCCTCGCGCCCCCTCACGCCGCGTTGCGCTGTGAACCGCGCCACACGCGGGGCGCTTCGATTCGGTGTGTCGGCCCGCGGCCTGGGAGGCTTGACCGATTGGGAGGTGTTTGGAGCTGATGTGTGCCCGACGAATCGCTGAGACCCGCTCACCCGCCCAAACCGGGGCGGATGCGGTCGTGATGATCGGCGCGCTGCTGGCCTGGCTCGTCGCCGCGGTGGCGGTGAGCGAGGGCGAACGCTGGTCGTTGCTCGCCGTCGCGCCGCCGACCCTCGTCTTCGGGCTGCTGGTGGGCGCGGTGACGCGCGCCGCCGCCACGCCCGACCGGGGCCGGCCCGGTACCGCCGGCCGCGCGGCCGTCGCGGTGGCGCTGGGCGTCGCCGTCGGCGAGCTCGCCGCGCTGGTCATCTTCGCCCGCTCGATCGACCACCGCCTCGACGAGCGGGCACTGCGCAGCGCCGACTCGGCGCCGGCGGTGGGGCGGGCGTCGGCGTCCCTGCAGCAGGCCCGGGATGCGCGCGCCGGGCTCGACCGCGCGGTGGAGCGGGCCCGCGAGCATCAGGACCGGGCCTTGGTCGTCGCGCGCTGTGAGTACCCCCCCACCCCGCCGTGCCCGCAGACCCGGATCACCGGTGTCCCCGGCGCCGGGCCCGAAACGCGAACGGCCAACGAGCTTCTCGCCGACGCGCAGCGCGAGCTGGATGACGCGCTCGCGGCGCGGGACGGTCGGGCACCCGAGCTGGACGCCGCCGTCGCGCGCGAGGAGCACGCTTTGACCCAGGCGCGCGACGCCGCTGTCGCCGACGCCGACCGGGGCCTCGGCGCGCGCTGGGTCGCGATGAACGGCCTCACCCTCGCCAGCGCCGCGGCGATGGCGCTGCGGCTGGTGACGATCGCGTTCTGCGCGCTGCTGTACCTGCTGCCCCTGATCCTGCGGCGGTGGCGCGCCGAGACCAGCCGCGACCGCCGACAGGCGGCACTCGCCGACCGCGAACGCGCCGACCTCGAGGCCGACACCGCGATCGCGATCAAGCGTGCGCAGGTCCGCCGCGAGGCGGAAATCCTGTGGGCCGAGCACCAACTCACCCAGGCCAGGCTGGCCATCGAGGCACAGACCGAGATCGACCGCGAGCGGCAACGGCGGCGGGTGGCCGAGGCGCTCGAGGCGCCGGTGCCCCCTTCCCGGGCGATGGGGCAGGGACCGGCCGCCCCTTCCACCGACGACGACATCTACCTACCGATCGCCGCGGAGGCCGAGGCCGCCAGCCGCGCGATCGCCGCGGCGCCTCCACCGGAGCCCCCGGTGAACCTGCCCGCGCCGGTCGAGCAGCCCGCCGCGGTCGAACCGCACGAGGAGCGCGCGACGCCGCCGATCCCGGCGATCCCGTCGATACCGCACGCCACCAAGGCCGCGGCGCGCTGGATCCGCCCGCTGGTGCCGCCCCTGGTCGCGCGGGTGGTCGACAACACGACCCACCCGCTGCGGACCGCGCGCCAGGCCTTCGAGGGGGTCATCGAGGAGGTCTTCGAAGAGGACCACGTGATCAGGTTTTCCCTCAAGCGCACCCGAAGGCTGACCGTCAACTCGGAAACCACCGGGACCGCCGGCCCCGGTGCCGAACCGACGGAGTCCCGGCGCGACGAGCGTCGGCGCGAGACCCCCCGCCCGGTCGGGGGCCACCGCCACCGCCCGTCGGCGCGCGCGGTGGCGGGTTGCGACCGTGGGCCCGAGTTGCCACGGCGGGACGAGGCCGGCGAACTGCGCGCGAGCGAGGGCCCGCGGCAGCTACCTCCGGGCGATTGATCGCGGCGCGTGAAACGCGGACTGAGGCCGAGCATCCGGGCGCAGGGGTGCGCGGCCGCGGTCGCGATTCACGCGAAGGTATGATCCTCCGGGAGTCGGGGAAGGATCCGGTGGAGGTCGTGAGGCGGCGGCAATGGCAGGGCAGGTTCTCGCGGTGAGCACCTTGGTGGCCACCGTGGTGCCGGCGGGCGCATGAAGATCAGCCTGTTTCTGGCGGACGCGGCGCAGGCCGACTCCCAATCCGGCAAGGTGCATGCCCTCGGTCTGGGGTGGCGGCAGTGCCAAACACCCACGCCCCCTTTCGCTTTGGTGCTGTTCCTGGACATCGACTGGGACGAGACCAACAAACCGCACAAGCTGACCTGCCAGCTGCTCACCACCGACGGTGACCCGGTGGTGGTGATGGGCGCACAGGGCGCCCAGAAGATCTCGTTCGAGGCGTCGGCCGAGGCGGGACGGCCGCCGGGGGCCATCCACGGCACCGCGGTCCGCATGCCGCTCACCCTCAACATCCCGGCCGGAATCCCTTTGGAGCCGGGGATGTACGAGTGGCGCGTGGAGGTCGAGGGTTTCGAGCAGGCCACCGCGGTGGAGGCGTTCGTCGTCCTCGGCGCGCCGCACCCGGCCTGACCTCGCGCCGGGTGCGCTCGGTCAAAAGTGCGTCGCCCGTTGCCTTTTCGTGACCTAGCCGTCGCCGAAGGCGGCGTAGAGTTCGGGCAAAAAGCTCGCCAGGTGGTTCATCTCCTGGGCGCAGTGCACCAGCAGGTTGCGCGCCGTGGACTCCGGTGCGCCCAGTATCCGAGCCGCAATCGGGCGCACCGCCCTCGACGCGATGCCGGGGGCCTTGCGCACCGCGACGTGGGCGCCGCCCATCCAGAACCGGGACCGCATCTCGGCGCCGCCCGGCGTCGAGCGGACGTGGTGGATGAACCACCCGACGTCGACCGGGGCGTCGCCCGAGCCGAGCCGGGCGCAGATGGCCACCGCGCCGTCGGCGTCGGGGGGACAGCCCAGCTCCTGCGGTGCGACGAACTGGATGGCCCCGTTGAGCAGCGACGAGCCGATGTACTCGCTGATCATCGACCAGCGGCCGAGATAGCCGAGGTCGTCCTTGCCGTCCTTCCAGGCGGCGGACAAATGCGCCCGCGGGTGCCACAGCTTGTAGCGGCGGCTGTCGCTGCCGTGCCAGCCGAACCACCACGACCACATGGCCGGGGTGACCCCGGGCATGTCGGTGCGCACCGATACGTGGTAGCCGCCGTCGGCGAGCACCCCGTACCCGTTCTCGGTCTGCTGGTACCCCTCGTCGGCCACGCTCGCGGCGTCGTCGAACGCCAACAGCGCCATCTCGCCCTGCGGACCGTGCTGCAGCGCCTCGACGACATGCGTTGGCAGCGGCGCCATTTCGGGTTTGAAGAACTTGCCCCACGGCGTGTTCGCGTCGTCGCCGCGGTAACCGAGATACTTCTCGCCGGCCATCAGATTCGTCCCATCCAGCTGTTGAAGAGGCCATCGGGGTCGTACTCGGCGCGCACCCGGTCCAGCTTGGCCATGGCCTCGTCGCTGGCGAACCGGGCCGGACGCTGGCCGAGGTTCTCGTCGGCGAGCTGGATGCCGACCGCCAGCCCGGACATGGCCGACATGTGCGACCGCGCCCAGTCGGCATACTTCGCCTCGTCGTTCGGGTCCTTCCAGGAGCCGTAGAGCGCCAGGTAGATGTCGGCCTCGACGCTGTACGCCATGTCTTGGCGCGGGGGCACCGGGCCCCAGTTCAGCCAGAGGAAGTGCGCCGGGTGCGGCGGCAGCGTTTCCAGGATCGCCCGGATGCCCGGCAGCAGCTCTTCGGCCGGCGCCGAGGTCCACATGTTGTCCACCGCGTAGTGATGGTCGGACAGGTAGTGGCTCATCGCCACCTCGTACCAGGTGGGCAGATCGGTTGGCATATAGGGGACCTTGACGAGCGCCTTGTCGGCGACCGGGCAGGTGCCGAACAGGGCCAGCGCCCGTTCGGCCTCGGCGTCGGAGTCGGCGAACGCGGGCGACGCGAACGTGATGACTGGAACGTCGATGCCCATGTTGGGCTCGCCGCGCGAGGCGACGGCCTGCAGCTCGACCCGGGGGTCGACCTCGGCGCCGACCTCGCGGGCCCAGGTGAAGACCTCGTCGGCCAGCTCGAACGGATAGGCGTACACGCTGGTGGCGCAGGTGGCCGGCCGCGGGTACAGCTTCAGGTGAAACGACGTGACGACCCCGAAGAAGCCCGGCCCGGCGCCGCGGGCGGCCCAGTAGAGGTCGGGGTGGTTGTCGGCGTCGCAGTGGACCTGCTCGCCGTCGGCGGTGATCACGTCCAGGCCGATGACGCTCTCGCACGCCGGGCCGTAGATGCGGCTGTTCCAGCCGTACCCGCCCTGCAACAGGTAGCCGCCCAGGCATACGCCCTTGCAGTGGCCACCGGGAAAGAACAGGCCCTGCGCCTCCAGGTCGGCCATGAGCAGGCTGCCGCCCTTGCCGGGACCGGCGACGGCCAGGCCCCTCTCGGCGTCGATGTCGGCGTGGTCGAGGCGGCTGAGGTCCAGCAAAACGGAGCCGTCGCGCAGGTGGCTGGCCGCGAAGCTGTGCCCGCCCGACACGAGGTTGACCTTGTGCCCGTGGGTCCTGGCGTAGCGGAGGCCGGCGACGATGTCGTCGGCGCCGGCGGCCTGCACGATCACCTCGGGATAGCGCTCGGGCACCCGTTGGTGCCACACCGTGCGGCGCCGGGCGGCCTCGTACCCGTCGTCGTCGCGGAAAAAATGCCGCCCGGCCGGTAGCGCGCCCATGGAATCCCCTTTGATCCGCACTTCGGATCTTTGTGATCCGTAATGCGGAACACTATAGTGGCATTGTGCCGGAAGCGGGAGAAAATTTTCCGCCCAATCGCGACGAGGGCATCCAGGTCCTGCGCCGGGCCGCCGCCGCGCTCGACGAGATCGCCGCGGAGCCGGGACGGCTCCGCCTGGTGGACCTGGGCGAGCGGCTCGGGCTGGCCAAGTCGACCGCCCGGCGCCTGCTGGTCGGCCTGGTCGAGGTCGGCCTGGTCAATGTCGATGCGCGGGGCCGGTATTCGCTCGGCGAGCGATTGCTCGGCTTCGGGAGGGCCGACGGGGCGCAGATCGCGGCGGCCTTCCGCCCGACGATCGAGAAGGTGGCGCGCGCCACCGACGGCGAGACGGTCGACCTGTCGGTGTTGCGGGGGCACAAGATGTGGTTCGTCGACCAAATCGAATCCGCGCACCGCCTGCGGGCGGTCTCGGCCGTCGGCGTTCGCTTCCCGCTGGAGTCGACCGCCAACGGGAAGGCCGCCCTCGCCGCCCTCGACGGGGACGAGGCGGAGGCCGCCCTGTCCCGGCTCGGGCCCCGGGTCGCCGCGGCGCTGCGCGGCGAGATCGCCGAGATCAGGCGCACCGGTATCGCCTTCGACCGCGACGAGCACACCCCGGGGATCTCCGCGGCCGCCATCGCGCGGCGCACCGCGGGCGACGCCGTGGTCGCGATCTCGGTGCCGATCCCCACCGAGCGCTTCCGCGAGAAGGAGCGGCGCATCCTCGCGGCGTTGCGCGCGGCGGCCGACTCACCGGCCTGGAGGCGCTGAGGTCGCGATGATCGGCGGATGGTGGCGCGGAATGGCGGCGGCCGCGGTACCCCCCAGGACCCCGGCCGCGCCACGCCTCCTAACCCGCATCAACAGGTGGCCGCGGGCGACCTGCCAAACAGCGAACCCCACTCGCGGCGCGCCGCGGACTGCGCGTCGACGAAGCTCGGCGTCTTCTCTCCCTCGCCCGCCAGGTGGACGAGCGCCCAGGCCATGGCGAACACCGGCACCTTGTGACGCACTGCGGCACTGTGCAATTCGTCGAACGCTACATGCGACGGGCAACGGCGAAGGCCGATGAGAATGCCCCGAGCCGTGTCGAGAATTCGACCCGAGTTCGGGCCGTACGAAGTCATGCTGTCGATCCCTCCTGTTACGCCCGAACGAAATCCGCCACGTGCGAGCGGAAGAGAATCCGCGCGGTGCGCATCGTTGCGCCCGCAACTCTCGAAGAAGGCGCCCCTGTGCAATGATTTGCGGGCCGAACGCGGTGTGCCAGACCGCGGCCCGCATCGGTATGGGCTTGTGACCGTTTCGGGACCGTTTCGGCGGGCGACCCGCGTCAGAGCGCGTCGAGGGCCGCCTGCAGCCGGTCGGTGACCTCCTCGGCGACCGGGCGCAGCAACGGCTCGCCGGTGACCTCGACCAAAACGCCCGGGTGCATCGCCTCCACGAGCGTGGTGCCCTCGCGGTCGGGGTCGGCGCGGACCACGACGTTGCACGGCAGCAGCAGCCCGATCTGGCGGTTGGCCTCCACGGCGCGCTGCGCCAGGGGCGGGTTGCAGGCGCCGAGGATCACGTAGTCCTCCATGTCGTGGCCGAGCTTGGCCTTCAGCGTGGCCTTCATGTCGATCTCGGTGAGCACGCCGAAGCCCTGCGCGGCGAGTGCCTCGCGGGTCCGCGCGACCGCGTCCTCGAAAGAGGTCTGCAGCGACTTCGAAATTGCGATATCCATAAGGCCGTTCTACTCCTGTGCGCCGGCGGTCCGGGCGGTTCAGAGGATCGCCCTGGCGTCCTTCGCGGTGGCGATCTCGTCCCAGTCGACGCCGAGCTCGAGCAGGATCTCCTCGGTATGCTGCCCGTGTTCGGGGGCGCGCGCGGGCGCGGGCGGGGTCTCGTCGAACTGGACCGGGGCGGCGACGATCCGGTATTTCTCCCCGTGATCGTCGACGTTGGTCACCACGTACCCGTTGGGTTCGACCTGCGGGTCGTTGAGGGTCTCCCGCGGTGTCGCGAGGGCGCCCCACACGCCGGGCTCGTCCGCGAGGACCCGCCGCCAGTGCGCAAGGTCATGGCGGGCAAAGGCGTTCGCCACCATCTCGGTCGCCGCGGCCGCGTTGGCGATCAGGTTGGCCGACGGCACGAATCGCTCGTCGGTGGCCAGCTCCGGCAGGCCCATGCGCTCGCAGAAGCCGGCCCAGTACTTGTCGGGCTGCAGGAAGACCAGCTGAATCCACCTGCCGTCCTTGGTCTTGTATCGATTCACCAGGGGGTTGATCGCCAGCCCCGGCGGTGCCCCCGGGATGCCGTCGATGTCGAAGAAATCGGCCGCCGAGATCGATGGCGCGATCGACCACATCGCCTGCGCCAGCAGGGAGGAGTCCACGATCGTCGGCTCGCCGGTCCGCTCGCGGTAAAACAGCGCGGCGCAGACGCCGCCGGCCAGCGTCGCCCCGCCCTGCAGGTCACCGAACGCCGGGCCCTGGACGGCCGGGGTGTCGGTGCCGAACGGGGTGAGCGTGTATGCGACCCCGCCGCGCGCCAGGTACGTGGCGGCGTCGAAGCCGCCGCGATCGCGGTCCGGGCCGCGGACCCCCAGCCCGGTCCCCCGCGCGATGATGATCTTCGGGTTGAACCCGCGGATGTCGTCGACCGTGAGCCGGGCCCGCTCGAGCGCCCCGGGCAGCCAATTGGTCAGGAACACATCGGCACTGGCCAACAACCGGCCGAACAACGCGCGGCCCGCCCCGGATTTGATGTCGATGGCGATGCTGCGCTTGCCGCGGTTGCCCAACTCGAGGATGAAGTCGGCGTCCGGGCGGGCCGCCTCGCGGGTGAAGCCGCCGACCACCAGCGCGCGCCCGGGATCCCCCGCGGCCACGCCCTCCACCTTGATCACGTCGGCGCCCCAGTCGGACAGCGCGGCCCCGGCCGACGGCACGTAGGTCCACGACGCCAACTCCACCACCCGGACCCCAGCCAGAACACCGGTCAAAGGAACCCCCTCGGGCGCGCACCATTTCTTGCTATTTTAGATATTCTAGCTACTCTAAGTGGCATTGAAAGCCATGCGATGGAGCCGACCCTTGGTCCGATCCCGATCAAGATCCCGGTGCAGTCGATGCGCTCTGCGCGCGTCGGGAGCGAATGGCCTTGGCCCCCAATGCGAGTCGTTCCGATAGGCACCGGCGCGAAGGGCGCGCGATGGGCAGGGTGACGGGCAAGGTGGCGGTGATCAGCGGGGCCGCCCGCGGGCAGGGGCGTTCGCACGCGCGGCTGCTCGCCGCCGAGGGCGCCGACATCATCGCGGTGGACGTGTGCGCCGACATCGAGACCAATGAGTACCCGCTCGCCCGGCCCGAGGACCTCGACGAGACCGCGCGCCTGGTCGAGAAGGAGGGCCGGCGCGCCTACACCGCGATCGCCGACGTCCGCGACCGGGTCGCCCTGGCCGCCGCCATCGATCGGGGCGTCGCCGAGTTCGGCCACCTCGACGTCGTCGTCGCCAACGCCGGCATCTGCCCGCTCACCGCCGGCCTCCCGCCCCAGGCCTTCGCCGACGCCGTCGACGTCGACCTGGTCGGGGTGCTCAACCTGGTCCACACGAGCCTCAAGCACCTGCGCGCGGGGGCGTCGATCATCGTGATCGGGTCGAACGCCGCGTTCATGTCGTCTCTGAACACCACCGGCATCGATGGTGGACCCGGCGGCGCCGGGTACGCGTTCGCGAAACTCGCTGCCGCGCATTACGTCAACGACTTCGCGCTGGCGCTGGCCAAGTTCTCCATCCGCATGAACGCGGTGCATCCCACCAATGTCAACACCGACATGCTGCACAGCGCGCCGATGTACCGCGCGTTCCGGCCCGACCTGAAGGATCCGGCCCGCGAGGACGCCGAACCCGTCTTCCCGGTGGTGCAGGCGATGCCCATCCCTTACGTCGAGCCCGAGGACATCAGCGAGGCCGTGCTGTTCCTCGCCTCCGACGCGGCCCGCTACATCACCGGCCAGCAGCTGCGCGTGGACGGGGGCGGCTTCCTCAAGGTCAAGCCGTGGTCGGGCGCCTGATGCCCCGGCTTCCGGAGCCGCGAATGGGCCTGGGCCACAAGATAACCGGGGGATCGTAATGAGCGAGCGCCGACTCTACGAACTGATGGTCCTGATGAAGAGCGCCGACGACCGGCTGTCGAAGGGCATCGGCACCGGGGAGTTCATGTGCGTGTACTGGCCGTCGCGCGGCCAGGAGGCCATCGCCGCCGCGATGGGGGTGGCGCTGCGCCCCGACGACCAGCTGGTGACGACCTACCGCGGCCTGCACGACCTGATCGGCAAGGGCGTCCCGCTCGAGGAGATCTACGGCGAGATGATGGGGCGCAGCGTCGGCGCGAGCCGGGGAAAGGGCGGCACCATGCACATCGCCAACCCGGATAAGGGCGTGATGCTCTCCACCGGGATCGTCGGCGCCGGGCCGCCGGTGGCGGTCGGGTTGGCGCTGGCCGCCAAACGCAAAGGGCTCGACCGCGTTACGGTGGTCAGCTTCGGCGACGGTGCCACCAACACCGGCTCCTTTCACGAGGCGGCCAACATGGCCGCGCTGTGGGACCTGCCGCTGGTGTTCGTCTGCCAGAACAATCTCTTCGCCGAGATGACGCCGACCGCGGACACGATGAAGCTCGCACACGTGGTCGAGCGGGCCGCCGGTTACGGCATGCCGGGCGTCCGCGTCGACGGAAACGACCCGCTGGCAGTCGAATCCGCGCTCGAGGAGGCGCTGGAGAAGGCCCGCGGCGGTGGCGGCCCCACCTTCATCGAGTGCGTCACCTTCCGCTTCCGCGGCCACTACTTCGGTGACCGGATGCCCTACATCCCCAAGGAACAGCTGGCCGCCGCGATGGCGGCCGACCCGGTGCCCCGATTCCGCGCCCACCTCGCCGAAGCGGGAATCTGCGGCGCGGACGAGCTCGACCGCATCGACGAGGACGCGGTGGCTACCGTGGAGTCGGCGCTGAGCGCGGTGATGGCGGCCGCGCCCGCGTCGATCGAGGAGCTCGAAACCGACGTGTACGCAACACCGATCGGATTCCCGGTCTGAGGACTCATGGACTGATGGACGAGCAAGAGATGACGATGCGCGAGGCGCTGAACCTCGCGCTCGACCAGGCGCTGCAGGCCGACGAGCGAGTCTTCCTGCTGGGCGAGGACATCGCCGATCCCGGCGCGTCCGGGCCGACCGCGGGGCTGTCGACGAAGTACGGCCACGACCGGGTCCTGGACACGCCCATCTCCGAGGCCGCGATCGTCGGCGCCGCGATCGGCGCGGCGATCGACGGGATGCTGCCCGTCGCCGAGATCATGATCATGGACTTCATCGGCATCGCCGCCGACCAGATGATCAACAACGCCGCCAAGCTGCGGTTCATGACCGCGGGGCGAACGACGGCGCCGATCACCGTCCGCACCCAGGTCTACGCCGGCCTGGCCACCGGCGCCACGCACTCCCAGAGCCTGGAAGCCTGGTTCATGCACATCCCCGGGATGAAGGTCATCGTGCCGTCCACCCCGCGCGACGGCAAAGGCCTGCTGACGGCGGCAATCTTCGACCCCGATCCCTGCCTGTTCGTCGAGACGATCCGGCTGCAGGGCAGGAAGGGGCCGGTGCCCGTCGAACCCGGATTCTCGATTCCGTTGGGCCAGGCCGACATCAAGCGGGCCGGCACCGACGTCACGGTGATCGGCTACGGCCGCAGCGTGCACGACGCGCTGGCGGCCGCGGACACGCTGGCCACCGACGGCGTCAGCGCCGAGGTCGTCGACCTGCGCACCCTGGTGCCGCTCGACGTCGAGACGATCCTCGAATCCGTCCGGCGCACCACCAGAGCCGTGGTCGTGCACGACGCGGTGCAGTTCGCCGGCCCGGGGGCCGAGATCGCCGCGATCCTGCAGGCCGAATTGTTCGGCGAGGTGTCCGCGCCGGTCGAGCGGGTGGGCGCCCGGTTCGTCCCGAACCCGGCCGCCGCGGCGCTCGAGGCGCAGGTCTACCCGTCACCGGAGCGCATCGTCGCCGCCGCGCAACGCACCCTGTCGACACGAAGGGCCAAAGTGCGTGGCTGACTTCGTGATCCGCATTCCGCGGGTGTCGGTGGCCGTCTCGGAAGCCGAACTCACCGGCCTTCTCGTCGACGCCGGCGAACGCGTCGAGGAAGGCACGCCGATCTACGTGATCGCCACCGAGAAGGCGGAACAGGAGATCGAGGCCGGGGCGTCGGGCATCGTGCAATGGACGGGACGGGTGGGGACCACCTACGACATCGGCGCCGAAATCGGCGTCATCACTTCATAAACCGGAAAGGCAACGCGCATGGACCTCAACGAGACCCGCGAAAGAATCATCTACGAAAAGGAGGGCCCGATCGCCCGGGTCACGCTGAACTGGCCCGAGAAGGCCAACGCCCAGGACCAGAAGCTGGCCGAGGAAGTCGACGCCGCGCTGCTCGACGCCGACCGCGACTACGACATCAAGGTGCTGGTCCTCAAGGCCAACGGCAAGGGCTTCTGCTCGGGGCACGCGATCGGCAACAACGCCGTCGACTACCCGTCGTTCGTCGAGGGGGCGAAGGTCATGGGCACGCCGTGGAAACCGCAGACCGACCTGTTCGTCAAGCCGACCCTGAACCTGTGGGAGTTCTCCAAGCCGACCATCGCGCAGGTGCACGGGTACTGCGTCGGCGGGGGCACCCACTACGGCCTGACCACCGACATCGTCATCGCCGCCGAGGACGCCTACTTCTCGTACCCGCCCTTGCAGGGCTTCGGCATGCCCTCCGGCGAATGCTCCATCGAGCCATGGATCTTCATGAACTGGCGGCGCGCGGCCTACTACCTGTACCTGGCCGAGGTCATCGACGCGCAGCGGGCGCTGGAGGTCGGCCTGGTCAACGAGGTGGTCCCCCGCGACCAACTGGACGCCCGCGTCGAGGCGATCGCCCGCCACATCGCCCAGGCGCCGCTGACGACGCTGCTGGCCACCAAGGCCAACCTCAAACGCGCGTGGGAACTGATGGGGATGCGCGTGCACTGGCAGAGCTCCAACGACCTGGTCGCGCTCGCCTCGATCAGCAAGGACGTGCAGCAGCTGATCCAGACCGTGTTCAAGGACAAGGTGCTGCCGTCCGAGCAGGCGCGGCGCCAGGCGGCCGCGGCCGCCCAGACCGACGGCGGCACAACGGCGTGAGCCTTCCGGGGACTTACGGGTGAACATCGCCGACCACGCGAGCGGGGCCGCGGATTCGCCGGCCCTCGTCGTCGCGGACGGCGACCCCGTCTCCTTCGCCGAGTTGCACGGCAGGAGCCGGCGCGTCGCCGCGCTGCTGCACGCGGCGGGCCTCCGGCGCGGCGACGCGGTGGCGCTGCTGGTCGGCAACCGGCCGGAATTCCTCGAAATCACCTGGGGATGCCAGCTTTCGGGACTGTACTACACGCCGGTCAACACCCACCTCACGGTCGACGAGGTCGCGTACATCGTGGAGGATTGTGAGGCGCGGGCCCTGTTCGTCGACTTCGAGTTCGCCGAGCTGGCGGGCAAACTCCGCGAGTCCAACCCCCGGCTGGACGTCCTGGTGTGCGTCGGCGGGTCGCTGCCCGGCTGGGATTCCTATCGCGACGCGCTGGCCACCGCCGGCTGGGACTTTCCGGAGTCCGACGGCAGCGAGATGCTGTACTCGTCGGGCACCACCGGGCGGCCCAAGGCGGTGCGCCGGCCGCTGCCCACCGACAACGGCTCCTGGGCCCAGGCGGTCCTCGAGATGGCGCTGATCCACAAGTACGGTATGACCCCGTCGAGCGTGTACCTGTCCCCCGCACCGCTGTATCACGCGGCCGGCGTGAACTACACCATGGGGGTCAACCGCGTTGGCGCCGCGTCGATCCTGATGCGCAAGTTCGACGCCGAGGCGGTGCTGCGCCTCATCGAGGCCCACCGGGTCACCCACGCCCAGTTCGTGCCGACCATGTTCGTGCGGATGCTCAAGTTGCCCGAGGCCGTCCGGCGCCGCTACGACGTGTCGAGCCTGCGGTGCGTCATGCACGCCGCGGCCCCCTGCCCGGTCGACGTCAAGCACCGGATGATGGACTGGTTCGGGCCGATCATTTACGAATACTACGGCGGGACAGAGGGGTTCGCGGGCACCACGATCGGCCCCGAGGAGTGGTTGGCCCATCCCGGTTCGGTGGGCATACCCATGTCCCCGGTCCACGTTCTCGGCGAGGACGGGCGCGAGCTTCCGGTCGGGCAGTCCGGCGAGCTCTACTTCGAGGGCGGACCCGAATTCGAATACTTCAAGGACCCGGTCAAGACCGCGTCGGTCTACAACGACCGCGGCTGGCGCTCCCTGGGCGACATGGGCTACGTCGACGCCGACGGGTACCTGTACCTGACCGACCGCTCGACGTTCATGATCGTCTCCGGCGGGGTGAACATCTACCCCCAGGAGGCCGAGAACCTGCTGGTGATGCACCCCAAGCTGGTCGACGCCGCGGTGTTCGGCGTGCCCGACGAGGAGTTCGGCGAGGAAGTCAAGGCCGTCGTGCAACCGGTCGACGGCGTGGCGCCCGGGCCCGAGCTGGAGGCCGAGCTCATCGCGTACTGCCGGGCTCACCTGGCCGGCTACAAGTGCCCGCGCACAGTCGATTTCGACCCCGAGCTGCCCCGCGACCCGAACGGGAAGCTTTACAAGCGCCGCATCCGCGAGCGTTACTGGCAGGGACGCACGTCACGGATCGTCTGAACGAGGATGGGTATGAACGTACCGTGGGCGGTGCAGACCGCCGACCGCATTCCCAAGCAGCGCTACTACGACGCCGAGTTCTTCGCGCTGGAGAAGGAGCGGCTCTGGCCGCGCGTGTGGCAGATGGCGTGCCGGCTCGAGGAGATCCCCAAGCCCGGCGACTACGTCGAGTACGAGATCCTCGACGAATCGGTCATCGTCGTCCGGGTGGACGCCGAAACCGTGCGCGCCTACCACAACGCCTGCCGCCACCGCGGCGTAAAGCTGGTGGAGGGTAACGGATCCCGGCGCACCTTCGTGTGCCCGTTCCACGGCTGGTGCTGGGGCATCGACGGCCGCAACACGTTCGTGCTGCGCCCCGAGGAGTTCGACGACCACAACCTGGACCCGGACGACCTCCGCCTCGTTTCCGTCCGGTGCGAGCTGTGGGGCGGCTGCGCGTGGATCAACCTCGACGACGACGCCCCGCCGCTGCGGGACTGCTTCGAGCCGTTCGCGTCGATCTACGACGCCTGGAAGGTGGAGTCGCTGCGGGTCGAATGGTGGCAGGCGTGCCGGCTTCCGGTGAACTGGCGGCTGGCGACCGCGGCGTTCATGGAGGGCTACCACGTCCCGCAGACCCACCCGCAGCTGCTGCCGTCCTCGCAGCCCGAGACGACACGCCGGCCTGGCCTGGCCCAGACCAACCTCTACTTCATGCGCACGCTCGGCGAGGGCATGGGGGGCATGATCCACGAGAACGACGTCCGCATCGCCGAGGGCCTGCAGACCATGGAGTTGCCGGCCGACCCGGCCGCGGCGACGGCCACCTGGCGCACCGCCCTCAACGACGCCATCGTCAGCTGGCACCGGGCCCGGGGCTGCGACATGCCCGACCTCAACGAGCTGGACCGCCGCGGCATCGTCGACGCGATCAATTTCTGCTTCCCGCACTACTTTCTGCTGCCGCAATACAGCAGCGCCTCCTCCTACCGGATCCGCCCGCTCGCCCCGGAGGAGACGCTGTTCGAGATCTGGTCGCTCACCCGCATCCCGCCCGACCAGGTCACCGGCAGACCCACGCCACCCGAGCCGATGGCGCCCGACGACCCGCGCTGGCCCCCGATTCCCGCGCAGGACTTCTCCAATCTGCCCAGACAGCAAAGGGGATTGCACTCCAAGGGATTTGAGTACATGCGACTGTCCAGCCGGATCGAGGGCCTGATCTCCAACTTCGAACGCGTCGTCGACGGCTTCCTCGCCGGCCTGCCGTACGAGGCGCTGGTGCCCGCGATCCAGAAGACCAATACCACCATCGACGTGCCCATCGTCGACCTGGGGCTGGGGGCGCCATGACCACGCGGTGGGACCGCTCCGTGGACCTGCTCGTCGCGGGCAGCGGCGGCGGCGGCATGGTGGCCGGGCTGGCCGCGCTCGATTGCGGGCTGGAGCCGCTGATCCTCGAGAAGCAGGCGCTGGTCGGTGGGTCGACGGGGCTTTCGGGCGGCATCGTCTGGCTGCCCAACAACCCCCTGATGCGCGCCGAGGGCGTCGCCGACTCGCACGAGGACGGGCTGGCTTACCTGGCCGACGTGGTCGGCGACATCGGCGCGGCGTCCTCGCCCGCGCGCCGCGAGGCGTTCCTCACCGCGGGCTACGCGATGATCAACTTCCTGATCCGCAAGGGCGTGCGGCTGGTCCGTTGCGACGGGTGGAGCGACTACTACCCGAACCACAAGGGCGGCAACGAATCCGGCCGCGCGATCGAGGGTGTCCCCTTCGACGCCGCGCAGCTGGGTGACTGGAGCGACAAGGTGCAGCCGCCGTTGGCCCGCAACTACGGGTATGTGATGCTGACCAACGAACTGCGTTCGGTGCAGTACTACAACCGTTCCCCGCGCGCGTTCGCGGTCGCCACCAAGGTGTTCCTGCGCACCGCCGCCGCGCGGGCCCGTCGCCGCCAGATCCTCACCAACGGCTCCTCGCTCATCGGCCAGCTGCTCAAGGCGCTCATCGACCTGAGCGACGGGCAGCCGCCGCTGTGGACGGGCGCGGCGCTGGACGACCTCGTCGTCGAGGACGGCCGCGTCGTCGGCGCCCGCGTTACCCGCGGCGGCGCGTCGCTGAACGTGGCGGCCCGCAAGGGAGTCCTGCTGGCGGCGGGCGGATTCAGCCACAACAGGGAGATGCGCCGCCGCTACAGCGGCGACCAGCCCAACGAGGGCCAGTGGTCGATCGCCAACGCCGGAGACACCGGCGAGGCGCTGCAGGCCGCCATGCGCCTGGGCGCCAAGACCGACCTGCTGGACGAGGCCTGGTGGCTGCCTTCCGTTTTCATCGCCAACGGCGGCGCCGCGGCCGCCTCGCTTGGTTCCGGGCGCCAGCGCCCCGGCGCCATCTACGTCGACTCGACGGGGCGGCGGTTCTGCAACGAGTCCAACTCCTACGTCGAAGTCGGCAAGGCGATGTACGCCAACAAGGCGGTGCCGTGCTGGATGGTCTTCGACGACGGGTACGTGCGCCGCTACGTGGCCGGCACCAACCCGTTCAAGCGGCGCCTGCCGCGCCAGCTCGTCGAGGGCGGCGCCGTCAAGCACGGCGACAGCATCCCCGACCTCGCGCGCGAGATCGACGTTCCCGCCGACGAACTCGCGAACACCATCGCACGGTTCAACCGGTTCGCGGTCAAGGGCCTCGACCCCGACTACGGGCGCGGCCAGTCGGCCTACAACGACTGCCTCGGCGACCCCGGCCATCGCCCGAACGCCGCCGTCGGCCCGCTCGGCCGCGCACCGTACTACGCGACGCGGGTCTTCCCGGCCGACGTCGGCACGTGCGGCGGGGTCCTCACCAACGAACACGCCCAGGTCCTCGACGAACAGGACCTGGTGATCGAGGGCCTGTACGCCACCGGCAACACCACCGCGACGGTGATGGGCCGCACGTATCCGGGTGCGGGCGCGAGCATCGCCAATTCGATGGTGTTCGGTTACGTCGCGGCCCGGCACGCCGCCGGCAGGTAACAGCGAGCGCGGGAGGCGCGCTACGAGGTCTCGTCGCGGCCGACGAAATCGCGTGGCTTCATTCCCGATTCTATGAGCTCCGCCCGCCGCGCCTGAACGTCGGAGGCGGCGCCAACCATGTTGGTCAGGATGTGGCTGACCTGAAGGTGGACGCGCATCCCCATCAGCTCCCAGGCCCGCTTGACGTTGTTCTTCACCGCCATCAGCGTGGTCAGCGGGATCTGGGCGATCTTGCGCGCCATCTCCTCGACGGTGCTTTCCAGGTCTTCGCGCGGCACCACCCTGTTGAGCAGGCCCCAGTCGAGCGCCTGCTGCGCGGACAGCGTCGGCGCCAGCAGCAGCCAGTCCATGGTGCGGTGCCAGTTCATCAGCAGCCACGGCTCGATCATGGTGTGCCCGCCGGGCTCGCCGAGGCTTTGGGCCAGCGGCATCTGGAAATACGCGTCCTCGGAGGCGACGCAGAAATCGGTGAGCAGGCCCAGGTAAATCCCCCCGCCCATGCAGTAGCCGTGGATCTGCGAGATGGTCGGCTTGGGGAACTCCCACAGGTACAGCGTCGGCCACAGGAAGAGGTCGGCGGTGCCCTTGTACAGCTCCTCGAAGGTGTTGCCGAAGTCCGGGTAGGGGTTTTCCTCCGGGGCCCAGCGGGCCACGTGCCCGCCGCAGAAGCCCTTGCCGTTCGCCTTGAGGATGACGACCTTGATCTCCTTGTCGCGGTCGGCCTCGTGCAGGCAGTCGTCGACCTCGGTGACCAACACGGCGTCCTTGGTGTTGGCCTTGTCGACCCGGTTCAGGATGATCCGCGCAATCGGCGGTTCGCGTTCATAGATGATCGCTTCGAGCACGCGGCGCTCCATGCTCGGGGACACTACCGGGGTTTCGAGCCCGCGACGAGCGCAGGCTCGATCGCGAACGGTCGGCCGCGAGGCGACCGTCAGCGCCGCGCCAGCAACCACGCCTGCCCGTCGCCCTCCCCGTCGGCGACCCGTTCGAGTTCGGCGAACGCGGTGCGCAGTTCGCCGGGCGCCGCGCGGAACGGTCCCGGCGCGGCCCCGACCTCGCTGAGCGCCGCGATCGCCAGCAGCCCGCCCGGCGCCAGGCGTTCCACGATCGCGCGGTCGAGGCGCGGGTCCCGAAACATGTGGCAGAGGATGACGTCGGCGGGCGGCCCGGGGGGCAGGCCGTCGTCGAGATCGAAGACCTCGAAGCGGCAGCGCTCGCCGACGCCCGCGAGGCGGGCCGACTCGCGGGCCCGGCCGATGGCCACCGCGGACACGTCATACCCCGACACGTCCAAGCCGCGGCGGGCCAGCCACACCGCGCCCAGCCCCTGCCCGCAGGCCAGATCGAGCGCGAGGCCCGCCGGCGGAAACACCGACGCGTGGCGCGCCAGGAAGGCCTCCACCGCCCCCGCCGGCGCCCGCGTGGCATGCCGCTCGTCCCAGCGGCGCCGGTCCTCCTCCGCCACAGGCGCCACCTCCGCTCGGCCACTCGATCCGTTTCTACACTGAGCCGGTGCCCGACAACGGCGCCGGCCCGGCCCGCCGCTCCGACCGCCGCCCGGCGCAGACGATCCGCAAAGTCCTCGACGCCGCGCTGGAGGAACTGCGCGCGTCGTCGTACGCGAACCTGACGATGCGCGCGGTGGCGACCCGCGCGGGGGTGTCGCCGGCCAGCGCGTACACCTACTTTCCGTCGAAGAGCGCGCTGGTGGCCGCGGTCTACCTGCGCGTGCTGCGCGACCTGCCGGTGCACGGAGGCGGCGCCGACGGCACCGACGGCACCGACGCGACCGCGTCCCGCGTCAGCGCGACGCTGCGCGACATGGCCCTGGTGGTCGCCGACGAGCCCGAGCTGGCCGCCGCCTGCGGCACCGCGCTGATGGCCGACGATCCGGCGGTCACGCCCCTGCGGGGGCAGATCGGCGACGAGGTGTCCCGACGCATCGGGGTCGCGCTGGGGCCCGGGTGGCCGCGCCCGGTGAAGTCCGCCCTGCAGATGACGTTCGCCGGTGCGCTGATGACCGCCCGGTTCGTCAGCTACCAGGAGATCGCCGGACAGCTCGACGAGGCCGTCAAGCTCATCCTGGGCGCATCGGTCACCTAACGTCCTGCGCCCCAACCGGATTGCGGTCCGATGCGTCATCCGTGCGTCCGGCGCGCCGACAACCGTTATGATCCGAGCTGTGCGCAGCCACGGTTGGGCAGGAAACACACCCGCCTCCGACGAGGAGGCGATCGAGCGCATCCTGGACGCCGCCGACAGGATCATCGACGAACGCGGCCCGGCGATGCGGATCGCCGACGTGGCGCGCGCCGTCGGGGTGACGCGCCAGACCGTCTACCGCTACTTCCCCGGCACCCAGGCGCTGCTGGTGGCCAGCGCGATGCGTTCGGCGGACGGCTTTCTCGAACGTCTGGCGACCCACCTCGAAGACGTCACCGACCCGGTCGTGGCCGTGACCGAGGGAATGGCCTACGCCATCGAACAGTTGGCCTCCGACAACCAGGTCGAATTCGTGTTGAACCGGCGCCATCGCGGCGGGCAGGCCGTCTCGATCGTTTCGGACACCGCGCTGGCGTTCGGGCGCTCGATGCTGCACCGCTTCGACATCGACTGGGAGCGTTACGGTTTCGACGAGGCCGGCCTGCACGAACTGAACGAATTCACCCTCAGGTTGCTGCACTCCTTCCTCGCCGATCCGGGCCGCCCGCCCCGCACCGGAGCCGATCTTCGACGCTATCTCACCCGCTGGATCGGCCCGGCCATCGCCTATCCGGAGCTGGTGCGCACGATGGACACGCTTCGGGGCGCCGAGCCCGCCCGGGCGCGCCGCCGCCCGTCCAAAGCGTCATGACGGCGCCCTGATACGTAACACCCTGCGGGCCAGGGCAACTCGCGACACCAAAACTCGCGACACCAAAACTCGCGACACCAAACTCACGACACCAAAGGAGCGGATGTGGTCGGTCTGGGACAGATCGCGCTGAACAGCGCGCCCGTGTTCGGTGGAGCGCTGCTGGCCGTCGCGGCCGGGCAATTCAAGGCCCCGGACTACCGGGCGGCGATCAAACAGGACATGGAGCTTCTGGACCGGTTGCCGCCGGAAGCCACCCAGCGGCGCGCCGAGCTGCAACGCACCATCGACGCCCGCATCGACGACCTGGTCGACTCCTTCGACAGGAGCCGCGCGCTGCGCAGGGCCGCGCAGTCGTATCAGGGAAACTGGCGCGACGCGGTGCTGTTGCTGTGTGTGCTGCTGTTCACGGTGATCTGGTGGGACGTCAACCACAGCCGCAGCAACTGGCTGCCGATGTTCATCCTGCTGATCCTGCTGTCGGTGGTGACCGCCGCGTACACGGTTCGCGGCGTGCTGCGGGCGGTGCGCAGGGGAAAAGGCGCACCGTGAAGGCGTGGCTGCTCACCGCCGCCAACGAGCCCCTGCGCCGCATCGAGCGCGAGGACCCGCGCCCCGGCGCCGGGCAGGCCGTCGTCGACGTGCGCGCCGCGGGGATCTGCCACAGCGATGTCGGCTTCCTCGACGGGACGCTGACGCCGATGCTGGCCCGGCTGCCGCTCGTGCTCGGCCACGAACTCGCCGGTGTCGTGGCCGAAGTCGGCCCCGGCGTGGTCGACCTGCGGGTTGGCGACCGGGTCGCGGCCTTCGGCGGCCGGCAGACGCCGGGCTGGTCGATCGACGGCGGCTTCGCCGACAAGTTCGTCGGTGACGCCGCCGGCCTGATGAAGCTGCCGGACGCGGTGGACTTCGTGCAGGCCGCCACCGCCACCGACGCGGGCCAGACCGCCTACGGCGCGGTGATGGGCGCGGGCAAGCTGCGCGCGGGCGAGCGCGTCGGCGTCGTGGGTCTCGGCGGCCTGGGACTCACCGGCGCGCGGATCGCGGTCCTCGCGGGGGCGCAGGTGTACGCCGCCGATCCGAAGCGGGAGACCTGGGGCCTGGCCAAGCGGGGCGGCGTGCTCGAAACCGTCGCCGACGCGGGCGATCTCGCGGCGTTCGACCCCGACATGATCGTGGATTTCGCGGGGTTCGGAACCACCACCGCGCGGGCGATCGGCGCCGTGCGTTCCGGCGGGCGCGTCATCCAGGTCGGCCTCGGCCGCGACGAGGCCACGATCTCCACCGCCGAGCTGGTGCTCAAAGCCGTCACGCTGCGCGGTGCCCGCGGCGGGCGCCCCGTCGATTTCCTGGCCGTGATCGACCTGATCGCCAGCGGCGCGCTGTCGATCCTCACGAGCACAACGACTTTCGAGGACATACCGGCCGCGATCGAACGCCTCGAGAGCGGCGAGGTGATCGGCCGGATCGTCGCCGTTATGGATTGAGGCCGTCGGCAGGATCGTTGACGCGCTCGTCGACGGGGCATTCCAGGAGCTCCTTGAGCGCCTCGGGGAACGCGTCGGCGATGCCCCACAGCTCGGGCAGCAGGTCGGGGCAGGCGATGATGCCGACGCCGAGCGCCCCGTTGAGCGACATCACGGTGATGTTCAGCCCGGCGCTGCCGATGATCGGGCCCAGGGGATACATGGTGTCCACCCGGCAGCCCAGGAAGTACAACTGCGCCTGCGGGCCGGGAACGTTCGACAGGATCAGGTTGAACGCGGGGCTGTGCGAGATCG
This sequence comes from Mycobacterium alsense, assembly GCF_002086635.1. GTDB lineage: Bacteria > Actinomycetota > Actinomycetes > Mycobacteriales > Mycobacteriaceae > Mycobacterium > Mycobacterium alsense. The sequence continues at coordinate 23,934 of NZ_MVHD01000029.1, read as the reverse complement.
GGATGCGGGGCAGGATGCGCATCGCCGCGCCGAACACCGTCGGCCCGCCGAACTGCGTCCAGTCGTGCAGCAGGGTGGGCATGGCCGCGGTGTGCTCTTTCGCGGCGGTGTTTCCCGCGGCGATGCAGCGGATGCGCTCGGCCGGATCGCTGATCTGGGTCTGCACCCGGCAGAACATCCACGTGGTCTGGTTGCGGCCGGGGCGGTCCGTCTTGTCGCGCACCGACACCGGCACGGTGGCCACCAGCGGTTGCTCGGGCAGCTCGCCCCGCTCGCTGAGGAACCGGCGCAGCACGCCCGCGCAGACCGCCACCACCACGTCGTTGACCGTCACCCCGAACCGGTCCTTGACCCTCTTGACGTCGCGCAGATCCAGTTGGGTGTAGGCGATGTTGCGGCGGCGGCTGACGGCGCCGTTGAACGGGGTCGGCGCCGCCGAGAACGGCGCGGCCATGGCGCGGCCGTCGCGCGCCCGCAGCGCCGTTTGCGCCAACGTCAGCATTGTCGCCGGCACCACGGTGGCGAGCCGCAACGGTCGCAATGCGAAGCCCATCAGCCCGCTCACGGCGATCTGCAGCGGATTGGCGCGACCCGCGCCGCGAACCGGCTGCGGTGATGGCGCATCGGCCTCCAGGCTGCACAGCTGGGCCAGCAGATTCGCGCCGGCGACGCCGTCGACCAAGGCGTGATGGACCTTGAGCAGCACTGCGACCGCGCCGGCCCGGGCGACGCCCTCGATGACCCACATCTCCCACAGCGGGTGATCGCGGTCCAGCGGCAGCCCCGCGATGTGGCCGCAGATGTCGGCCAGCTCGCGGCGCCCTCCCGGCGCCGGCACCGCGACGCGGTGCAGGTGGCGCCGCAACTTGAAGTCCTCGTCGTCCACCCACACCGGGTGATCCAGGTTCAGCTGCGTGTCGGCGAGCTTCATCCGGAATTCCGGCATCGCGGCGACACGCTTGGCCACCGCGGCGCGGAAGCGGCCATACGTGTAGCCGCCCGGCATGGTCGAGGTGTCCAGCTCCAAAATGCAACACACATTCAGCGGTTGCGTCGGCGTCTCCAAATAGAGAAAGAATGCGTCAAGTCCGCTTAGTCGTTCCATAGCCGTCGTTCCATAGCCGCCCGCTCGACTAGTCACTAGTAAATCCCCGCCCTAACCCCACAAAGTCTAGGCACAGTGAATGGGCGAATACCAGGGTCGGGAAAAGTCGTTTGCGTCAATTTTTTCGCCGGTTCGTGGCCGGTTCGTGGCCGGTTCGTGGCCGGTTCGTGGCCGGCGGGCACCGTCCGCAGCGCCGCCACGGTGAACCGATCGCGCCGCGGTCTCGTTATCCCACGTACCAGCCGCGCGGGAGGATCATGTCCAGACGGGTCGACACCTGCAGCACTCCCAGGCACCGGCTGCTGACCATCGAGCTGCGCGATGTGGTGCGCGAATACCGCGTCGGCGGTCAAACCGTGCGGGCACTCGACCGGGTCAGCCTGAGCCTCGACGGCGGGCAGTTCCTGTCCGTCGTCGGCCCGTCGGGGGCGGGAAAAAGCACCCTGCTGCATTTGTTGGGCGCACTGGACTCCCCCGATTCCGGCTCGATCGAATTCGACGGCGAGGAGATCGGCCGCCTGTCCGACGAGCAGCAGTCGCGGTTTCGCCACCGGCGCGTGGGCTTCGTCTTTCAATTCTTCAATCTGTTGCCGGCGTTGTCGGCGTGGGAGAACGTCGCGGTGCCCAAGCTGCTCGCCGGCGTCCGCCTGGGCAGGGCCAAACCCGAGGCGATGCGGCTGCTCGACCGGGTCGGGCTTTCCCACCGCGCCGAGCACCGGCCCGCGGAGCTGTCCGGCGGCCAGATGCAGCGGGTCGCCGTGGCACGCGCGCTGATGATGGACCCGCCACTGATCCTCGCCGACGAGCCGACCGGGAACCTCGATTCGGCCACGGGCGCATCGATTTTGGCGCTGCTCGCCGAGGTGGCGCACGAGCCCGGCCGCGGCCGGCTCGTGGTGATGGTGACCCACAACCCGGACGCCGCCGACGCGACCGATCGAGTGATCACGCTGCAGGACGGCCGGGTCAGCTCCGACCGCGGGGTCCTGGTGTGAGGACGCGCGTCGGCGCCGCGGCGGGCCGGCTGCGCCTGTTCAGCCTCCGCGAACTCGCCGTGCACCGCCGCCGCACGGTCGCCTCGATCGCCGTAATGGCGGTCTCGGCAATGTATCTGGTCGCGGTGTTCGGCATCTTCGGGTCGATCACCGGATCGGTCAACCGGCTCGCCGACGGGGTCGCGGGCATCGCCTCCCTGGAGGTGTCGGGCATCACCGACGCGGGATTTTCCGACACGGTGGCCGCCGACGTCGCGGCGGTGCGCGGGGTTGCCGCCGCGGTGCCGATGATCCGGACGACGGCGGCCACCGCGTCTCTCGTCGCCGACGGCCCGCCGGGTCGAGTCCTGTTGTTCGGCGCCGACGAGCGCCTCGCCGCGCTGGGCGGCGCCCTCAGGGACGCCCTGCACGACGCCCCACCCGGGGCCGCCCCGCCCGCGCCGCCGAACGCGGTCCGCGTCGGCCCGGGCGTCGGCCGCCCCAAAGGCGCGACGTTCCAGCTGGGTTCGGGTTCGGTGACCGTCGGCGAGGTGCTCGCGGGCGAGCAGGCCGCCGCCCTCAACGGCGGGCACTACGTCCTCGCCCCACTTGCCTTGGCGCAGAACATCATCGGGCGCCAGGGCCGGCTCGACTCGATCCTGATCACCACGGAGCCCGGCGCCGACCCCGCCCGGGTCCGCGCGGCGGTCACCGCCGCGGTGGGCGGCCGGGCGATCGTCGCCGAACCCGGCATGCGGGCCAGCCGCGCCGGCGACGGCGTCAGGCTGATGAACTACATGGCCCTGATGGGTGCCATGGTCGCGCTGATGGTCGGCGCGTTCTTGATCTACACCACGATGACCATGGCGATCACCCAACGCCGGCCGGTCATCTCGATGCTGCGGGCGATCGGCGGTCGCCGCGCCATGATCGTCCGCGACATGCTCGCGGAGGCGGCGATTCTGGGCGTCTTCGGCGGGACCATCGGCTCGGCGGCCGGAATACTGCTGGGCCGCGGCGCGATCGGCCGGTTGCCCCCCGCCGTCACCCAGGGCCTGGAGGCCCACATCGATTACGGGCTGCCCGGCTACGCGGTGCCGGCGGCCGTCGCGGTGACCGCGCTCACCAGCGTGGTCGCGTCGGCGATGGCGGCGCGGCAGGTGTACAAGGTCGTGCCGATCGAGGCGCTGGCGCCGGTGGGGGTTTCGGCGACCGACCGCGTGCCGCGCTGGCTGCGAACCGCGATCGGGCTCGCGGCCGTCGCCGTCTTCGCGGTGTCGATCGGGGTCGTCGTCACCCAGCACGGCGGGTGGGCGTTCGTCGCGATGTCGGGGGTCTTCTCCGCCGAGGTCGCGCTCAGCTTCGCGCTCACCGTGCCCATCGTCGACGCCACGGCCGCGACGGCCGGCGTGTTCGGCTCGGTCGGCGCGCTCGCGGCGGCGACCATCGAACGCGCGCCGCGGCGGGTATGGGCCACCGTGATGACGGTGTTCATCGCGGTGGTCACCACCGTCACCATCACCGGCACCAACGCCGACATGATCCGGTCGGCGACGGGCATCTTCTCCCCGGTCGCCGACGTCCCCGTCTGGGTGAGCGCAAATCCGCCCGACAGCTACCCCACCGATGCGCTGCCGCAAGGCATTTCGGCGAAGGTCGCCGCGCTGCCCGGCGTCCGGCGGGTCACCGAGGGCGCGTCCGGGTTCGCGGAGGTGGGCGGCACCCGCGTCATGCTCGACGGCTTCTCCGCGACGACGTCCGATCCGCTGTACCGCGCGCTCGACCCATCCGTGCGCGAGGAGGTGCTCGCCGGGCGGGGCGTGGTGCTCTCGCAGAATCTCGGCAACGCCCTGCACGTTCGGGTGGGTGAGCCACTGCGGATGCAGACGCCGCACGGCGCCCGGCAGGCGACGGTGCTGGCGCTGGTCCCGTATTTCTCGACGGTCATCGGCACCGTCGGGCTGGGCCTCGATCAGATGCGCTCCTGGTTCGACAGGCAAAACGTGGCGACGACGCTCGAGATCGCCGCGGCCCCGGGTGCGGACGCCGCCCGCCTGCTGGCCGACGTCCGCCGGGTGGTGCCGGCGCCGAACTACGTGTACGACGGCCGCGCCAAGCTGGCGGGCCTGCAGGCCCCGATGCACCAGAGCATGTTCATCGCCAACGCCGTCTGGATCATCGTCGTGTTCGTCGCCGCGGTCGCACTGCTCAACACGCTGACGCTGTCGGTGCTCGAACGGCGCCGCGAAATCGGCGTGCTGCGGGCGATGGGGTCCAGCCGCGGTTTCACGCTGCGGATGGTGCTCGCCGAGGCGACGGGCATCGGCATCGTGGGCGGCGTGCTGGGGTTGCTGTTCGGGAGCGCGGACCAGTGGCTGTTCAGCCTGGTCAGCGGGGACCTGATGAACTTCCGGGTCGCCTTCCATCCGAGCGCGACGGCGGTGGGCTTCGCGGTCGGCGCGCTGGCGATCAGCCTGCTCGGCTCGGTGCCGCCGGCGCGCCGCGCCGCGCGGCTCAACATCATCGGTGCCGTCAGCGTCGAGTAGGAGCCTCCCCCGCGCGCCGAGATTGCCGTGGGGCCGTGTTTCCCCGCTCAGACCACGACCCGGTGGCAATCCCGGCGCGGGCCTCAGAAGCCCAGCGGCAGCAGCGCGGTGAACAGCGGCGCCAGCGGATCGGTGACCGGAAGCGCGATCGAGCTGTTCAGGAACGGTGCCACCGGGCTCTGGAACGTGAGGATGGTCTGCCCCGGCGCCCCCAGCCCCAGCGTGGGTTCGAACCCCGAGGTGGCCATCGCGGAGAACAGCGGGGTCGTGAGGTTCGTCGCGACAAAGTTGTTGTCGTCGGGGTCGGCGAGCGACGTGCTCGACACCAGGCCCGCGAAACCACTCGTCTGGCTCATCAGGTCCGGGTCGCCGGGCACGGGGTTGGTGACCGGGCTGAGGCTCAGTGCCGCGGCGAGCCGGGTCGCCAGGCCGTGCACCGCCTGCTGCCAATCCGGCAGCTGCGCGGCGGCGGCGGACGCGCCGGCGTGATAGCCGACCATTGCGGCCACATCCTGGGCCCACATCTGCTCGTATTCGGCCTCGGCCGCCGCGATCGCGGGGGCGTTCTGGCCGAAGACGTTCGACATCACCAACTGCACGAGGCCGGTCCGGTTGGCCGCCACCTGCAGCGGGTGGACCGTCGCCGCCCGCGCCGCCTCGAACGCCCCGGCGGCCGCCCGGGCCTGCCCGGCCGCCCCGGTCGCCTGGGTCGCGGCCGTGCTCAGCCAGCCCGCGTACCGGGCGGCCACGCCGGTCATCGCCGCCGACGCCGGGCCCTGCCAGGCCTGATCCGTCAGGCCCGAGGTGACCGACGAAAACGACGACGCCGCGGACCCCAGCTCGGAGGCCAGCGCGTCCCACGCCGCGGCCGCGTTCAACATCGGGGCCGATCCCGCGCCCGCGAACATCCGCGCCGAATTGATCTCCGGCGCCAACACCGAAAAATTCATCACCACAGTCCATTCGTCATGGCCCGCGACGACCATGGCCTCGGCGTCATGACCGACGACGTGCCCCGTGTACGGCTACACGAAATAGGCCGCCGGATGGTTCAACGCGAAGCCGGCGCGTCCTCGATCGCGATGGCGAATCCCAGCAGGTGCGGTTTGCACGGAAACGGGACCGGGGTTCGGACGCTGCGCAGCCCGGTCGTGTCGAATCCGGCCGCCGCGATCGCGTCGACGGTGCGGCGGTTCGGGTGACAGCCGGCGGCCAGCCACGACCAGGGCCGGGCGACCAGGTCCTGCAGCCGGCCCGTCGCGCCGGTTCCGCGGACGTGCTCGAGCACGACCAACCTGCCCCGCGGGACCAGCACACGCCGGATCTCGCGCAGGGTGGCGGCCACATCGCCGACCGAGCACAACACCAGGCCGATGTGGACCGAATCGAAACTGTTGTCCGGGAAGGGAATCGACTCCCCCGTGGCGTCGACGATGTCGACGGCGACGCCGTGCCGATCGGCGAGGCGGGCGGCCATCTGCCGGAACGCCTGCACCGGTTCCACGGCGGCGACCGAGGTCACCGCGGGCGGCAGGAACTTCAGGTCGGTCCCCGGCCCGAGGCCGACCATCAGCAGCCGGCCGGTCGCGTCGGCGATCGCCGCTCGACGGTACCGGTTGTAGAAAAGCCGGTCGAAGACGGGCTGACCGAACCGATATACGTAGGGGAACAACGGATTTGCGCGCGTCAGCTGCCGCCTAGATCGAGTCGGTACGGCGGATACTCGTCACGCATCAACGATACATACGCCGCCACCCGGTAGCGCCACCGAACGATGCCCATGAGGAGGTCGAACATGCCGCGATGGGGGGATCCGGTGCACAGCAACCACAGCGCCGAGATCACGCACAGCACCTGCAGCAGCGGTTCCATCGCCCAGCACAGCAGGATCTGCGGGAGCCCCAGCAGCCACCACTTGACCAGCACGGCTCTCCTGCTGAGCCGGCCCGGATAGTCGATCACCAGATCGCCGGGATAATCGGGCCGCGAAGCCAGCGTGAAGGGCGGGTACCGGTCGGTGCTGTTCATCGGGAACCGGTAGTTCATGACCCGCCACGACCACCGCAGCACCCCGACGTTGAACTCGAAGATCGGCCGCGGGTAGCGCGCGGTGCACAGGATCGCGACCCCGGCGACGACCGTCAGCACCGGATACGCCAGGTACAGCAGGATCAGGATGGGATAGTGCGGCACGGCCAGCACGCACCACTTGACCAGCCACAGCCGGTGCGAGGGCGCGTCGAGCTCGCCGCGCACCCGCACCGGGCCGTCGGCGCCGGTCACCGTCGGCCCGCCGGGACGGGAACGGCCGCCCCCAGGCCGCGATCGATCGCCGCCGAGAGCCGGCGGTGGCTCGTCCACCGCAGGAACGCGGTCAGCATCCGGGTGTGCAGGGAGTCGGAGATCAACGCCGCGGGGCGCAGCATCGACTCGCCGTGGGCCACTTGCAGCGACGCGACCCGGGACACGGCGCCGACGCGGCGTCGCCGGGTCTTCTCGTACCAGCGCAGCGCGGCGCACAGCTCGCGTGACAGGTCCCCCGCGAAATCGCCGGCGCCGGCGTGCGGTCGGCGGCCCACGTCGGACAGCGCCCGGCATAGCACCATGGTGTCGAGCAGGGCCTGGTTGGTCCCCTGCGCCAGGGTGGGCGGCATGGCGTGGGCGGCGTCGCCGAGCAACGTCAGCGGGCCCGGCACCGACACCTCGGGGATGGGGTGCCGGAAGTGGGGGTACGGCGAATCCGCCAGGTCTTCGTCGGTCAGCCTGGCCAGGACGAGGTCGACCTCGTTCGACCAGCCGCCGAATTGGGAGCGGATGACGTCGATCGGACGCGCCTGCCTGACGAAGTCGTAGGACCACGGCAGGTCGAACCACCACTGCACCTCGCCGCCGCCGGCCGGCCACACGCCGGTGTTTCCCCCCTCGCCGATGACGATGATCGCCCCGCGCTCGCCGGCGAGCCCGGGGACGGTGATGAGTCCCTGCCAGCTGCACCAGCCGGTCGGCTGGGCCGGCGCCGCGCCGACGACGTCGCGCACGACGGAGTGCAGGCCGTCGGCCCCGATCACGACGTCACCGGCGGCCGCACCGCCGTCCTCGAATTCCACCTCCACGCCGGCGCGGGTGCTGGCGACACCGACCGCGCGTGACCCGCACCGGATGCGGTCCACCGGGAAGCCCTCCAACAGCCGTTCCAGCAGGACCCGGCGCGGCACCATCCGCACGGGCGCGCCCAGCCGGTCCCCCATCGCGGCGACGTCCAGGGTCGCGAGCCGGTGCCCCCGCGACGTCAGGACCCGCACCCGGGACAGCAGCTGCCCGGCCCCGTCCATGTGGACGCCCAGCTGGCGGAGCACGGTCTCGCCGTTGGACCAGATGGTCACGGCGCCCCCGCCGGCGCTCGCATCCCTGCGCTGGTCGAAGACGGTGACGTCGTGGCCGTCGCGCAGCAGCCCCCGCGCGACGGATATGCCGCTCACACCGGCGCCGATGACAAGTACCCGAAGAGCGCGCCCGGCGCGCCGCGTCGGTGTCATTTCATGGGATACGTAGGCGCGCGCCGATCGGTTCACGCCGCCGTCAGGTGGCCGTTAAATGGCTTTGGCCGCGCCGATCATCGCGTGCAGGTCCTCGACCGACCACGGTTCGGCGCCGTGGTGGTCGCGATAGCCCAGCACCCGCGGCTCCGGGCGCTCGTAGCTGCCGACGAATCCGCCCGCCGCGACGAAAATTCGGCCCGTCACCTCGCGGGACAGGTCGCTGGCGAGGTAGGCGTAGATCGGGGCCGCGAACGCCGCCGGGGGGACGTCCAGGGAGGCCCGCATCGTCATCTCGTCGAGCAACCCGCGGCGGTGCAGGTCCTCGATGTGCCGCTCGTACTCGGGGCCGGTGCACAGCCGGGTCCGCGCGCCGGGACACACCACGTTGGCCCGCACGCCGTGGGCCTTCAGCTCCGCGGCGAGGGCCATCGTCAGCCCGTTGACCGCGCCCTTGCCCGCGGGGTAGCCGGTGCCGCCGTAGTCGCCGAGGAAGGCCGCCGAGCCGGTGTTGACGATCGACCCGTGCCCCTGCGCGGCCATGACGCGGGCCGCGGCGCGGCTGGTGTGAAACGCGGTGCCGAGGTGCGCGCCGATCAGGCGGTCGAAGTCCTCCGGCGCGACGTCGAGGATCGACGAGCCGGGCGGTTCGGCGACCCCGGCGCAATTGATCACGGCGTCCAACCGGCCGAACCCGCTCACGCATTCGTCGACCAGAGCGCCGGCGACGCGCTCGTCTTCCGCGGCCCCGACGACCGGGATGGCGCGCCCGCCCGTCTCCGCGAGCGCCGCGACGGTTTCGGTCACCGCGTCGGCGTCGCGGCCGTTGACGACCACCCCTGCGCCGAGGTCGCACATCAGTTCGGCGACGGCGCGCCCGATGCCGCGGCTGCCGCCCGCCACCACCACGCCGCGACCGTCAAGCAGCTCAGGCATCGGGCCAGGCATGTTAGACATGGGGCCGCGATTCGGAACGCCTTGTGCGCGTGGACTTCTGGAGGGCCATCGGAAGGACGCGGTCTCGTCGGGTCGGCAACATGAGCCGAACAGTACCGAGGCGACCGGCGAATGAGAACCGTTCTTATGAACTCGCTAAGACCATGGGTTACCGGCGCGCCCCGGGCGGCATCTCGCTGGCCAGCGGCGACGGTCGCAACCCCGGCGACCAGCGAACATCGGCGGCCACGATGGCGGCCTACTCCGCGCCGAGTAATCGCCGTTTCTCGTGACGGCGGGTATAGTCACTGATGAAGTCCGTTCTGGACGTGTCGCCGTTTAGCTCAAAGCGGTCAACCAGCCGCAACGGCTGGGCTCGGAGTGGCTCTGGCGATATCAAGCCGATATCAAGCCGGTATCAAGCCGATATCAAGCCCTGTCACCCGCCCCTACTACTGCGTGCGCTGGTTTAGCGACTACGTCCAACGGATACGGTGCGGCGGAGGCGGCTGTGCAACCTAGCTGCGGTGCCTCCGTCGCACACGACCCAGGAAGTGGGCCAGTGATGCAAATCCATTCGTGCGCTGACGTTTTCAGACACATTCTCCGAACGGGCCGGGACCGGGAAATCCGATTCAGCCTATGACCGACTTAGCCACCCGACCCCGGCCCGCCCGGCCGACACGAGCGCAGACGGACGACTCCTACGACGACGTCGTCGAGATGTTTGTGGCGCTGCGCCGGATGCCGGCGGGATCTTGCGAATACGCCCGCCAGCGCGACGACATCGTGTCCCGGTGCCTGCCGCTGGCCGACCACGTGGCCAGCCACTTCGCCCGGCGCGGCGAAAGCCTCGAAGACCTGACCCAGGTCGCACGCCTCGGGCTGATGAACGCCATCAACCGATTCGACCCCGACAAGGGGCCCAGCTTCATCGGGTTTGCGGTTCCCACCATGATGGGTGAGGTCCGGCGCTACTTCCGCGACTACAGCTGGGGTATGCGCGTGCCGCGCCGGCTGCGCGAGCTGCACGTCCAAATCAGCCGGACCACAAGCGATTTGGCGCAAAAGCTGGGCCGCGCGCCCACCGCCGGCGAACTGGCTCAGGTGCTGGAAGTCCCGCGCGAGGAAATCATCGAATGCCTCGTCGCCGGCGACGCCTACCGGCTGGAATCCCTCGACGCACCGATGAGCGCCGACGGTTCGGGCAAACCCCGGCTGGTGGCTGACGCGGTCGGCGACACCGACCCGGGGATCGAACACATCACCAACCGCGAAGCCGTGCGCGTCCTGCTGAGCGCGCTCCCCCAGCGCGAACGCCAGGTGCTGCACATGCGGTTCTTCGAATCGATGACCCAGAGCCAGATCGCCGAGCGTATCGGCGTTTCGCAGATGCAGGTTTCTCGCATCCTGGCCAACACGCTGCGCTGCCTGCGCGATCAGCTGGGATAGGCCCCCACCCGCCGAGCATCCCAACCGGACCTTCCCCGGCCCGAGGCCATGTACTGTGCGATTCGGAAAGAGTCGACGGTGTCGCACCGATGGCGGCCCGGAAGGAGCGCGATGCGATGAGGGTTTCCCGGACGGTGGTCACGGGTTTCGCGGCGGCTGGACTGACCGCGGCGCTGGCCGTGTCGGTGGCGGGTTGCGGCGGCAAACAATCGACGTCACCGTCGACGTCACAGTCGTCCAAGCCCGGATCGGCCACCTCGGCGACGAGTACGGCGCCGGCTTCCTCGGCACCGGCCCAGCAGAACGACTACACCCGGCTGCTGATCAAGGCCTCGGACATCGACGCACCGATTGAATTCATGGGTGGCCCCCCGACGAACAACCCGAACGGGCAGCCGGGCGCCGCCATCACGTTCAGCACCGACGACAACAGCCACCAGATCAAGGACACCGTTCAGGTCCTCGCCGACCCCGCCGCGGCCACGAACGCGCTGAACGCCGCCAAGGCCAACCCGGGCAACGCGGTCACAAATCCGACCACGCGTCCGTTCAACGTCGGGACCGGCGGAACGACCGTGTCCGGAAAGTCGCCGGACGGCTCCAAGGGCGTCCAGATCTTGATGTTCACCGAGGGCAGGGCCTTCGTCACGCTAGAATTCGACGGTCCGACCGAGTCGCTGCCGCCGGAGGACTTCGTGACGGATGTGGGCCAGAAGCAACTCGACGCGGTCAAGAAGGGGCTGGGCGGCTAGCCGGCCAACCGACCTCATGTGACGCGCAATGCCACCCTCGCCCAGGCGTTGTTTCCATATCCGCGCGGATTCCATAGGGACGCGGCCGATTCCGGCTGGGTCGCCCCGGTGTCGTCCCAGGCGCGCGCGATGATGCGCAACTGCCCGGGCACCGCGTCGACGGTCAGGGACCAGGGCCGCCACGACCATTCGCTGGGCGCGCGGTGCAGGTCGGCCTGCCGCCAGCTGCGGCCGTCGTCGAGCGACAGGTCGACCCGCTCGACGCTGCGGCCGTCGCCGACGATCCCGTAGCCGCGGATCGTCAACGGGCCACGCGGCACCCGATCGCCGTCGGTGGGGTCGAGGATGTCGCAGTTGAGCGCCAGCGATGAGAGCGAGATGCCCTCACCTGCGGCGACCGCGTCGACATCGGCGTCCGCGGGCAGGATGCGGTAGTCGTGTGACTGGAAGTAGTTTTCCGACGGGCCCGGCTGCACCGTGATCGCGGTCACCCACTTGACGCTGCGCGCGCCGATGTATCCGGGCACCACCACCCGGACCGGACCGCCGTGGGCGCGCGGAAGGGGTTCGTCGTTCATCCGCCATGCGAGCAGAACTTCGGGCGACATCGCCTTTGGCAGCGGGATCGAGCTGCCGTAAGGCTGGGGCGGCCGGGCTTCTTCGGCGACATCGGTAGCTTCGAATGCGACGTGCAGCCCATCGGGATCCGCGCCGTCATGCGCTCCGGCGGCCGCGAGGACGTCGGCCAGCCGGACACCGCGCCACTGGGCGGTCGAGATCGCCCCGTGCGCCCACGGTTCCTTCCCCGGTATGGGCCGCACCCGCAGCAGCTCGGCGCGCCGATTGCCCGCGCACGCCAGCGTCGCCACCACGTCGTGGTGGTCGAACTCGGTGGTCAACCGCTCATACGTCAACGTGAGCGGCCGTGGCACCAGCCCGTCGACTCTCAGTTGCCACCGGTGCGGCGCGGTGTCGGGGATCCGGCCGTGATTGCGGGCATAGAACGCATCGATCGGGGTGATGTCGCTGGCGGCCAGCACCGCGGGCGGCGGCTCGGCGTTGTACGGCAGGTCCGCCCGCACGATCATGTCGTCGCGTTTATCCCACACTGCCGTCGCCGGGGTCATAGCACTCATTGTCGCCGCCGAGTGCCCGCGAAAGTGCAACTGGCGACATGTTTCCCGAGAGCGCGTGTCGGCAGTTGCACTCTCGCGGCTAGGGCTTGGCCACCCGCGCCGGGCCGGCGACCAACCGATCGACGATGTCGGCCAATCCCGCGAAACCGGGGGCGGCCGCCATGTCCGCCGCAACCCGGCGGCTGGCCTGGCGATAGCGCGGCTGATTCAGTACGGCGAGAATGTCGCGGCGCAGGGCGCGCGTTGTCGGTCGTTCACTCCTGATGCGCCGCCCCACGCCCGACCACGCGACGCGGGCCCCGACCTCGGGCTTGTCCTCCTTGCCGCCGGTGGCCACGATGGGCACCCCGTAGCGCAAGGCGTACTGCACGCCGCCGTAACCGCCGTTCGTCACGTAAACCGCGGTGCGGGGCAGCAATTCGTCATAGGGCAGGAACATCGCCGCGCGCGCGTTCGGGGGCAGCGGCGGCAGCGTATCCACGGGCCGCCCGCCGGTCGCGACGACCACCAGCACGTCCTCGCCGTTGAGCGCCCGCAGCGCCGGCGCGATCGCCTGCTCGTAGTCGGTGTTGGCGACCGTGCCCTGGGTGACGTGGACGACGGGCCGGGTTCCGTCGAGGTCACCCCACCACTCGGGGAGCGGCGCCTGCGAGCCGGTGGCCGACAGCGGCCCGGCGAAGTGCAGGTTGGGGGGCGCGTCGGAGCGGGGATATTCGAACGACGCAACGCTGAACTGCACGAGCGCGTCGGCGCGACGGCCCCAGTCGAGCATGGTGCCCGGCATGTCCGTGCCGTGTACCTCGCGGTGCAACTCGTCAATGAGTTGGTAGGCGGGCCCAAATATCCGCCGGTTCAGTGCGGCCAGGGCGGTGTTGCGCTGCCGGTTGAGCACGCGGGAAGGTGGAAATCCCATGCCGAACGGTGCGGTGTCGCGACTATCGATGGACAACGGGACCACCGAGCACATGACGACCGCGGGGCGTGTTGGGCGTGGGTGCGCGAGCAGGAATGCAGCGCCGAGGAACACGGGTTCGGCGAGCACGGCGTCGGCGGGCTGCGCCGCAAGCGCGGCCATGAGTGTCTCGTACTGCGCCCTGGCGGGCCGCGCGAAGACATTTTCGATGTCGAAGCGGATCGCCTTGACGCCCTTCAACTTTGCGCGTTCGGGAAAAGTCGCGAGGAGGTTTTGGTCGAAGTCCGCCTCGGCGACCAGCGGCAAAAATGTCGCGCCCGTGGCGGTGACCTTGTCCGCGAAGTGCGACCCGGTGATGAAACGCACGTCGTCGCCGCGCTTGACGAGGTTCTGCGCCACCGCGAGCAGCGGCGTGATGTGTCCGTGGGCGGGGATGCTCGCGATAACGATGGATGACATGGCGCGCCTCCCGCGTCCCCCATTTTATGCCGATGATGTAGTATTCATTGCTGTGGCACCCAAGTCAATAGCAAGCGACCCACGCCCCTATCGATCCACGCTGCGCCGGCAGCAGGCCGAGGCGACCCGCACGCGCGTGGTGGCGGCGGCGGCGGAGTTGTTCGCAGCGGACGGTTACGCGCGCACGACCCTTGCGAAAATCGCCGCCGCGGCCGGGGTGTCCGCCGAAACCGTCCAGGGGCAAGGACCCAAGGCCGCCCTGCTGATCGCCTGCCTCGAATACGCCGGGCTGGGCGTGAGCGGCGAAGCCGACATCCTCAACCTGGATATCGGGCGCGACCTGATCGCCATCGGTGACCCCGTTGCGGCACGTGACTTTCTCGTCGCCGCGGTGACGGACGTGCACGAACGGACGGCGCACCTGGCACCCGCGCTGTATGGCGGCGCCGCCTTCGATCCCGAATTGGATCGGTACCAAAGCGATTTCATCGCGGGGATCACCGCGCAGGCCCGGCGAGTCCTCGAGGTGTTCCGCGATCGCGGCTGGCTGCGCGACGACGTTGCGTTCGACGAACTCGTCGAGACCTGTGCGGTGCTGTGCAGCGTCGAAACCTACCTGCGGGTTGTCCACCGCGACGGGTGGAGCCCGCAGGCCTACCAAGGGTGGTGCCGGCGCATGCTGGCCGAGACCGTTTTCGCGTCGCCATAGCGCCATAGCCACACCGTGATCCGGCGCCTTGACGGCCGAGCGTCAATCGGCTGGGCGCGAACCGCAATGCACCGTCGCGAACCCGGTGCTCAGCGAGGTGTAGCGGGCGTCGACGAAGCCCGCGTCGACGATCATCTTGCTCAGCTCGTCGCGTGACAGCCAGGTGCGGATCGAATCGGCCGTGTAGTGGTGGGCGTCGCGGTGCCAGGCCACGGCCCAGCCCACCCTCGGCATCACGCCGAAGTAGAGCACGTCGTGCAGGGCCTTCAGCGTCTTCGAGGTCGGCGTGCTGAAGTCGAGCACCAGCAATCGGCCGCCCGGTTTCAGGACGCGGTGGAACTCGCGCAGCGCCTGGCCGCGGTCGGCGACGTTGCGCAGCCCGAAGCCGATCGTGACCACGTCGAACGACGCATCCGGGAACCGCAGGTCCATGGCGTCGCCCTCCTGGAAGTCGACGGCCCCGCGCCGCCGCTGCCGGGCGACGTCGAGCATCGGCACGCACGAGTCGACGCCCACGACCCGGCCGTCCGGCCCGACCGCGGCCTCCTCCAGGAACGCCAAATCGCCCGTACCGGTCGCGACGTCGAGCACCCGTTCGCCGGGCTGGAGCGCGAGCAACTCCATGGCCTGCCGCTTCCACAGGCGATGCAGCCCCAACGTCCACAGGTCGGTCATCACGTTGTAGCGCTGCGCCAGCGCCGAGAACAGGTCCTTGACGTAGCCGCTCTTGGCCTCGTCCGACTCGTTCCATCGCCGAGTGAGCATCGTGAGCCTCCGCACAACCCCCGGGATAGGGCGTCCGGAAATGTATCACGGCAATTTCACCCTGCGAACCGCGCCCAGTCGCCGGCGCGGTGCCTGCGCCCACGAACGCTGACCCGTTCTGCCACTTCACGATTCGCTCGCCGGGACGGGGCCCGGGGACAGCGGGACCGGTTTTGCGCCGAGAGCCCCGCCTGCCCACGGGTACTAAATAAATGGCTTGATTTAATCCGATGCGCGGTGTTCACTGGGGCGGTGACCGCCGAGCGCATGGCTCGCTCCGAGAGGTCGACGGGCACCCGGGAGGCGCTGCTGTCGGCCGCGGAGGTGCTGTTCGCCGAGCGCGGCATGTACGCCGTGTCCAACCGGCAGATCAGCGAGGCCGCGGGGCAGGGCAACAACGCCGCCGCCTGCTACCACTTCGGCACCAGGACCGACCTGCTGCGGGCGATCGAAAGCAAGCACCGGGAGCCGATCGAGCGGCTGCGCGCGCAGATGCTCGCCGACGTCGGCGACTCGACCGAGCTGCGGGACTGGGTGGGCACCCTGGTGCGCCCGCTCACCGATCACCTGGCCGCGCTGGGCACCCCCAGCTGGTATGCGCGGTTCGCCGCCCAGGCGATGGCCGACCCCACGTACCGCCACGTCGTCACCAAGGACGCGCTCACGTCGCCCAAGCTGGTCCAGACGATCGAGGGCATCAACCGCTGCCTTCCCGACCTGCCCAACCGGGTGCGGGTCGAGCGAATCGTGATGGTGCGCAACCTACTTATGCACACCTGCGCCGAGCACGAGGGCGCGCTGGCCGAGCACGGACCGCGGTCGCGTTCCAGCTGGCCCGTCGCCGCCGAAGGGCTGATCGACGCCATCGTCGGGCTGTGGCGTGCGCCGGTGCACGTGGGTGCGGCGGGCGACTGAGCATCCCGAGAAACACTGAGCATCCCGAGAAACACTGAGCATCCCGAGAAACACTGAGCATCCCGAGGAGGACGATGACCGACATCTCGACCACCACCGATGTGCCGGAATTCCCGATGACGCGGGCACCCGGTTGCCCCTTCGCGCCCCCTCCGGAGGCGTTGGCGCTCAACGAATCCAGGCAGCTCAGCAGGGTGCGGATCTGGGACGGCAGCACGCCGTGGTTGATCCACGGCTATGACGCGATCCGGGCGCTGTTCACCGACCCGCGGACCAGCGTCGACGACCGGCTCCCGGGATACCCGCACTGGAACGAGGGAATGCTGGCGACGGTCCACACCAGGCCGCGGTCGGTGTTCACCTCCGACGCCGAGGAGCACACCCGGTTCCGCCGGATGCTGTCGAAACCGTTCACCTTCAAGCGTGTCGAGGGGCTGCGCCCGGCGGTGCAGAAGATCGCCGACGAGCGCATCGACGCCCTGTTGGCCGGCCCCAACCCCGGCGACGCCGTCGGCACCGTGGCGCTGCCGGTCCCCTCGCTGGTGATCAGCGAGCTGTTGGGCGTGCCCTACGAGGACGCGGATTTCTTCCAGGAACAGGCGCAACGGGGCACGGGGCGGTACGCGACCGAAGAGGACACCGCTCAGGGCGCCGCCTCGCTGGCGAAGTACATCGCCAAGCTGATCCGCGCCAAGATGGTGAGCCCCTCCGAGGATTTGGTGTCCGACCTCGCCGAGCGGGTCAACTCGGAGGAGCTCAGCGTCCGGGAGGCCACACAGCTGGCGCTCGGCGTGCTGATCGCCGGTCACGAGACCACCGCCAACATGATCAGCCTGAGCATCGCCGCCCTGCTCGAGCACCCCGACCAGCGGGCGCTGCTGCGCGACTCCGACGATCCCAAGGTGATCGCCACCGCGGTCGAGGAGCTGATGCGGTATCTGAGCATCATCCAGACCGGTCAGCGGCGGATCGCGGTCGAGGACATCGAGGTCGGCGGCGAGACGATCCGCGCCGGCGAGGGCATCATCCTCGACGTCGCCCCGGCGAACTGGGATCCGCGCCAATTCCCCGACCCGGATCGGCTGGACCTGCTCCGTGACGACGGCGCGCACGTCGGGTTCGGCTACGGCCGCCACCAATGCGTCGGTCAGCAGCTGGCCCGCATGGAATTACAGATCGTTTTGCCCACCCTGCTGCGCCGCGTTCCGACGCTGCGGCTGGCGGTGCCGCTCGAGGAGCTGCCGTTCAAGCACGACACGCTCGCCTACGGCGTCTACGAGCTCCCCGTGACATGGTGAAGCCCGACCTGCGCCTGGAGGTGCCGGACCTTTCCGGCAGGTTCGCGGTCGTGACCGGGGCCAACAGCGGCCTGGGGCTCGGCCTGGCCAAGCGGCTGGCGGCCGCGGGCGCCGACGTCGTGATGGCGATTCGCTGCCGGACCAAGGGCGAAGCCGCCATCGCCGAGATCCGCCGCGAGGCGCCGTCGGCCAAGCTGGCCATCAGGCATCTGGACCTGTCGTCGCTGAAAAGCGTTGCGGCGCTGGGTGAGGAGCTGGCCGCGGATGGCCGCCCGATCGACATCCTGATCAACAACGCCGGCGTCATGACCCCGCCGCAGCGACAGGAAACGCGGGACGGCTTCGAATTGCAGTTCGGCACCAACCATCTGGGCCACTTCGCGTTGACCGGGCACCTGCTCCCCCTGCTGCGCGCCGCGGGGTCCGCGCGCGTGGTAACGGTCAGCAGCATCGCCGCCACCCAGCGCAACCTCGATCTCGGGGATGCCGACACTGTGGCCGGCGTGAACGCGCGGCGCGGCTACAAACCCATGCGCTCCTACGGGTTGGCCAAGCTGGCGCAACTGATGTTCGCGATCGAACTGGACCGGCGCAGCCGCCTCAGCGACTGGGGGCTGATGTCGAACGCCGCGCACCCCGGGCTGAGCAAGACCAACCTGCTCAGCGGCGCATCCTACGGCCGCGACCGGCCGACGCTGCAGGCGCGGCTCACCCGGCTGACCTGGCGGCTGCTGCCGTTCATGTGGCTCGACGCCGACGAGGGCATAAAGCCCACCCTGTACGCGGCGGTGTCGGGCGACGCCCATGGCGGCACCTACTACGGCCCCCGCGGGCTGTACGAAACCGCCGGGGGCGGCGTCACTTTCGCCGGGATGCCGCGGTTGGCGCGCAGCCAGGCCGACATGGCGCGGCTGTGGGAGCTGTCCGAACAACTCACCGGCGTCACGTATCCGCGATGATATGGGCGGTGATCGAAACGGAGGGCCGATGACGACGCCAAGCCGAACCGTGTACCCCGAGGGCGTGATCGGCGCGCCCAAGCACCGCCGAGGTCACGCCGCGCGGTCCGCCACCGGCCTGCCCGCCGGCACGGAGGTCTTCTCGGCCGACAACCACATCTCGGTCGCCGACGACATCTTCTACGAGCGGTTCCCGGACGACCTCAAGGACCAGGCGCCGCGCATCTGGTACGAGGACGGCGCCTACCTGCTGGGCCGCCCGGGACAGTCGATGGTGGTCGGGGATTTCAGCGCGGTGCTCATGCAATACGACGACCTGGCCGGCGCCGCCACGAACAACGTCGACGCCCGCATCCGCGAACTCGCCGAGGACGGGGTCGACAAGGAGCTGGTCTTCCCCAACGCGGTGCTCGCGCTGTTCCACTATCCCGACAAGGACCTGCGCGAACGGATTCTGCGCATCTACAACGAACACATCGCCTCCGTGCAGGAGCGCTCCAACGGCCACTGCTACGGCGTGGGCCTGATCAACTGGTGGGATCCGCGCGGAACCCGGCGCACGCTGGCGGAGCTCAAATCGCTGGGGCTCAAGACTTTTCTGATGCCGCTGAACCCGGGCAACGACGACAACGGTCGCGTCATCGACTTCTCCGGCGCGGCGATGAGCGCCGTGTGGGACGAGATCGAAGAAGCCGGGCTGCCCGTCACCCACCACATCGGCGAAAGCCAGCCCAAGTGCCCGAGCGAGGTCAACAGCGTCGCCGTCGCCATGATGGTCAACATCGACTCGTTCCGGGAAATGTTCTCCAAGTACGTCTTCGGCGGCATCCTCGACCGACATCCCGGCCTGCGCGTGGGCTGGTTCGAGGGCGGGATCGCCTGGGTCCCGCCCGCCCTGCAGGACGCCGAGCACGTGCTGGCCTCCTACCGGCACATGCTCAGACGCCACCCCGAGCACGACATCCGCCACTACTGGGACATCCACATGAGCGCGTCGTTCATGGTCGACGGCCTGGGGCTCAACCAGATCGGGGAGATCGGCGTCGACAAGGTGATGTGGTCATCCGACTACCCGCACAACGAGAGCACGTTCGGCTACTCGGAGCGGTCGCTGGCCGCGGTGGTCGACGCGCTGGGCCCCGAGGACGCCGTCCGCGTGGTCAGCGGCAACATCAGGAAGTTCCTGGGTCTTCCGGGATGACCCATTCGCTGACGGCCCGCGGCTCGCTGGTGGACATCCCCGCCGAGCCGGACTTTGCGCGCATGCGTGCCGAGACGGGGGCGCGGCTGCGCGCGGCGATGGCCGAGCACGGCGTCGACGCGCTCGTCCTGCTGATGAACGGCTACGTCGGGTATGCGACCGGCGCCAGCTGGCCGTTGCTGGACGCGGGCCTCTCGCACGTGGAGCGCCCGGTGGCCGTCGTCCTGGCCGGCGACGCGCACCCGCATCTGTTCATGCCGCATCGCGCCGGCTCGTTTCTGGAGCCACCCGATCCCCCGGTGCCCGCCGACCACCTGCACGACCCCGTTTACCTCGAATTCGACCAGGGCGTCAGGGATTTCGCCCGAAGGCTGGCCGGGCTGGTCCCGCGGGGCGCGGCCGTCGCCGTCGACGAGCTCACCGGCGCGATGCGGCGGGCGGCCGACACGCTGTTCCCGTCGGGCCCGCCGTCGGACGCGGCGATCGTGGTCGGCGCCGCCCAGCTGGTCAAGACGCGGGACGAGCTTTCCTGCCTGCGCCGGGCCACCCGCATCACCGAGCGCGCCGTGGCCGACGTGCAGGCCGCGCTGGCGCCTGGGGTGCGGCAGATCGACCTGTCGGCCCAGCTGGTCCGGCGCGCGTTCGAACTGGGCGCCACCACCAACATGCTCGAGGCCATCTGGCAGGTGATGCCCCAATCGCGGGCGACCGGCGTGTGGACGACCCACGGCGATCTCGCGCTGCCGCTGCTGCCCACCGCCCGCGAATTGGCCGCCGGCGACGTGCTGTGGACCGACATCAGCATCAGCTACGCCGGATACTGCTCGGACTTCGGGCGAACCTGGCTGGTCGGCGACAAACCGTCCCGGCGGCAGCAGGACCAATTCCGGCAGTGGCGAGCCATCCTCGACGAAGTGCTCGCCGTGACCAAGGCCGGCGTCACGTCCGGGGACCTCGCGCGGGCGGCCATCGCCGCCAACGGCGGCCGCAAGCCGTGGCTGCCGCACTTCTATCTGGGCCACGGCATCGGCACCTACCCGGCCGAAGCCCCAATGATCGGAACGGATCTCGGCGAGGAGTTCGACGACAACTTCGTGTTTCCGCCCGGGATGGTGCTGGTGCTCGAACCGGTCGTGTGGGAGGACGGCACCGGCGGCTACCGCAGTGAGGAGATCGTGGTGATCACCGAGGACGGCTACGTGCCGATCACCGACTACCCGTATGCGCCCTATGGCGACTGAAATCGCGCCCGACCCCCTCCGATTGCGGGCGGGGCGTCGGGAACGGGCGCTGGCGCAGATGCGCGCCCACGACCTCGACATCCTGGTGCTGGGGCGCCAGGCCAACGTCCGTTACGTCACCGGCGCCCCGCAACTCTGGATCGCCGGGACGCGGCCCTTCGGCCCGGTCTGCGTCGTCGTGCGCGACACCGGGGACATCTACCTCAACAGCACCGACGACGAGGGGGTCCCGGACGAGATCGGGCGCGATCGCCTCTACGGGTTGGCCTGGAACCCGATGACCCTCATCGACGTGCTGAAGAACATCGACGGCGCCGCGACCGCGCGGCGGGTCGGAACCGACGCCATCACACCGACTTTCGCGGCGCTGCTGCCCGAGGCCTTCCCCAACGCCGATCTCGTCGACGGCGAGCCCGCCATGGCCGCCGCACGCCGCGTCAAGACGCCCGACGAAATCGCGGCGATGGGCCCGGCGCTGCGCGTCGCGGAACGCGGGTTGGCCTCCGCCGTCGCCGAATTGCGGCCGGGGGTGGCCGAGCGGACGCTGGCCGGGGCCGCGCTGCAGGCCATGGCGGCCGGCGGGGTGAGCACGCCGGCCAGCCAGGACGTCGCGTGGGTGACGTCGCGGGAGCACCCGTGGCGGCGCGTCAACCGTCCCGTGGAGCCCGGCGACCTCGTCGCGTTGGCCGCCGGCGCGCTGGCGGACGGGTATGTCGGCGAGGTGGGCCGGACGTGGGTGGCCGGCGACGGCGGGGGCGCCCGCGGGCTGTACGCCCGGTCGGATGCGCTGCACGACAAGCTGCTTGGCGCGTGTCGCCCCGGTGCGCCCGTGCGCGGGCTCCTCGACGCCTACGAGGCGGCCGGCGAGCCGCTGCCGCCGATGCCCGTCGCGCACGGCCTGGGGCTGGGTTTCGACCCGCCCGTCGTGTCAGGGGAGCTCGCGGGCGCCGACGAACGTTTGGAGACGGGGATGGTGCTCGCGATTTCCGGCCACGTGTGGCAAGAGGGCGTCGGGATGGTGTTCCGACGCGACACGGTTCATATCACCGACGACGGCGCCGAGGTGCTGACGAGCAGCCCGTCGTGGCAGGCCTGAACCGGCGGGCGTTGCGTGCGCGATTGAGCCGACGTTAACATCGCGGATAGGCGATGAAGCTCGCCGTAACCGCCGCACCTGGCTGATGGCTTCTACCCGTGCTTGCGCTAAGGGTGTGAGGCAGGTGATCGGCGATGACCGCTTATCTCTTATCTCACGCGAATCCCTGCGTGTTGCGGCAAGTAGCGGTATCTCCCTTCGATCGCTCACCCGTGGAAAGGAAATCTCATGTCATTCGTGACCGCACAGCCGGAAGTCCCGACGGCGGCTGCCGCCGTGCATGCGGAGATCTGCCAGGCGATTAGCGCCCAGGCGGAGGCGGCGCATGACCGTTCGTCAGCACGTTGGGTGCGAGTGCGACGTCGTATGCGGCCACGGAGACGGCCAACGTTGTGGCGGCTGTCGGCGAGTTGAGAGGTGTGGCAATGGATTTCGTGACGTTGCCGCCGGAGATCAACTCCGGGCGGATGTATGCCGGCTCGGGCGCGGGGCCGATGCTGGCGGCCGCCGCGGCCTGGGATGGACTCGCCGCCCAACTGCATTCCACGGCGGGCTCTTACCGGTCGGTGGTGTCGGGGCTTAGCAGTGGGCCGTGGCTGGGGCCCGCGTCGGCGGCGATGGCGGCGGCGGCCGGGCCCTACGAGGCGTGGATCACCGCGACCGCTGAGCAGGCTGAGCAGGCCGCCACACAAGCCGGCGCCGCAGCGGCGGCCTATGAGGCGGCGTTTGCCATGACGGTGCCGCCACCGGTGATCGCCGCCAACCGCAGCCTGTTGGTAGCGCTGGTCTCGACAAACATTTTCGGACAGAACACCCCCGCGATCGCGGCCACCGAGGCCCAGTATGCCGAGATGTGGGCCCAGGACGCCGCCGCGATGTACGGCTACGCCGGCTCGTCGGCGGCGGCGGCCAAGTTGACGCCATTCACCTTGCCGCCACCCACCACCAGCGCGGCGGGGATGGAGGGCCAGGCGGCCGCGCAGGCGATCATGTCGAGCGGCCTGCAGCTCATGTCGATGCTGCCGCAGGCGCTGCAAGGCATCGCAAAATCGGCCGCGACGACATCGACGGTCGCCGCTCTGCTCGGGCCGGGAACGTCCGCGCTGTCCAGCCTGGGAACCGCCCTGACTGCGCTGGCGATCCCGGTGGCGGGCATCGACACGGTCGCGGCCGGGATCGCCGCCCCGGCATCCGTTTTCAGCGGGTCCGCGTCGTCGGTGTCGGCGACGACGACGGTGCGCGCCCTGCGGATCAACGCCGACCGCGATTTCGCCAGGGGTGAGGGGCCGTTCATCGGAGACGGGCCGGGAGCCGCCATGCTGCCGCAGTGGATTGCGGGCGGCGCCGGCGGCGTCGGCGAGCCGTCCACCGCGTCGGCGCAATTGGTGGCCGCGGATACGGGCCGGGGAGCCTCGGTCGGTGGGTTGTCGGTGCCGTCGGGCTGGGTGTCGGCCGCCCCGGAAGTCCGCCCCGTTGCATACGCGCTGCCGATAATGGGCGCCGAGGCCGCCCCCGAAATCGGTAGTGCCGCCAATCTGTTCAGCGGCATGGGGCTGGCCGGTCTCGCCGGGGGCGCCGTCGGTAGCGCCGCCTCCCCCCGTCGCGGCGGCGAACGCGTCAGGGTAGCCAACCGAGAGAACCAAAAGCAGCCGCGGGATGGTCAGCGGCCGCAGGATGGACCGGTGGCAGAAATCGCCGCCGAGTTGGGAGAACTCGCGGTGCGGGCGCAGTCGCTCCTCGCGAAACTCCAGGAGTACGACCCGACGGAAGGTCAAGTGCGCGAACAACACTTTCTCAGTTACTGAGCGGCCTAGCCGGCTAGGGGTCGTCTTCGTTGTCGTTGTCGTTGTCGTCTTCGTCGTCTTCGTCGTGGTTGGTGGTGAAGCGTTCGGGGTGGTGGTAGGGGTTGGTGCGGGGTTGGCCGTGGTCTAGATGTGGTGG
>NZ_MVHD01000028.1 GCF_002086635.1 Mycobacterium alsense | reverse complement strand
GGGTAGCCGGGAGGGTTGTCGTTCCCCGCGTTGGGGGGGCCCGGGTACTCGGGAGGCTGGCTCATGTCCGTCCTAGCTGTCGGCTTTCGGCACACGGCAACTTAACAAATATGTGCCCGGGGCGCTCGCCCTGTTTTCCCGTGTCGGAGGCCCGCGTCGCGTCACGCCGACGTGGTATGCCTGAAACCGTGTCCGACGGTCTGTTCGACCTCCCCGGCCCGCCCCAGACGACCGACCAAGGCCTGGGCGAGTCGGTGGGTGCCCCGCTGGCCGTCCGGATGCGGCCGGCGTCCCTGGACGAAGTGGTCGGGCAGGATCACCTGCTGGCGGCGGGGTCGCCCCTGCGCCGCCTGGTCGAGGGCTCGGGCGTCGCGTCGGTCATCCTCTACGGTCCGCCGGGCAGCGGCAAGACGACGCTGGCCGCGCTGATCTCGCGGGCGACCGGCCGCCGGTTCGAGGCGCTGTCGGCGCTGTCGGCCGGGGTCAAGGAGGTCCGGGCGGTGATAGATCAAGCCCGAACCGCCCTCCTTCGAGGCGAGCAGACGGTCCTGTTCATCGACGAGGTGCACCGGTTCTCCAAGACCCAGCAGGACGCCCTGCTGTCCGCGGTCGAGAACCGGGTGGTGCTGCTGGTGGCGGCGACCACCGAGAATCCCTCCTTTTCCGTCGTGGCGCCGCTGCTGTCGCGCTCGCTGATCCTGCAGCTGCGCCCGCTGACGCCCGATGACGTCCGCGCCGTGGTGCAGCGCGCGATCGACGACCCCCGCGGGCTGGGCGGGCGGATCGGCGTGGAACCCGACGCCGTCGACCTCCTGGTGCGGCTGGCCGCCGGCGACGCCCGCCGCGCGCTGACCGCGCTGGAGGTGGCCGCCGAACCGGCTCAGGCGGCCAACGACCGCGTCACCGTCGAGACCATCGAGCAGTCGCTGGACAAGGCCGCCGTGCGCTACGACCGCGACGGCGACCAGCACTACGACGTGGTCAGCGCCTTCATCAAGTCGGTGCGCGGCTCCGACGTCGACGCCGCGCTGCACTACCTGGCGCGCATGCTGGTCGCCGGGGAGGACCCGCGGTTCGTCGCGCGCCGGCTGATGATCCTGGCCAGCGAGGACATCGGCATGGCCGACCCGACCGCGCTGCCGACCGCGGTCGCCGCCGCCCAGACCGTGGCGCTGATCGGCATGCCCGAGGCCCAGCTGACGCTGGCACACGCCACCATCCACCTGGCCACCGCGCCGAAATCCAACGCCGTCACCACCGCGCTGGCCGCGGCGATGGACGACATCAGGGCGGGCAAGGCCGGGCTGGTGCCGCCACACCTGCGCGACGGGCACTACGCCGGGGCGGCGGCGCTGGGCAACGCCCAGGGCTACAAGTACTCCCACGACGACCCGGATGGCGTTGTGCCCCAACAATATCCACCCGACGAGTTGGTGGGGGTGGACTACTATCGGCCCACCGGCCGCGGCGGCGAGCGGGAGATGGCCGGCCGGCTGGACCGGCTGCGGGCGATCATCCGGAGGAGGCGGCCATGAAGACGTTCACCGACGAGGAGATGGGCCGGCTGCTGCCCACCGCCAGGGAATACAGCGTCGTCATCCTCAAGCGCGGCCCACGCTTCGGCGACGAGTCGTCGCCGGGGATCATCTGGGAGCACGGCCGGCGCAACTTCGGGCTGCGCGACGACGGCGTGCTGGCGGTGGTGCTGCCGGTGACCGACGAGTCCGACGTCTGCGGTGTCGGGGTGTTCGCGGCGACGGTCGAGCAGACCACCGCCCTCATGGACGACGACCCCGGGGTGGCGGCGGGGGTCTTCACCTACCAGGTGCACCCCTGCCGCGGATTCCCCGGGGACGCCCTGCCCTAGAAACCGGGCCTAGACGAGCTCGGGCACCCGCAGGTGGGCGATCGCCAGCTCGAACTCGGCGACGTCGATCACCTCGGCGCCCAGGTCCCGCACGCGCCGGCTGCGCAGCTCGGTGGCCCGGTCGCGGTTGCGGGCCATCGCGTCCATGCTGTCGAACGTCGAGCAGGACACCGCTCGCCGGCACGCGGGGTGATCGACGAGCAGGCTGGCGCTGCAGAACCCGTCGAGCTGCTCCAGCTCCGGAAGCACCGCCGTCCGGTAGAAGTCCAGGGACCGGGTCAGCTGGTCGGGCACCACCTTGAGCCAGGTGGCCCGCACGCAGGCGCCGTCCTGCGAGTGGTGGTCGCGGTGCAGCAAAGCGATGTCCCACTCCTCGACCTTGGCGCTGCCGTCGAACATCAACGCGGTGCGGTCGCGGATCGGGGCCACCCGCTCGGCGCTGGCGCGCATCGCCTCCATCGTCTGCCAGGAGCTGGTGGCGATGCACCGGCCGGACTGGCGGTCCACTAACAACGACAACCCCACGTACCCGTCGATCTCCTGGAGCGCGGGCATCACGACATCGCGGACGTGGGCGATGCCGATGTCGACCGAAAGGGGTTGCGCCTGGATGGTGGTAGAGCGTGCGTACATGGTCGAGCCTCCCTGTCGGGGCTGTTTTCACTGCTATCTCCATGGACCCCGGTGGCGCCACCGGCCCCACACCAAATACCTTCCTCCTACCGCTGAGCGCCCGCAATGCCTTTCGGGCGCCGTGCCGCCGGTAGGCTGGAGCGGGTGCATACCGATGTGCTGGAGGTGGACACCGAGCGTCGCCGTGTCGTCGATGTGACCGACGCGGTGCGCCGGTTCTGCTTCAGCTACGGCGACGGCCTGTGCAACGTGTTCGTCCCGCACGCGACGGCCGGGGTCGCGATCATCGAGACCGGCGCCGGCTCCGACGACGACCTCGTCGACACGCTGGAGCGGCTGTTGCCCCGCGACGACCGCTACCGGCACGCGCACGGCTCGCCCGGCCACGGCGCCGACCACGTGCTGCCGGCGCTCGTCGCCCCGTCGGTGAGCGTGCCGGTCGTCGGCGGTGAGCCGCAGCTGGGCACCTGGCAAAGCATCGTGCTGGTCGACCTCAACCGCGACAACCCGCGGCGGTCGGTGCGGCTGAGCTTTTTGGAGGGTTAGCGGCCCCTTAGGCTGGAATCCCCGGGCACGACAACCAACAAGGAAGAAGCGAACGCAGTGCAGACACACGAGATCAGGAAGCGATTCCTCGATCACTTCGTGAAGGCCGGCCACACCGAGGTGCCGAGCGCCTCGGTGATCCTCGACGACCCCAACCTGCTGTTCGTCAACGCCGGGATGGTCCAGTTCGTGCCGTACTTCCTGGGCGCGCGCACGCCGCCGTATGCGACGGCCACCAGCATCCAAAAGTGCATCCGCACCCCCGACATCGACGAGGTGGGGATCACCACCCGGCACAACACCTTCTTCCAGATGGCCGGCAACTTCTCGTTCGGCGACTATTTCAAGCGCGGCGCGATCGAGCTGGCCTGGTCGCTGCTGACCAATCCCGTCGGGGATGGCGGATATGGCCTTGACCCCGAAAGGCTCTGGGCCACCGTCTTTTTCGACGACGACGAGGCGTACTCGCTGTGGCAGGAGATCGCCGGCCTGCCGGCGGAGCGGATCCAGCGCCGCGGCATGGAGGACAACTACTGGTCGATGGGCATCCCCGGGCCGTGCGGCCCGTCGTCGGAGATCTACTACGACCGCGGCGAAGAGTTCGGTGAGGGCGGCGGGCCGATCGCCAACGAGGACCGCTACGTCGAGCTGTGGAACCTCGTGTTCATGCAGAGCGAGCGCGGCGAGGGCACGTCCAAGACCGACTTCGAGATCCTCGGGCCGTTGCCCCGCAAGAACATCGACACCGGCATGGGCGTCGAGCGGGTGGCGTTCGTGCTGCAGGGCGTGCACAACGTCTACGAGACCGACCTGCTGCGGCCGGTGATCGACCTGGTGGCCACCCGCGCGCCCCGCGGGTACGACGAGGGCAACCACTCCGACGACGTCCGCTACCGCGTCATCGCCGACCACAGCCGCACCGCGGCGATCCTGATCGGCGACGGCGTCAGCCCCGGCAACGACGGGCGCGGCTACGTGCTGCGGCGGCTGCTGCGCCGGGTGATCCGTTCGGCCAAGCTGCTGGGGATCGAGGACCCGATCGTCGGCGACCTGATGGCCACCGTGCGCGACGCGATGGGCCCGTCGTATCCCGAACTCGTCACCGACTTCGACCGGATCCGGCGCATCGCCGTCGCCGAGGAGACCGCGTTCAACCGCACGCTGGCGTCGGGCTCGAAGCTGTTCGACGAGGTCGCCGGCGCCACCAAGGCGGCGGGCGCGAGCGTGGTGTCCGGTTCGGACGCCTTCACCCTGCACGACACCTACGGCTTTCCGATCGACCTCACCCTCGAGATGGCCGCGGAGGCCGGGTTGCGGGTCGACGAGATCGGCTTCCGGGAGCTCATGGCCGAGCAGCGCCGCCGCGCCAAGGCCGACGCCGCCGCGCGCAAGCACGCACACGCCGACCTGTCCGCCTACCGGGAACTGGTCGACGCCGGGCCCACCGAGTTCACCGGGTTCGACGAATTGACCTCCGAGGCACGGATCTTGGGCATCTTCGTGGACGGCAGGCGGGTGCCCGTCGTCGCCCACGGCGTGGAAAGAGACGGCGCGGGCGCGGACCGGGTCGAGCTGGTGCTGGACCGCACCCCGCTCTACGCCGAGTCGGGCGGGCAGATCGCCGACGAGGGCACGATCAGCGGGACCGGGGCCAACGAGAGCGCCCGCGCGGCGGTCACCGACGTGCAGAAGATCGCCAAAACCCTGTGGGTGCACCGGATCAACGTGGAGTCCGGGGAATTCGTGGAGGGCGACACCGTCGTCGCCGCAGTCGACCCGCGGTGGCGCCGGGGCGCCACCCAGGGCCACTCGGGCACCCACATGGTGCACGCCGCGCTGCGACAAGTGCTGGGCCCCAACGCGGTTCAAGCCGGGTCGCTGAACCGCCCGGGCTATCTGCGGTTCGACTTCAACTGGCAGGGTTCGCTTTCCGAGGAACAGCGCACCCAGGTCGAAGAGGTGACCAACCAGGCGGTCCAGGCCGACTACGAGGTGCACACGTTCATCGAGCAGCTGGACAAGGCCAAGGCGATGGGGGCGATGGCCATGTTCGGCGAGGCCTACCCGGACCGGGTCCGGGTGGTGGAGATCGGCGGCCCCTTCTCGTTGGAGCTGTGCGGGGGCACCCACGTGCACAACTCGGCCCAGATCGGGCCGGTGACGATCCTGGGTGAATCGTCGGTCGGTTCGGGGGTGCGCCGGGTGGAGGCCTACGTCGGGCTGGAGTCGTTCCGGCACCTGGCCAAGGAGCGCGCGCTGATGGCCGGTCTGGCGTCGTCGCTGAAGGTGCCCTCCGACGAGGTGCCGGCCCGGGTGGCCAACCTGGTGGAACGGCTCAAGGCGGCCGAAAAGGAGCTGGAGCGCGCCCGGCTGGCCAACGCCCGGGCCGCCGCGACCAACGCGGCGGCGGGCGCGGAGCGGATCGGTAACGTGCGTGTGGTGGCGCAACGGATGGCCGGGGGCATGACGGCGGCGGATCTGCGGTCCCTGGTCGGCGACGTGCGGGGCAAGCTGGGCAGCGACCCGTCCGTCGTGGCGCTGATCACCGAGGGTGAGGACGGGACGGTGCCCTACGCGGTCGCCGTCAACGCGGCCGCCCAGGACCTCGGGCTCAGCGCCAACGACCTGGTCAAGCAGCTCGGCGTGGCCGTGGAGGGCCGCGGCGGCGGCAAGGCCGACTTGGCGCAGGGCTCAGGAAAGGACCCGACCGGCATCGACGCTGCGCTCGACGCGGTGCGTTCCGAGATCGCCGTGATAGCGCGGGTCGGTTGAGTGGTCTCGACCCAGCACCGCCTCCCCGACAGGCCCGGCGATCCCGACGAGCATCGCCGGGGCCGGCGGCTCGGCATCGACGTCGGCAGCGTGCGCATCGGCGTGGCGGTCAGCGACCCCGACGGCATCCTGGCCACCCCGGTGGAGACCGTGCGCCGCGACCGCTCCGGGCGGCACGTACGCCGGCTGGCCGAGCTCGCCGCCGAACTGGAGGCGGTCGAGGTGGTCGTCGGGCTGCCGCGGACGCTGGCCGACCGGACCGGTCCGTCCGCCCGGGACGCCATCGAGCTCGCCGAGACGCTGGGCCGGCGGATCGCCCCGACGCCGGTGCGCCTCGCCGACGAGCGGCTGACCACCGTAAGCGCCCAGCGGTCGCTGCGGGCCGCGGGGGTGCGGGCCAGGCAGCAGCGCGCGGTGATCGACCAGGCGGCCGCCGTGGCGATCCTGCAGAGCTGGCTCGATGCGTGCCGGGAGGCCGCGCGTGGTTGACAGCGCACGCAGGGCGGGCCGCGTCGACCGGGCGGCGCGCCGGCGCGAAGAGCAGGGCAAGAAGCGGCGCCGCTTCGCCGGCCGCATCGCGCTCGTGGTTTTCGTCGTGCTCCTCGTGGCCGGCGTCTTCGTCGGTACCCGGCTGTGGAGCACGGTGTTCGGCACCGGCGAGGACTACAGCGGAAACGGCAAGCGCGACATCGTGATTCACGTGCAGGACGGCGACTCGACCACGATGGTGGGGCAGACGCTGCAGAACCAGCAGGTGGTCAAGACCGTCCGGGCGTTCGTCAACGCCGCGCACGGCAACAGCAAGATCGACTCGATCCAGCCCGGCTACTACCGGATGCGCACCGAGATCCCGGCGGCCAACGCGGTCGCGCGGCTGGCCGACCCGAACAGCCGGGTGGGGCGGCTGGTCATCCCGGAGGGCCGCCAGCTCGACGACACCACCGACATGAAGACCAACAAGGTCAACCCCGGCATCCTGACCCTGATCTCGCGCGCCACGTGCGTGGATCTCGACGGCAACCGCCGCTGCGTGTCGGTGGACGACCTGCGCGCGGCGGCCGCCCACAGCAGCCCCAAGGTGTTGGCCGTGCCGCCGTGGGCCGTCGAGCCGGTGACCGAGCT
This sequence comes from Mycobacterium alsense, assembly GCF_002086635.1. GTDB lineage: Bacteria > Actinomycetota > Actinomycetes > Mycobacteriales > Mycobacteriaceae > Mycobacterium > Mycobacterium alsense. The sequence goes on along the minus strand of NZ_MVHD01000028.1, from coordinate 59,520 downwards.
GGGCGCTGACCACCACCGGATCGAGGGCCTCATCGCGCCGGGGACCTTCAACGTCGATCCCGCGGCGCCGGCCCAGAGCATCCTGACGGAGCTGATCAGCGCGGGCGCCGTCGAGTACATGAAGTCCGGCCTGCTGGACACCGCGCAGTCCCTGAGCCTGTCGCCCTACGACATCCTGGTGGTCGCCTCGCTGGTGCAGCAGGAATCCAACTCGCAGGATTTCGCGAAGGTGGCGCGGGTCATCTACAACCGCCTGCACGCGCGCCACACGCTCGAGTTCGACTCGACCGTGAACTACCCGCTGGACCGCCGCGAGGTGGCCACCACCGACGCCGACCGCGCCCAGCGCACGCCGTGGAACACCTACGTGTCCGCGGGGCTGCCCGCCACGGCGATCTGCTCGCCGGGTATCGACGCGCTGCGCGCGGCCGAGCATCCGGAGCCGGGCGACTGGCTGTACTTCGTCACCATCGACGCCCAGGGCACGACGCTGTTCACGAAGGATTATCAGCAGCATTTGGCCAACATCGAGCTGGCTAAGCGCAACGGTGTCCTCGACTCAGCCCGTTAGGCGCGCTGCGCCAAAGGCGCACAGAAAAGCCGGGGTGCTCGGCTCGCCGGTCGCGCATTCCCGCTCCCCGGACCTGCACCTGGCCGCCTATCGCGCGCTGGGGCTGGACGGCTGGACGTACGAGCGCATCGAGTGCGGCGCCGAGGAGCTGCCGGGCGTGGTCGGCGGCTTGGGGCCGGAGTGGGTGGGCGTGTCGGTGACGATGCCGGGCAAGTTCGCCGCCCTGCGCTTCGCCGACGAGCGCACCGAGCGCGCCGCCGCGGTCGGCTCGGCCAACACCCTGGTGCGCACGCCGACGGGATGGCGCGCCGACAACACCGACATCGACGGCGTGGCCGGGGCGTTGGGCGCGGCGGGCCCCGTCTCCGGGCGGGCGCTGGTGTGTGGCTCGGGCGGCACCGCTCCGGCGGCGGTCGCGGGCCTGGCCCGGCTCGGCGTCGAGGGCATCACGGTGCTGGCCCGGGATCCGCACAGGGCGGCCCGGTTGGTCGAGCTCGGCGCGCGGCTCGGCGTGCCGACGCGGTTTTGCGCGCTGGGCGACCCGGATGCCAAGGCGCTGGCCGCCGAGGTCGCGGCCGCGCGGGTGCTGGTCAGCACCATCCCCGCGGACGCGGCCGCGCGCTACGCGGCGACGTTCGCCCCGGTCCCGGTGCTGCTGGACGCCGTCTACGACCCGTGGCCCACCCCGCTGGCCGCCGCGGTGGCCGCCGCGGGCGGCCGCGTGATCGACGGCCTGCAGATGCTGCTGCACCAGGCGTTCGCCCAGGTCGAGCAATTCACAGGGCTGCCCGCCCCGCGAGCGGCGATGGCGGCCGCGCTGGGCTAACGTGCGGCGCGTGGCGGCTGGGGCTTTGTTGCTGTGGCTGGGCGCGCTGAGCCTCTGCGACATCCGGCACCGGCGGCTGCCCAACGCGCTGACGCTGCCCGGGGCCGGTGTGATCCTGGCCGCCGCCGCCGCGACCGGGCATGGGCTGCCCGCGCTGGCCGGGGCCGCGGCGCTGGGCGCGCTGTATTTGTCGGTGCACCTCGCGGCGCCGTCGGCGATGGGCGCCGGCGACGTCAAGCTGGCGATCGGGCTGGGCGGGCTGACCGGCTGTTTCGGCGTCGACGCGTGGTTTCTGGCCGCCCTGGCCGCGCCGCTGGTCACCGCGCTGTGCGGCTTGGCCGGCCGGGCGCGCGGCGCGCGCTCGGTCCCGCACGGCCCGTCGATGTGCCTGGCCGCCGGGCTGGTCTTGCTGGCAAACCTGCGTTGAGTCTGCGCCCAGGGCGGCGGTTACTCGAACTTCTTCGCCCTGGACGCAGAGTCAACGGCCTGAACGCGCCATCGCACGGCCATGGGAGAATTGTCGGGTGTTGCGCTGGATCACCGCCGGGGAATCCCATGGCCGCGCGCTGGTGGCCGTGGTCGAAGGCATGGTCGCCGGCGTGGAGGTCACCTCCACCGAGATCGCCGACCAGCTGGCCCGCCGCCGCCTCGGCTACGGCCGCGGCGCGCGGATGAAGTTCGAACGCGACGCGGTGACCATCCTGTCCGGCATACGCCACGGCGTCACGCTGGGCGGGCCCGTCGCCATCGAGATCGGCAACACCGAGTGGCCGAAGTGGGAAACCGTGATGGCCGCCGACCCGCTCGACCCGTCGGCAGCGGAAGACCTGAAGAACTCGGCCCGCAACGAGCCGCTCACCCGGCCGCGCCCCGGCCACGCCGACTACGCGGGCATGCTCAAGTACGGCTTCGACGACGCCCGGCCGGTGCTGGAGCGGGCCAGCGCCCGCGAGACCGCCGCCCGCGTCGCGGCCGGCACCGTCGCGCGCGCCTTCCTGCGGCAGGCACTGGGCGTCGAGGTGCTCTCGCACGTCATCGCGATCGGCCCGTCGGCGCCCTACGACGGCCCGCCGCCGCGCCCGGAGGACCTGGCCGCGATCGACGCCAGCCCGGTGCGCGCGTATGACCAGACCGCGGAACAGGCCATGATCGCCGAGATCGAGGCCGCCAAGAAGGACGGCGACACCCTCGGCGGCGTCGTGGAGGTCGTGGCGCTGGGCCTGCCGGTGGGGCTGGGCTCGTTCACCAGCGGCGACAACCGGCTCGACAGCCAGCTGGCGGCGGCGGTCATGGGCATCCAGGCGATCAAGGGCGTCGAGATCGGCGACGGCTTCGAGACCGCGCGCCGCCGCGGCAGCCGCGCGCACGACGAGATGTACCCCGGGCCCGACGGCGTCGTCCGCTCGACCAACCGCGCCGGCGGGCTCGAGGGCGGCATGACCAACGGGCAGCCGCTGCGGGTGCGCGCGGCGATGAAGCCCATCTCCACGGTGCCGCGGGCGCTGGCCACGGTGGACATGGCCACCGGCGACGAGGCCGTCGCCATCCACCAGCGCTCCGACGTGTGCGCGGTGCCCGCCGCCGGCGTCGTGGTCGAGACCATGGTGGCGCTGGTGCTGGCGCGCGCGGCGCTGGAGAAGTTCGGCGGCGACTCGCTGGCCGAGACCCGCCGCAACATCGAGTCCTACCAGCGCGCGGTCGCCGACCGGGAATCGCCGGCCGCGCGGGGCACCGCGTGATGGCACCCAAAGCTGTACTCGTGGGCCTGCCGGGCTCGGGCAAGTCCACGATCGGACGGCGGCTGGCCAAGGCCCTCGACGTCGGCCTGCTCGACACCGACGCGGCGATCGAGCAGCGGACGGGCCGCACCATCGCCGACATCTTCGCCACCGACGGCGAACGGGAGTTCCGCCGCATCGAAGAGGCCGTCGTGCGGGCGGCGCTCGCCGAGCACGACGGTGTCGTCTCGCTCGGCGGCGGCGCCGTGACCACCCCCGGCGTACGCGAGGCGCTCGCCGGGCACACGGTCGTCTACCTCGAGATCGGTGCCCGGGAAGGGGTGCGGCGCACCGGCGGCAGCACCGTGCGCCCCCTGCTGGCCGCGCAGGACGACGCCGAGAAGTACTCGAAATTCAAGGCCCTGATGGCCGAGCGGGTCCCGCTGTACCGGCGGGTCGCGACCGTCCGGGTGGACACCAACCGTCGCAACCCCGGGGCCGTGGTCCGCCAGATCCTTTCCCGCCTGCCGGCGCCCCGAACCGGGGCCACCACATGAGCCGGGCCACCCCGCCGGTGACCGTGCACGTGGCCGTCGACCAGCCCTACCCGGTGATCATCGGTGCCGGCATGCTCGACGAGCTCGACGGCCTGCTGGCCGGCCGGCACCGGGTCGCGATCCTGCACCAGCCGGTGCTCGCCGACGCCGCCGAGACGATCCGAAGCCGCTTGGCCGACAACGGGATCGACGCGCACCGCGTCGAAATCCCGGACGCCGAGGCCGGCAAGGACCTGCCCGTCGTGGGATTCATCTGGGAGGTGTTGGGCCGCATCGGGATCGGCCGCAAGGACGCCCTGGTCAGCCTCGGCGGCGGCGCGGCCACCGACGTCGCCGGGTTCGCGGCGGCCACCTGGCTGCGCGGGGTCGACATCGTGCACGTGCCCACCACGCTGCTCGGCATGGTCGACGCGGCCATCGGCGGCAAGACCGGCATCAACACCGACGCCGGCAAGAACCTGGTCGGCGCGTTCCATCAGCCGCTGGCCGTCCTCGTGGATCTGGCGACGCTGAAAACGTTGCCGCGCAACGAACTCGTCGCCGGCATGGCCGAGGTGGTCAAGGCGGGCTTCATCGCCGACCCGGTGATCCTGGACCTCATCGAGGCCGACCCGCAGGCCGCGCTGGACCCGGCGGGCGACGTGCTGCCGGAGCTGATCCGGCGCGCGATCGTTGTCAAGGCCGAGGTCGTGGCCGCCGACGAGAAGGAGGCCGAGCTGCGCGAAATCCTCAACTACGGCCACACTTTGGGGCACGCCATCGAACGCCGCGAGGGCTACCGGTGGCGGCACGGCGCCGCGGTGTCGGTGGGGCTGGTGTTCGCCGCGGAGCTCGCCAGGCTCGCCGGCCGGCTCGACGACGACACCGCCCGGCGCCACCGCACCATCCTGACCGCGCTCGGCCTGCCGGTCAGCTACGACGCGGACGCGCTGCCGCAGCTGCTGGAATACATGGCGGGGGACAAGAAGAGCCGGGCCGGCGTGCTCCGGTTCGTCGTCCTCGACGGGCTGGCCAAGCCGGGCCGGCTGACCGGACCGGACCCGGCGCTACTGGCGGCCGCGTATGGCGGGCTAGCGGGACTGGAGGCCACATGACCACCGCCGTCAACGTGCTCAACGGCCCCAACCTCGGCCGGCTCGGCCGGCGCGAGCCCGGCGTGTACGGTGACACCACGCACGACGAGCTGGCCGCGCTGATCGAGCGCGAAGCGACCGCCCTTGGCCTCAAAGCCGTTGTGCGGCAAAGCGACAGCGAGGCGGAGCTGCTGGACTGGATCCACCTGGCCGCCGACGCCGGCGAAGCGGTGATCCTCAACGCCGGCGGTCTGACCCACACGTCGGTGGCCCTGCGGGATGCGTGCGCCGAACTGCGGGCTCCGCTGATCGAGGTGCACATCTCCAATGTGCATGCGCGCGAAGAGTTTCGGCGTCACTCCTACATCAGCCCGGTGGCGACGGGAGTGATCGTCGGGCTGGGAGTCCAGGGCTACCTGCTGGCCCTGCGCTACCTCGCGTCTGAAACGTAGACGCCGCGAGGGCCTAGCTCGACTTCGGGCCGCGCTTCGCGTCGGGGTCGTCGGTGCGGATGACCTCGGTCTTGGCGTCGTCGGTCGACGTCGGGATCGTTTCGGTCGGCGCCTCGTGCCCGGCGGTCGGGATGGATTCCGTCGAGGCCTCGCGTTCGGCCGTCGCGACCGCGCCGGTGCGCTCCTCGGCCTGGGCCCCCGCGGTGGGGATCTCGCCGGTCGGCGTCTCGTCGCCGCGCACTGCCGAGAACACGTCGGTGTCGGCGCGTTCGTCGTCGGCGCCGCCGCGGGGCCGGGGCGGCGGGTTGCGGTCGATCCGCCAGCGGCCCACGGCCACACCGATGATCCCGGGCACGAAGACGAGCAGCGCGGTGAACGCCGCGAACGTCGTCACCTCGTTGATGAGCCCACCCGTGTACAGCCCGTCGTACACCCAGGCGATGAGCCAGGACACAAAGCCGCCGAGGATGCCGGCGACGAGGCCGGCCAGCAGCCACGTCATCGCCAGGTCCCCCCTGCGATCCGGGTCCGGGTTGGCCCTTGCGTCGGCGCGGCCGTCGATCACACCCCAGATGACGACCCCGATCACGAACAAGAGCAGCAGCACCACGCTGATCAACGCGGCCTGCGTCTGCCACGCGTTGATCAGCGCACCTTGAATCAAACGGACGACCACCATCGCCGCAGCGAACACCAATCCGCGCAGCATCCAGTTCCTCATGGAGCAAAAGCGTAGCGAGTACCGTCAAGGGTCGTGACACATTCCCAGCGGCGAGACAAGCTGAAAGCGCAAATCGGGGCCGGCGGACTGGACGCGATGCTGGTCACGGACCTGGTCAACGTCCGCTATCTGTCGGGATTCTCCGGATCCAACGGCGCGTTGCTCGTGTTCGCCGACGACCGCGGCCCCGTGCTGGCCACCGACGGCCGGTACCGGACCCAGGCGGCCAAGCAGGCGCCCGATCTCGAGGTCGCCATCGAGCGGGCCGTCGGGCGCTACCTCGCGGGCCGCGCCGGCGAGGCCGGCGTGGGCAAGCTGGGCTTCGAGAGCAACGTGGTCACCGTCGACGGTTTCGACGCGCTGCGCGGCGAGCTCAGCGAGCGCAACGCGACCACCGAGCTGGTGCGGGCCGCGGGGACCGTCGAGGCGCTGCGCGAGGTCAAGGACGCCGGCGAGGTGGCGCTGCTGCGCCTGGCCTGCGAGGCGGCCGACGCCGCGCTGGCCGATCTCGTCGAGCGCGGCGGCCTGCGACCCGGCCGGACCGAACGCGAGGTGAGCCGCGAGCTGGAGTCCCTGATGCTCGACCACGGCGCCGACGCGGTCTCGTTCGACACCATCGTGGCCGCCGGGCCGAATTCGGCCATCCCGCACCACCGCCCGACCGACGCGGTGCTGGCCGAAGGCGACTTCGTCAAGATCGACTTCGGCGCGCTGGTCGCGGGCTATCACTCCGACATGACCCGCACCTTCGTGCTCGGCAAGGCCGGTAAGGCCGCGGCGTGGCAGCTGGAGATCTACGAGCTGGTCGCCGAGGCGCAGCGGGCCGGCCGGGAGGCGCTGGAACCCGGAGCCGCCCTGCGCGACGTGGACAACGCCGCGCGCCGGCTGATCGCCGACGCGGGCTACGGCGAGAATTTCGGCCACGGGTTGGGGCACGGCGTGGGCCTGCAGATCCACGAGGCGCCGGGAATCGGTGCGACGTCCACCGGGACGCTGCTCGCGGGCTCCGTGGTGACGGTGGAGCCCGGCGTGTATCTGCCGGGCCGCGGCGGTGTCCGCATCGAGGACACGTTGTTCGTGGCCGACGGGCGGGCCCCCGAATTGCTGACCCGGTTCCCCAAGGAATTGGCGATCCTGGCCTAGCGGGCGCCAGCACCTACGGGGAGCTGGAGCCACCGGCACCGCCGCAGGGCACCGCCGTCGGCAAGCCTTGTGACGCGGCCCGCTATCAAGACCCCCGGGTAAGGTGTAGCGAGTGCCCGCCTGCTGGCAGCGGCGGATGCAGCAGACTACTGCTCGCAATTCCCTGGATAACTGGCCTTCGTTTAGGAGATGTACCGATCGTGGCGACGACTGCCGATTTCAAGAACGGACTGGTGCTGGTGATCGACGGCCAGCTGTGGCAGATCGTCGAGTTTCAGCACGTCAAACCCGGCAAGGGCCCGGCCTTCGTGCGCACCAAGCTCAAGAACGTGCTGTCCGGGAAGGTGGTCGACAAGACGTACAACGCCGGGGTGAAGGTGGATACCGCCACCGTCGACCGGCGCGACACCACCTACCTCTACCGCGACGGCTCGGACTTCGTGTTCATGGACAGCCAGGACTACGAGCAGCACCCCCTGCCCGAGTCCCTGGTCGGCGACGCCGCCCGGTTCCTGCTGGAGGGCCTGCCGGTGCAGGTGGCGTTCCACGACGGGGCGCCGCTGTACATCGAGCTGCCGGTGGCGGTCGAGCTGGAGGTCACCCACACCGAGCCGGGCCTGCAGGGCGACCGCTCCAGCGCCGGCACCAAGCCCGCCACGCTCGAGACGGGCGCGGAGATCCAGGTGCCGCTGTTCATCAACACCGGGGACAAGCTGAAGGTGGACTCCCGCGACGGCAGCTACCTGGGCCGCGTCAACGCGTGAGCGGGCCGCATGCCTGCTAGGGGGCGCCATCAGGCCCGCAAGCGCGCCGTCGACCTGCTGTTCGAGGCCGAGGCGCGCGGGCTCAGCCCGGCCGAGGTCGTCGACGTGCGCACCGCGCTGGCCGGCGCGAAGCGGGACGTGGCGCCGCTGCACCCCTACACCACCGCGGTGGCCCGCGGCGTCGGGGAGCACACCGCCCACATCGACGACCTGATCGCCTCGCACCTGCAGGGCTGGACGCTGGACCGGCTGCCCGCGGTGGACCGGGCCATCCTGCGGGTGGCGGTGTGGGAGCTGCTCTACGCCGACGACGTGCCCGAGCCGGTCGCCGTCGACGAGGCCGTGCAGCTGGCCAAGGAGCTGTCCACCGACGAGTCGCCGGGCTTCGTCAACGGGGTGCTGGGCCAGGTCATGCTGGTGACCCCGCAGATCCGCGCGGCGGCCAGGGCGGTCCGGGGTCCCCGGGAAACGTGACCCGCCTGGAGCTGCGCGTTGTCATCGCCGCGGTGTTGGCGGCGACGGTGGTGCTGGGCGGCGTCGTGTGCGCCGCCTACGGCTGGGCCATCGCGGCGTCGGCGCTGGCGATCTACGCGCTGGGCGTCGGCGCCTGGCTGTGCCACTCGGTCGAGCGGCTGATCCTGGCCCGCCGCGTCAGCACGGTCCGCTCGGCGGCCCGGCCGCTGCAGCCGCTGCTGCCGGTGATGGCCGCCCTGATGGGCCTCACGCAGGCCGTGGTGCGCTCGCTGAGCGACGTCACCGCCCTGCCGGTGCGCTGGCGCGGGCCCGACCGCTGAGCGGTGGAGAAATCCTCCCGAGGCGCCCGGAGGCGGGCACAATAACCACATGAGTCCCGACAGGGCCCGCCCGCGACGACTTCGTGTGTCCGCGCTGGCGGCCGTGGCCAACCCGTCGTATACGCGCGTCGACACCTGGAACCTGCTCGACGACGCGTGCCGTCGCCTGTGCGAGGTCGACCTCGCCGGGCTGGACAAGGCCCACGACCTCGCCCGGGTGAAGCGCCTGATGGACCGCATCGCCGCCTACGAGCGCTACTGGCTGTACCCGGGCGCGGCCAACCTGGAGACGTTCCGCGCCCACCTGGAGAGCCTTTCGACGGTGCGCCTCGCCGAGGAGGTGTCGCTGGCCGTGCGGCTGCTGAGCGAATACGGCGACCGCGCGGGGCTGTTCGACACGTCCGCGCCGCTGGCCGAGCAGGAGCTGGTCGCCCAGGCCAAACAGCAGCAGTTCTACACCGTGCTGCTCGCCGACGATTCCCCGGTCACCGCGCCCGACAGCCTCGCCGAATGCCTGCGGGCGCTGCGCAACCCGTCCGACGAGGTGCAGTACGAGCTGCTCGTCGTGGGCAGCATCGAGGACGCCATCACCGCGGTCGCCCTCAACGGCGAAATCCAGGCGGCGATCATCCGCCACGATCTGCCGCTGCGGTCGCACGACCGGGTGCCGCTGATGAACACGCTGCTGGGCGCCGCGTGCGACGACGTGGTCGCCGCCGGCACCCAGGACTGGGTGGAATGCGCGGAATGGATCAGGGAGCTGCGGCCGCACATCGACCTCTATCTGCTCACCGATGAGTCGATCGCCGCGGAGACCGAGGACGAGCCCGACGTCTACGACCGCACGTTCTACCGGCTCAACGACGTCACCGACCTGAACAGCACCGTGCTCGCCGGCCTGCGCAACCGTTTCGCCACACCGTTTTTCGACGCCCTGCGCGCCTACGCGGCGGCCCCCGTCGGGCAGTTTCACGCGCTCCCCGTCGCGCGTGGCGCCAGCATCTTCAACTCGAAGTCGTTGCAGGACATGGGCGAGTTCTACGGCCGCAACATCTTCATGGCCGAGACGTCGACCACCTCCGGCGGGCTGGACTCGCTGCTGGACCCGCACGGCAACATCAAAAAGGCGATGGACAAGGCGGCCGTCACCTGGAGCGCCAACCACACCTACTTCGTCACCAACGGGACGTCGACCGCCAACAAGATCGTCGTGCAGGCGCTCACGCGCCCGGGCGACATCGTGCTGATCGACCGCAACTGCCACAAGTCGCACCACTACGGCCTGGTGCTGGCCGGGGCGTACCCGCTGTATCTCGACGCCTACCCGCTGCCCGAGTACGCGATCTACGGGGCGGTGTCGCTGCACACCATCAAGAAGGCGCTGCTGGATCTCGAGGCGGCCGGCCAGCTGGACCGGGTGCGCATGCTGCTGCTGACCAACTGCACCTTCGACGGCGTCGTCTACAACCCGCGCCGGGTGATGGAGGAGGTGCTGGCGATCAAGCCGGACATCTGCTTTTTGTGGGACGAGGCGTGGTACGCGTTCGCGACGGCGGTGCCGTGGGCCCGGCAGCGGACCGCGATGGTGTCCGCCGAGCGCCTCGAGCAGATGCTGGCGTCGCCGGAATACGCTGCGGAATACCGGGATTGGGCCGCGGAGATGGAGGGTGTCGAGCGGTCGGAGTGGCTCGAGCGGCGCCTGCTGCCCGACCCCGCCCGCGCGCGGGTGCGGGTGTACGCGACGCACTCGACGCACAAGTCGCTGTCGGCGCTGCGGCAGGCGTCGATGGTCCACGTCCGCGACCAGGACTTCAAGGCGCTGACCCGCGACGCGTTCGGCGAGGCGTTCCTGACCCACACGTCGACCTCGCCCAACCAGCAGCTGCTGGCGTCACTGGACCTGGCCCGCCGGCAGGTCGACATCGAGGGCTTCGAGCTGGTCCGCAACGTGTACAACATGGCGCTGGTCTTTCGGCACCGGGTGCGCCGGGACCGCTTGATCAGCAAGTGGTTCCGCATCCTCGACGAGTCCGACCTGGTGCCCGACGAGTTCCGGGCGTCGTGCGTCAGCTCCTATCGCGAGGTGCGCCAGGGGGCGCTCGCCGAGTGGAACGAGGCGTGGCGGTCCGACCAGTTCGTGCTCGACGCCACGCGGGTCACCCTGTTCGTCGGGGACACCGGGATGAACGGGTACGACTTCCGCGAGAAGATCCTGATGGACCGGTTCGGCATCCAGATCAACAAGACCTCGATCAACAGCGTGCTGCTGATCTTCACGATCGGGGTCACCTGGTCCAGCGTGCACTACCTGCTCGACGTGCTGCGGCGCATCGCGACCGACTTCGAGCGCAGCCAGAGCGCCGGCGGCAAGGAGGACCGCGCCCTGCAGCGGCGGCGGGTCGAGGAGATCACCGAGGACCTGCCGCACCTGCCCGACTTCAGCGAGTTCGACGTGGCCTTCCGCCCCGTCGACGCCTGCAAGTTCGGCGACATGCGGTCGGCGTTCTACGCCGGCTACGACGAGTCCGACCGCGAGCACGTGCTGATCGGCATGGCGGGGCGACGGCTGGCCGAGGGCAAGACCCTGGTGTCGACGACGTTCGTGGTGCCCTACCCGCCCGGCTTCCCGGTGCTGGTGCCCGGGCAGGTGGTCTCCAAGGAGATCGTGTACTTCCTGGCCCAGCTCGACGTCAAGGAGATCCACGGCTACAACCCCGAACTCGGGCTGTCGGTGTTCACCGAGGAGGCGCTCGCGCGGATGGAGGCCCAGCGCAACGCGGCGGCCGCGGCGGTGGGTTCGGCGTACCCGGCGTTCGAGCTGCCCGCCGATGCCGCCGCTGCCTCCGCCGCCTCCACCGTCTCGGTGCGCAACGGCGACGGCGCCGTCGCGGCGGTCGGCGAAGCGGAGCGCTGAGCCGCCGCTCGGCCTGGACAAGGCGGACCCGCGCCTCGTCACGCGCGCGTCCGGTTTCGCTCACCGGGATCGCAAAGGCGGGGCCCGCCCCCTGGTGGCGCAATGGCGCACCGCCCGCGGGTTTGTGCTGGTCGCACCCGAATCGCGCCCGGCGCAATGCATTGAGCCGCCCCGGAGGGCCCCGCTTGCGCGCCCCGGGGGGGCCCGCCCCGGGGGTTAGCGTGGCGGCGTGGCGCATCCGATACCGATTGGCGGACCCCGGGCCGACCGTGCCCGCCGGGTCGCCGACGTGCTGCGCCAGCAGATCCACGCCGGGGCCTACATGGACGGCCTGCCCGGCGAATTTGCGTTGGCGGCGGAATTCTCGGTGTCGCGCAACACCGTTCGGGAGGCGCTCACCGTCCTCAAACGCGAAGGTCTCATCGACCGCGGGCCGCGCGTGGGCACCCACGTCGCGCAGCGCAAGTACGCCCACGGGCTTGACGCGCTGCTGGGTCTGAAGGAGACGTTCAAGGACCTCGGCGAGGTGCGCAACGAGGTGCGCGCCGCCATGCCGGTGGCCGCGCCTCCGTCGGTGGCCCGCCGGCTGCGGCTGGCACCGGGGGAGCGGGCGGTGTTCGTCGAGCGGTTGCGCTACCTGGGCGATCTGCCGCTCAGCCTGGACCTGACCTACCTGGTCCCCGACATCGGCACGCAAATTTTGGACCATCCGCTGGAGACGGACGACCTGTTCGCGCTGATCGAGCAGGTGAGCGGGCGGCGGCTGGGTTCGGCGTCGCTGGGGCTGGAGGCGATTCCCGCCGACGCGCACTCGGCGGCCACGCTGCAGGTGCCCGACGGGGCGGCGCTGTTGATGCTGGAGCGTCTCACCAGCCTCGACGACGGCAGACCCGTTGACTTGGAGTACATCCGGATGCGCGGTGATCGAATCACCATGCGCGGCAATCTGACCCGGCCGAGCCGATGAGGAGCAAGCAATGACGCTGGTCAACCACCGCGCCGACGTGCCGGTCACGATCGACGAGTCGCTGTGCATCGACGGCTGCACGCTGTGCGTGGAGGTCTGCCCGCTGGACGCGCTGGCCATCGACCCCGGCACGGGGAAGGCCTACATGCATGTCGACGAATGCTGGTACTGCGGCCCGTGCGCGGCCCGCTGTCCCACCGGCGCCGTCACCGTCAACATGCCGTATCTCTTGCGCTGAAATCACCGCTGAAATCACAAGGCCCCCAATGGAAAACAATGCCCGCCGGCTGCTGTCGGCGCTTGCCGCGGCCGCCCTGGTCGTCGTCCTGGTCTCCGGGTGCTCGCTCGAATCGCTGACGCGGTCCTCCAACGTGGTCAGCGTCGTGGTGGGATACCAGTCCAAGACCATCAACACCGTCACCGCGGGTACGCTGCTGCGCGCGCAGGGCTACCTGGAGCGTCGCCTCGCCGACATCACCACCCGCACCGGGACCCGCTACGCCGTGCGGTGGCAGGACTACGACACCGGCGCCCCGATCACCGCGCAGATGCTGGCCGAGAAGATCGACATCGGCTCGATGGGCGACTACCCGATGCTGATCAACGGCTCCAAGACGCAGGGCAACCCGCGGGCCCGCACCGAGATGGTGTCCGTCACCGGCTACAACCCCAAGGGCGCGTTGAACATGGTTGTGGTGAGCCCGGACTCGCGCGCCGCCGCGCTGGCCGACCTGGCCGGCGCCAAGGTGTCGGCCAGCGTGGGCTCGGCCGGTCACGGAACGCTGGTGCGCGCGCTGGCCCGGGCCGGCGTCGCCGGGGTGGAGGTGCTCAACCAGCAGCCGCAGATCGGGGCCTCCGCGCTGGAATCCGGCCAGGTGCAAGCGCTTTCGCAGTTCGTCGCCTGGCCCGGGCTGCTGGTCTACCAGGGCAAGGCCAGGTTGCTCTACGACGGCGCCGAGCTGAACCTGCCCACCCTGCACGGCGTCGTGGTGCGCCGCTCCTACGCGTCCGCCCACCCCGAGGTGCTCGCGGCCTTCCTGCAGGCGCAGCTGGACGCCACCGATTTCCTCAACCAAAAGCCGCTGGAGGCGGCGCGCATCGTCGCCCAGGCGAGCGGGCTTCCGCAGGAGGTGGTGTACCTCTACAACGGCCCTGGCGGCACGTCGTTCGACACCACGCTGAAACCGTTGCTGACCGACGCGCTGAAAAGCGATGTGCCCTACCTGAAGTCGATCGGCGACTTCGCCGATCTCGACATCGGAAACTTCGTCGTCGACGGGCCGTTGCGCGCGGTGTTCGGCGCCCGCGGGCTCGACTACGACGCCGCGCGGGCGCGCACCGCGAACCCGTCGCCGCTGCGCGGTGATCCCGCCCGGGCCAGCGAACTGTGGCTGGACGGCGCCGACACGACGCAGACGGTGGCGGATCCCACCGGCCTGCTGCAGGCGATCAGGGACGCGACGGCCCGCGGCGCCAAGGTGCGTGCGGCCTACGTCCCCGACACCGAGCTCGGCACCCGCTGGTTCGCCGACAAGGCGGTCTGGGTGCGCGACGGGACCGCGTACTACCCATTCGGAACGTCGGCCGGGGCGCGCCGCTACGTCGCAGCGCATCGAGGCAGCGTCGCCGTGAATTACCGACAAGCACTGGGAGGTTCGGTATGACCGCCGAGTTGGGCGAACGCGTCGGGGCCGCCCCGCCGCGCGCCGCGGTGGCGGGGCCCGCCCCGCGGTCCTCGGCCTTCAGATCGTCACCGTGGCGGTCGCGGCTGCTGCGGCTGGCGTCGGTGGCCGCCGCGGTCGGGCTGTGGCAGGCGCTCACCGCCGGCAAGGCGCGGCTGCTGCTGCGGTTCGACACGCTGCCCACCGTCACCGAGATCGCGCACGCGCTGGGGCGCCGGCTCGGCGCAGGAGAGTACTGGCTCGACCTGGCGCAGTCGTTGCTGCGGATTCTCACCGGTTTCGGGCTGGCCGCCGTGATCGGCGTTGCGACCGGCGTGCTGCTGGGCCGCTCCCGGCTGTTCGCCGACACGTTCGGCCCGCTGGCGGAACTGGCCCGGCCCATCCCCGCCATCGCGATGGTGCCGGTGGCGATATTGCTGTTTCCGACGGACGAGGCCGGCATCGTGTTCATCACCTTCCTCGCGGCCTTCTTCCCGATCATGGTCAGCACCCGGCACGCGGTGCGGGCGCTGCCCACCCTGTGGGAGGACTCTGTGCGCACGCTGGGCGGCGGCCGGTGGCAGGTGCTCGGCCAGGTGGTGCTGCCGGGCATCCTGCCCGGCGTGTTCGGCGGCCTGTCGGTGGGCATGGGGGTGGCCTGGATCTGCGTCATCTCCGCCGAGATGATCTCGGGCCGGCTGGGAGTCGGCTACCGCACCTGGCAGGACTACACCGTCCTGGCCTACCCGCAGGTGTTCGTCGGGATCATCACGATCGGCGTGCTGGGCTTCGCGACGGCGGCGGCCGTCGAGCTGGTGGGCCGAAGGGTGACGCGGTGGCTGCCGCGCGCACAGGAGGAGGGCAGATGACCGTCGGGATGAGCCTCGAGCTGGACCGAGTCCGGTTGTCCTACACCGGAAAACCCGTCATCGACGGGCTGAGCCTGGCGGTGCGGCCGGGGGAGATCCTGGTGCTCACGGGGCCGTCGGGGTGCGGCAAGTCGACCGTGCTGCGCGCGCTGGCCGGCCTGCTGGCACCCGAGGACGGCCGGGTGCTGGCCGACGGCGCCGAGGTCAACACCACCTCGGGCGACCGCGGCATGGTGTTCCAGGACAACGCGCTGCTGCCGTGGCGCACGGTGCGGTCCAACATCGAACTGGCGCTGCGCCTGCGCGGCGAGCCCAGGGCCACCCGGCGCGCGGCGGCCGAACGCTGGATCTCCGAGCTCGGGCTCACCGGTTTCGGCCACTTCCTGCCCAAGAGCCTGTCCGGCGGGATGCGCCAGCGCGTCCAGCTCGCCCGCGGCCTGGCCGGGGCGCCGCGCGCGGTGATGATGGACGAGCCGTTCGGGGCGCTCGACACCCAGACCCGCGCGGCCATGCAGCGGCTGCTCATCGACACCTGGCGCACGCACCCGACGACGATCGTCTTCGTCACCCACGACGTCAACGAGGCGCTGGCGCTGGGGGATCGGATCGTCGTGCTGGGCCGGGTGGGCGAGCCACCCCGCGCGTCGATCGAGGTGCCCGATCCACGCAGCGACGCGCCCGCCGCGGAGTTGTTCGCGCAAGTCGTTGCGGCGCTTGATCATTCGGTGGCCGCATGACGCGGATTCCCGATCCCGCGGCCCCGCTGCGCCTGGACTGCGACGTGCTGGTCATCGGCGGGGGCACCGCGGGCACCATGGCGGCGCTGTCGGCCGCCGAACACGGCGCGCGGGTGCTGCTGCTGGAGAAGGCCCACGTGCGGCACTCCGGCGCGCTGGCGATGGGCATGGACGGGGTGAACAACGCCGTCATCCCGGGCAAGGCCGAGCCCGAGGACTACGTCGCCGAGATCACCCGCGCCAACGACGGAATCGTCAACCAGCGCACCGTCTATCAGACGGCGTCGCGCGGGTTCGCCATGGTGCAGCGGCTGGAGCGCTACGGCGTGAAGTTCGAGAAGGACGAGCACGGCGAGTACGCGGTGCGCCGGGTGCACCGCTCGGGCTCCTATGTGCTGCCCATGCCGGAGGGCAAGGACGTAAAGAAGGCCCTGTACCGGGTGCTGCGGCAACGCTCGATGCGGGAGAAGATCCGCATCGAAAACCGGCTGATGCCGGTGCGGGTGCTCACCGAGAGCGGCCGGGCCGTCGGCGCCGCCGCACTGCACACGCGCACCGGGGAATTCGTGGCCGTCGGCGCCAAGGCGGTGATCCTGGCCACCGGGGCGTGCGGGCGGCTCGGCCTGCCCGCGTCGGGCTACCTGTACGGCACCTACGAGAACCCGACCAACGCCGGCGACGGGTACGCCATGGCCTACCACGCGGGCGCGGAGCTGTCGGGAATCGAGTGCTTCCAGGTCAACCCGCTGATCAAGGACTACAACGGTCCGGCCTGCGCGTATGTGGCCAACCCGTTCGGCGGCTACCAGGTCAACGCGCACGGGGAGCGGTTCGTCGACTCCGACTACTGGTCGGGGCAGATGATGGCCGAGGTCAAAACCGAGATCGACTCCGCGCGCGGGCCCATCTACCTCAAGGTGTCGCACCTGCCCGACGAGACGCTGACCGCGCTGGAGAACATCCTGCACACCACCGAGCGCCCGACCCGCGCCACCTTCCACGCCAACCGAGGCCACGACTACCGCACCCACGACGTGGAGATGCACATCTCCGAGATCGGTTTGTGCAGCGGTCATTCGGCGTCGGGGGTATGGGTCGACGAGCACGCCCGCACCACGGTGCCCGGGCTGTACGCCGCCGGGGATTTGGCCTGCGTCCCGCACAACTACATGATCGGGGCGTTCGTGTTCGGTGACCTCGCCGGCACCCACGCCGCGTCGGTGTGTGCGGAAGCCGCCGCGCCCCAACGGCTTCCGGCCGACCAGCTGCGCGAGGCCCACGAGCTGATCTACCGGCCGCTGCGGCACCCGGATGGCCCGCCGCAGCCGCAGGTCGAATACAAGCTCCGGCGTTTCGTCAACGACTATGTGGCGCCGCCGAAGACGGCGGCCAAGCTGTCCATCGCGGTGCGCACGTTCGAGCGGATGCGCGAGGAGATCGCCGAGATGGGCGCGCGCAACCCGCACGAGCTGATGCGCGCCGTGGAGGTGTCGTTCATTCGGGACTGCGCCGAGATGGCCGCCCGGTCGTCGCTCACCCGGACCGAATCGCGCTGGGGCCTCTACCACGACCGAGCCGACCTGCCGGGCCGCGACGATGGCCAATGGGGCTATCACCTCAACCTGCGCAAGGACGCGGGTGGCTCGATGGTGTTCCTCAAGCGGCCCGTCGCGCCGTATTTCGTCCCCGTCCCGGAGCTCGAGGGCCTGCCGCCGACGGACCAGGCCGTGCACGAGGTGGAACAGCCCGCGCTGATCGGCGGGCAGGCCCCGGCCACCGCCCGGTCCCGGATCGCCTCGCCCGCAAAGGCGTTCGAGCCGCCCTCGCCGCGCATCGCCGAAGTCCTCGCCCTCGAGGAGCCGACGATCGCCGATCTGGGCCGGTACCTGGCCGACGCCGATCCCGGGGTGCGCCGCACCGCGGTGGCCACGCTGACCGAGCACATCCCCGACGGCTACGCGCCCGCCCTGTTCGAGGCGCTCGACGACGTCGACACCGGGGTGCGCCACATCGGCGCCGAGGGCATCCGCGAACTGGTCGAGGTGTTGCCCGAGCCGGCCCGGGCCGAACCGTATCTTCGTTCGGCCGACACGGTGGTGCGCGCCGCCGCCGTCTACCTGCTGGCCGCGCGCCGCGCCGGCGACGCCGGGCAATACCGGCGCGCGCTGACCGACCCCGACCATCGGGTGCGGATCGAGGCCGTGCGGGCGCTGGTGTCGGTCGACGACGTGGCCGGGGTGGTCACGGCCACCGGCGACGAGAGCCGGGAGGTCCGGATCGCGGCGGCCGCGGGCCTGGCGACGCTCGGGGACGGCGCGCACGCGGTGAGCGCGCTGCTCGCCGACCCCGACCCGCTGGTGCGCGCCAGCGCGCTGGCCGCCCTGGGCGAACTGGGTTGCGGCCCGGACGATCTCGCCGCCGTCGAGCGCGCCCTGCGGGCGCCGGCGTGGCAGGTGCGCGAGGGCGCGGCGCGCGCGCTGACGGGCGCGGCTGCCGAGGTGGCCGTCCCGCGCCTGGCCGAGGCGCTGGGCGACGCGCACCTCGACGTGCGCAAGGCGGCCGTGCTCGGCCTGACCCGGTGGGCGTGCGAACCGGCGGCGCGCGACGCGCTGGGCATCGCGCTCAAGGACGGCGACGCCGACGTGCGCGCCTACGCGCGCCGGGCGCTGGAGAAGGCCGGGCGGTCAGCGCAGGATCCTGGCATATAGCAGGCTGTCCTGGGGTTCGGGACCCATGGTGGGGTAGACGGCGTGCCGGGCCAGCCGCCCCTCCAGCACGAAGCCGGCGTGCTCGAGCAGCCGCGCCGAGCGTTCGTTGTCGGGGCTGCACGTCGCCCAGACGCGGTACACCGTGGGATCGGCGTCGAGCGCGGTCAGCAGCAGCTCGAGCACCTCGGACATGTAGCCCTTGCCCCACCACCGGCGGCCCAGGCAGTAGCCGATCTCCACCGAGTGCGGCACCGGACGCCGGCAGCTGGTCAGGCCGATGACGTCGCCGCGGTGCTTCAGCGCGATGGCCCAGGTCCGCTCGTCGTCGCCGGTGTTGAGCTTTTCGGTGATCACCCGCCTGGTCGCCGCCACGTTGGGGTGCGGCGCCCACAGCAGGTACTTGGTCACCGCCGGGTCGCGCGCGACCCGCTGGAAGAGAGCGCCCGCGTCGTCGAGCACCGGCGGGCGCAGCAGCAGCCGCGGCCCGGCGATGCGGTCGGGCGGGTAGCCGACCATCGCGCTAGAGCCCGAGCGCGTCGTAGGTGCGGCGGACGAACTTCGGTTGCGCCGTGCGGAGTTTCGCGAGCGACGTGTTGCCCGCGACGGCCGTGGCCGCGTCCACGGTGAGGTCGGGCAGGTTCTGGATCAGGTAGAGCAGGATCAGGCCGTCGGCGGACGGGTCGGCCTGCCACCAGGTGCCGTAGGCGCCGGGCCAGCTGAACGTGCCCGGCCCGCCGGGCCCGAACAGCGGGGCGGCCTTGGCCGGATCGGTCACCACCGACAGGTTCAGCCCGAAGCCGCGGCCCACCCAGTACGGGGCGCCCAGGAAGTTGTGGCGCTTCTGCTCGGCGGTGAGCCGGTCGGTGCGCATGAGGCGCGCCGACTCAGCGGACAGCACCCGCACCCCGTCGATCGCCCCGTCGCCGAGCAGCATCCGCACGAACCGCAGGTAGTCGTCGGCGGTCGACCACAACCCGCCGCCGGCGTTGCAGAACGACGGCGGGGTGATGTGCGGCGGGCCCATCACGCCGTGCTGCAGCCGGTGTTCCTCGGTGAGGCGGTACATGGTCGCCGCGCGGCGGCGCGCCTCGGCCGAGACGAAGAATCCGGTGTCGGGCATGCCCGCGGGACCGAGCACCCGTTCGTCGAGGACCTCGTGGAACGGCTTGCCGTCGATGCGGGAAGCGATGACGCCCAACAGGTCTATGGCGTGGCTGTAGGTGACCCGGTCGCCCGGCTGGTGCACCAGCGGCAGCTTCCCCAGCTCGCTCAGCCAGGCGTCGGGACCTTGGTTGAACGGCAGCCGCATGTAGGCCTTCGAGATCGGCCCGGACACCGAGAACGCGTAGGCCAGCCCGCTGGTGTGGGTGAGCAGGTCCTCGATCAGGATGGCGCGGCGCAGCGGATGGGTGCGGTCCAGCGGGCCGTGCGGGTCGTCGAGCACCCGCACGTCGGCCAGCTCCGGCGCCCAGCGCACCACCGGGTCCTTCAGCCCCAGCTTGCCCTCGTCGACCTGGCTCATCACCGCCGCGACCGTGACCGGCTTGGTCATCGACGCGATGCGAAACAGCGTGTCCCGTTGCATCGGCAGCCCCGCGTCGATGTCGCGGTAGCCGATCTCGTTGACCTGCAGCAGTTCTCCGCGCTGCCACACCATCGTAACGGCGCCGGCCAGCAGGCCGGCGTCGCACACTTCGCGGATCGATGCCTGATTGCCGTCCAGATTCACGCCGTTCAGGGTAGTGGGAGCCGCCGCGCGGCCGACCGGGACCAACCTAGGCGGCGTGCAAGTCGGCGAGTGTGATCGCGATCCGCATCTCCACCTCACTGACGTCCACCGGGAGGCGCCCGGGTGGCGGCGGCGCGCCGGATCGGTAGCGCGCGCCTGTCGGAGTCCTGAATTCAGCTGTGTGACAACCACTTTCGTCCACCGCGGTGGTGACCCGCCAGCCGGACGCTTCCTTGACGTAGTTACAGCGCTCGCACGATCCGAGCCCGTTCGCCGCGGTGGTCGGCCCACCGCGATGGCTGGGCTCGGCGTGGTCGCGGTGGCGGACCGGGGCGTCGCAGTACGGGGTGCGACAGCGCTCGTCGCGCAGGCCGATGAACGTCGCCAACCCCTTCGGGAAGCAGCGCGCCCGCGACTCCATCGTCAGCAATGCCCCCGAACGGGGATGCCGGTAGAGGCGGCGCAGCGTGGCCCGGGACCGCTCATCGGCGACGGCGTCGCTCACCAGGTTGCGCGCCACGCCCGCCGGAATCGGGCCGTAGCCGTCGACCGCCGCGGCGCTGTCGTCGTCACCCAGCAGCGTCTCGTCGGAGAGGACCAGGTTGACCGCGATCGACTGGGCCACTTCGGCCGCCTGCCCGGTGACGCGCTCGACAAGCGTGTCGGCCATCACCTGGCCGCGGGAGCGGTCGTCGAACGTGGAGTCGGCCGCACGCTTGAGCGCCGCATACACCGCCACGCCCCTGGCCACCGGAAGCAGCGCCGTCACCCACGTCATGGTGTCCGGGGCCGGCCGGATCGTCACCGTGCGTTCGGATTCGGCCCTGGCCGCGCGATCGACCACCGCCTGCGCGTTGAGTCGGTAGGCGATCGCCCGGGCCGCCGCCGCGACGCGCGCATCGCCCATCCCGTCCAGCTTCGCCTGATCCGCGCACATCTCGGCGTCCAGCGCGCGGCGGTCGTCGACGTCGAGGCACGCCGACTCCCGCACGATCAGGGTGGCCCGCCATTCCGACAGCCGCCCCGCTTCCAGCGCGGCGAGGGTGTGGGGCATCTCGTGCACCAGCGCCTTGGCGAAACCGAGGTGCCGTCCGCCCCGCGCCGGCGCATCCCGTCGCGCCAGGGCGATCTCGCTGGCCACCCCGCGGCCGCGCTGGGCGGCCGGGACTCCGGCGTCGGCCTCGTTGGAGCGGCGCAGCGCATCGAAGGCCGCGGCCGCGTGCGCCTGGCCCGCTGCGGCCGCGGACTTGACCGCCTCCAACTCGGCGATCCGCGCTATCAACGCGGCCTCGTCGGCGTGCGGATCCACCGCGGTGAGCTCCCGGGTTTCGAACATATGTTCGATACTACCACAGCGTGCCCGCAGCGAGCAACACTGCGCGGGGGCACACCCTCGACATGGGTGCGGCAACCGCCGGCGCCCCTGACCTCCCGCTAGCGCCGCTTCGCGCGGACGTACCAGAAGGCCATTTCGAGCTCATCCCCGTCCACCTCGCGGCGCACGGTCGCCGGTTCCAGCGACTGGATCTCCCAGCCGGCGCCGTCGAGGACGTCGCGCAGCGTCCGCTCGGACACCGCGGGCCGCGGCCACTCCCCGGCGTCGAGGTTGGCGTCGGAGAAGCAGCTGATGAGCAGGGTGGCGCCCGCTCTGGTCGCCCGGTGCGCGGCGGTGGCGTAGCGGCGCTTGCCATCGTCGTCGAGGCAGTGGAACATGCCGCTGTCCACGACGGTGTCGAACGCGTCGGTGTAGCCCTCGAGCGTGGTGGAGTCGGCCGCCGCGAACCTCACGTCGACCCCGGCGTCATGGGCCCGCCGCTCGGCGGTGATCAGCGCGGTCGGGGAGATGTCCACCCCCGTGACGTGGTGGCCGCTGCGCGCCAGATAGATGGCGTTGTCGCCGAGCCCGCACCCGACGTCGAGCACGTCGCCGTGGACCCAGCCGCGTTCCTGCCAGCTGACGACGCTCTCCTTCGGCGCCTTGGTGTCCCACGGCGGGGTGGCCATCGGCGGGATGCCTTCGCCGGGACTTTCGCCTCGGTACAGCGCGTCGAAGTCCATGTGCTGCAACCCGGAGGGGAAGCCGGAGCGGTCGGAGGCCGTCATTTTCGCCAGCGTAGCCCCGTCAAGCGGCCGATTCGACGCGCCGGGCACACGGTGCCCGCTCGCCGGGAGGCGCGTGGGGCGGGTGTGACGCGCCCGCCGATCGGGGGCCGCTGCGCCACACGCCTCCCGCCGGCGCGCTCGAAAGAAGTGCTACGCTGCCGTGCAGTCGACATCCTTTAACGATCCGTCCAGAGAGGCGGAGAAGGAGGTCAAGTTTCGTATGGGTGCCGCGGGCGCCGCTTCGGGCGGCGAATCGAGAGAATTGATGTCGGCGGCCGACGTGGGCCGCACCGTTGCCCGCATCGCGCACCAGATCATCGAAAAGACCGCGCTGGATGGTCCCGACGGGGCCCGCGTGGTGCTGCTGGGCATCCCCACCCGCGGCGTGACCCTGGCCGAGCGCCTGGCCGCCAACATCGGCGAATTCAGCGGCGTGCGGGTCGGCCACGGCGCCTTGGACATCACGCTCTACCGCGACGACCTGATGCAGAAGCCGCCGCGGCCCCTCGAGGCCACCTCGATCCCGGCCGGCGGCATCGACGACGCGCTGGTGATCCTCGTCGACGACGTCCTGTACTCCGGCCGGTCGGTGCGCTCGGCGCTGGACGCGCTGCGCGACGTCGGCCGGCCGCGGGCGGTGCAGCTGGCGGTGCTCGTCGACCGCGGCCACCGCGAACTGCCCCTGCGCGCGGACTACGTCGGCAAGAACGTGCCGACCTCGCGCACCGAGAGCGTGCGCGTTCTGCTCAGCGAGCACGACGGCCGGGATGCGGTGGTGATCGCGCGATGACGCGGCACCTGCTGGCCGCCGGCGACCTGAGCCGCGACGACGCCACCGCGATCCTCGACGACGCCGACCGGTTCGCGCAGGCCCTGGTGGGCCGCGAGATCAAGAAGCTGCCGACGCTGCGCGGCCGCACCGTCGTCACGATGTTCTACGAGAACTCGACCCGCACCCGGGTGTCCTTCGAGGTGGCCGGCAAGTGGATGAGCGCCGACGTGATCAACGTCAGCGCGGCCGGTTCGTCGGTGGGCAAGGGGGAGTCGCTGCGCGACACCGCGCTGACGCTGCGGGCCGCGGGCGCCGACGCGCTGGTCATCCGGCATCCGGCGTCCGGGGCCGCGCAGCTGCTCGCGGACTGGACATGCGCTTCTTCTGGGGGCGAAGGCCCGTCGGTGATCAACGCCGGCGACGGCACGCACGAGCACCCCACCCAGGCGCTGCTGGACGCGCTGACCATCCGCCAGCGGCTCGGGGGCATCGAGGGCCGCCGCGTCGTGATCGTCGGCGACATCCTGCACAGCCGGGTCGCCCGCTCCAACGTGATGCTGCTGGCCACCCTGGGCGCCGAGGTGGTGCTGGTCGCGCCGCCGACGCTGTTGCCGGTCGGGGTGGGCGACTGGCCGGCCACCGTGTCCTACGACTTCGACGCGGAGTTGCCCGCCGCCGACGCGGTGCTGATGCTGCGGGTGCAGGCCGAGCGGATGAACGGGGGCTTCTTCCCGTCGGTGCGCGAATACTCGGTCCGGTACGGGCTTTCCGAGCGGCGCCAGGCGATGCTGCCCGGCAACGCCGTGGTGCTGCACCCCGGGCCGATGGTGCGCGGCATGGAGATCTCGTCGACGGTGGCGGACTCGTCGCAATCGGCCGTGCTGCAACAGGTTTCGAACGGGGTACACGTTCGGATGGCGGTGCTGTTCCACGTGCTCGTGGGGGCCGAGGCCGGAAGCGAGGGTGCGGCATGAGTGTACTGCTGCGCGGGGTTCGGTTGTACGGCGAGGGCGACGGCGTCGACGTGCTGGTCGAGGACGGCCAGATCGCCGACATCGGTGCCGGGCTGCCGATCCCGGACCTCGCCGACGTCATCGACGCCACCGGCCAGGTGCTGCTGCCCGGGTTCGTCGACCTGCACACCCATCTGCGCGAGCCGGGCCGCGAGTACGCCGAGGACATCGAAACGGGGTCGGCGGCAGCGGCTTTGGGGGGCTACACGGCGGTGTTCGCGATGGCGAACACCACGCCGGTCGCCGACAGCCCGGTGGTCACCGACCACGTCTGGCACCGCGGCCAGCAGGTCGGGCTGGTCGACGTGCACCCCGTCGGTGCCGTCACCGTCGGGCTGGCCGGGGCCGAGCTCACCGAGATGGGCATGATGGCCGCCGGCGCCGCGCAGGTGCGGATGTTCTCCGACGACGGCGTGTGCGTGCACGACCCGCTGATCATGCGCCGCGCCCTCGAGTACGCGACCGGCCTGGGGGTGCTGATCGCCCAGCACGCCGAGGAGCCCAGGCTGACCGTCGGCGCCGTCGCCCACGAGGGCCCCACGGCCGCGCGGCTGGGACTCGCGGGCTGGCCGCGGGCCGCCGAGGAGTCGATCGTGGCGCGCGACGCGCTGCTGGCCCGCGACGCCGGCGCCCGCGTGCACATCTGCCACGCGTCCACCGCGGGCACGGTCGAGATCCTGAAATGGGCCAAAAGCCAAGGCATTTCGATTACCGCCGAGGTCACCCCGCACCACCTGTTACTCGACGACGGCCGGCTGGCCGGCTATGAGGGCGTGAACCGGGTCAACCCGCCCCTGCGCGAGGCCACCGACGCGATCGCGCTGCGTCAGGCGCTGGCCGACGGGGTAATCGACTGTGTGGCCACCGACCATGCCCCCCACGCCGAACACGAGAAATGCGTCGAGTTCGCGGCGGCGCGCCCCGGCATGCTCGGGTTGCAGACGGCGCTGTCGGTGGTGGTGCAGGCGATGGTGGCGCCCGGGCTGCTGACGTGGCGCGACGTCGCCCGGGTGATGAGCGAGAACCCGGCCCGCATCGTCGGGCTGCCCGATCACGGCCGCCCGCTGGAGGTGGGGGAACCGGCCAACCTCACCGTCGTGGACCCGGACGCCACGTGGACGGTCGCCGGGCCGGACCTGGCCAGCCGGTCGGCCAACACGCCGTATGAGTCGATGACGTTGCCCGCCACCGTGACCGCGACCCTGCTGCGCGGCAAGATCACCGCTCGCGATGGAAAGAGCCCGGCATGAATTCAGGGACGCTGGCGGGGTCGCTGATCTTCGCGGCCGTGCTGGTGGTAGCGATCACGGTGCTCATCCAGCTGATGATGCGGGGCTGGCACCGCCGCTCGCAGCGCCAGGCGGAGATGTTGGGTGACCTGCCCGAGATGCCCGACCAGGTGGGCGCGGCGAGCCTCACCACCCGCGGCCACTACTGCGGCTGCACCGTGTCGCCGACCTGGAACGACCGGGTCACGGTCGGGGATCTGGGGTTCCGCAGCAAGGCGGTGCTCACCCGCTACCCCGAGGGGATCCTGCTGGAACGCATTCGCGCCACCCCGATTTGGATCCCGCGGGAGTCGATCACGGCCATCCGCATGGTGCGCGGCATCGCGGGCAAGGTGGTGGCCCGCATCGGGATCCTGGGCATCCGGTGGCGGCTGCCGTCCGGCGCCGAGATCGACACCGGGTTTCGGGCAGATCACCGCGACGAATACGACGCCTGGTTGAAGGGGGCTGAGTGAGTAGAGCGTTACTGGTCCTCGAGGACGGCCGCGTCTTCACCGGCAAGCCGTTCGGCAAGGTTGGCCAAACCCTCGGGGAGGCCGTCTTTTCCACCGGCATGTCCGGCTATCAGGAGACGCTGACCGATCCCAGTTACCACCGGCAGATCGTGGTGGCCACGGCGCCGCAGATCGGCAACACCGGCTGGAACGGCGAGGACGCCGAAAGCCGCGGCGACAAGATCTGGGTCGCCGGATACGCGGTCCGCGACCCGTCGCCGCGCGCGTCGAACTGGCGCGCCACCGGCACGCTCGAGGACGAGCTGATCCGGCAGGGCATCGTGGGGATCGCCGGAATCGACACCCGAGCGGTGGTGCGGCACCTGCGCAGCCGGGGATCGATGAAGGCCGGGGTCTTCTCGGGTGACGCGCTGGCCGAACCCGGCGAATTACTCGAACGGGTGCGCGGCCAGCGGTCGATGCTGGGCGCCGATCTCGCCGGCGAGGTCAGCACCGACGACGGCTATGTCGTGGACCCCGAAGGGCCGCAACGCTTTACGGTGGTCGCACTCGACCTGGGCATCAAGACCAACACCCCGCGCAATTTCGCGAGGCGCGGCGTCCGCAGCCACGTGCTGCCGGCGTCGGCGACCTTCGAACAGATCGCCGACCTCAAACCCGACGGGGTGTTTTTGTCCAACGGCCCCGGCGACCCCGCCACCGCCGACCACGTCGTCGCGGTCACCCGCGAGGTGCTGGACGCCGGAATCCCGTTGTTCGGCATCTGCTTCGGCAATCAGATCCTCGGGCGCGCGCTGGGCCTGGGCACCTACAAGATGGTCTTCGGCCACCGCGGCATCAACATCCCGGTCATCGACCACGCGACGCGGCGGGTCGCGGTGACCGCGCAAAACCACGGCTTCGCGCTGGAGGGGGAGGCGGGCCAGTCCTTCGACACGCCGTTCGGGCCGGCGATCGTCAGCCACACCTGCGCCAACGACGGGGTGGTCGAGGGCGTCAAACTCAAGGACGGGCGGGCGTTTTCGGTGCAGTATCACCCGGAGGCCGCCGCCGGCCCGCACGACGCGAACTACCTGTTCGACCAATTCGTCGACCTGATGGAAGGAAGCCGTTAGTGCCGCGGCGCACAGACCTCAACCACGTGCTGGTGATCGGCTCGGGGCCGATCGTGATCGGCCAGGCGTGCGAGTTCGACTACTCGGGCACCCAGGCCTGCCGGGTGCTGCGCGCCGAGGGCCTGCAGGTGAGCCTGGTCAATTCCAACCCGGCGACCATCATGACCGACCCCGAGTACGCCGACCACACCTACGTCGAGCCCATCACCCCGGCGTTCGTGGAGCGGGTGATCGCCCAGCAGGCCGAGCGCGGCAACAAGATCGACGCCCTGCTGGCCACGCTGGGCGGCCAGACGGCGCTGAACACCGCCGTGGCGCTGTACGAGAGCGGGGCCCTGGAACGCTACGGCGTCGAGCTCATCGGCGCCGACTTCGACGCCATCCAGCGCGGCGAGGACCGGCAGCGGTTCAAGGACATCGTCGCCAAGGTCGGCGGCGAATCCGCCCGCAGCCGCGTGTGTTTCACCATGGACGAGGTCCGCGAGACAGTGGCCGAGCTAGGCCTGCCGGTGGTGGTGCGGCCCAGCTTCACCATGGGCGGGCTGGGTTCGGGGATGGCCGACTCCGCCGAGGCCGTCGAGCGGATGGCCGGCGCCGGGCTGGCCGCCTCGCCCAGCGCCAACGTCCTCATCGAGGAATCGATCTACGGCTGGAAGGAATTCGAGCTCGAGCTGATGCGCGACGGCCACGACAACGTGGTCGTGGTGTGCTCCATCGAGAACGTCGACCCCATGGGCGTGCACACCGGCGACTCGGTCACCGTCGCGCCGGCCATGACGCTCACCGACCGGGAATACCAGCGGATGCGCGATTTGGGCATCGCGATCCTGCGCGAGGTCGGCGTCGACACCGGCGGCTGCAACATCCAGTTCGCGGTCGACCCCCGTGACGGCCGGCTCATCGTCGTGGAGATGAACCCCCGGGTGTCCCGGTCGAGCGCGCTGGCGTCCAAGGCCACCGGATTCCCGATCGCCAAGATCGCCGCCAAGCTTGCCATCGGTTACACCCTCGACGAGATCGTCAACGACATCACCAAGGAAACGCCGGCCTGCTTCGAGCCCACGCTGGACTACGTCGTGGTCAAGGCGCCGCGGTTCGGGTTCGAGAAGTTCCCCGGCGCCGACCCCACCCTGACCACCACCATGAAGTCGGTCGGCGAGGCGATGTCGTTGGGCCGCAACTTCATCGAGGCGCTCGGGAAGGTGATGCGGTCGCTGGAGACCGGCCGCGCCGGCTTCTGGACCGCCGAAGATCCCGACGGTGGCCTCGAGGAGGCGCTGGCGCGGCTGCGGACCCCGACCGAGGGCCGCCTCTACGACATCGAGCTGGCGCTGCGGCTGGGTGCCTCGGTGGAAGAGGTGGCTCGGGCGTCCGGCGTCGACCCGTGGTTCGTCGCCCAGATCGACGAGCTGGTCGGGCTGCGCGCGGAGCTGGTCACCGCCCCGGTGCTGGACGCCGACCTGCTGCGGCAGGCCAAACACAGCGGGCTCTCCGACCGCCAGATCGCCGCGCTGCGCCCGGAATTGGCTGGGGAGGAAGGGGTTTGGTCGCTGCGCGAGCGCCTGCGCATCCACCCGGTCTACAAGACGGTGGACACCTGCGCGGCGGAGTTCGAGGCCAAGACGCCCTACCACTACAGCAGCTACGAGGTCGACCCCGCCGCCGAGACCGAGGTGGCCCCGCAGACCGAGAAACCCAAGGTCTTGATCCTCGGCTCGGGCCCCAACCGGATCGGTCAGGGCATCGAGTTCGACTACAGCTGCGTGCACGCGGCAACCACGTTGAGCCAGGCCGGTTTCGAGACCGTCATGGTCAACTGCAATCCGGAGACGGTGTCCACCGACTACGACACCGCCGACCGGCTCTACTTCGAGCCGCTCACGTTCGAGGACGTCCTGGAGGTGTTCCACGCCGAAACGGAGTCGGGCAGCGGCGGTCCGGGCGTGGTGGGCGTCATCGTGCAGCTGGGCGGCCAGACCCCGCTCGGGCTGGCGCAGCGGCTGTTCGACGCCGGGGTCCCGATCGTGGGCACCCCGCCGGAGGCCATCGACCTGGCCGAGGACCGCGGGGCCTTCGGCGACGTGCTGACCACCGCGGGGCTGCCCGCCCCGAAGTACGGCACTGCAACGACTTTCGACCAGGCCCGGCGCATCGCCGAGGACATCGGCTACCCGGTGCTGGTGCGGCCGTCGTACGTGCTGGGCGGGCGCGGCATGGAGATCGTCTACGACGAGGAGACGCTGAGGGGCTACATCACCCGCGCCACCGCGCTCTCACCCGAGCACCCCGTGCTCGTCGACCGCTTCCTCGAGGACGCGGTGGAGATCGACGTCGACGCGCTGTGCGACGGCGCCGAGGTCTACATCGGCGGCATCATGGAGCACATCGAGGAGGCCGGCATCCACTCCGGCGACTCCGCGTGCGCCCTGCCCCCGGTCACGCTGGGCCGCAGCGACATCGAGAAGGTGCGCCGGGCGACCGAGGCCATCGCGCACGGCATCGGCGTGGTCGGGCTGCTCAACGTGCAGTACGCGCTGAAGGACGACGTGCTCTACGTCCTGGAGGCCAACCCGAGGGCGAGCCGTACCGTTCCCTTCGTATCCAAGGCCACCGCGATCCCGCTCGCGAAGGCGTGCGCCCGAATCATGCTGGGCGCCACCATCGCGACGCTTCGCGACGAGGGGATGCTGGCGGCCGGCGGGGACGGCGCCCACGCGCCGCCGCACGCGCCGATCGCGGTCAAGGAGGCGGTGCTGCCGTTCCACCGGTTCCGCCGTGCCGACGGCTCGGGCGTCGACTCGCTGCTGGGCCCGGAGATGAAATCCACCGGCGAGGTGATGGGCATCGACCGCGACTTCGGCAGCGCCTTCGCCAAGAGCCAGACCGCCGCCTACGGATCGCTGCCGGCCCGGGGGACGGTCTTCGTGTCGGTGGCCAACCGTGACAAGCGGTCGCTGGTGTTTCCGGTCAAGCGCCTGGCCGACTTGGGGTTCCGGGTCCTCGCCACCGAGGGGACCGCGGAGATGTTGCGGCGCAACGGTATTCCCTGCGAAGAGGTGCGCAAGCATTTCGAGTCGCCGCAGCCGGGCCGCCCGGAGATGTCGGCGGTCGACGCCATCAGGGCCGGCGAGGTCGACATGGTGATCAACACGCCCTACGGCAACTCGGGCCCGCGCATCGACGGCTACGAGATCCGCTCGGTCGCGGTGTCGGTCAACATCCCGTGCGTCACCACCGTGCAGGGCGCGTCCGCCGCCGTGCAGGGCATCGAGGCCGGGATCCGCGGTGACATCGGCGTGCGGTCGCTGCAGGAGCTGCACAGCGCGATCGGAAACGGGGGCGGTCCGCGGTGACGGGGTCGCAGTCTTTTGGAGCCCGACTGGCTCAGGCGAAGCTGGCCCGGGGGCCGCTGTGCCTCGGCATCGACCCGCACCCGGAGCTGCTGCGCGCCTGGGACCTGCCCGCCACCGCCGACGGGCTGGCCGCGTTCTGCGACACCTGCATCGAGGCCTTCGCCGGCTTCGCCGTCGTCAAGCCGCAGGTGGCGTTCTTCGAGGCCTACGGCGCCGCCGGATTCGCGGTGCTGGAACGCACCATCGCCGCGCTGCGGTCGGCCGGGGTGCTGGTGCTGGCCGACGCCAAGCGGGGGGACATCGGGTCGACGATGGCGGCCTACGCGGCGGCCTGGGCGGGCGATTCGCCGCTGGCCGCCGACGCGGTGACGGCCTCGCCGTATCTGGGGTTCGGTTCACTGCGGCCGCTGCTGGAGGCCGCCGCGGCCAACGACCGGGGCGTCTTCGTGCTGGCGGCGACCTCCAACCCGGAGGGCGGCACCGTGCAGCGCGCGACCTTCGACGGCCGGGCGGTGTCGCAGCTGATCGTCGACCAGGCGGCGGTGGTCAACCGGTCGGCGACCCCCTCCGAGCCCGGCTACGTCGGTGTGGTGGTCGGCGCGACGGTGTTCGAGGCGCCCGACGTGAGCGGGTTGGGCGGGCCGGTGCTGGTGCCCGGTGTCGGGGTGCAGGGCGGCCGGCCGGAGGCCCTAGGCGGGCTGGGCGGGGCCGCACCCGACCAGCTGTTGCCCGCGGTGGCGCGTGAGGTGCTGCGGGCCGGGCCGGACGTGGCGGACCTGCGCGCGGCCGGCGAACGGATGCTGGACGCCGTCGCGTACCTGTCGGCCCCGTAGGGGCGCCGGCGGCGCGGCGCACCGGGTGTGAACCCTGGGCTTTGAGGGTGAATCCTGGGCGGGATTTTCGCCGATTTTCCGCCCTGCGCGCACACCGAAGGCCGCAAACCCCGGCCGCAGACCCCTCAGTCCGACGAAACGGCCGTGCCGGGCCTGGCGGTCTCGACGATGACGGTGGTGGCCTTCACGACGGCCACGGCGACGCTGCCGGGCTGCAGGTTGAGCTCCGCCGCGGCCTCGGTGCTCATCAGCGAGACCACGGTGTGCGGACCGCACTGCATCTCGACCTGGGTCATCACCTTGTCGCTGACCACCTTGGTGACCAGGCCGACGAACCGGTTGCGCGCCGAGCTGCCGATGCTGAGCGGATCGGGCGGCGGGGCGGGCGCGTTGGTTCGGGAAAACTCCGCCAGGTCTTCACTGGCGATGACTTTGCGACCGGCCGCGTCGTTGCTGACCGACAACGTGCCCTGGTTGATCCATCGCCGGACGGTGTCGTCGCTGACCCCCAGCAGCTCCGCCGCCTGACGGATGCGCAGGTTCGGCACGGCTCGATGGTAACGGAAGCCGCGCCGACCTGGCGGTTGATCCCCGAACGCGACACGCGCGACGCGGAACGAAAAAATCCGTGGTCCCCGGCGCCCCGCCCCGGGCCGGCCACACACCGCCCCCGCGCGCCGCCCGGCGGGGTGCGACGGCGCGTTCCGCCCCCGCCCAAGAAGATAAACCCGCAGGTAGAGGGCGAATCCGGCGGCGCAACGAGCGGCGCGCCGTCGGCGAGACGGAGCCCGAGCGACCGCGTTTCGCCGCCGCCCCGCGGGCCGCGCTCGGGGCGCGCCCGGCGGGTCCACGCTGGACATTTGCGGAATTAACCAGGGGGCCGGGTTAGATTTCGTCTGGAAGCGTGAGTACGGTCATCTCCGCTGGCTGAAGTACCGGCAGAGACACAAGGAGATCGACTTCGGTCGATTGACAGATACGGAGGAATCGTGGCCCTTCCCCAGTTGACCGACGAGCAGCGGGCGGCCGCTTTGGAGAAGGCGGCTGCCGCACGTCGTGCGAGAGCAGAGCTCAAAGACCGCCTCAAGCGTGGCGGCACCAACCTGACCCAGGTGCTCAAGGACGCCGAGACCAACGAAGTCCTGGGCAAGATGAAGGTGTCGGCGCTGCTAGAGGCGTTGCCGAAGGTGGGCAAGGTCAAGGCGCAGGAAATCATGACCGAACTGGAAATCGCCCCGACCCGCCGCCTGCGCGGCCTCGGCGACCGGCAGCGCAAGGCCCTGCTGGAAAAGTTCGGCTCCTAACCGAACCGGCGACCATGCAGGCCGAACGGCCTGTGGGCCCGACCCGGGAGTGCCGCTGAGCGCGAGCGGGGGGCCGGACGTCGTGCAGGGGGCACGCCCCGAGCCAACCGGCAACGGGCGTGTGGTCGTGCTGTCCGGTCCCTCCGCGGTCGGCAAGTCGTCGGTGGTGCGGTGCCTGCGCGAGCGGATTCCCCAGCTGCAGTTCAGCGTCTCGGCCACCACCCGCGCGCCGCGCCCGGGCGAGGTCGACGGGGTCGACTACCACTTCGTCAGCCCCGCCCGCTTCCAGCAACTCATCGACGAGGGCGCCCTGCTGGAGTGGGCCGAGATCCACGGCGGGCTGCACCGATCGGGCACGCTGGCCGCGCCGGTGCGGGCGGCGGCCGCGTCCGGGCTGCCGGTCCTCATCGAGGTCGACCTGGCCGGCGCCCGGGCCATCAAGAGGGCGATGCCGGAGGCGCTCACCGTGTTCCTGGCCCCGCCCAGCTGGGAGGACCTGGAAGCGAGGCTGGTCGGCCGTGGCACCGAGACGCCCGACGCGATGCGGCGCCGCCTCGACACCGCACGCATCGAAATGGCGGCCCAGGACGACTTCGACGAGGTGGTGGTCAACAGTCGATTGGAGTCTGCGTGCGCCGAATTGGTATCCTTGCTGGTGGGAACCGCGCCGGGCCCGGCATGAAACAGCAGACAGACCGTTAGACAGACCGCAGCCGAGCGCGACCAGACCGAGATTCACCGACTTCAATCCGCCAGGAGACTGACCTACGTGAGCAATTCCCCGTCCGACGCCTCGCTGACCGCCGTCGACCAGTTCGATCCGTCGGCAGGCGGACAGGGCGCCTACGACACCCCGCTGGGCATCACCAACCCGCCCATCGACGAGCTGCTGGACCGCGTCTCCAGCAAGTACGCGCTGGTGATCTACGCGGCCAAGCGGGCCCGCCAGATCAACGACTACTACAACCAGCTCGGCGAGGGCATCCTCGAGTACGTCGGGCCGCTGGTCGAGCCCGGGCTGCAGGAGAAGCCGTTGTCGATCGCGTTGCGCGAGATCCACGGCGACCTGCTCGAACACACCGAGGGCGAGTAACGGGCCGGCCGGGGCGCGCTGTGGACAACCGCGATCGGGTCGCGAAAAAAGTCATCGTCGGCGTCTCCGGCGGCATCGCCGCCTACAAGGCGTGCACGGTCGTTCGTCAGCTCGCCGAAGCCGGCCACGACGTCCGCGTCATCCCCACCGAATCCGCCCTGCGCTTCGTGGGGGCGGCCACCTTCGAGGCGCTGTCCGGCCAGCCGGTGCGCACCGGCGTCTTCGACGACGTTCCCGAGGTCCCGCACGTCCAGCTCGGCAAGCAGGCAGACCTGGTCGTGGTGGCGCCGGCCACCGCCGACCTGCTGGCCCGCGCGGTGCACGGCCGCGCCGACGACCTGCTGACCGCGACCCTGCTGACCGCGCGATGTCCGGTGTTGTTCGCGCCGGCGATGCACACCGAGATGTGGTTGCACCCGGCCACCGCCGACAACGTCGCCACGCTGCGGCGCCGCGGGGCGGTCGTGCTCGAACCCGCCTACGGCCGGCTCACCGGCACCGACAGCGGCGCGGGCAGGCTGCCCGAGGCCGAGGAGATCACCACCCTGGTTCACCTGCTGCTCGAGCGCCACGACGCGCTGCCCTACGACCTGTCCGGCTGCCGGGTGCTGGTCACCGCCGGCGGCACCCGCGAACCCATCGACCCGGTGCGCTTCATCGGCAACCGTAGCTCGGGCAAGCAGGGCTACGCGGTGGCGCGGGTCGCCGCCCAGCGCGGCGCCGAGGTCACGCTGATCGCCGGGCACACCGCCGGGCTGATCGATCCCGCCGGCGTCAACGTGGTGCACGTCAGCTCGGCCCAACAGCTCGGCGACGCGGTTTCCAAGCACGCCCCCGGGGCCGATGTGCTGGTGATGGCCGCCGCGGTCGCCGACTTCCGGCCCGCCCAGGTCGCCGCCGCCAAGATCAAGAAGGGTCCCGACACTCACGCCGACTTGCCGACGATCCAATTGGCCCGCAACGACGACGTGCTGGCCGGGGCGGTGCGGGCGCGGGCGCACGGGCAGCTGCCCAACATGCGCGCCATCGTGGGCTTCGCCGCCGAGACCGGCGACGCCAACGGCGACGTGCTGTTCCACGCGCGGGCGAAGCTGCAGCGCAAGGGCTGCGACCTGCTGGTGGTCAACGCCGTCGGCGACAACAGGGCGTTCGAGGTGGACAGCAACGATGGCTGGCTGCTGGCGTCCGACGGCACCGAGTCGGCGCTTCCGCACGGTTCCAAGACGCTGATGGCCAGTCGTATCGTGGACGCAATCGTCGCGTTTTTGCACGGCGACGGCAGGTAGCAGGGTTTACTTCGGTGCGGCGCCGGACCGGCGCCGGCCGCCCCCGGGTGGACGGACCGAGGGCCATGCACGAAGATATAATTCGACTACCTAATTATTCGGAAGGATTGAGACTGTGAGCGAAAAGGGTCGCCTGTTTACCAGTGAGTCGGTGACGGAAGGGCATCCCGACAAGATCTGTGACGCGATCAGCGACTCGGTGCTCGACGCGCTTCTCGCCGACGACCCCCGCTCACGTGTCGCGGTCGAGACGTTGGTGACCACGGGCCAGGTGCACGTGGTGGGCGAGGTGACGACGTCGGCCAAGGAGGCGTTCGCCGACATCACCAACACCGTGCGCGCGCGGATCCTGGACATCGGCTACGACTCGTCGGACAAGGGCTTCGACGGGGCGTCGTGCGGGGTGAACATCGGCATCGGCGCGCAGTCGCCCGACATCGCCCAGGGCGTCGACACCGCCCACGAGGCGCGCGTCGAGGGCGCCGCCGACCCGCTGGACGCCCAGGGCGCGGGCGACCAGGGATTGATGTTCGGCTACGCGATCAACGACACCCCGGAACTGATGCCGCTGCCCATCGCGCTGGCCCACCGGCTGTCGCGGAAGCTGACCGAGGTGCGCAAGAACGGAACGCTGCCCTACCTGCGTCCAGACGGCAAGACGCAGGTCACCATCGCCTACGAAGACGACGTCCCGGTCCGGCTGGACACCGTGGTCGTTTCCACCCAGCACGCGGACGGGATCGACCTCACCAAGACGCTGGATCCCGACATCCGCAAGCACGTGCTGAAGACCGTGCTCGACGAACTGGCCCACGAGACGCTGGACTCGTCGGCGACGCGGGTGCTGGTCAACCCGACCGGCAAGTTCGTCCTGGGCGGTCCGATGGGTGACGCGGGCCTGACCGGCCGCAAGATCATCGTCGACACCTACGGCGGCTGGGCCCGCCACGGCGGCGGCGCCTTCTCCGGCAAGGATCCGTCCAAGGTGGACCGGTCGGCGGCCTACGCGATGCGCTGGGTGGCCAAAAACATCGTTGCCGCCGGGCTGGCGGAGCGGGTCGAGGTGCAGGTGGCCTACGCGATCGGCAAGGCCGCCCCGGTCGGGCTGTTCATCGAGACCTTCGGCACCGCGACCGTCGACCCGGTCAAGATCGAAAAGATCGTCCCCGAGGTGTTCGACCTGCGGCCCGGCGCGATCATCCGCGACCTCGACCTGCTGCGGCCCATCTACGCGCAGACCGCCGCCTACGGGCACTTCGGCCGCACCGACGTCGAGCTGCCGTGGGAGCAGCTGAACAAGGTCGACGACCTCAAGCGCGCCATCTAGCGCGGCCGCGGCGGCAACGGGTGGTCGGCGCGCAGCGCCGGCAGCCCGTCGATGCTGTGGCGGTTGCGGTGGATCAGCCGCGCGTAGGCCTCCTCGGACGCCTTGCCGTGGTGCGCGTCGAGCACCGGCCGTTCGTCGACGAGCTCGTAGTAGGGCACCGCGAACCCGCAGGCGTCGGCGATCCGCTCGACGTCGATGACGATGACCGCGCGGACGCCGGCGTGTTGACCGGCGAAATGCGTGAGCAGGCCGGGGAATTCGGCGTCGTCGGGGCACACCACCCGCCCGTTGCCGAACAGCCGCAGGATCCGCGAATTGCGGGTGAACGAGCAGAACATGACCGTGATGCGGCCGTTGTCGCGCAGGTGGGCGATCGTCTCGACGCCGCTGCCGAACAGGTCGAGGTAGGCGACGGCGCGGTCGCCCAGCACCGCGAAGGTATCGCGATAACCCTTGGGGGACAGGTTGATTCGGCCCCCTTCGGAGGGGGCGGTGGCAACGAAGAAGACGGCCTGCTCGTCGATGAACGCGCGCAGCGACTCGTCGAGGCGCGAAAATTCCTTTGCCACGCCTGAAATCGTAGCGTCGACCGCCGACGGCTACCGTCGCGGCTTGTGCGCGACCAGGCTGATGTCGCCGCGGTAGAAGTCGAGCACCCGCGGGTTCATCACGCGGCGCCACAGCGGCGGGAACAACGCCAGCAGCAGCATGGCGCTGTATCCGCTGGGCAATTGCGGCGCCTCGTCGACGTGCCGCAGCAGCTGGTAGGGCCGCAGCGGGTTGGCGTGATGGTCGGAATGCCGCTGTAGATGGAAGAGCAGGACGTTGGCGATCACCGTGCTGCTGTTCCAGCTGTGGGCGGCCCGCACCCGCTCGTAGCGCCCGCTGGCCAGCTTTTGCCGCCGCAGCCCGTAGTGCTCCATGTAGTTGACCGTCTCCAGCAGGCTGAAACCGATGATCGCCTGGCCGGCCAGCCACGGCAGCACCACGGGGCCGAACCATACGGAAAGTACGGCGTAGAGCCCGGCGGTGGTCAGCCACCCGCTCAGAACGTCGTTGCGCAGCGTCCAACGGGATTGGCCAAGCGCGGCCAGCCGCGCCCCCTCGAGGCGCCAGGCGGAGTGCACACTGCCGGTCACCGACCGGGGAATGAAGGCGTACAGGCTCTCGTCGAACCGGGCGCTGGCGGGATCCTCGGCGGTGGCGACCCGCACGTGGTGCCCGCGGTTGTGCTCGACGTAGAAATGCCCGTAGCAGGTCTGGGCCAGCGCGACCTTGCTCAGCCGCCGTTCGGTCCGCTCCCGCGTGTGTCCCAGCTCGTGCGCGGCGTTGATCGCCAGCCCGCCGACCAGGCCGACGGTCGTCATCAGCCCGATTTTGTCGACGAAACTCATTGTCAGCCAACCGCCGCCGCTCCACAGCCAGCAGGCGAACACCAGCGACAGGTACTGGTTGGGCAGGTACAAGTAGGTGGCCCAGCGGTAGAACCGGTCGGTCTTCAGCCACGCGAGGACGCTGTCCCGCGGGTTGCCGGTGTCGGGGCCGACGAGGTGGTCCAACACCGGGATGACCACGAACGCCAAGATGGGCACGGTCCACCAGAACAGCCCGACGCCCGTGGTCTTGGTCCCCAGCCAGGACGGGAAGACCAGCGCGGGCACGGCCGCGGCGAGGAGCCAGAGGTAGCGCTTGGGTTGGCTCCAGCTCGCGGCGCCCACCTCCGGTCCACGGACCGGTAGCCGGGGGCTGGGCAAAAGTGGCACGTTCGTCCAAACACATTCTGTCGGTCGAATTAACAGGCAGTCACCTGTCATGCCCACCCACCATAGCGCAGTTCGCATACTTACAGTATGCTTAGAGGGTAGTTAGTTAAATCACAGTCTGTTGGGACCGGAGGCGGGGATGGCTCTCTCCCGGAGGCGCTTCCTCGGTGCCGCCGCGGGCGTCGTCGCGGGCGGCCTGGGGGCCGGGATCGAACTCGGGACTCGGCGAGCGGCCGCGAGCGCGATGCGCGCCCACTACCGGGCGATCGTCGTCGGCAGCGGGTACGGCGGCGGGGTGTCGGCGCTGCGGCTCGGCCAGGCCGGCGTCGAAACGCTGATCCTGGAGCGGGGCCGGTGGTGGAACACCCCGGACGAGGACGGCAAGCGCTTCTCGCGGATGGTGCCCGCCGACAACCGCGCGGGCTGGTTCACCTCGGTCCCGCCCAGCCTGGTGCCGTCGTACCGGGGCGTGTCCATCGCCGAGGTGGCCAAGCACTCGCCGTCGCCGCAACCGGTGCAGGCCGGCATCTGCGAGAAGGTGGTGCACGGCGCGCACACGGTGTTCCGCGGGGCGGCCGTCGGCGGCGGCTCGATGGTCAACGCCGCGATCGCGGCGATCCCGACGCCAGACCAGGTCCGCGCGACCTTTCCGGATATCGACCCCGACGACTTCCTCGGGACGTACATCGAACGCGCCAAGACCATGCTGCGCATCAGCTACCGCGACATGGACTGGTTCGAAAGGACGCCCTGGTTCCAATACGCCCGGGTGGGACGGCAGTACGCCGACGCCGCCGGCTACGGCGTGGACTACAACGGCAGCGCGTACTCGTTCGACTACATGCAACGCGAAGAGGCGGAACTGGTTCCGCGCTCGGCGCTGAACTTCGAGCAGCAGTACGGCAACAACTACGGCAGGGTGGGCAGCGTCGACCAGACGTACATCGCGGCCGCGCTGGCGACGGGCAAGGTCAGCCTCAAGCCGCTCACCCGGGTGACCGGCATCCGCCGGGAGCGGTCGGGCGAATATGTGGTCTCCACCCACGAGATCGACCGGTTCGGCAAGAAGGTCGCCGATGCCGAAATCGGCTGCGACCAGCTGTATCTCAGCGCCGGCGTGCTCGGCACGAACGAGCTGCTGCTGCGCGCCCGGGAAACCGGCGGCCTGCCCCACCTGAACGACGAGGTCGGCCGCGGCTACGGCAACAATGGCGACATCATGGTCTCCCACATGCTGGCGCCCAGCGACCCCGCGGGCACCGAGCAGTCCCTGATGGGCATCATCAACCTCGACGGTCGCGACGATCCGGACAACCCGGTGTACGCCAGCATGTTCTCGCTGCCCCTGCCGGTGGAGACGTTCGCGCTTGGCTACTACGCGATGGTGCGCACCGGCGACCGCGCCGAGATCGTCTACGACCGAGCCAACGACTCGGTCGTCATCGACTGGCCGGAGGGCCATACGGATAACCTGCGCGAGCGGGCGCAGCTGGTGTTCGACAGGGTGACGCAGGCCAACGACGTGGACTACCGCGACGATCTTTTCGAGGGAAAGGCCTTCGCGCCCAACACCGTTCACCCGCTCGGCGGGGTGGTCCGGGGCAGGGCCACCGACGGCTACGGGCGGGTGAAGGGCTACGACAACCTCTTCGTCAACGACGCGTCGCTGCTGCCGGGGTACCTGGGCTGCAACCCGTTCATGTCGATCACCGCGCTGGCCGAACGCAACATCGAGGGGATCCTGCAGGGCCGCAGGGACTAGGGCCGCTCAGGCGGTGAACCGGTAGTCGTCGAGCCGGAACCGCCTACTGCGCCAGTAGGTCTCCACGGTGGTGGCGGGGCGCAGCGGCACGTCGCCGTTCTTGTCGAAGTAGTAGCTGTTGGCCAGTTTGCAGCTGTCCTGCCAGAAGATCTGGCGGTGGCGCTTGCGCATCATCTCGGCGAAGTACCGGTCGTTGGCCTCCTCGGTGACCTCGACGCGGGTCGCGCGGTCGCGGCGGGCCCGCTTGAGGCAGCGCACGATGTGATGGGTCTGCGTCTCGATGAGCGCGAAATACGAAGAGCCGACGTACCCGTAGGGGCCGAACACGGTGAACATGTTCGGGAAGCCCGGGACACTGACGCCCTCGTAGGCCTGCAGCCGGTGCTCGTCCCAGAACCGGCTCAGTGATCGGCCGCCGCTTCCGGTGACGGAGAAGGTGGGGACGTTGTCGGTGTCCATCACCTTGAACCCGGTCGCCAGGATCAGCACGTCTATCTCGTGGCTCTCGCCATCGGTGGTGGCCACCGCCGACGGGGTGATCTTGCCGATCGGCTCGGTGACCAGCCGCACGTTGTCGCGGTTGAAGGTGGCCAGGTAGCCGTTGTGGAAGCCGGGCCGCTTGCACCCCACGGCGTATTGCGGGGTCAGTTGCTCGCGCACCACGGGGTCTTTGACCTGTTGCCTCAGGTAGCTGCGGCCGGCGGCGGCCATCCGCTTGGCCAGGGGGAACACGGTGAAGTACTGGGCCGCGAGGGGGAAGGTCAGCTCGACGAAGGCCTGGCTGATCAGCCGCTGGACCAGCCTGCCGCCGGGGATGCGCATCGCGAGGCGGATCGGCGGCGGCAGCGGTACGTCGAACTTGGGGAAGCACCAGATCGGGGTGCGCTGAAACACGGTGAGGTGGGCGACAATCGGCGCGATCTCGGGGATGACCTGCACGGCCGAGGCGCCGGTGCCGATGATCGCGACGCGCTTGCCGGACAGGTCCTGGCCGTGGTCCCAGCGCGCGGTGTGCATGGTGGTGCCGGCGAAGGAGTCCACGCCGTCGATGTCGGGCAGCTTGGGCACGGTCAGCACGCCGCTGGCACTGATCAGAAACCGGGCCGTGACCGCCCCGCCGGGATCGGTCTGCACCCGCCACAGGTGGTGCTCGTCGTCGAATTCAGCGGTGAGCACCTTGGTGTTGAGCCGGATCCGCGAGCGCAGGCCGTACTTGTCGGCGCAGTGTTCGGCGTAGGCCTTCAACTCGCGGCCCGGGGCGTAAGTCCGCGACCAGCGCGGGCTCTGCTCGAAGGAGAACTGATAGGAAAACGACGGAATATCCACGGCGATACCGGGATAGGTGTTCCAGTGCCAGGTGCCGCCCACGCCGTCGCCGGCCTCGATCACCAGGTAGTTCGACAGTCCCGCCTTGTCCAGCTTGATCGCCGCGCCGATCCCGGAGAATCCGGCGCCGACGATCAGGGTGTCGTAGTCGGGTTGAACACTCATGTGCGCCTGCTTCCGATGACGTGCACCCCGCGCTTCGGCCGCAGGGTCATGGTTGCCTCGGGTTCGACGGGATGGCCCGGGGCGAGATCGAAGACGAAGCGCTGACTCATGATCGCCGCCATCAGCACCATCTCCATCAGGGCGAAGCTCTGCCCGATGCAGATGCGCCGACCGCCGCCGAACGGCAGGTACGCCGAGCGCGGGCGGTCTTTGTCCGGCGGGCAGAAGCGGCCCGGATCGAAGGTTTCCGGCTCGGGCCACCAGCGCGCGTCGTGATGAATGTGGTGGATAGGAATGATGACGGTGGTGCCGCGCCGGATGCGGTGCCCCGCGATGACGTCGTCCTCGACGGCCCGCCGCGAGATGATCCACACCGCGGAGTAGTAGCGCTGCGACTCCTGCAGGCATGCGGTGGTCCACGGCAGCCTGCCCAGGTCGTCGGCGGTCGGGCGGCGCGTGCCGAGCACGTCGTCGATTTCGGCGAGCATCTTCTCGCGCGCCCGCGGGTGCAGGGCCATCAGGTACCAGAACCACGACATGGAGTTCGCGGTGGTCTCATGGCCGGCGAGCATGAACGTCAGCGCCTCGTCGCGGATCCGCCGGCGCGGCCACCGCCCTCCGTCGGCGCGCAGCAGCACGTTGAGCAGGTCGGCGGAGTCGGTGGGGTGCGCCAGCCGGCGATCGATCACCGCGTTGACCGCGCGGTCCAGCGTCAGCGTGATGTCCTGCATGTCGCGCAATGGCGGCGGCAGGCGCACGCCGGAGAAGGCCAGCCAGTGCAGGGCGTCGTAGACCGGCGCCGGCATCAGGCCCCACAGCCCGAGCCGCTGCAGCCGCTCGGCGTGCCGCAGGCCGCGGGTCGCCAGGTCGTTCATGCTCTGCACGAGGGGCCCGAAGTCCTGGCTGAACAGGGAATTGGCGACCACCCGCAGGGTCGCCTCGACCATCGTCTCGTGGATGTCGAACCCCACGCCCGATTTCAGGGCGTCGGTGACGCCGGTGATCGGATCGATCATGAGGTCGACGATGCCGTTCAGGTGCCGACGGGCGAAGGTCGGGTTCAGCGCGCCGCGGTGCGCGGCCCAGGAATCGCCCTCGTCGGTGAGCAAATTGATGCCCGCCGTGGCCCGAATGGGCTCGTACTCGGTGGACTTGACGTATTTCAGCCGCGCCTCGTGGAGGACGTGGTCGACGTACTCGGGATGGCTGATCGAGACGAAACGCCTACCGGCGCAGCGGAATCGAACCATGTCGCGGCCGCGTAGCCGGCCCAGGAACCGGTCGCCCACATCGAACCCGACGGTGAGGGCCTCGCGGGTCATCGTCCAGGAACCCAGGCGGGCGGCCGGCGTTCCGGGGAGGCGCTCGACGGTGAGGGTCGCCATGACTCCACTGTAGGGATGACGCGAGGCGCCGGTAATGAGATTATCGGACAGACAGTTGGGACTTTAGGACAGCCGTGAGACATCCGTCGGCGCTCGCGCACCCGGTGTATGCGACCCGGGTGCTGTGCGAGGTGGCCAACGAACGCGGGGTGCCGACCCGCGACGTGCTGGCCGGGACCGCCATCGACCCCGCCGACCTCGACAGGGCGGACGCGATGGTCAGCGCGCTCGACGAGATCGAAGCGGTGCGCCGGCTACTGGCCCGGCTCCCGTCGGAGGCCGGCGCCGGCGTCGACGTGGGCAGCCGGTTCACGCTCACCCATTTCGGGCTGTTCGGGTTCGCGGTGATGTCGTGTGGCACCCTGCGGGAATTGTTTTCGATCGCGATGCGGTACTTCGCGCTGACGATGTTGCACATCGACCTCGCGCTGTTCGAAACCGCCGAGGACTGCGTGATCGAACTCGACGCCGACCACCTGCCCGCCGACGTGCGGGGTTTCTTCATCGAGCGCGACATCGCCGGGATCATCACGACCACAGTGAGTTTCGCGGTGCAGGCGGCCGAGAAGTACGCCGACGAAGTGACGGCGGAACTGGCGGTCGACGAGGAGTTGCTGCGGCCACTGCTCGAGCTCGTGCCGATACACGATGTCCGCTTCGGCCGGGCGCACAGCCGGTTGCACTTCCCGCGCGCCATGTTCGACGAGCCGCTGCCGCAGGCCGACCGGCACACCCTCGAAACGTGCATGGCGCAGTGCGAAGTGCTGATGCAGAGCATCGAGCAGCGCCGCGGCATCACCGCGCTGGTGCGCAGCAAGCTGTTCCGCGACTCCGGCGTTTTCCCGACCCTTCCCGACGTCGCCGGCGAGCTCGATATTCATCCGCGCACGCTGCGCCGCCGCCTCGCCGCGGAGGGCACGTCGTTTCGGTCCCTGCTGAGCGAGGCGCGGTCAGCGGTGGCCGTCGATTTGTTGCGCAACGTCGGGCTGACCGTGGAGGAGGCGTCCACCCGGCTGGGTTACACCGAGGTCTCGACGTTCTCGCACGCGTTCAAGCGCTGGCACGGCGTGGCGCCCAGCGAATACTCGCGCCGGGGCTAGCCGCGCTGGGGGTGCAGCGCGTTCTTCAGCGCCGCCAGCCCACGATCCATCGCGGCCGTGGCCGCGGGCACCACCCCCGCGTAACCCAGGTAGCCGTGCACCATCGTCTCGGCGTTGTGCACTTCCACGGGCACGCCGGCGGCCGCCAGCAACTGGCCGTAGCGGATGCCGTCGTCCCGTAGCGGGTCGTGGCCCGCCACGCCGATATAGGCCGGCGGCAGGCCGGCCAGGTTCTTCGCCCGTGCCGGCGCCATGCCCGCCGGCGGGTCGGACAGGTCGACTTCGCCTGCGTACCAACGCGAGAACGCGGCGATGGCCCGGGAGTCGAGGATCGGCGCGGCGGCGTTCTCGGTGAACGACGGCAGCGACGAGTCCCACGTCGTGGACGGGTACCACAGCAGCTGGAAGAGCAAGGCCGGCGAGGCCTCCTCGACGGCATCGCGGGCGCGCTGCGCGGTGGCCGCGGCGATGGTCCCGCCGGCCGAATCGCCGGCAACCGCCATCCGGGTGGTGTCCGCGCCGATCTCGCGGCCGTGCTCGGTCACCCACAGCGTTGCGGCCCAAGCGTCTTCGACGGCGGCGGGGTAGGGGTGCTCCGGCGCCAGCCGGTAGTCGACGGACACCACGATCGCCTCGGCGCCGACCGCGTGCTGGCGCGCCGT
The DNA here is from genome assembly GCF_002086635.1 of Mycobacterium alsense. Taxonomy (GTDB): domain Bacteria; phylum Actinomycetota; class Actinomycetes; order Mycobacteriales; family Mycobacteriaceae; genus Mycobacterium; species Mycobacterium alsense. The sequence goes on along the minus strand of NZ_MVHD01000028.1, from coordinate 15,210 downwards.
GCCGTCGTGCGTGTCGAGGTCGCCGACGACGAAGCCACCGCCGTGGAAGAACAGGACCAGGGGCGCGGCCGCCCCGGGATGGGCTGAGGGCCAATAGATCCGTAGGCCGAGGGGTCCGCCGGGGCCCGGGATGTCGCGGTCCTCGACCCGCAGTTCGGGGTGCAGCGGCCGACGGGGCAGGTCGCGTAGCCGCTGACGCGCCGCCTCGACACCATCTTCGGTTGATAGCCGGAAGGGAACCGCATCCAGTACCTTCAGCAGGATGGGGTCGATGCCAGGGTTTCCAGGGTTTTCCTCAGTGGTGTCCAAGCTGGGCATGGAAGTACCGTACGCACCTCGCCTGGTGTCCGGCGGCTGGGTGGTGGCCGGATGGGCGGGCCTCGCCTACGGCGTCTATTTGACCGTGCTTGCGTTGCGCTCGCCGCCGGGAACGGATCTGACGGGCCATTGGGTCCTGCAGCCGCCGTTCAAGGCGGCGATGGCACTGTTGTTGGCCGTCGCCGCGGTGGCGCACCCCATCGTGCGCGAGCGGCGGTGGCTGATGCCGGCGCTGCTGTTGTCGGCCGTCGGCGACTGGCTGCTGGCCATCCCCTGGTGGACGATGTCCTTCGGGCTGGGGCTGGCGGCATTCCTGTTGGCGCACTTGTGTTTCCTGGGCGCGCTGGTTCCGCTGGCCCGGACGTCGCGGCCGCGACTGGCCGCCATCGTCCTGATGTGCCTGGCGTCGGTGTCGCTGCTGGCGTGGTTCTGGCCGCACCTGGGCCGCGACAAGCTGACGGTCCCGGTGACGGCCTACATGATCGCGCTGACGGCGATGGTGTGCGCGGCCCTGCTGGCGGACCTGCCGACGATCTGGACCGCGGTCGGCGCGGTGTGCTTTGCGGTGTCGGACGCGATGATCGCCATCGGGCGGTTCATCCTCTACAACGACGCGCTGGCCGTCCCCATCTGGTGGCTGTACGCCGCGGCGCAGGTCCTGATCACCGCCGGGTTCTTCTTCGGCCGTGAGGAACCCGACGACCAACCCGGATACGACTACGACTACGACTACGACTACGACGCCCCGTACGAGGCCGACGAAGGCTAGTTGTCGATCCCGTTGGCTAGCAAGGTAACTCGGCGCACCCCCGTCGACGTCGAGCCCATTGCCCGGGTGCTGCCGATGCTGTCGGTGCCCCACCTCGACCGCGAGTTCGACTACCTGGTGTCGGCCGAGCAATCCGACGACGCCCAGCCCGGCGTGCGGGTGCGGGTCCGCTTCCACGGCCGCCTGGTCGACGGGTTCGTGCTGGAGCGCCGCAACGACACCGACCACGCCGGCAAGCTGGGCTGGCTCGATCGCGTCGTCTCGCCCGAACCGGTGCTCACCCCCGAGATCCGGCGCCTGGTCGACGCGGTGGCGGCGCGTTACGCCGGCACCCGGCCCGACGTCTTGCGGCTGGCCGTCCCGCCCCGCCACGCCCGGGCGGAGCGCGAGCCCGTCGCCGCCCCGCCGCTGCCGCAGATCGGCCCGGTCGACCCCGCGGCCTGGCAGGCTTACGGCCGCGGCGGGCAGTTCCTGGCCGCGCTGGCCGAGTCCCGCGCCGCCCGGGCCGTCTGGCAGGCGCTGCCGGGCGAGCCATGGGCCGAGCGCTTCGCCGAGGCCGCGGCGCAAACCATCCGGGCGGGGCGCTCGGTGCTGGCGATCGTGCCCGACCAGCGCGACCTGGACACGCTGTGGCGCGCCGCGACGGCGCGGATCGACCAGCGGTGCGTGGTGGCGCTCTCGGCGGGGCTGGGCCCCGCCGCGCGCTACCGGCGCTGGCTGACGGCGCTGCGGGGCACGGCGCGGCTGGTGATCGGCACGCGCAGCGCGGTGTTCGCGCCGCTGAGCGACTTGGGGCTGGTCCTGTTGTGGGCCGACGCCGACGACAGCCTGGCCGAGCCGCGCGCGCCCTACCCGCACGCCCGCGAGGTGGCGATGCTGCGCGCCCACCAGGCGCGGTGCGCCGCACTGATCGGCGGCTACGCGCGGACCGCCGAGGCCCACGCGCTGGTACGCGGCGGCTGGGCGCACGACATCGTCGCGGCGCGGCCGGTGGTGCGGGCGCGTACCCCGCGCGTGATCGCCCTCGACGACAGCGGCTACGCCGAGGCACGCGACCCCGCGGCCCGCACCGCGCGCATCCCGTCCATCGCGCTGCGCGCGGCGCGCTCCTCGCTCCAGGGCGGGGCGCCGGTGCTGGTGCAGGTGCCGCGGCGCGGGTATGTCCCGTCCCTGGCGTGCGGGCGGTGCCGCGCCATCGCCCGCTGCCGGCAGTGCACGGGGCCCTTGTCGTTGCAGGATGCCCCCGGGCACCGGCCGCAGAAAACACCCGTGTGTCGCTGGTGCGGCCGCGCCGAACCGGCGCTGCGGTGCGCGCGCTGCGGGTCGGACGCGGTGCGCGCGGTGGTCGTCGGGGCGCGGCGCACCGCCGAGGAGCTCGGCCGCGCATTCGCGGGCACACCGGTCGTCACCTCGGCGGGCGACGCCATCGTCGACGAGGTCGCCGCACGCCCTGCGCTGGTGGTGGCCACCCCCGGTGCCGAACCGCGCGCGGAGGGCGGGTACGGCGCGGCGCTGTTGCTGGACACGTGGGCGTTGCTGGGCCGGCAGGATCTGCGCGCCGCCGAGGACGCCCTGTGGCGCTGGATGACCGCCGCCGCCCTGGTGCGTCCGCGCGGCGACGGCGGAGTGGTGCTGGCGGTCGCCGAATCCTCAATCCCCACAGTCCAATCGCTGATCCGCTGGGACCCCGTGGGGCACGCGGAGGCCGAGCTGAACGCCCGCGCCGAGGTCGGCCTGCCGCCGGCCGTGCACATGGCGGCCATCGACGGTGCGGCCGGCGCCGTCGATGCTTTGCTGCACGAGGCCCGGTTGCCCGAGGGGGCCGACGTGCTCGGCCCGGTGGACCTGCCGCCGGGGGTGCGCCGCCCGGCGGGAACCCCCGCGGGGGTGGCGGTGACGAGGATGTTGGTGCGGGTCCGCCGCGAAGACGGCCTGGCGCTGGCGGTCGCCCTGCGGCGCGGCGTCGGTGTGCTCAGCGCGCGGCAGAACCACGAGCCGGTGCGGGTGCAAATCGACCCGCTGCACATCGGCTAGAGGCGCGCGCCCGCGCCGACCTTCGCGGACGGCGATAATATTCGTTGGAAATAATCTCGTTCCTGGGTATTCGAGCGCTGTTACACTTCCTACTCTTTAGCCCGACGGTCGAAAGCCACTCGCACGAAGGGGGACGATGGCCACGGAAAACCCCACTGCAGCCGACGAGTCGCTGGACGTGATCACCGACTCGTTGCTGACGGCCTCCCGTTTGCTGCTGGCGATCTCGGTCCGCTCGATCGGGCAGGTCGACGACACCATCACGGTTCCGCAATTCCGGACCCTGGTGATCCTTTCCAACCGCGGCCCGGTCAACCTGGCGACGCTGGCCGGCCTGCTCGGCGTGCAACCCTCGGCCACCGGCCGGATGGTTGACCGGCTCGTCGCCGCCGGGCTTATCGACCGCCTCCCGCACCCCACGTCCCGCCGCGAGCTGCTGGCGGCGCTGACCAAGCGTGGCCGCGAGGTCGTGCGCCGGGTCACCGCCTATCGGCGCGCCGAAATCGCCGCCATCGTGGAGAAGATGCCGCCGCCCGAGCGCCACGGGCTGGTGCGTGCCCTGACCGCGTTCACCGCCGCCGGCGGCGAGCCCGACGTTCACCTGGACGCGGATCTAGACCTCTAGTGACCTCTAGTCATCGCTTTTCGGCGATGGCCAGCAGGTACTCCCACCGCATGGTTCCGTGCGCCAGGTATTGGTGTGCGAGTCGGATGAGCTGGGAATCGAGCTCGGCCGCCAGGACGCGGTTGTCGCCGATGTTGGCGTAGGCCTCGATCGTCGGGCCATAGTGCATCTTGAAGTAGGTGTGCACGGCCGTGGGGCTGTCGAACCGCGCCACGTCCAGATGCGCCCGCCGCGTGGTGACGCGGCCGACCCGGTCGCCCAGCAGCCCGGCGACGTAGCCCTCGCGGCCCCAGAGCGCCGCCGGGGGCATGGCCGCCGTCAGGCTCGGCCGGTACGGCCTGAGCGCGGCCAGCATCCGGCCGAAGAATCCCTCCGGGGTCCAGCTGATCACGCCGATCGTCCCGCCGGGCCGGCACACCCGGATCAGCTCGCCGGCGGCGCACCGGTGCTCCGGCGCGAACTGCACGCCGATGGCCGAGATCACCGCGTCGAACCCGCCGTCGTCGAAGGGCAGCGCGTGGGCGTCGGCCTGCCGGTAGTCGAGCGTCAGCCCCAGCGCCGCGGCCCGGTCCCGGGACCGCTCCAGCAGCTCGGGGGTGAGGTCGGTGGAGACGACGTCGGCCCCGGCCGCGGCAGCGGGCAGCGAGACGTTGCCGGAGCCGGCGGCGACGTCGAGCACCCGCGCGCCCGGGCCGATGCCCGCCGCGGCGACCAGCACCGGACCCAGCGGCGCCATCACCTCCTCGGCCATCCGGGCGTAGTCGCCCAGCGCCCACATCGCGCGGTGGGCGGCCGCGACGTCCGAACGATAGCGTCTGGCAATAGTAGTCATGAGAAACAATATACGGACGCAACTGTACGGTTCCTGGGCGTGCGCTGCGAAGATCCGGTGCTTCCTAGACTTGTGGCCGTGCGCCTCGTCTTCGCCGGCACCCCCGAACCCGCGCTGCCCGCGCTGCGCCGCCTCATCGACTCGCCCCGGCACGAGGTGGTCGCGGTGCTGACGCGGCCCGACGCCGCCGCCGGGCGGCGCGGCAAGCCGCAGCCGTCGCCGGTGGCCCGCGAGGCCCTCGACCGCGGCATCCCGGTGCTGCGGCCGGCGCGACCGAATTCGCCGGAGTTCGTCGCCGAGTTGTCCGCGCTGGCGCCGGAGTGTTGCGCGGTCGTGGCCTACGGCGCGCTCCTGCGCGACGAGCTGCTCGCGGTGCCGCGGCACGGCTGGATCAACCTGCATTTTTCGCTGCTGCCCGCCTGGCGCGGCGCGGCGCCGGTGCAGGCCGCGATCGCCGCGGGGGACACCGTGACCGGGGCGACCACGTTCCGCATCGAGCCCAGCCTGGACTCGGGACCCGTGTACGGCGTCGTCACCGAGACGATCCAACCGACCGACACCGCGGGTGACCTGCTCGAGCGCCTCGCCCTGTCGGGAGCGGCGCTGCTTTCGGTCACGTTGGACGGCATCGCCGACGGGACGCTGACGCCGCGCCCGCAGCCGGCCGAGGGGGTCAGTGTCGCGCCGAAGATCACCGTCGAGGCGGCCCGGGTGCGCTGGGACCTGCCGGCGCCGGCGGTCGAGCGTCGGATCCGCGCCGTCACACCCCACCCGGGCGCCTGGACGATGGTCGGTGACCTGCGGATCAAGCTCGGGCCGGTGCAGCTTGACCCTGCCCCGAATGCTCCAAAGCCTTTGCCGCCCGGCGCCATTCACGCCGACCGCTTCGGCGTGTGGATCGGCACCGGATCGGAACCGGTGCGGCTGGGCCAGGTCCAGGCACCCGGCAAGAAATTCATGAACGCCGTCGACTGGGCCCGCGGCGCCCGGCTCGAGCCCACGGCACGCGCCACATGAGCGACAAACCACGCAAGCGGCGCCGGCCGCTGGATCCCGCGCGCGCCGCCGCCTTCGAAGTGCTGCGGGCCGTCAGCGAGCGCGACGCGTACGCGAACCTGGCCCTCCCCGCGCTGCTGCGCCAGCGCGGAATCGGCGGCCGCGACGCCGCTTTCGCCACCGAGCTGACCTACGGCACCTGCCGCACCCGGGGCCTGCTGGACGCGGTGATCGGCGCGGCCGCCGGTCGGCCGCCGCAGGCCATCGACCCGGTGCTGCTCGACCTGCTGCGCCTGGGTGCCTACCAGTTGCTGCGCACCCGGGTCGACGCCCACGCCGCGGTGTCCACCACCGTCGAACAGGCGGGGATCGAATTCGACTCGGCGCGAGCGGGTTTCGTCAACGCCGTGTTGCGCACGATCGCCGCGCGCGACGAGAAGTCCTGGGTGGAGGAGCTGGCCCCCGACCCGTCGCAGGACCCGGTCGGGCACGCCGCGTTCGTGCACGCGCACCCGCGCTGGATCGCGCAGGCTTTCGCCGACGCGCTCGGCGCGGCAGCGACCGAGCTCGAGGCGGTGTTGGCCAGTGACGACCAACGGCCCCAGGTGCACCTCGCGGCGCGCCCGGGTGCGCTGACCGCCGCCGAGCTGGCCGAGGCGGTGGGCGGCAAGGTCGGGCGCTATTCGCCGTACGCGGTGTATCTGCCGGGCGGGGATCCCGGTCGGCTGGCGCCCGTGCGCGACGGCGCCGCGCTGGTCCAGGACGAAGGCAGTCAGCTGGTGGCTCGCGCGCTGACGCTGGCGCCGGTCGACGGCGACACCGGCCGCTGGCTGGACCTGTGTGCCGGGCCGGGTGGCAAGACCGCGCTGCTGGCCGCGCTGGCGCCGCCCGGCGCCCGCGTGACGGCGGTGGAGCCGTCACCCCGCCGCGCCGACATGGTGGCCGAGAACACCCGCGGGCTGGGCGTCGAGGTACTGCGGGTCGACGGGCGGGAAACCGGCCTGGAGCCGGGTTTCGACCGGGTGCTCGTCGACGCGCCGTGCACCGGCCTGGGCGCGCTGCGGCGCCGCCCGGAGGCCCGCTGGCGCCGCCAGCCGGCCGACGTGCCGGCGCTGGCCAGGCTGCAACGCGAGCTGCTGGCCGCCGCGATCGCGCTGACCCGTCCCGGCGGGGTCGTCCTGTACGCGACGTGTTCGCCACACCTCGCCGAAACCGTTGGGGTGGTTGGCGACGCGCTGCGCCGCCACCCGGTGAGCGCCCTGGACACCCGGCCGCTGTTCGAGCCGATCCCCGACGGCCTGGGGGAGGGGCCCTACGCCCAGCTGTGGCCGCACCGGCACGGCACCGACGCGATGTTCGCGGCCGCGCTGCGCCGCGTCTGACGTGAGGTTGGGCGCCGGGCTGCGTAGTCTGTCGCTCATGCGTCGCAGTGCGGGGGCTCCGATGGGACCGCTGATCGCCCCGTCGATCCTGGCGGCCGACTTCGCCCGGCTCGCCGACGAGGCGGCCGCCGTGCGCGGGGCCGACTGGCTGCACGTCGACGTGATGGACAACCACTTCGTGCCGAACCTGACCATCGGCCTGCCGGTGGTGGAGGCGCTGCTGCAGGCCACCGAGATCCCGATGGACTGCCATTTGATGATCGAGGACCCGGACCGGTGGGCGCCGCCGTACGCCGAGGCGGGCGCCTACAACGTCACCATCCACGCCGAGGCCACCGACAACCCCGTCGGCGTGGCCCGCGACATCCGCGCCGCCGGCGCCAAGGCGGGGATCAGCGTGAAGCCCGGCACCCCGTTGGAGCCGTACCTGGAGATCCTGCCGCACTTCGACACGCTGCTCATCATGTCGGTCGAGCCGGGCTTCGGCGGGCAGGACTTCATTCCCGAGGTGCTCGGCAAGGTCCGCACCGCGCGCAAGATGATCGAGGCGGGGGAGCTGACGATCCTGGTCGAGATCGACGGCGGCATCAACGAGGACACCATCGAGCAGTCCGCCGAGGCCGGCGTCGACTGCTTCGTCGCCGGGTCGGCGGTCTACGGGGCTCGGGACCCGGAGGCCGCGGTAGAGGCGTTGCGGCGTCAGGCCGCTGCCGCGTCGCCGCACCTGCGCGCATGAACCAGCCCCAGTCGGTCAACAGCCTCGACGCCGCCATGCGCCTGGCGATGGAACACTCCTACCAGGTCAAGGGCACCACCTACCCGAATCCGCCCGTCGGGGCCGTCATCGTCGACCCCGAGGGCCGCGTCGTCGGCGTCGGCGCCACCGAGCCCGCCGGCGGCGACCACGCCGAGGTGCTGGCCCTGCGGCGGGCCGGGGGCCTGGCCGCCGGCGGCATCGCCGTCGTCACCCTCGAGCCGTGCAATCACTACGGCAAGACCCCGCCGTGCGTGAACGCCCTGATCGAGGCCCGGGTGGGCACGGTGGTCTACGCCGTCGCCGACCCCAACGCGATCGCCGGCGGCGGCGCGGGCCGGCTGCAGGCCGCCGGCGTGCAGGTGCGCTCGGGCGTGCTCGCCGACGAGGTGGCCGCCGGGCCGCTGCGCGAGTGGCTGCACAAGGTGCGGACCGGGCTGCCGCACGTGACGTGGAAGTACGCCTCCAGCGTCGACGGCCGCAGCGCCGCCGCCGACGGCACCAGCCAGTGGATCTCCAGCGAGGCCTCGCGGTTGGACCTGCACCGCCGCCGCGCCATCGCCGACGCGATCGTGGTCGGCACCGGCACCGTGCTGGCCGACGACCCGGTGCTCACCGCGCGCCGGGCCGACGGCTCGCTGGCGCACCGCCAACCGCTGCGCGTGGTGGTGGGCATGCGCGAAATACCGCCGGAGGCAAAGGTTCTCAACGACGACTCCCGGACCATGGTGATCCGCACCCACGACCCCGTGGAGGTGATCAAGGCGCTGGCCGACCGCACCGACGTCCTGCTGGAGGGCGGTCCCACCCTCGCGGGCGCCTTCCTGCGGGCCGGGGCGATCAACCGCATCCTGGCCTACGTGGCGCCGGTGCTGGTGGGCGGCCCGGTCACGGCGGTCGACGACGTGGGGGTGCCCACCATCGCGCGGGCGCTGCGCTGGCAATTCGACGGGATCGACCGCGCCGGCCCCGACCTGGTGCTCAGCCTGGTCCCGCAGACCGGCTGACCCGCCCGCGCGCAGGCGCTCAGGAAATGGGCACCGGCTCCTGCTCGGGGACTTCCGGCTCCTCGGCGTGCTCCGTGCGGCCGACGATCAGCAGGCCCAGCAGCGCCCCGACCACGCAGACGCCGGCGGTGACGGTGAAGATCTCGCCGTACATCGCCGCGAAGGACGGCAGGATGTTCTGCGCCTGGGCGACCGCGCGGTCGGCCTTGCTCAGGTCGCTCGGCAGCGCGGCGTTTTTGTCGTTGAGGATCTGGTAGAAGCGGTAGAGGCCCCACGCGCTGAGCGCGGCCACGCCGATCAGCATGCCGGTCATCCGGGACACCACGACGGCCGCCGAGGCGATGCCGTGTTCGGCGGCGGGGACGACCCGCAGGGCGGCCGACGTCAGCGGCCCGATCACCAGCCCCAGCCCGAACCCCGCGATCAGCAGGTCGTTGTTGACCGCGACGCCGCCGATCAGCAGGTCGTTGTTCATCGCGGGCATCGAGAACAGCCCGAAGAAGTGGTGCCGGTAGTGCGGCAGGTCGACGGGCCAGCGCGAGATCAGCACGTACCCGCCGGCGGCGATGAGCAGCCCGACCAGGGCGACGGCGCGGTCGCCGACGCGGGTGGCGATGAACCCGCCCAGCACGGCCCCGACGGGCAGCGCGATCAGAAACGACGTCAGCATCCCGGCCGCCTTGGCCTGGTCCAGGCCCATCACGCCCTGACCGAACAGTTCCACGTCGACCAGCGTCACCATCAACGCGGCGCCGGCGGCGAACGAGGCCCCCATCGCGGCCAGGAACGGCCGGAACTGCACGCCGCCGGGGTTGATCAGCTTGGTCCGGGCGAAGCGTTCCCAGAGCAGGAAGACGACCCCGAAGGCCGCCGCCGCGATCACCAGGGGCAAGCCGTAGCTCGGCAGTGCCTGCTGGCCGTTCGGGTTCGGGTTGTACAAGCCGATGACCGCGAAGCCGAGGGTGGCGGCCAGCAGCAGACCGCCGACGACGTCGACCTTCTCGGGGGCCTCGCTGCGGTCGTGCGACGGCAGGCTGATCTGGATCAGCGCCATGGCGACGAGGGTCAGCGGGACGTTGATCCAGAACACGTCGCGCCAGTCGCGGAGCAGCCAGACGATGAAGATCCCGTACAACGGGCCCAGCACGCTGCCCAGCTCCTGGGCGGCGCCGATACCGCCGAGCACGGCCGCGCGGTTGCGCTGCGCCCACAGGTCGGCGCCCAGGGCCAGGGTGACCGGCAGCAGCGCGCCGCTGGCGATGCCCTGGATGGTGCGGCCCGCGATCAGCACGTGCAGGCTCGACACGTGGAAGTTCTGGATCGGGTAGCCGAGGAACACCAGGTCGCGCAGCGGGTGGCCCATGATCTCCACGCTCATGCTGGACACGTCGAAGTTGCCGACCTGCACGGCCAGCGCGGTGACCACCGATCCGACCATGAACGCCGCCAGGCTGACCTGGAGCAGCCGCTTGCGGCCGAACCGGTCGGACGCCTTGCCCAGCAGCGGCATGGCCGCGATGTAGCCCAGCAGGTACATCGTGACGATGGGGGTGATCCGCTGCAGCTGGTTAATCGGGATGCCGACGTCATGCATGATGTCGCGCATGATGGTGACCACGACGTACGCGTCGAGGGCGCCCAGCAGCACCGCCAGGCTGCCCGCGCCGATCGCTACTCGGCGTCCCGCCAGCCGCCTCATGAGCCCGCGGGCTTGTTGATCTGCATCGGCTTGTTCCAGTTCGACACGGTCATCTGGACGCTGTTGCCCGTGCTCTGCTCGAGGTTGATCTGGGCCAGCTCGTGGTCGCCGGTCTCGACGACCCAGACCGTGGCCGGCACCGGTGCGGTCGCCTTGAAGGGTGACACGATCTTGTTCACGGCGTCCGCCGAGACCTTGCCCCTGATGCGGACGGCCGTCTGGCCGCTGATCTGGTCGCGGCCCTCCGACTTGGCGTCGGTGAAGTGCGCCAGCACGTTGGCCACCCCGGTGTCGGGGTTCAGCAGGGCCGAGGGGTCATACACCTGGGACGCCGGGCCGACGTCGGTCATCGTCTTGTCGCCGGGGTTGAGCGCGTTGGTGTACAGGTCACCGTCGACGACGACGAAGTCGGCGCTGATGTCCTGGCCCAGGTAGGTGAGCTGGGCATTGCCCTGGGCGGCGGTGCTGGGCTGGGTGGTGAGGTCACCGGACAGGTTCTTGACGGGCAGCCCGGCGATCTGCCCGGTCACGGTCAGCACCAGGTGCGCGCTCTTCAGGTTCTTGGTGGCGTCCGTGGCCTGCTTCACCAGCGTCCCGCCGTCGGGCAGCGGGCCGCCGCTCTTCGACGAGCTGAACGAGCAGCCGGCGACCAGGGCGACGGCGACGCCCAGGAAGGCGCCCAGGAAGGCAAGGACGACCGAGAGTCGGCGGGGGGTTTGCATACCCTGCATCGTAGAGGGTGCCGCGGACCGGCCCCGGGATCGCGGCGCGCGCTGGGCCGCGCTTTGGCGAACTAACCTGGTGCGATGTTCACCGGAATTGTCGAGGAACTCGGGGAGATCACCGGCCGCGAGGCCCTCGCCGGCGCCGCGCGGCTGACCATTCGCGGGCCGGTGGTGACGGCCGACGCCCGACACGGCGATTCGATCGCGGTCAACGGGGTGTGCCTGACCGTCGCCGAGCTGGCGGGCGACGGCCGATTCACCGCCGACGTGATGGGCGAGACCCTGAACCGGTCCAACCTGGGTGAGCTGCGGGTCGGCAGCCGGGTGAACCTCGAGCGCGCGGCGGCCGTCAACAGCCGCCTCGGCGGGCACATCGTGCAGGGCCACGTCGACGGCACCGGCCGCGTGGTGGCCCGGCAGCCCTCGGAGCACTGGGAGGTGGTGCGGATCGAGCTCCCCGCCCAGGTGGCCCGCTACGTGGTCGAGAAGGGCTCGATCACGGTCGACGGGATTTCCCTGACCGTCTCCCGGCTGGGCGCCGACCCGCGCGACTGGTTCGAGGTGTCGCTGATCCCGACGACGCGCGCGCTCACCACGCTGGGCGGCGCCCCGGTCGGGACCCAGGTGAACCTCGAGGTCGACGTGATCGCCAAGTACGTCGAGCGGTTGATGTCCAGGTAGCCGACCGAAACGGACGCGGTCGCTCGCCGAGGCATAAGCCGTGGCCACGTTTCGCGGGGCATCCGCCCGGCGTGCCGGGCACGCCGTTTATCTGTCGCGGCGCCGGGGGCGCCCGCTCAGTGAGCCGTGGCAATAAACCGGGGCGCCGCGGTGGTTCATACTGGATGCAACACTTGGGCCTTTGACGTGGGCCCCTACGACAGCAAGGCAGCACAGATGACGAGGTTGGACTCCGTCGAGCGGGCGGTTGCCGACATCGCGGCCGGCAAGGCCGTCATCGTCATCGACGACGAGGATCGCGAGAACGAGGGCGACCTCATCTTCGCCGCCGAGAAGGCGACGCCGGAGATGGTGGCCTTCATGGTCCGTTACACCTCGGGCTACCTGTGCGTCCCGCTGGACGGCGCGATCTGCGACCGGCTCGGGCTGCTGCCGATGTACGCGGTGAACCAGGACAAGCACGGCACCGCCTACACCGTCACCGTCGACGCGAGAATCGGTGTGGGCACTGGCATTTCGGCGTCCGACAGGGCTACCACGATGCGGTTGCTGGCCGATCCGGCCAGCATCGCCAACGATTTCACCCGCCCCGGCCACGTGGTTCCGTTGCGCGCCAAGGACGGCGGCGTGCTGCGCCGGCCCGGCCACACCGAGGCCGCCGTGGATCTGGCGCGGATGGCGGGGCTGCAGCCCGCGGGGGCGATCTGCGAGATCGTCAGCCAGAAGGACGAGGGCTCGATGGCCCAGACCGACGAGCTGCGCGTCTTCGCAGACGAGCACGACCTCGCGCTGATCACCATCGCCGACCTCATCGAATGGCGGCGCAAGCACGAGAAGCACATCGAGCGGATCGCCGAGGCGCGAATCCCCACCCGTCACGGCGAGTTTCGCGCCATCGGCTACGCCAGCATCTACGAGGACGTCGAACACGTGGCGCTGGTCCGCGGCGAGATCGCCGGGCCGAACGCCGACGGCGACGACGTGCTGGTGCGCGTGCACTCCGAATGCCTGACCGGTGACGTGTTCGGTTCGCGGCGCTGCGACTGCGGGCCGCAGCTGGACGCCGCGCTGGCGATGGTCGCGCGCGAGGGTCGTGGCGTGGTGCTGTACATGCGCGGCCACGAGGGCCGCGGCATCGGCCTGATGCACAAGCTGCAGGCTTACCAGCTGCAGGACGCGGGCGAGGACACCGTGGACGCCAACCTCAAGCTCGGATTGCCCGCCGACGCCCGCGATTACGGGATCGGCGCGCAGATCCTGGTCGACCTCGGGGTGCGCTCGATGCGGCTGCTGACCAACAACCCGGCCAAGCGCGTCGGGCTGGACGGCTACGGGCTGCACATCATCGAGCGGGTGCCGCTTCCGGTGCGGGCCAACGCCGAGAACATCCGCTACCTGATGACCAAGCGCGACAAGATGGGTCACGACCTCGCCGGGCTGGACGACTTCCACGAATCCGTCCATCTGCCCGGGGAATTCGGCGGTGCTTTGTGAGTCCTGCGGCCGGCGTGCCGGACGTACCACCGCTCGACGCGTCCGGCCTGCGGCTGGCCATCGTCGCGAGCACCTGGCACAGCGAGATCTGCGACGCCCTGCTGGACGGCGCCCGCAAGGTGGCGGCCGAGTCGGGCATCCACGACCCGACGGTGGTCCGGGTGATCGGTGCGATCGAGATCCCGGTGATCGCCCAGGAGCTGGCGCGCACCCACGACGCGGTGGTCGCCCTGGGGGTCGTGATCCGCGGCCAGACACCGCATTTCGACTACGTGTGTGACGCGGTGACACAGGGGCTGACCCGGGTGTCGTTGGACGCGTCGACGCCGGTGGCCAACGGCGTGCTGACCACCAACACCGAGGAGCAGGCCCTGGACCGGGCCGGCCTTCCGGAATCGGCCGAGGACAAGGGGGCCCAGGCCACCGGGGCGGCCCTGACCACCGCGCTGACGCTGCGCGACCTGCGCGCGCGGTCGTGACGGCGCCGAACCACCAGGACTGGGACGTCGAGCTGCGTCCCCACCGCACGCCGCCCATCGTCTACGCCGCAGCGTTTGTGATCGCCGCCACGCACATCGTCGTGGGCCTGCTGCTCAAGATCCGCTCCAGCGGGGTGATCTTCCACACCTCCGACCAGGTGGCGATCGCCGTCCTGGGCCTGGTGATCGCCGGCGGCGTGCTGTTGTTCGCGCGCCCGCGCCTGCGGGTGGGGCCGGCGGGCCTGTCCGTGCGAAACCTGTTCGGGTACAGGCTGATTCCGTGGTCGGACGTTGTCGGCGTGTCGTTTCCCGCCGGCAGGCGGTGGGCGCGCATCGACCTGCCCGACGACGAGTACATTCCGCTGATGGCCATCCAGGCCGCCGACAAGGAGCGGGCCGTCGAGGCCATGGACACCGTGCGGTCGCTGCTGGCGCGCTACCGCCCGGGCCGGTCAGAGGTCGAAGAATAGCGTCCCGACGTTGGTGGGGGAGTACGACAAATAGATCGGGATGATCTCGAACGGCGAATTCCCGGTGTTGAAGTTGTCGGTCGGCCCGACCACATACGGCGCCGTGGGCCCCGACAGGATCGTCTGCCGGTAGATCCCGACGCCGCTGGGCGTGGAGATCGTGAGAACCGTTCCCGGCGGCACGTAGCCGTTAATCGAGCCGGTGCCCACTGACGACGGGACGTCGCCCCACAGGCCGCCGGAGTCGACGAACGCGTTGGTCACCGTCACGGGGGTCCCGCCGTTGACCGACACCCGCAGGTTGGTGACGGGCGCCCCGGTCACCGAGGTGCCGACGGTCAGGGGGTTGGCGCCGAACTGCACCGTGCCCGCGGGTTCGTTGATGAGCACCCCCTGGTTGAGGGTGCCCGGCAGGGCCTGGACGGGGCTGGTGCCCAGCGGGCCCACGCCCACCGTGCCCGCGCCGCCGGACCCGACGCCCAGAACCGCGAGCCCGTCGGACGCCGGCAAATTGGTCGACACCCCGTTCTGGATCTGGGTCACCGAGGTGATGACCGCGATCGTGGTCGGCTGGGTGATGATCCCGTTGCCGAAATTCACCGTCGCCGAATACGTCGTATAGGTCTCCCTCAGCAGGTTCGCGCCCTCGCCGTATTGGACGGTGTTCGTCCCGGTGGGCGTGCCGAGCGTCGCGAAATTCACGTCCTGGGGCGGCACCACGAGGCCTTTGGATCCGGTGTCGAGGACCACCTGCGAATTCGGTCCGCCGGCGATGGAGACGTCCACGTACGGCCGGTTGATCTGCTGGTCGACGGTCACCGGGATGGTGGGCGCGCCACCGCTGGCGCCGGCCGCGCCGTGCGCGCCCAGCAGGGGGGGCGACGCCGCCGGGGCCGCCCGGGCCGCCCGCCACCCCGGCGCCCCCGCTTAGACCGGGGCCCCGGG
>NZ_MVHD01000027.1 GCF_002086635.1 Mycobacterium alsense | reverse complement strand
CCCAACTCCGCCTGACCCGCCTGGGCATCGAGCTGGTTGATCAGCCCGTGCTGGGGGGCGCGCAGCCGGCGCGCGGCGCGCTCAAGACGTTCCAACACGCGCAACCGCTCCGGGGTCGTCAACCCGTCAAACGACAACCCGCCCAAACGCTCCAGGTCGGCATCCAGCGCGCCGAAGGCCTCGACGATCTCCTCACGACTGCTGGCTGTCATGCCCCCGACACTACGAAGCACCACCGACAACAAACCCCCAAATGTGACCACTGAAACCAAAGTGACTCAAAAGATTTCGCGAATTCGACCCGAGCCGGCGCTTAGACGCACAAACCCGTCGTCCGGTTCCATCGAATCGAGCGAGGCCGAAAATGTGACGATCCCGGGATCGACGGCAGATCTAGAGATGGAGATATTCGTGACCTGTGTGCTCGGCAAGCGCCTCATCGATCAGGTCGCCCACTCGATAGCGCCGCCACGCACTCAACAGGTTCGACAGCATCTGCAGCGGCGCGCGCACGCCTTCGTCGTCCCTGATCCGTGGATCCTTGCGGCCGGCGGGGACGGCGGCGCCGAATCGCTTGTGCAGCAACGCCGGCACGTCCAGCAACCACGCGACGCCCATCGCCGCCGCGTAAAGCAGCGTGTGCCGGCGCAGCCGGTCCGGATCCAGGAGCGGACCGCCGCAGCGCCGCACCTCCGCCACGAATACGTCCAGCAAGTCGTCGAAATGCTCGTCCCACATGGCGGTTTCGGCGCCGGACATGGCACCCCAGATCGCCATGCCCATGTTCATCTGGCCGACGCATCCCCAGTCCAGCAGGCCGCAGCGCAGAACGCCGTCGTCGTCGCGCCAGAACCAGGCGTTGTCGATGTTGGCGTTCCAGTGGCACAGCGCGACGTAGTCGGTGTCGGCGGTCAGCCCGCGGGTGATCGCGTGCTCGTGGCACGCGACCCGCGGCACGTCTTCGCGCAAGCGCGCCAGGAACTCCGGCGAGCGCACATCGCCGGGCACCAGGCCGGGATGGGTTTCGACGAACGCCGCCAGCTGGCCCACGCGCCGGTCCAGCTTCCCGGCGCTCGGCGGCGTCCGCTCCCCGACGGTCGCGGCCCGCACGTCCAGCGGGAAGTGCGCGGACAGGTGCCCCGGAAGACGGCCGGGCCCGTAGCTGCCCGCCAGGCGGGCCAGCGCGGTCAGCAGCGCGCGGTAGTGGCCGACGGCGTCGGGCATCTCGTAGTCGAGGCACTTATGGTATTGGCGCTCTATCCCGTTGGCCCCGAACGGTATCCGCTCGGTGATCAGGATGCCTGAGCCGGTCCGACGGTCGTAGTCGGCGAACAACACGACGGGGACCGCGATGGGGAACCCGGGAACCCGGGACAGGGTTGCGAACCGGACCTCCGGCTCCATCTGCGTCCTGCCGCCGTCTCGCACGGGATTGTCGAAGTCGCGCGAGAACTTGACGAACAGCTCGGTGTGCAGGCCGGGCCGTGGCCTCTCGTATTCCACCGACAGCGCGACCTTGCGCCCGGTGCTGCCGCCGATCACTTCCCGGTGCGCGCTGATCCGGGCGACGCCACTGTCGGGTACACCAAGGGCCCGAAATGCGTTGGTCAGGAACGACTCTCCCCCGTCGCGCAAGGCAGCGGGGTCGGCGGGAAACGGCAACCCGTGCTGGTCGCCGATCGCCCAACGCGCCGTCACGCCGCTACCACGTCTGTTCCGCCGCGCGCACCAACATGTGGTTGACCGCCACCCGGCGGTCGCGTGTGACCATGTAGAGCACCGCGTCGGCGATGTCCTCCGGCCGCAGCTTGACCATTCCTGCGGTCTGGCGCTCGAACGCCTCGCGCGACGACGCGGGCAGGTGGCTGAAGATTTCCGTGTCGACGGTCCCGGGACCGACGACCCCGACACGCACGCGCTTTCCGAGCACCTCCTGGCGGATGCCCTCGCTGAATGCGTTCACCCCGAATTTGGTCAGCGAATAGACCGCCGTGTTGGGCCGGGCCACCCACCCGGCGGTGGAGCTGACGGTGACCAGATCGGCGACGCCGCGCGGCGAGCCGGCGGCCGCCTCGATCAGGTGCGGCAGAGCGGCGCGCGTAACGTAAAGGACCCCTTGCACGTTGACAGCGACCATCTGATCCCAGTCCTGCAGGCTGGCTTCGGCCGCGGGCCCGGACTGCATCAGCCCGGCGTTGTTCACGACCGTGTCGAGGCGCCCCAGCTCGGCGACCGTCCGCTGCACCGCCGCCGCGACCTCGTCGGCGTCGGTCACATCGGCGGCCACGACCAGCGCCGTGCCCCCGGCGGATTCGATCTCGGCTTTCAGCTCCGTCAGCCGGTCGGCCCGGCGCGCGAGCAGCGCCACCGCGGCGCCCTCGGCGGCCAGCGCCTTCGCCGTCGCCGCCCCGATACCGCTGCTGGCACCCGTCACCAGCGCGGTGGTGTGCGACAGGATTGCCGTCATGCTCCGGCTCCCACGATCTCCCGCAGTGCGTATTCGGTGTCCTCTCCCAAATCCGGTGCGCCGCGCTCGATCCGCGCCGGCGAGCGCGCCAGCCGCCATGACGGCCCCAGGATCGGGCGCTGGCCCTCGCGGTGATCGCTGACGAAGCGATACAACCCGCGGTCCCACAATCGCTGATCCGCGATCACGTCGATTGCGGTGGCGCTCTTGGTCGCCGCCACACCCGCCAGGCGTAGGCTGCGCGCGAGCCGCTCGGCGTCGTGGTCGCGGGTGAGCCGCGCGAGCTCGGCGTCCAGGGCTTCGGCGTGCCGGTGCCGCCCTTCCCTCGTGGCGTAGCGCGCGTCGTCGGCCAGCGCCGCGGCGCCCAGCCCCGAACACAGGGCGCGCCATTCGGCATCGTCGGCCACGGCCACGGCGACCCAGGACCCGTCGCGGCAGGGGTAGCAGCCGTGGGGGCACAGGTCGGGATGGCGGTTACCGTTGCGGCCGAGGCGGTTTCCCGTGAGGCTTTGCTCGAGCAGGCAGTCCCCGATCATCGAGGATAGCGTCTCCACCGCCGAGACGTCGACGAATTGGCCCGCGCCGCGGAGTTCCCGATGCAGCAACGCCACCATGGCGGCATACGCGGCGGCCGCGCCGACGGTGGAGTCCCCGTAACGCATGCTCGTCCCGAGCGGGGGCCCGCCGGGGTAGCCGACCAGCGACGCGAGCCCGGCCAGCGCGGCAAAGCATGGCGCGTAGCCGGTTTGGTGGCCCAGCGGCCCGTCGTTGCCCCACATCTTGATCGACACCGAGATGATGTCGGGCTTGATCGCCGTGAGCTGTTCGTATCCCAGGCCCTGACGCTCCATCGCGCCCGGTCGCAGGTTGTTGATGACGATGTCGCTGCGGGCGATCAGCTCGCGCAGCCGCGCCATCCCCTCGTCCGACTTGATGTCGAGGTCCACGCTGCGAATCTCGGGGTTGATGCTGAGGAAGTAGGGGGCGTGGTTGATGTCGGTGCCGCCGTAGGCCCGCATTTCCTCGGGGGCGGCCGCGGTCTCGACCTTGATCACCTCGGCGCCCAGCATTGCCAGCAGCTTGCCCGCATACGGTCCGGCCCACACCTTGGTGAGCTCGACGACGCGCACCCCTTCCAGCGGGCCCCCGCGCGACTCCCCGGGCGGTTTGAGTTGCGGGGCCATGACCGCCGGCGGGGTGCGCGCCATGTCCAGCGTGGCGAGGATCGACGCGGTGTCTTGGCCGAGAGACGGTGCGGCGGAGACGATCCGGGCCGGTGACGCGCTGAGCGCGTACGGCACCGTGGGATACGCCGCGCCGCCCAGCACGGGGTGGCTCGCCTCCTGGAAGAAGCCGCGGTGGCGGTACTGCGGCGAGTGGTGCAGGTCCGCGGCGTCGTTGACCGGGACCAGCGGCACCCCCAGGCGCTGCGCCCGGTCCGCCGCGGCTTCCTTCGCCAGGTGCGCGACCCACGCGGCGAACCCCTGCCGGAACGCGGCGACCTTCTCCGCGGTGACGGAGAACTCCAGCCAGTCGTCGTCGAACGCGTCCAGCCACTCCGGATGGCCCATGAGTTCCTTCACCCCGAGCCAGTGCGCGCGGCTGGTCATGTACAGGTAGACGAACCCGTCGGCGCAGGCGAAGAACGCGGCCGGGCCCGCCTGGTCGTAGTCGCCGCGGTGACCCTCGGCGGCGACCTCCCCGGTGATGAACCGGCCCAGGATGCAGTCGGCGCGGGACACCTGCACGGCGTGCTGCGACACGTCGATGAACTCGCCACGGCCGGTGTGCAGGCGCCCGAACAGCGACGCCACCACGCACAGCGCCGCGTCCAGCCCCGCCTCGTAGTCGACCAGGAATCGGCCCGGACCCTGCAGCGGCGCCCCGTCGGGGTCGGCGTGGCTGGGCGTGTGGTAGCCCCAGCCGCCGGCGTGGAACACGTTGCTGCTCTTGGCGTTCGCGAACTCGGCGGGGGCCTCGTTGCCGAACGGGGTGATCGAGCAGAACACCACCGAGGGATGCCTATCGGACCAGCCCGACCCGCGGTCTTCGATGACGGCGTCGGCCGAGGCGATCAGCCGGTGCACGACGTCCGCGGAAGAGGCGGCGTCGAGGACGGCGGAGCGCTTGTTCGTGTTCAGGTAGGCGAACAGCGCGCTGCCGTCGGGCCCGTCGGCGAGCAGCGGCGCCATCGCGCGGGTGGGGCTGCCGCGCTCCGGCGCCTCGACTTTGATCACCTCGGCGCCGAAGTCGGCCAGCAGCTTTCCGCAGTATTCCCCCGCGACGGTCTCCGCGAGCTCGACAACCCGGATTCCCGTCAGCGCCGACATGCCCGCGCTTACCAACCCGTCAGGGCTTCTTGCGGCCCGAGCGGCTCAGGCGCCACTCCGGTGGGAAGTTGAGGTCGTTGTCCTTGACCACGTTGTTGAGGCCCTTTTCGAAGGTGCCCTCGGTGAGGTCGACCTCCTCGGCGTCGTTCTTGATCATCGGCAGCATGCCCTCGACCATGCCGGTGAGCAGGCTGCCGAAGTATTCGCCCTTGTGCTGCTTGTAGAGCTCCAGGAAGGTCTTCTGCACCGCGACGGTGTCGGTCGGGCGGGAGCGGGAGCACGCCAGCGCGTACTTCTCCGTCTCGGCCTCCAGTTTGTCGCGGGGCACCACGCTGTTGACGAACCCGCAGTCGTACATTTCCTTGGCGCTGAACGGCCGCCCGGTGAACAGCATTTCGGAGAACTTCCGCAGGCCCATCGTCTCCGCCCACCACCACAGGCGCGGGCCCCAGCCCACGTAGCGGAAGGCCGGGTGACCGAAGAGCGCGTCGTCCGAAGAGATCACCAGGTCGGCGTCACCGGCCTGGTAAAAGTGCCAGCCGTAGCAGTAGCCCTTGGCCTCGATGATGCTGATCTTCCGCAACTCCTGCAGGGGTCGGTTTCCCGCGCGGGCCTTGGCGTAGAAGTCGGTGACCGTGGACAGATACCGGTAGGAGCCGCCGGGCGGGTACTTGACGTCGTCGTCGTTGATCGCGAGCTCGTGGTGCAGGGGCAGGCCCGGGTTCTCCAGCATCGGGCGCTGCTCGGGCAGGTCGCCACCGCTACCGAAATCCTCACCCTCGCCGCGGATCACCACGACCTTGACCTCGTCGTCGACGTTGCACTTGTGGATCAGGTCGGCGTAGTTCTGCCGCATCCCCAACGTGGTGGAGTTCTGCGCCTGGGGACGATCGAACGTGATGTAGGCGATCCGGTTCTTCTTGTCCTTCTCGAACCTGATGTACTGCTCGGCTTCCTTCTTCAACTTTTCGTAGTCGTATTCAGGCATGAGTTTCTCCACTTTTCCTAGTTGGGTAGCTGCTTACTTGAGCAAGGCGCCCGCGTCCACGGGCAGCGAAACGCCGGTGATATAACGCGATTCGTCGGAGGCGAGGAACAACACGGCGTTGCTGATGTCGACGGCCTCCACCCACGGCACCGGCATCATGTGCGTCATTTGCGAGAACGGGGCGAAATCCTCCGGCCCCGGATTTTCCAGGTCGGGGCGGAACAGGCGGAACGTCACCTCGTTCATCGTCATCGGCGTGTTGACCTGGCTCGGGTGCACCGAGTTCACCCGAATCCCGTATTGGCCCAACTCGACGGCGAACGAGCGCATCAGCCCCAGCACTCCGTGTTTGGCCGCGATGTAGTGGCCGGTGTAGGCCATGGCCTTGTGCGATCCGACCGAGCCGGTCAGCACGATCGACCCGCCCCGCTCGCCGGCGAGGATATGCGGCACACCGGCTTTCACCGTGTGCCAGACACCGGAGAGGTTGACGTCGATCATGTCCTGCCAGATCTTCTCCGAGATCTTGTGCAGTTTGTTGCCGAACGTGCCGATGCCGGCGTTCGCGACGATGATGTCGAGACGGCCGAGTTGTTCGACCCCGCTGTCGACCGCCGCCTTGAGGCCGTCATAGTCGCGCACGTCGACCTCCGCGGTCACGATGCGGCGATCCTGGGCCTTGACCAGGTCCGCGGTCTCGGCGAGATCTTCCGGTGTCGACGCCGGATAGGCCATGTTGTCGACCGGACCGCAGATGTCGATCGCGATGATGTCGGCGCCCTCCTGGGCCAGCCGCACGGCATGGCTGCGGCCCTGGCCCCGGGCGGCGCCGCTGATGAACGCGACCTTGCCCGCAACGCGGCCCTCGGCCGACGCGGTCACGACGCCACCAGGGCCGGCATGGACTCCCAGCCGCGCACCGTCGACGTCGGACTGAGCCGGGCGTTGGTCAAATCGACCTCCCACTCGGGGAATCGCTTCAAGATCTCCTCCAGGGCGATGCGGCCTTCCAGGCGGGCCAGCGCGGAGCCCAGGCAAAAGTGCGTGCCCACGCTGAAGGCGAGGTGGGGGCGGGCGGCGCGGTGGATGTTGAATGTGTCCGCGTCGGAGCCGAACTGACGCTCGTCGCGGCACGCCGCGCCGAGGAGGGCGATCATGACGCTGCCCTCGGGCACCGTCCGGTCGTAGAAGGTGACGTCGCGGGTCACATACCGGGACACGTGCGGGGCCGGCGGCTCGTAGCGCAACAGCTCCTCGATGGCCTGCGGGATGAGCTGCGGGTTCTCCGCGAGGCTGCGCCGCTGATCGGGATGCTCCGCGAGAACCTTTCCGGCCCAACCGATCAGGCGTGTGGTGGTTTCGTTGCCCGCCCCGGCCACCACGTTGAGGTAGACGAGTATTTCCTCGCGGGTCAGCCGCCGGGTCGCGCCGGTCTCGTCGACGAACTCGACGTTGAGCAGGTCGGTCATGATGTCGTCGGACGGATGCTCGGCGCGCCAGTCGATGTAGGCCTCGAACTGCTCGCCGACCGACAGGCCGCGTTCGGCGGCTTTCATGGGCTTGCCGGCTTCGGTGCGCAGTTGGGCGTTGCCGCGGTCGCGGATGTACTCCTGGTCGTCCTCGGGGATGCCGAGCAGCATGCTGATGACCTTCATCGGCATCTGCGCGCCCAGATCGGTGACGAAGTCGAATCGGCCCGAGCCCACCAGCGGGTCCAGGGCCTGGGCGCATAACTGGCGCACCATCGGCTCGAGCGCCCCGATCCTGCGGGGGGTGAACATGCGCGACAACAGCTTGCGGTGCACGTCGTGGATCGGCGGGGCCTCGAAGATCAGCATCCCGGGCGGGATTTCGAGGTTGGCCTTGATCAGCTCGAGGATCGCGCCGCGAGCGGAGCTAAACGTGGTGTGGTCGACGAGCGCCTTGGTGACGTCGGCGTACCGGCTCAACGCGAAGAAGTCGTATTCGGTGTTGTAGTAGAGCGGCACCTCGTCGCGCAGGCGGGCGAACATCGGATACGGGTCGGCGATGAGCTCGACATCGTAGGGGTCGAAGTAGGGGTCGAAGGAGGGGTCGAAATGAACATCGCTGTCGGTGCTCGCCGTCACGAAATCCCTCCTACCGCCGCCATTTCCGGGTGTGCCTCCCAGATCGCCGATATCGCTGCCGCGAGCGACTTGTACACACCGCTTGACGCCTTTTCCGGGCCAAGCCGACAACGCCTGCTCACTCTATTGACGTAGAGAATCATACGGCGGGTGCCCTGGCAAGGCCCCGCGCCGCCGAACCTGACGCGCGCGTTCACCCGGATCGGGCCGCCTGGGTCAGCCGCCCCTTGCCCGACGTCTTCAGGACGCCGGTGGCGATGGCCGCCAGGATCGCATCGAGCTGGGCGGGGCTGTCGATGATGCGGTCGCCGTGGGCGAAGCGCAGCAGCAGCCCGTTGATGAAGGTGAGCGTGATGTTGCTCAGGTCCTCGACCACGGCCGGGTCCAGGTCCGCCCCGTGGGGCATCAGCTGCACCAGGATCTCGCGATGCAGCTTGGTGAATCCGTCGGTGGCCTGCTGCAGGATCGCGGCCAGCTCCGCGTCGCGGGTGGCCTGCATCGTCAGCTCGTAGCGGGCTTTGGTCCGCGACAGCTGCGGCTCGCTGCCGGCCTGGATCACCACCTGCGACAACCGCGACGGCGAAGGGCGGCGGGCTGAACGGCGGCGCCCGCCGGAGCCGTCCGCGACCGACTGCAAGCTCGCCAGGTCCAGTTCGGCAAGCCGCTCGGCCACGGCGCGCAGCAGCGCCGAACGCGTCCGGAAGTAGAAGGAGGTCGTGCCGTCCGGGACCCCGGCCCGGCGGTCGACTTTCAGATGGCTCAAACCCTTCGCACCGTCGTGGGCCAAGAGGTGGATCGCCGCGTCGCAGAGGTCGCGGCGGCGTTCCGTGGGGTTGGGCTTTCGTCGTTTGTCCATCCGTTGTCCGCGACGAACACTACTCTATATTCGTAGTGTCCGTAAAGCGGTCCGGAACCGTGCAGGTTGAACTGTGCTGGAATGATGCGATGAGCACCCGCGGGCTCGCGAGCATCCTGCTGATCGGCGCCCTCGCGTGTGGTTGTCACTCGACGCGGCACCCGGCCCCCGCCACCGCGTCGACCGCCACCACCGTCACCACCACCGTCACCACCACCACCAACACCAACACCACCCCCAACACCAAAGCCGCCCCGACGACGACACGGCCGCCGGCGCCCGCGGTGGCCATTGCGCCGTTGCCGATTCGGCCGGTGCGGAAGTCGCAGCCCAGCACGCCCGACAAGTGTCCGGCCACGAATCCGGCGGCGCCCGTCGCGCCGGCCGACAACCTGGTCACCTGCGACCTCGCCCGGACCACCGTCTACACGCTGGGACCCGTGTCGATGCGGCTGGGGCTGACGCACGTGGACCCGCCCACCTCGCTGACGTCGGGCTTCTACCAGGTGAGCCTGACGCTGGATCCGCCGTCCGCCGCGGCCTGGGCGACATTCACCGCCGCACACCTGCACGACCACGTCGCGTTCGTCCGCGACGAACTCGTCCTGGAGGCGCCGACCATCGAGGAACAGGTCACCTCCGGAAAGATCGCGCTCACCACCCAATCAGCCCAGGCCGCCGGACAATTGGCCCAATTGGCGGGCCGCCCCGCATAACATGGACCGGCTGGGTATCGGTTTTCTTTGCGGATTCGGGCTTCCGCCAATCGAATTCGTCAACCTCACCGCGGACCTGGGCTGCAGGTACATGTCGGCCGTCGTGCGCGGCGCGCCGTTGGTCGCGCTCGACTATCCGCCCTACTCGCTGGCGGACCCGAAACTCAGGCGGGACGTGCTGGCCGCGATGGACGAGCGCGGCGTGGCGATCTCGCTCGGCGACGGGTTCCTGATCACGCCCGGCGCCGAGGCGCACGCGTTCGCCGGCGACCTCGACGCGCTGGCCGAACTCGCCGTGCCCCGGATCAACGTCGTCAGCCTCGACCCCGATCTCGCCCGCAGCTTCGACCAGTTCGCGATCCTGACCGACCTGGCCGCCCGGCGCGGCATTCAGACCGTCGTGGAACCCGTGCCGGGTCTGACCGTGTGCGACCTGCCCACCGCGCTTCAGGCCGTGCGACATGTCGCGCGCCGCGAGTTCGGCGTGTTGATCGACACCATGCACCTGGCGCGTTCCGGTTCCGGCGCCGCCGATGTCGCGGCCGTCGACGATGACCGCATCGGGTACGCCCAACTCAACGACACGACGCTGCGCCCGCGCGGCGACAAGCACATGCAGCACATGGGATACATGGAGGAAGCCATGTTCGAGCGCATGGTTCCCGGTGAGGGCGAATTGCCGCTGCGTGACATCCTGTCCGCGCTGCCACGCGACGTCGTGATCGAAATCGAAGTGCCGCGGCGCTCGCTGGCACTGGCCGGCGTCAGCCCCATCGACCGCCTGCGCCCGTGCGTGGCGGCGGCGCGCCGCCTGCTCTCCGAAATATGCGCCGGCCCAACGGGTTAGCAGCTCAGCACGGGCTACGCAGCGGCAGGCCCGCGGCCCGATAGATCGCGTCGATGACGGTCATGGTCTCGATCGCGTCGGCGGGGTCGGTCCGCACCGGCTCGCCCTGCAGCACGGCGGCCGCGAAGGCGTCGAGCTGATAGGCGTACGAGGGGCGCCGCGAGAACCGCTCGACACGCTTGTCGGAGGCTGAGCGGACCGAGAGCCGATGGTAGAGGCTGGGCAGCACCGGGTTGAAAACCCGGAGCTCACCGTCTTCGCCGACCACGCGGGCGCTGATCTTCAGCAGCTGCGACGACCACATCGAGCAGCGGATCAGGCCGGTGTGACCGCCGGCGAACCTCACTTCGGCCGCCATGGCCCGGTCGATCCGCGGGTCGCGCAACTTCGCCTCTGCCCGAACGACTTCCGGGGTCGACCCGCCGAACGTGCGGACCATGTGCACCGCATAGCACCCCGCGTCCATCGTCGCGCCGCCGGCGAGCGAAAAGTCGTAGCGGATGTCGGAGAACTTCGGCAGCGGGAAACACATGGCGGCCTCGACCCGGGTGAGCCTGCCGAGTTCGCCCGAGGCGATGATTTCCTCGGCGCGCCGGGTCAGCGGATGGTAGCGATAGTGAAAGGCCTCCATCACCACCCGATCCGACTTCGCCGCGATCCCCGCGACCTCCCGAGCCTCGTCGGCGTTGGCGGTAAACGGTTTTTCGCACAGGACGTGCTTGCCCGCGGCCAGCGCGGCCCGGGTCCACCGGCCGTGCAGGCCGTTGGGCAGGGGGATGTACACCGCGTCGACGTCGGGGTCGGCGATCAGCGCGTCGTAGCTGTCGTGCACCCGCGGGATGCCGTGCTCGGCGGCGAAGGCCCGCCCACGTGACGGGTCCCGCGCCGCGACCGCGGCCACCTCGACCTGGGCGTGTCCCTTGGCGGGGTTGACGAGTGCCAACGGCGCGATCCGTGCGGCACCCAGGATTCCGATGCGAACCGCGTTCGCACGTCCAGACACGGCGTCGACGCTAGCACCCGAGCACGCCAAGGCGCCTTGAAAACCCCGGGCCGCGGCAGGGCCGTCAGCGCCGGGCGAACGCCGGCGCGTGCTCGGGCCGGACGCCGACGCCGATGAAGTACGCGGGCAGCACCGACAGCCACGGCAGCCGCTCCACCAGGCCGAACAGCACCGCGGGCGGGGTCGGGTCGGCGCCGCGCAGCAGCGGGCCCAGAAGCCGTCGCTGCAATACCCGTTGCACCGCCTGGGTCACCACGGTCGGGAACAGGCGGCGCCGGCGCACGGCCGCCAGCTCGCGATTCGTAACCCGGTGTCGCCGCAGGGGTTTCGCCAATATGGTCGCGGCCGCGACGGCGTCCTGGACGGCCAGGTTGATGCCGACGCCGCCGAGCGGCGACATCGCGTGCGCGGCATCGCCGATGCAGAGCAGCCCGTCGGTGTGCCAGCGGTGCAGCCGATCCACCCGGACGTCGAGGTGCTTGACGTCGTCCATGGACGTCAGCGTCGCCACCGCCTCGCCCGACTCCGGCAGCAGCGAGCTCACGTCACGGCGGAACGCTTCGATGCCCCGCGCCCGCAATTCGGCGTCGGTCCCCTTGGCGCCCAGGTACGCGATCTGGTCGTAGCCCTCCCGCGGAATCACCCCGAGCGCCTTGCCGGGACCGACCCGCGGCAGGAAAGAGAATTTCGCCGCCCCGTCGCGCGGTAGCCGGAACCACCACACGTCGAAATTGACCGGGAATTCGCGGGTCTTCAGCCCGGCCTCGCGCCGCGCGATCGACCACCTGCCGTCGCACGCCACGGTCAGCTCCGCACGCAGTTCTCCGGGCCCGTCGGGCCCCTCGTACCGCACCCCGGTGACGCGGCCGCCCTCCCGGAGAAACCCGGTGGCCTCGGTCCTCATGCGCAGCGTGAAGCTCGGCTCGGATTGGGCCACGTCGGCGAGCAGGTTCAGCAGGTCCCACTGCGGCACCATCGCGACGAACGGGTGGGGCTGGCCGAAAGACCCGAGCCGGCCGAAGTCGACATAGGTCACCGAGCGGCCGTTCGACTCGAATCTGGCGTTGCTGACCTCGGTGTACGGCAACTCCGCGAAGCGTTCCCACAGGCCCAGCTCGTCGAGCAGGCGCATCGTGGTCGGGTGCACCGTGTCGCCGCGGAAGTCGCGCAGGAAGTCACCGTGCTTCTCCAGCAGGGTGACCTGCACGCCCGCGCGCGCCAGGAGCAGCCCGAGGACCATCCCGGCCGGGCCGCCGCCGATCACCGCGCAGGTGGTTGTCTGGGTCATCAGCGCCCCAGCATATCGGCGTCGAACACCGAAACCGGCTCCAAAATCACCCCGGTCTCCTCGACGTAGCGGTCCCATAGTGCCAGCAGTCCGGCCAGTTTGTCGGGCCGCGAGGCGGCCAGGTCGTCGATCTCGCCGGGGTCGGCGGACAGGTCGTAGAGCTGCCAGGCGCCCGGGCCGTACGGCGCCGGCAGGTATACCGCCTTCCAGTCGCCCTGGCGAATCGCCCTGCGCCCGAACAACTCCCAGCCCGTGCCGGCCTCGGCGCCGTGTACCGCCTCGCTGCCTTCCGACAGGTACGCCACCAGGGAGCGGCCCCGCATGGGCTCGACCTCCCGGCCCCGGTAGGCCGTGCCCGGATGGGTGGCCCCGGCGAGTTCGAGCACGGTCGGCGCGATGTCCATGACGGTCGCGAACGCCGTGCCGATCCCGGCCTGCCGGGCAAAGCCCGGCCAGGTGATGAAGCCCACCACCCGGATCCCACCCTCGGTGGTGAAGGCCTTGTGCAGCCGCGACGGCGCCGTGGCCGCCTGCGCCCAGCGCGGGCCGTACCAGATGAACGAGCTGGGGCGGCCGAGGTTGTCGAGGCTGTTGTCGCAGTTCTTTTCGATCTGCGCGACGATCTGCGCTCCGCGCAGCGGCATCGCCTCCACCATCGCGCCCTCGGCGCCGTTGTCGGACATGAAGATCACGACCGTGTCGTCGAGCTCGCCGGTGCCGGCCAGGTAGTCGATCACCCGGCCGATGTTCTGATCCATCCGGTCCACCATCGCGGCGTAGACCTCCATGCCGCGCGCCGAACGCGCGCGCTCGTCGTCGGACATGTCGGCCCACTCGGGGGCACCGTCGGCCACGACCGGGTGCGCGACGACGTCGGGCGGGCACAGGCCGAGCTTCTTGAGCGCGGCCAGGCGAGCGTCGCGCAACGCGTCGGGGCCGGCGTCGTAGCGGCCGCGATAGGTGGCGATGTCCTCGTCGGGCGCCTGCAACGGCCAGTGCGGCGCCTGGAAGGGCAGGTAGGCGAAGAACGGCCGGTCGTCGCCCGGGGCACGCTCGCGCAAGTAGCGCAGCAGCGTGTCGGTGTAGTAGTCCGACGAGTAGAAGTCGTCGCCGACGGTGACGAAGTGGTCGTCCTCGGTGTAAAGCGTTGGCACGGGCGAGAACCCGCCGCCCGCGGCACCGCCGTAGTGGCTCGCACCGGCCGGCAGCAGGGCGAACGAACGCTCGAATCCGCGGGCCCACGGGGAGGTCTCGATGGTGTCGCCCAGGTGCCATTTGCCCGACATCAGCGTCAGGTAACCGGCGTCGCGCAGCAGCTCGGGCAACGCGACGACGCGGTCGTTGAGGTAGCCCTCGTAGCCGGGCGCGCCCCGGAACCCGGGCGCCGCGACCTCGAGCATCGTGCCGATCCCGGCGACGTGGTGGTCGGTCCCGGTCAGCAGCATCGCCCGGGTCGGTGAGCACGCCGGCGCCGAGTGGAAATCGGTCAGCCGCAGGCCCGCGTAGGCCAGCCGGTCCAGGTTCGGGGTATTGATCTCGCCACCGAAGGCGCCGATATCGGAGAACCCGAGATCGTCGGCCACGATCACCAGGAAGTTGGGTCGCTTCACGCTGAAGCATCCTGTCAGGTCCGGCGCCGGGAGGGAACGTCTGAGGTATCGAAGTCTGGGGTACCGATATGGTCGAGGCTGCGCTTGTTCGCGGCACACCGGAAGGGCACACAGATGCTGGCACAGTTCGGGATGTCCATCCCGCTCGTCGCCGCCCCGATGTCGGGCGGTCCGACCACTCCGGCGATGGTGTCGGCGGCGACCCGGGCCGGCGGCTTCGGCTTGCTGGCGGCCGGTTACAAGACCGTGGAGGCCGTCGAGGCGGAGATAAAGGCGGTGCGCACCGAGGGAATCCCGTTCGGCGTCAACGTGTTCGCGCCCAATCCGTTGCCGGTCGAGCCCGACAGGTACCGGACCTATGCCGCAATTCTTCAGAAGGAGGCCGACCAGTTCGGCCTGACCCTCCCCGGTGAGCCGATCGAGGACACCGACAGGTTCGACGAGAAGATCGAGCTGTTGCTCGACGACCCGGTGCCCATGGTTTCGTTCACCTTCGGGATACCGCCACGCCACGTGATAGCCGCGCTGCAACGGGCCAATAGCGTTGTGGTTCAAACGGTGACGACGCCCGATGAGGCGGCGCAGGCGCACGCCGCCGGAGTCGACATGCTCGCCGTGCAGGCCGCGGCCGCCGGCGGGCATTCCGGCACGCTCTCCCCGGGCAAACCCCTGACGCCGGTGCCGATCGTCGACCTCGTCCGGCAGGTCGTCGCGACCGTGCCGCTGACCGTGATGGCCACCGGTGGGCTCGCCACTGCGGCCGCGGTCGGAGAGGTGATCCGCGCGGGCGCCGCGGCGGCCGCGGTCGGAACGCTTCTGCTGCGAGCCACCGAGAGTGGCGCCTCGGCCACCCACCAGGCGGCGCTCACCGACCCCGCCTACACCGAGACCGTGCTCACCCGCGCCTTCACGGGCCGACCGGCCCGCGGCCTGCGCAACGCGTTCATCGACGCCCACGAGGCGCAGGCGCCGCTGGGCTATCCGGCGATTCACCACCTCACCAGCCCGATGCGTAAGGCGGCCGCCGCGGCGGGCAAGCCGGAATACGTCCACCTGTGGGCCGGCACCGGGTACCGGCACGCCACCGCCGAGCCCGCCGCCGACATCCTGCGGCGGCTGGCTGCCGAGCTCTGATCGCTACCGACCCGCCCGCCTCGGGTCCGCTGCGGGTCGGGCTTGACCAGCGTCGTAGATTACGTTTAGTTTGTACTTAACAAACAGAGTGAGGAAGATGTCACCGGAAGAGGCCGAATTCGTCGACCGGCTCGGGCTGTTCTTCGAGCTCCTCGGCGCCACCCGCACCATGGGCCGGATCTACGGGTGGCTGCTGATCTGCGACCCGCCGCAGCAGTCGTTGACCGAGCTGGCCGAGGCGCTCTCGGTGAGCAAGGCCTCGATCAGCACCGTCGCCCGGCAGCTGCTGGAAGGCGGCATGGTCGAGCGGTTGCCCAGCCCCAACCGTCAACACCTGTACCGGGTCACGGCGGGCGGGTTCACCAGCGTTCTGGAAACGCAGCTGTCGCTGATGCGCCTGGGCATCGAGCCCGCCGAGTTCGCTCTGTCCGTGCTCGGTGAGGACCGCGCCGAGCAGCGGCGGCGCGTCGAGGACTTCCGTGATTTCTGCGAGTTCTGCACCCAGGCCTATCGGGACCAGCTCATGCGGATGTGGACCGAATATCGGGAGGGGAAGAGACGGCCATGACGGCGACGGACAAGGTCGACTTCACGGACGTGCCGTGGGGCTCGGTGGAGTGGACGAACCTGTGCACGCTGTACCTGCGGGCATACGAAAGCCGTTCGCCGGCCCCGATTCTGGGTGATACGGCGGCCGCCGAGGCGGTGGACCGCATCGGGTACGACTGGGCCCGCATGCGCCGCGCCTCGAGACCGGGATCCAACCAGTACCTGGTCAGCGTGCGCGCCAGCCGGCTCGACGAGTGGAGTGCCGACTTCCTGCGCCGCCATCCGAACGCCGTCGTGCTGCATCTCGGGTGCGGCATGGACACCCGGGCGTTCCGGCTGCACCCGCCCGAAACCGTGCAATGGTTCGACGTCGATCAGCCGAACGTGATCGCGTTGCGGCGCAAGCTGTATGACGACGGCGACGGCTACCGGATGATCGGCTCGTCGGTGACCGATGAGGCGTGGCTGCACGTGATACCCACCGGTCGCCCGACGCTGGTGGTCGCGGAGGGGCTGCTGATGTACCTCGCCGAACCCGACGTGCGAGCGCTGCTGCGGCGCCTCACCGACCGGTTCGGCGACGGCGAATTGCTGTTCGACACGACGTCCCCGATGGGCCCGCGTCTGTCCAAGGTGCTCACCAACGGGATCACCAAGTGGGGCATCGATGACGTCCGCGACCTCGAGCAATGGAACCCGCGGCTAGGCTTCCGCGAGCAGACTCCGGTGATAGCGCTCTACGAACGCGTCCCCTCGGCGCCGGTGCGGCTGGTGTGGCGGATGATCAACGCCACCCCGATGCGGAATTTCGACATGCTCAACCG
This sequence comes from Mycobacterium alsense, assembly GCF_002086635.1. GTDB lineage: Bacteria > Actinomycetota > Actinomycetes > Mycobacteriales > Mycobacteriaceae > Mycobacterium > Mycobacterium alsense. The sequence goes on along the minus strand of NZ_MVHD01000027.1, from coordinate 51,377 downwards.
GTTCGCGTTCTGATCAGAAGGCCTCGGGGTCGCGCTGGATCTCGACCGGCACCGGGTGCCGGTACAGGCGGGAGGCGTTCTCCCAGCTGAACTTTCGGATCACGTCCGGCGGCAGATCGCCGATCTGTTCGTGGATGGTGTCCTGGGTGTGCGGCCAGGTGGAGTCGCAGTGCGGGTAGTCGGCCTCCAGCATGATGTTGTCCACCCCGATCCGGTCGCGCTGCACGAATGACGACTTGTCCTCCACGGCGCAGAACCGGAAATTCCGGGTGAAAACCTCCGCGGGAGTCAGGCTTTCGTTCATGGCCTGCCACGTGCCGTACATCGCGTGGTAGCTGAGCATGTGGTCGAGGCGATCCAGCAGGCCCGCGACCCAGCCGATTCCGCCCTCGGACAGGCAGATCTTGAGCTCGGGGAACCGGCTGGGCAGCCCGGAGTACAGCCAGTCGACAGCCGCCGAGATGGCATAGGCGAAGAACAGCACGCCCTGGACGTCGGGTGGCGCGTCGTCGGTGGTCGACGGCGCGGAACCCGAGGATCCGATGTGCAGGTTCACCACCGTGCCGGTCTCGGCGCAGGCCGCCATCATCGGATCCCAGTGGCCGGAGTGGATGCTCGGCAATCCCAGCATCGCCGGGTTCTCGCTGAAGGTCACGGCGTGAAACCCGCGCGCGGCGTTCTCGTAGATCATCGTGGCGCCCAGTTCGGGGTCCAGCAGCCACGGCAGCTGACACGGGATGATCCGCTGCGGATACGACCCCGCCCAGACCTCGAGGTGCCAGTCGTTCCACGCGCGCACCGACGCCAGCGCCAGCTCGCGATCCGTGGTGACCTGCTGCAGCCGCTGGCCGGCGAACCCCGGCAGAAACGAGGGGAAATTCAGCGAGGCGTAGATGCCGTTCAGATCCATGTCCTCGATGCGGGCGTGGATATCCCAGGCGCCCCTGCGCATCTCGTCGAAGCGGACCGGTTCGAAGCCATACTCCGCCACCGGCCGGCCGACGACGGCGTTGAATCCGACATTGGGCAGTTCCCGGCCGTCGTAGACCCACGTCTGTCCCCCGTCGCCGGTCTCCACGACCCTGGGCGCGCGGTCGGCGAACCTTCGGGGCACGCGCCCGGCGAAGGTGTCCGGCGGCTCGACGATGTGGTCGTCCGCCGAGATCACGGTGTAGCGCCGCTTCGCGCGCGGCGGATCCGGCAGGAACGTCACCGTCCGCTGCTCGCCGGTCTTGGCGGTGGTGAAGTTGAGGTCCGCGGCCAGGTCGTCGATCGATTTCACCGGTCAACCTCCTCGAGACGGCGCGCAATGGCGCCGCGGGTCAGGTGAGCACATCCGGATCGGCCTTGATGGTCATCCGGGCCGCGCCCGCCCAGTACACGTCGGCGGCGCGTTCGATGAGCGAGCGCTGCATGCCCGCCATGTCCGACCAGCTCATCTTCAGCGGCTCCTGGCCGGTGAGCATGACGTCGTAGGCCAGCTTGCATGCCCGTTCGATGGATGCCGCCCGATAGACGGCCTCGGGCAGGTTGCGGCCCGTCGCGATGACGCCGTGGTTGGCCAGGATCGTCAGGTTGGCGCCGCCGATGCGCGCGGCGAGTTCCGCGGCCCGCGCGGGGGTGTCGATTTCGCCGTCGTAGGTGTCGACCAGGCGCAGGTCGTCGAGGTAGAGCGAACCGGTTTGGTGCACGAGCTCGGGCAGCCGGCTCAGGGCGGCCAGCACGCACGCGTAGTAGGGGTGGTTGTGGATGACCACGCGGGCGTCGTCGCGGACCCGGTGCAGTTCCGTGTGGATGTGGATGGCCGGGGTGACATCCCAGCGGCCGCGGACCACCCGCGCCCCGCTGTCGACGACGCAGATGTCGGAGGCGGTGAGCTCTTGCCACCACAGGCCCCAGGGGTTGACCAGCATGTCCGTCTGCCCGTCGCGCTGCCAGGTGATGTGCCCGGCCATGTTCTCCGCGAAGCCGATGCCGGCCAGGTGGCGGAAGGCGATGGCCAGCGCCTGCTCGTCGGACAGCTCGACCCCGATCGGGGGCACCACCGATGGCGCCCAGACCTCGAGACCACCTCGCCGTGCGTCAGGAGTGTTCATTGTCGGCCTCCATCCTGCTTCGAATATCCTCGCGGAGCTGGCCTTTGGCAATCTTGCCACCCGACGAGCGGGGCAGCTCGTCGACCACGATGAGCCGTTCGGGCAGCAGTTCCTTGGATACGCCCAGCGCCAAGAGGTGATCGACCAGCTGCGGCAGGTCGACGGTCTGCGAGTCGGCGAGTTCGGTGTAGACGCAGACCCTTTCGCCGAACACCGGATCGGGCATCGCGACCGCCGCCGCCACCGCGATCGCGGGGTGGCTGGTGACGGCGTCCTCGACCTGGGCCGCGCTGATGTTCTTGCCGCCGCGCAGGATGAAATCGGAGGTGCGGCCGGTGACGGTGAGGTAGCCGTCGGCGTCGATTTCGCAGATGTCGCCCATGCGCATCCATCCGTCCGGGGTGAACAACCTGTCGTGGTCGGTGCCCCCGAGGTAGCCGAGGCTGGTGGCCGGGCCCCGGCACGCGGGCTGGCCGCGCCCCGTCTCGGTGACGTCGGTGTCGCCGTCGAAGAGGCGGACCGACATTTCCGGCACGATCCGCCCGGCCGTGCGCAGCCGACGCACTCGGGAGTCGTCGAGCGTCGTCGCGCTCAGCATGCCCGTCTCGTTGGAACCGTAGAACTGCAGGATCGTGGCGCCGGTGAGGTCCTCGAACTCCGCGGCGGGCCGATACGGCAGCGCCTCGCCGCCCGCGAAAACCACACGCAGCGAGCTCAGGTCGTGATCGCGGCTGGCGGGATCCGCCATCAGCATCGTCAATTGCGTGCTGACACAACACAATACGGTGACCCGGTGGCGCGCGATCGCCTCACACGCCGCGCGCGCGGTGAACCGTGGCAGGATCACCGCGGTGGCGCCGAGGTAGATCGGGGTGGCGTGGCTGGTCCAGATGCCGAAACCGAAAGGCGTGGGGATGACCGGCAGGAAGACGTCGTCCCGCGTCAGCCGGCCGTTGCCGGTCGCCTTCTGGTGGAAGTAATACCAACGGTTTTGCGTGTGCACCACGCATTTGGGCAGCCCGGTCGTCCCGGAGGTGGAGTTGATCAGGAAGACGTCGTCGGCGCCCAGCCGCGTGTGCGCCCCCAACGCGCCGGGCCCGGCACCGCCGTTGAGCCGCAGTGCGCGCAGCTCGCCGTCGAGGACCAGCGCCCGCACCGGCGATTCGTCGGTGACACCCGCCGCGGCGCCGGCGCGCTGTGGATCGCTGATCAGGAGCTTCGGCCGCGCGTTGCGCAGGATCGCGCCGACCTCGCGAGTCCCGGCGCGCGCGCCGATGCCCACCACGACGGCGCCGCACCGCTCGATCGCGACGAACAACACGTGGATGGCCGCGGAGTCGCCGTGCCACACCGCGACCCGATCACCGCGCGTCACCCCGGTCCCGGCCAGCCGCCCGGCCAAAGCGGTTGCCGCATCGTCGAATTCCCGCCAGCTCAGCGACGCGCCGGGGTGGTCGACGTAGGCGAGGCGATCGGGGGTTGACTCGGCGTTGCGGCGCACCGCGTCCGACAGCGTCCAATCCGACCACCAGCCGGCCGCCCGAAACGAGGCCCAGTCCCCGTCGCTGAACGCCGGCGAGCCCACGGTATCCGGCCCACCGGCGCTCATCCGGTAAATGATAGGAAACCGCCACGACGATCGGCCGGGCAGATGGGCCGCAGGTGGGCGGCAGGTGGGCGGCAGATGGGCGGACGCTTCTGCGCCGCCGCGACGCCGTCCGGTATGAAGAACCTATGAGGGCTGCAGCGGTGACCCGGTTGCTCGAACGGTACCGGTCGGCCGGGCGCTCCTTCAGCGCCGACGGGATTTCGTCGTTCGCGCTCGACGATGGCCCGCGCGACGCGCCCGCGGTGGTGTGCGTGCACGGCGTTCCCGCTTCGGCTTACCTGTATCGCAAGGTGGTGCCGGAATTGGCCGCCAGGGGCCTGCGCGGTGTGGCGGTCGATCTGCCGGGGCTTGGATTTGCCGAGCGGCCCGCCGGGGCCGACTACAGCTGGACCGGTCTCGGCCGCTGGCAGCTCGCCGCGATCGACGCCCTGGGGCTCGACCGGTTTCACCTCGTGGTGCACGACATCGGTGGACCGGTCGGCTTCGAGGTGGCCGCCGCGGTGCCCGAGCGGGTTCTCTCACTGACCCTGTTGAACACCATCATCGAAGTCGAGTCGTTTCACCGGCCGTGGCCCATGGAGCCGTTCGCGCACCGGGGCATCGGAGAGGCCTGGCTGGCCTCGATGCGCGTGCCGGGCGCTTTCCTGTCGATCATGCGGCTTGTCGGTGTGAGCCGCCGCGTCCCGGCCGCCGAACTCGCATGTTGGGTTCCGCTGCTCTTCGGTGACGACGGCGGGCGGGCGTTTCTGAAAATCATGCGCGGCTTCGAGTTGACCTCCGCAAAGCAACGGCGCTACGTCGATGCCGTCCGCGATACGCCCTACCCCGTGCAGATCGTCTGGGGCGCCCGCGACGCGATGTTGCCGTGGCGGAGCCAAGGCATGCAGGCCCAGCGGGCCAGCGGCGTGATCGATCCAATCCTGTTGCCGGCCAAGCACTTCCTCCAAGAGGACTGTTCGGAAGAGATTGCCGCGGCTGTCCATCGCATCGCGATGTAGCGCGGTTCGTGGGGGCCGGCTTCGCGGGCCCGCTTCGCGTCAGTCCTTGCCCCGCGGCGGGGGTTGCACTTCGACGCCGCCGGATTTGTGCTCGGGTCCGGCCGCCGGGTGTTCGGCGGGGACACGCTCACGAAACCGGCTCGCCTCACTGACGCGGGCCGGGCCGGTTCGCCCGCCCTCACCGCGGTACGGTCCTGGCTTCGGTCGGGGCTTGCCGCCGGGGAACGCCAATCGGAAGATGCTGCGGTGCACCATGAACCACTGTTTCGAGAACCGGCCCGAGTTGTATGGCAGCTCGTAACGCTCGCAGATGTCCTTGACCTTCGGCGCGATTTCCGAGTACCGACTGCTTGGCATGTCCGGGTACAGGTGGTGCTCCACCTGGTACCCAAGGTTTCCGCTGATGACGTGAAAAAGCGGGCTGCCCTCGATATTCGCCGCGCCGACCAGCTGCCGCAAATACCAGTCGCCGCGCGTTTCGTCTGCGACTTCTTCCTCGCTGAATGTATAGGTCTGGTCGGGAAAATGGCCGCAGAAGATGATGGCGTGCGCCCACACGTTGCGGATCACGTTGGCCAGGGCATCCGCGGCCAGCGTGCGCAGGAATGTGCTTTCCACGCCGGGCAAGAACCGGTCGCAGAACCTCGCCGCGGCGCTGAGCCGGCCCGTGCGTGACACCCTCCGCAGCTGCCTGCCGGCACGCGACTCGGCGGGCTGGTTGATCCTGCCGCGCAACGCGAGCTGCAGCAGCCCAAACGCGCCGGCACTGATGATCGGCCAGCCAAGGTAGTCCTTGATGATCTGTGAGCGCGCTTTGCCTCCGATGCCTTTCAGGTCTTTGCGCACCTCGGACCAGGGCTTTTCGCGTGCGCGGATCGCCTCGATGTCCATGTCGTGCACCGCCACGCCCCACTCGAAGAGCACCGTCAGCAGCACGTTGTACAGCGGCTGAAACAGGTAGCCCCAGCGCCATACCTGATTGGGGTCGATGCGCATGATCTCGTAACCGAGATCCTTGTCCTTGCCGCGGATATTGGTGAAGGTGTGGTGGATGTAGTTGTGCGAGTGCTTCCAAGCCTCCGCCGTCGACGCGGTGTCCCAGTCCCACACCGACGAATGAATATCGGGATCGTTCATCCAATCCCATTGACCGTGCATCACATTGTGGCCGATCTCCATGTTCTCGAGGATCTTGGCCATACCGAGGCACGCGGTGCCGAGGACCAGCGCGGTTTTCGAGCGTGACCCCAGCAGCAACACGCGCCCCGCGACGACGATCTGCCGCTGGACCGAAATGACCGTCTTTATGTAGCGTCGATCGCGCTCGCCGAGATCGGCGAACACCTCGTCGTGAATCGCGTCGAGTTCCTTGGCAAGCTTTTCCCGCTCCTGCTCATCGAGGTGGGCAATCGGGTTTTTCACAGTAGCGGTCACTGTGACTCCTTTCGATCAAAGTTCGAGTTCGACGTCGCCTTCGGCGGTGTTGATACAGATCCGCACGTCCTGCCCGGTGGGCTCGATGACGTCGCCTGAGCGCAGATCACGCAGCCTGCCCGATTTCAGCGTGCCTACGCAGGTATGACAGATTCCGATTCGACAGCCATAGGCCAAATTCAGCCCGGCCTTCTCGCCGGCATCCAGAATCGAAGTGCCACCGTCGCATTCGACGGTCTTCTCGCTGTCGAGGAAGCGAACCTCGCCACCTTCGCCGGCCGCGGCGTCCCCGCCGATCTTGGGCTGAAATCGCTCGAAGTGAAGACGATTCGGATCACCGTGGCTTTCCCAGTGTTCGATCAGCGCGTCCAGCATTTCGCCCGGGCCGGAGCAGAAGGCTTCGCGTTCCCGCCAGTCCGCACAGACCTCGTCGAGCTCGCCCGGCGAGAGCCGCCCCCGCTCCGACGTGAGGCGCAGATCCAGACGCATCCCGTCGTGACGACGATCGAGGTCTTCCAGGACCGGCAGGAACATCACTTGGTCGCGAGTGCGAGCGGAGTGGATGACCACCACGTCGCCCAGCTCACCGTGGTGATCGAGGCTGCGTAGCATGCTCATGATCGGCGTGATGCCACTGCCCGCGCTGATGAACAGCAGCTTGGACGGCAGCGGTTCAGGCAGCGTGAACACTCCCTCGACCTCGCCAAGCCGGACCAGATCCCCGGGCCGGATCTTTCCCACCAGGTACGGCGACACCACACCGCTGTCCACCTTCTTGGGTGTGACGCTGATCAGGCCGTCTTCGGGTGAGGGATCAGACGTGAGCGAGTACGCCCGCCAGTGGTAGACGCCGTCAACGACCACGCCCAGCCGGACATACTGGCCGGGTTTGTGCCCGGGCCATTCGTACCCGGGCTTGATCAGCACGCTTGCGGCTTCCGAGCCCTGCGGCTCGATACGCTCCACCTTTCCGCGCAGCTCTTTGGTCGTCCACAGCGGGTTGATCATCTCCAGGTAGTCGTCGGGCTGCAGCGGGCTGAACAATCGCCGCACCGCGCGCAGGAACAACCGCCGACCCCGTGGGACATCGGGACGAGCTCCGCGTTCCGCCATGAAACTATGGTACACACTCGTGCACTCGAAGTGCCTTCGGTGACCTAAACACGCTGTAGTACACGCATACTTCGGCTCTGATGCCGTGCAAAAGATAGCAAACGTACGTTCACTGACGCAACCTCTTGGCTGGTGCGTCCCGTCATCATGACGTGCCCAACATTTCGGCGGAGCAAACATCGGAGCGGTCAGCGAAGAGATCCGTGAAGAGAGATCTTGTGACCGGGGTGCCGTACCGACGGGTACCTCACACATGCTTACCGACATCGCGCACTCAGCGGCACGGCTATTGTCGAGCCGTGCTGGTCGGGTTCCTGCTCGCGCTGGGCTGCTCGGTGTGCTACGGCACCGCCTCGGTGTTGCAGGCGGTCGCGGCGCGGTCGGTGGAACCCGGCGGCGACTCGGGCGTCGACGCGGTGCTGCTGCTGCGCGCCCTGCGGCAGTGGCGCTATCTCGCCGGCATCGGCCTCGACGGCCTGGGTTTCGTGTTCCAGGTGCTGGCGCTGCGCCTGGTGCCGATCTACGTCGTCGCCGCGGCGCTGGCCGCCTCGATCGCCGTCACCGGCATCGTGTCCGCGTGGGTGTTGTCGGCGCGGCTTTCCACGGTCGAGTGGTCGGCCGTCGGGGTGGTCTGCGTGAGCCTCGCGGCGCTCGCCGGCGCGGCCGGGCCGGAGCACTCCCGCCGTCCCCCCGGGTGGCTCGGCTGGGCGCTCATCGGAGTGGTGGCCGCGATCTTCGTGGCGGGTGCCGCCGCGGGTCGATTGCCCGAACGCGAGCGCGGGCTCGCCCTGGGGTTCGGCTCCGGAACTGGATTCGGTGTCGTCGAGGTCGGCGTGCGCCTAATCGATGTGATCGACCCGACCAAGGCCGCGTTCTACACCCAGCCGGCGCTGTACGCGGCGGCCGCGGGCGGGGTCGCGGGATTCCTGTTGCTCACCTCCGCCTTGCAGCGCGGCTCGGTGACGACGACGGTGGCCGCCATGGTCGTCGGTGAGACGATCGCCCCGGCGATCGTGGGGGTGGTGTGGCTCGGCGACACCGCCCGCGCGGGCCTCGGCTGGCTGGTCGTCGCGGGATTCGCGGTGGCGGTGTTCGCGACGCTGGTGTTGGCGCGGTTCGGCGAGGCGCCCGAACCCGTCGAGTCCGGTTGAGTCACTGGGATATCGCGTAGGTCGTGCCGCGCGGTTCGCGCGCCCACAGCACGCCGCCCTGCGCGGTGATGCCGGCGGCGATCAGTTCGCGTTTGAGGATCTTGTTGGTCGCGGTCGCGGGCAGGTCGTCGTTGATCCGCACGTAGCGCGGCCACGCCTTCGGCGAAAGGTCGGGTTGGGCGGCCAGGAACTTCTCGAAATCGCCCGGCGCCAAGTCGTTCCCGTCGCGCAGCACCAGGGCCGCCATCACCTGGTCGCCGACGCGCTCGTCGGGCACGGCGTACACCGCGACCTGGCTCACCTGAGGCAGCCGCTCCAGGATCCGCTCGATCGGCGCCGCGGCCAGGTTTTCGCCGTCCACCCGCATCCAGTCGGCGGTGCGGCCGGCCAAATAGATCCAGCCGTCGGCGTCGCGGTAGGCCAGATCCCCGGACCAGTACATGCCGTGCCGCATGCGCTTCGCCGTCGCGGATGGGTCGTTGTAGTACCCGGTGAACGGCCCGGCGCCCTGGGTGTTGACGAGTTCGCCGACGGCCTCGTCGAAATTGGCCAGGGCGCCGCCCTCGTCGAAGCGCGCCACCGCGCACTCCGACAGCGTCCGGGGGTTGTAGATGCCGACCCCGGGGTAGGGCTTGCCGATCGAGCCGGGCGGGGCGCCGTCCTCGCGGACGACGATCACCGCGAACTCGCTGGAGCCGAAGCTGTCGACGACCCGGCAGCCGAAACGCCGTGCGAATTCGTCGATGTCGCGGTCGGTGGCCTCGTTGCCGAACGCGATCCGCAGCGTCGTCTCCGCGTCGTCGGGACGTTCCGGCGTGGCGAGGATCAGCGCGAGCGGCTTGCCGACGTAGTTCAGGTAGGTGACGCCGTAGCGGCGCACGTCGTCGACGAACCGCGACGGAGAGAACTTCGCCGGGACCATCGTGGCGCCGCTGCCGATCGCGACCGCCCACCCGGCGGCGATGCCGTTGGAATGGAACAGCGGCATCGCCAGGTAGCACACGTCGTCGGCGGTGACGTCGTACTGGAAGATCAGGCTGGCCCCGCACATGATCGCCATCCCGTGCGCGAACCGCACGGCCTTGGGGTCGCCGCTGGTGCCCGAGGTGAAGATCATCATCAGGGTGTCGGCGGCGCCGACCTCGCGGTGGGCCACGAGCGGCGGCACCGCGGCAACGGCCTCGGCATAGCGCGGCGAGCCCACATCGAGAACCTGAATTCCGTTGAGATCCAGGCCATCCAGCAGTGGCAGGTGGTCGCCGTCGACCAGGAGGATCTGGCAGTCGGAGCGCCGGATGTCGCCGATCAGGCCGGCCCCGCGGCGGGTGGTGTTGATGCCGCACAGCACGTAGCCGCCCAGCGCCGCGGCCGCCATCGCGCGTAGCATCGCCGGCGAATTGGTCAGGAGGGCGCCGACGTGCAGCGGGCGCGCGGCGTCGGCGAGGTCGATCAGCGCCGCCGCCTCCGCCTCGGCCTCGGCCAGGTGTTCCCGCCAGGTCCACGTCCGGTGGCCGTGGGCGATCGCGGGGGTGTCGTCGTTGCGGCGTTGCCGCAGCAACTGCTGCACCGTCTCGGTCATCGCGTGGTCAGCACCAGCCCCGCGTAGTTCCGGTCGGCCACGGCGTCGCAGTGGCGCCGGTAGGTGCCGAAGCCCCCGGCGTAGGGCATAAACGTGCGCTTCTTGCCCTCGATGTTGGCGCCCAGATACCACGACGACGCGGCCTTGGGGAACAGGGTGGCCTCGGCGGCCTTCGCGACGTGCTCGGTCCAGGCGTCGGCGGCGTCGCGGCGGGGTTCGACCTCGCTCACCCCGAGGCGCCGGGCCGCCAGGATCAGCTCGATGGCCCAGTCGACTTGCACCTCGGCGTGCAGCACCATGTTCGCCAGCACCGATGGGCTGCCGGGCCCGCTGACGGTGAACAGGTTCGGCAGGCCCGGAACCATCAGGCCGAGGAACGTCACGGGGCCGTCGGCCCACACGTCGCGCAGCCGGTCACCCCTGGGACCCTTCGGGTCGATGCGGGTGAGCGCGCCGGTCATCGCGTCGAAGCCGGTCGCGAAGATCAGCACGTCGCACGGATAGGTCGCGTCGCGGGTCCGCACCCCGCCGGCGGTGATCGCGTCGATGGGCTCGCGGCGCAGGTTCACCAGCCGGACGTTGTCGCGGTTGAAGGTGGCGTAATAGCCGGCGTCCGTGCAGATTCGCTTCGTCCCGATCGGGTGGTCGACCGGGATGAGGTCGGCCGCCACGACGGGGTCGCGGACGATCTCCCGGATCCGCTCCTCGGCGAATCTCCTGGCGATGTCGTTGGCCGCCGGGTCGCTGTTCTGGTCGGGGAACGTCTTGGCGAACAACACGCCGCCCTCGCGCCACCGCCTCCACAGGGCCTCGGTCCGCTCGTGGGGTTCGGCGTCGACGGCGTTCTTGTGGTAGGCACGGTGCGGGGTGCCCGCCGGGGCGTAGGCCGAAATGCGCCGGCGCTCGGGGTATTCCGCGCGGATCTGTCGCAGTTCCTCGTCCGACCAGGGACGGTTGGGCATCGGGATGCTGTAGTTCGCGGACCGCTGGAACACCACCAGCCGCTCGGCCTGGTCGGCCACGATCGGAACCGCTTGGATGCCGGACGACCCCGTGCCGACCAGGCCCACCCGCTTGCCCCGCAGGTCGGGATCCTCGCGGGGCCACGCGGCGGTGAAATACACCTCGCCCGCGAAATCGTCGACCCCGGGGATGTCGGGGCGGTTCAGCGCCGAGAGGCAGCCGGTCGCGCATACCAGGAACGGCGCCGCGTAAACCCGGCCATCGCGGGTGCGGACGCGCCAGCGCCCTTCCTCGAAGTCAGCACCGACCGCGTCGACGCCGAACCGGTAGTGGCGGCGCAGATCGAAGCGGTCGGCCACGTGGCGCAGGTAGGCCAGGATCTCCGGCTGCGCGGCGAAGCGTTCGCTCCACGTCCAGCTTTGCTGCAGCTCCTCGTCGAACGAGTATGAGTAGTCGACGCTTTCGACGTCGCAGCGGGCGCCGGGATACCGGTTCCAGTACCAGGTGCCGCCCACATCGGGGGCCGCCTCGAGGGCCAGCACCGCCAGACCCGCCGATGCCGCGCGGTGGACGGCGTAGAGCCCGGCGAACCCCGCGCCGACGACGATCACATCCGCCGCATGGTCCTCGGTCATGTCGCCTCGCAGCAAGCGACGTCGAGCAGGCCCCGGAGATCCACGCACACCAGCTCGCGCGCCGAGGCCGCCGGCGGAAACGACGGAATCGTCATGAAGCCGTGGAACAACCCCGCGAAGTCGCGGTGGATGACCGGCACCCCGGCGGCGCGCAGGCGCCGCGCGTAGTCGCACCCCTCGCTGTGCAGGGGATCCAGCCCGGCGGTCACGATCACCGCGGGCGGCAGGCCCGCGTGGGAAACCGCGCGGGCCGGCGCCACCAGGTAGGGCGGGTCGACGATCCTCTCGCCGCCGAGGTATTGGCGCCAGTACCACTGCATCGCGGCGCGGGTGTTGAAGTAGCCGGTGGCGTAGCGGTGGTAGCTGTCGGTGTCGAACGTGGGATCGATGACGGGGTACAGCAACAGCTGGGCGGCGGGTGGGGCGAATCCTCGTTCGCGGCACAGGATCGCGGTCACCGCCGCGAGGTTTCCGCCGGCGCTGTCGCCCGCGACCGCGACCGCGCCCGCCTCGATGCCCAGCCCGGCCGCGTGCTCGGTCACCCAGCGGAACGCCGCGAACGCGTCGATCGCCGCCGCGGGCGCGGGATGCTCGGGGGCCAGCCGGTAGCCGACCGACACGACGACGGACTGGCTGCCGCGCGCCAGGGCCCGGCAGAAGCCGTCGTGGGACTCGATGTCGCAGAACACGAAGCCGCCGCCGTGGTAGAACACGATCGCCGGGCGGTGCCCGACCGGGTCGCCGTGCGGGTGGTAGATGCGCACCGGGATGGCCCCCGCCGGGCCCGGGATCTCGTGGTCGATGGTGCTGCGGACGTGGTCGACGTTGGCGGTGGGCACGCGCCGTTGGGCCACGGCGGCGCGCGCCTGCGGACCCGTCATCGTCTCGACGCGGGGGAACCCGGCGTTCAACTCGCGCAACATCGAGCGCACGGTCCCGTCGATGGTGTCGTCCATGTCGGCCTTTTCCCGCACCGCCGGGCCGGTCAGGCCGGCCGGTACCTCAGCAAGGTGATTCCGCTTTCAGGCAGATCGTAGAACACCGGCTCGACCCGCATGCCGATGCGAACCTCTGCCGGGTCGACGTCCACCAATTCGGTGCTGATCCGCGGCCCGGCATCCCACTGCACCACCGCGAGCAGCTGCGGCACGGCGTCCGCCCACGGAGGGCCGGTGGGCCTGCGGGCGACGGTGAAGGTGTACAGCGTTCCGGCGCCGTCGATTTCGCGCCACTCCAGGTCATCGGCGAGCGACCCGGGGGCAAGCGTGCGCGGATAGAAGACGTGGCGCCGCAGCGACGGCGAGTACTGCACCAGGATCCGGTGCTGCGCCAGGGCGTCCCAGAAGGGCCGCGAAACCGGCGTGGGTTCGGGGACGGGGATGCCGGGGGTCATCGCTCAGTCCCCCCGCAGCAGGAGGGCGACCTGCTCGCTCATGATGCCGCCGTTGCCGGTGACGAACGCGGTGTGACAGTCGCGCACCTGGGCCTCGCCGGCGCGGCCCATGACCTGGCGCGCGCCGTCGACGACGTGGTGCATGCCCCCGGCCATCCCGGCCTGCCCGAACGAGAGCTGACCGCCGGCGGTGTTGAGCGGGAAGTCGCCGCGGTGGGTCAGGTCGTGCTCGGCAACCCAGGACATGCCGTGGCCCTTGGCGCAGAAGCCGGCGTCTTCGAGGCTCATCAGCACGGTGATGGTGTAGCAGTCGTAGATCGAGGCGACGTCGACGTCGGAACGGTCCAGCCCGGCCATCGCGAACGCCCGGTCGGCGGCGCGCGCGATCGGCGTGCTCAACAGGTCCTCGGCGTAGGTCGGGGTCTTGAAGGCGATGTGTTCGCCGAAGCCGGTGATCCAGACGGGGCGGTGGCGGCCGCGGCGCGCGATGTCGGCGTTGGCGATGAGCACCCCGGCTCCCCCGTGCACGCGCATCACCGTCTCGAGCATGTGGATGGGATCGGCGATCATCGGGCTGGCCAACACGTCGTCCACCGTGATCGGGGACCCGTGAAAGACCGCGCCGGGATGCGCGCACGCGTTTTCGCGCTGGTCGACCGCGATCTTGGCGACCGCGGCCGGGTCGTAGCCGAACTCGGCCCCGTAGCGCTGGGCGATCTGCGCGTACGGGGCGTTCTGGCCGACGTTGCCGTACGGGATCTCGAACTCGGCCTGCGGTGACCCGTAGTTGTTCGACGACGCGCCATACCAATTCGCGGCGGGCGGCGGGCCCTTCGCCGATTGCGGCACGTTGGCCGATCCCGGGACGACGGCCAGCGCCGCGTCGCAGATGCCGAGCTCGACGGCGGCGGCGGCGCGCCACACCATGCCCGCCGAGGTGGCCCCGCCCAGGTCGACGCGCTCGCCGAAATCCAAGGCCAGGCCGAGGTATTCGCACAGCGTGGCTGGCGCGAACATCGCCGATTCGGCGACCCCGTGCGTGAGCAGCCCGCCGACACACGCGGGTTCGACGCCGGCGTCCTCGATGACCATCTTCGAAAGCGCCGCGTACTGGTCGAGGGTGAACAACGGCGGCCCGGTCGGCCGGCGCCCGGCGGGCAGCTCGGCGATGCCGACGATGGCCGCCTCGCCGCGCAGCCCCGTCACGGCGCCGTCCCGCGGCGGGGCAGCGCGACGGTCGCGGTTCCCGGCATCAGCACGGTGGCCCCGCGCCGGCCGGCGATGGCCAGGTCCACCAGCCCATAGTCTCCAAAGCCCCCAAAGCCCCCAAAGCCATTGTCGTCCAACCGCTTCGCGGTGACCTCGCCACCGAAGCTGAGCGCCTCGCCGGGGTGCGCGACGGCGCGGTTCTGCACCGAGAACGACACCAGTCGGCCGCGCCCGCCGATCCAGTCGCCGATCGCGCGGGCCAGCAGCGCAGCCTGCAGCGGACCGTGGACCAACACGTCGTCGTACCCCTCGACCTCGCGAGCCCACTGTTTGTCGTAGTGGATGCGGTGCGCGTTGTAGGTGGCGGCGCTGAAGAAGAACAGCTGCGTTTCGTCGACGGTGACGGTCAGGGTGGGAATCTGGTCGCCCACGGCGATGTCGTCGAAAAATGGTTGGTCGAACACCCGCTGGCCGCTCATCACGCTCCTAGGGCCGGGCGATCATCGAGGTCGACGCTTCGGCCACGAGATCGCGGTGCTGGTTGCGGTACACCGTGTGCCAGGTGACCAGGACGAATCTACCTGAGCGGCCTTGCTTTTCGACGATCGACTCGATGGTGCGCACCATCTCGATCTCGTCGCGGTGGTACGCCGGCAGGTGAAAGGTGAAGCTCTCCCCGCCGGCCATCCGCTTGGGGGCGCGGGGAAATGCGAGGCTGCCCGAGACGGCGCCGGAGGACCCGTCGGGGCGCAGCGCGTCGAGGTGCGTGACGCCGAGCACGGCGTATTGCAGATAAAGCGGCGGGCAGATGATGTCGCGAAACCCGTTGGCCCGGGCGTACTCCGGGTCGAACCACAACGGATTGCGGTCCCCGACCGCCGCCGCCCACCGCTGCCAATCGCGCCGGTTCACCTCGCCGGTGGCGGCCGCCGCGACGCTGCCCACCCGCGCCGCCGACTCGGCGTCGATCAGCGTGTGCTCATTCATCAGCATTCATCTTTGTTCTCCATGCTCTCCTCCAGCCATCCCGCGGCGACGTCGGCCCCGCCGCCCAGCGTCGAGCCCAGCCGCGCCCGTTCGGTCCACAGGTGCAGGTCGGTTTCGGTGACGTAGCCCATCCCGCCGTGCAGCTGATGGGCGTCCAGGGTGACCAGCCGGGCGGCGGTGGCCGCGTGCAGGCGCGCGATCGCCGTTTCCCTGGTCGCCATGCGCCCCCGCGCCAGCCAGAACACCGCCGCGTGCGCGGCCAATCGCGCCGCGGCCAAGGCGATGTGCATGTTGGCGACCAGATGCTGGGCCGCCTGGAATGACGCGATCGGGCGACCGAACTGATGGCGCAGCTTGGTGTAGCCGACCGTGCGTTCCAGCACCGCCTCCCCGACGCCCACCAGGTCGAGCGATCCCAGCGCCACCGCCGCGTTGGCGACCCGGCGCAGCCCGGTCGGGGCGACCTCGCCCAGCGCGCCACCGGCGAGCGTGCCGTCGAAGCGCAACGTGAACGCCGCGTGCCCGCCGGCCATCGCCAGGGGCTCCATGGTCACGCCGCTCGCGCGCGGGTCGGCGACGAACACCAGCGTGCGCTCGCCCGCGGCCGCCGAAACGACGACGAGGTCGGCGACGTCGGCGTCGGCGACGTAGTCCGCGGTGCCGGTGAGCCGCCAGCGACCGGCCCCGGTGGGATCGGCGCGCAGCACCGGCGCGACGACGGCGGCGTCGCGCGCGCCCCACAGGGCCGTGGTGCCGCGCACGCTGCCGCTGGTCAGCGGCGCGAGCCACTCGGCCTTGGCCGCCGGCGGGCCGAGCCGGTCGACCGCCAGCGCCGCCACCACGGTGCTGTGCACCGTCGTCGGGCACAGGGCGCGGCCCGCCTCGGTGTAGAAGACGGCCAGGTCTTGCAGCGAGCCCCCGGAACCGCCGTACTCCGGGGAGATCGCCAGCCCGAACACCCCGGCGTCGGCCAGCGCCTTCCACAGCGCGGGCGTGGCGCGGTCGGCACCGGGTTCGCGAAGGCCGCGCACCAGGGCCACCGGGTTCTCCGTCGCCAGCAGCGCGCGCAGCGCCGAGGCGAACTCGCGCCGCTCGGCGGTGGGCCTAGCGTCCATACGAGGGCATCCCGTGCCCGCGCTGGGCGATGATGTCGCGCAGCACCTCGTTGGTGCCCCCACCGAACCGCATCAGGGGGGCGGCCCGGTAGAGCCGTTCGAATTCGCCGGCCAGCGGCGCGTTCTCGCTGCGGTGCGCCAGCAGGCCGTCGGGCCCGAGCAGGTCGAGCGCCAGGTCGGCGACGCGCTGGCGCAGCTCGCTGGTGAAGATCTTCTCGACGCTGACCTCCACGGTGGGGATCACGCCGGCGTCCAGGATCGACGCGGCCTCGTAGCCCATGAGGGTGGCGACCTCCACGTCGGCCTCCGCGCGCGCCAGCCGGCGGCGCAGCGCGGGGTCGTCGGCGGGCACCGAACCGTCGCGCCGCGGGGTCCGCGCGAGTTGCCGCAATTCGTCCACGGCGCGGCGCAGGTCGCCGGCGTTGGTCAGCGCCCCGCGTTCCAGGTCGAGGGCGCCGGTGATGTACGTCCACCCCCGATTGGCCTCGCCGATCAGGTTGGTGACCGGGACCCGCACGTCGTGGAAGTGCACCTCGTTGGTGCGATAGCCGGACCACGCGTAGAGCGGCCGAATCTGGACGCCGGGGGTGTCGATCGGGACGATGACGACCGAAATCCCGCGGTGGCGCGCGGCATTGGGATCGGTGCGCACGCACAGCCACTCGTGGGTGGCGCGCTGGGCGCCGCTGTTCCAGGTCTTGGTGCCGTTGATCACCCATTCCTGGCCGTCGAGGGTCGCGCGGGTGCGCAGGGCGGCCAGATCGGTTCCCGCCTCCGGCTCGGAATAGCCCACGGCGCAGATCATTTCGCCCCGGGCGATGAGCGGCAGCCATTCGGATTTGTTCCGCTCGGTGCCGTGGCGCATGATCATCGGCGCCACCGAGGTGACGGTCAGGTCGGGGCCGGGCACACCCCAGTATTCGAACTCGCTCATCAGCAGGTGCTGATGGACGGCGCCCAGTCCGAGCCCGCCGTACTCGCGCGGCCAGTTCAGCCCGAACCAGCCCTTCTCGCCGATCTTGCGGCGGAACCGGGCCACCTCGCCGCCGGGGAACTCCAGATCGTGCCGGGCGAGTTCGGCGCGCAATTCGGCGGTCACGTTCTCCCGGAGGAATTCGCGAACCTCGGCCAGCCACGCGCGTTGGCCGGCGTCGAGTTCGAAATCCATCCCTGACCCTTTCTCGGCCCCTTCTCCAGCGCGCCAGCGTAACGCCATGGCGAAATCGCGCGCGCGGATCCCGACGTTACGCGCGGCACGCCGCTGACACCCGTCATTGACAGCCGTCAGCAAGTGGGTCTAGGTTGGCGGTCATGCCCCCGGCAACGGCCACGAACGCGGCGGCCACCGAAGCCGTTTCACCGGCGATGAGCTCCCGCGAGGCCCAGCGGTTGCAGACGCGGGCCCGGCTGTTCGACGCCGCGGTGGCCGAAATCGGCAGGTCGGGACTGGCGGCCACGGACGTCGCCGCCATCGCCGCGGCCGTCGGCGTCGCGCGCGGCACGTTCTACTTCCACTTCCCCACCAAGGAGCACGTGCTCGTCGAGTTGGAGCGCGCCGAGGAGGCCAAGATCGTGGCCGCGCTCGCCGCCAAACCGGGCAAGGGTGGAGACCTGCTGGCACTGCTCACGTCGCTGGTGCACGCGGTGCTCGAGGCCGAGCGGCGACTGGGTCCCGTGGTCTTCAGGGACATGCTGGGATTGCACTTCTCCCCTTCGCGGCCTGTCGAGGACCAACTCGGTGACCATCCCCTGGCGGAGTTCGCCATCGCCGCGATCGCCGAGGCGCAGGCCGCGGGGCGCGCATCCCGGGACGCGGACGCCGGTGAGCTCGGCGTCATCTTCCTGACCGGGCTGTTCGCCCTGCTGGCCACCGCGCCGGGTGCGACGCAGCCGCGCGCCGCCCTTTTGGACCGCTACGTGAAGACCATCGTCTCGGGAATGGAGGAAACATGAGCGACACCATGAGCGCCACCGGAATCGAGGGATACCAGGCCTACCTGACGCGCCGCGACGGCGAGGCGGACCTGCTGCATCGCCGGCTCGCCAACCGCGAGGAGTTCTTCGAATCGTTGGAGGCCAACCCCGTTCGCTCCGCGCGCCGCATCGATCGGGAGGTGTTCCTGCGGAACCTGCGCCGGCGCCGGCCCGAACCGGGCCTCGGTCGCGACATGCTGTTCCTGTTGGCGACCGCCAAGCTCAACCAGGCCGAGCGCTTCGGCGTGGACCTGGGCGACACGTACGGGCGCATCGGCGGGGCGGACAAGCCGCCCGAGGGCGTGTACCTCGCGCTCGAGGAGCACTACCACACCCGCCTGCTGGCCTACGTGCTCGACATCTTCGAGCTGCCCTTCCAGGTGGTGGTGCCGCCGTTCGTGATGCGCCAGTTCGTCAAGATGGAAGTCTTCCTGCCCGAGCGGTTCGGGTTCCCGTTCGTGGGCGCCGGGGAGATGGCGGGCTGCATCATGTTCGACGAGCTGCGCCGCGTCGGCGTCGAGGTGTTCGCCGACGAACCGGAAGTGGCCGCCCGCATCGAGCGGCTCTACAGCGAGATCCTCACCGACGAACTCGGCCACGTCGGTTATTGCGCGGCGCGCTGCACCCGCGCGGAGCGGGCGCTAATGCGTTGGCTCTACCCGCTTTTCGGGCGGCTGTTCGCCCGGCAGACCGCGGAGATCAGCCGTGTGACCGATCCCGCCAAGCTGCGCGACCGCCTGAACCGGCCCTTCGATGTCGAGGGGCTCGCCGCGGGCGTGCCGAACGAAACGTTCCTCGCGGCGCGCCCCTGAAGAGGCTGTTAATCTCCCGTAAATTCCCTGCACGGCCATCGCGGATGCGTGGCCGGACTGCGACAATTTGTCGAAGAGACTTTTCGGTCCCCGCTGTGAAGTACAGATGTGAAGTACAGATCCGAAGTACAGATGTGAAGTACAGGTACCGCCATGCCCACCCTTGAGACTCGCCTCCGCCAGGAATTGCGCGACTGCGCCCTTGAGCTACGACAGCTGGCCTACACGGTGCCGCACGGGGTCGGCGAGCACGCGTTGCTGCAACTTTCGGACCGGATGCGCACCGCCGCGGACGCGGCGGTCCGCAAGGGCGCCTAGCCCGCCCGGCCGTGGGCCCGGGGCGTCGAGTGTGCACCGAGGGCCTTGGGGGGGTACGGGTGGCGGGATTTCGGCCGTTTTTCCGCCCAGGTTTCACGCGCAAAGCCCGGAATTCACAGTCGATGCGACCGCCCGTCACGGCTCGCACGCCCGGCGCGATCACCCGCCCTTGAGGCGGATCTTCCAGCGCACGAACCCGAGATAGACGACGCTGAGCAGCACCAGCATGCCCATGTCGAACCACCACGCCCCGGCCGTGTGGCGCCAGTGCGAGTCCTTTGGCGTCAGCGGGCCGGGCACCAGCTTGATCAGGTCGGCGGTCGACGCCGACGCCGCGAAGCCCCACCGCGCCGGGGTCGCCCACGCCATCTGATCGAGCCCGATGCGCCCGGTGACCGGGATCATGCCGCCGGAGAACACCAGCTGGGACATGACCGCCACGACCAGCAGCGGCATGATCTGCTCGTTGGACTTGGCGATGGACGACAGCACCAACCCGAGCATCGCCGAGGCGACGGTGGTCATCGCGACGTCGACGAACAGCTCCAGGCCGGGCCTGCCCAGCGCCACCGCGCCCTGCGTCGGGCCGCCCTTGCCGAGCAGCGCGATGATGGTCACGATCGCCGACTGCACCACGGCGAACACCGTGTAGACGCACACCTTGGCCAGCAGGTACGCGGTCGTCGACAGGCCCACCGCCTGCTCGCGCAGGAAGATGGCCCGTTCGCCGATCAGGTCGCGGATAGTCAGCGCGGTGCCCATGAAGACGGCGCCGACGTTGAGCAGCACCAGGATCTGCCCGGGCTCGTTGGGCGCGGCGCCCATCGGGTCCGGCACGCCGAAGCCCACATCGCCCGGCACCGACATCGACAGCGAGCCCATGATGAACGGCAATATCGCCAGGAACACGAAATAGCCGCGGTCGGAGACGATCAGCCGTACCTGTCGCCGGGCGATCGTCGAGAACTGCCGGAACAGGCTGGTGTGCGACGGGTCGCCCAGCTCGGCGGGCTGTTCGGCGGGCGGCGGCGGCGGGGGCGGGCCCGTGTGCGCGAGGTACCGGGCCTTGGCCCCGTCGGGGTCGCTGGCGACCGTGCTGAAGATGTCCGCCCAGTTCGTCGTGCCCATCGCCGGGCCGATTTGGCTGGGCGGCCCGCAGAACGCGGTCTTGCCGCCGGGGGCCAGCAGCAGGACCTGGTCGCAGATGTCCAGGTACGTCAGCGAGTGGGTGACCACGAGCACGACGCGACCGGCGTCGGCCAGCTGGCGCAGCATCGTCATGACCTGCCGGTCCAGCGCGGGGTCCAGGCCCGACGTCGGCTCGTCCAGGATCAGCAGCGACGGCCCGGTCAGCAGCTCCAGCGCCACCGAGGCGCGCTTGCGCTGACCGCCGGACAGCTTGTCGACCCGCGTGTTGAGGTGCTGGCTCATCTCGAGCTCCTCGAGCACCCGGGCCACCACCTGCGCGCGGTCGTCCTTGGTGGTGTCCGGCGGCAGACGCAGCTCGGCGGCGTACATCAGGGCCTGCTGCACCGTCAGCTGCCCGTGCACCACGTCGTCCTGCGGCACCATCCCGATCCTGCTGCGCAGCGACGCGTATTCGGCGTGCACGTTGTGGCCCTCGAAGGACACCGTGCCCTTGGACGGGTGCGTGTAACCGGCCACCAACCGGGCGAACGTCGACTTTCCCGCGCCGGACGGTCCGATGACGGCCGTGAGCGTCCCGGGTTGGGCGCCCAGCGAGATGTCGTCCAGCAGCACCTTGTTGTTCTCGATCGTCCACGTCACCCCGCGCACGTCGAGGCCACCGGTGCGCGTGGCCGTCGCGCTCTCGTCGCGGCGGGCCAGCGTGCCGCCGGCGAAGACGAGGTCGATGTTGCCGATCGTGACGACGTCGCCGTCGTGCAGCACCGCCGAATCGACCCGGGCGCCGTTGACGAATGTGCCGTTGATGCTGCGGTTGTCGTGGATCTCGGTGCCGTGGGGCGTGGGAACCAGGGTGGCGTGGTGGCGCGAGGCCAGCACCTCGGGAATGACGATGTCGTTGTCGTTGGCCCGGCCGATCTTGATCGCGCCCGGCGCCGACTCCAGCGCGGCCCGCCCCGGCCGCAGGATCTTCATCATCGACGTCGCGATGTTGGTGGAGTCCCCGACGCGGCCCGTCTCGCCGGCCGCGGGCCCCGCCGGGGGCACGGCCGCGGGCCCCGCCGGCGGCACCGGCGCGGGTTGGGCCCGGTATATCTTCGGCGCCTGCTGCGGCCCGCTGGGCGGTCCCACCGGCTGGCCGCCGCCCGGGTAATGCGGCAACGGGCCGGTGGGCGGGTGCATCGGCTGCGGCCCGCTCGGCTGCTGGCCGGCCTGCGGTCCGGTGGAGGGCTGGATCGGCCGCAGCCCGCTGGGCACCTGGGAGGGCTGACGCACCGGGCCCGACGGGGCCTGCGGGCGCCCTTGCGGCACAGGGCCACTGGGCGTCCCGGGCGGGCCGGGTGCGCCGGGTGGGCCGGGTGGATTGAAGATCGGTATCGACGTCGTCAGCGGCGGCCGCCCGGCCAGGCCCTGGTGGCGGCCGACCTCGAAGGTCAGCGCCGGGCCGTCCGGGTTGCCGATGTTGACCCGCAGGCCGTCCTGGATGTCGACGACGGGCACGCGACGGTTGTGGACGTACAGGCCGTTGAGGCTGCCGTTGTCGATGGCCATCCATCGACCCTGGTCGAATCGCACGATGAGGTGCGTGCGCGAAATCAGCGGATGCGCGACGCGGACGTCGGCGCGGAGGTCACGCCCGATGACAACGTCGGTGCCCGCCGCGAAGGTGCGCTCGGCTCCCTCGTATCGCACGGTCAGCACTGGAGGGGCGGGTGGGGTCACGAAGACCAACTGTATCGGCCGCGGCGCCGAATGCGGCCCAAGTCGTCCCGGCGGTCTCGGGGATGTCGGTTACCCCGCCGCGGCGGAGAGTTGCGCGCGGCGGCGCTGGGCGGGGCGCCGCCAATTGTCCGGCATACCCCGGGCTTCGTCGGTGATCCTTTTGATGAAATCGCCGATGTAGCGAATTGCCTGCCGCCCCTCCGGCAAGACGTCGGCCGCCAGCGGGAAGTCGTGAATTTGACCGTCCCACAAATGAAGTTCGCAGCGCACACCGCTGTCCTGCAGGCGCTCGGCCATCAGTTCGGCGTCGGGCGTCAGCAATTCATCGCTGCTGGCGTGGATGGTGACGGGGGGCAGGTCGGACAGGTCGGCGTCGACCGGGGACTCCACCCGGTGGGTGGACGAACCCGACGCCGCACGACCGGCCGGCACCCGAACCTCCCCGAGGTAGCGGGAAAACATCGACAGCGCCCCGCTGGTGAACATCGAGCATCGGCGGGCGTTGCGGTGGGCGAGCTTCCGGGCGGGGTCGGCGTCGGTGAACGGCGAGATCGCCGCCACCGCCGCCGGCCTGACGAGGTCGGTGCGCATGGCCGCGAGCGTCGTCATGAACGCGAGGTATCCCCCGGCCGAGTCGCCGGCCACCACCAACTGGT
This sequence comes from Mycobacterium alsense, assembly GCF_002086635.1. Lineage (GTDB taxonomy): Bacteria > Actinomycetota > Actinomycetes > Mycobacteriales > Mycobacteriaceae > Mycobacterium > Mycobacterium alsense. The sequence continues at coordinate 28,467 of NZ_MVHD01000027.1, read as the reverse complement.
CGCCGTCGTAACCGCGATCCAGCAGCCAGCGGAGCCCGCACATCCCGTCCTCGATCGCGTCGGCGATCTGATGCGTCGGCAGCTTGCGGTACTCGACTGCGAGCACACCGGCGTCGGCCGCCTTCGACAGGCGGGTCACCAGGGACCGGTGCGTGTTGAGGCCGCAGGTGATGAACGCGCCGCCATGCAGATAGAGGATCGCGCGGTCGGAGGAGACGCCGGGGGCCCGCACCCACTCTGCCGCGCAGCCATCCAGCCGGATCGGCTCGATCTTCGCCGGGGAACCGAAGCGGGGCACCAGACCCGCCAGCCCGTCCACGTAGTGCAAGGGCCAGTGCAGGTTCGGCTGAATCGCCCAGGCGCGCACCACGTTCTTCACGATCAACCGGCTCGCCAAAGACACAGCAAACGACTGTGCGCTGTGGCGATGATGAAATCGCCGGCTCATCGCCTGACTTGGCAACAAGCGCCCGGATTCTGCCCTGATAACCATTCCCATCCAACTCCTAGATTTCCGACGGATACCCGGCAGCAACGAAAGATAACGACGAGCAAATCCGCGACAAATGTTGGCTATCTCACTGTTTGGTGCGCGAAGAACGCGGGTAATGCGCCGCCGGCCGCGGCGCGTGGCCCAAGATATGACCCATGGGACACCCAGGCGCAGCGCTGCTGGCCGACCGGATCGCGGTGGTGACGGGCGGCGGCGGTGGTATCGGCGCCGCGACGGCGCGCCTGTTCGCCCAGCACGGCGCGCACGTGGTCATCGCGGACATCGACGACGGGCTCGCGCGTCGGGTCGTCGACGAGATCACGGGGTCGGGGGGCTCGGGCCTGTCGATCACCACCGACGTCCGCGACGCGGCCCAGGTCACCCGCCTGGCGCAAGCGGTGCTGGATCACTACGGCCGGGTGGACGTGCTCGTGAACAACGTCGGCCACTGGCTGCGCCACCCGGGCGGCTTCGTCGACACCGACCCGCAGCTGTGGGATGAGCTGTATCGCGTCAACCTGCATCACGTCTTCCTCGTCACCCACGCGTTCCTGCCCGCGATGCTCGGGCGCCGGGCCGGGGCGATCGTCAACGTCTCGTCGGTCGAGGGATTGCGCGGCTACCCCGAAGACCCCGTCTATGCCGCGTTCAAGGCGGCCGTCATCCACTTCACCCGCAGCCTCGCCGTGCAAGTCGGTCGCGACGGGGTACGGGTCAACGCGATCGGCCCCGACGTCACCGAATCGCTGCAGGTGCCCTACACGCGGTGGCTGTCCGCCGAGGAGCAGGCGCAGTGGCCGCACTGGGTGCCGGTCGGGCGGATGGGGCTGCCCGAGGACCAGGCCCGCGTGATCCTGTTCCTGGCCTCGGACCTGGCGGCGTTCGTCACCGGCCACACCATCCCCACCGATGGCGGCACCGGCGCGGCGGGCGGCTGGTTCCGGTCGTCGCGGCGGCCCGGCCGGGAGTGGACGAACCGCCCCATCGCGCCCTAAAGCGGGCTGGGCCGGCCGGCGCGAAATCGGGCCTGGTCGTCGATGACCGTCACGGGTATGCCGTTGAGGACGCCGTTTCCGGACGGCTCGTCGACGAACGTCGGCGGCGAGAGCACGTTGGTGTTGGCCCCCGGCGAGTCGTTGGCCACCGACATCCGGGTGCCCGGCTTGCCGTGTCCCCAGCCGTGCGGCATCGACACCACGCCGGGCCGGATCGCGTCGGTGACCTCGACGGGCACTTTGATCTCGCCGGCCTGCGACTTCACGGTGACGACGTCGCCGTCGGCCACGCCGCAGCGCGCCGCGTCGCCGGGGTGGATCAGCAGCGTGCAGCGGTCCCTGCCCTTCATCAGCGCCGGGATGTTGTGCATCCAGGTGTTGTTCGAGCGCAGGTGCCGGCGGCTGACCAGCACCAGCGGCTCTTGCGGCCGGTCCAGCCGCGCGGCCAGCCGCGGCAGGTCGTCGAGCAGGTACTGCGGGGCGAGGCGGATCTTCTTGTCCGGGGTGCCCAGCGCCTCGGGCAGTTGGGGCACCATCGGCCCGAAATCGATGCCGTTCGGGTTGGCCTTGAGCCGCTCCAGCGTGAGCCCGCCGGGGTTTTCGCCGTAGCGGTCCCCGAAGGGGCCGGTTCGCAGGGTGAGGTCCAGAATCCGCTCGGGGCCGCCCGTCAGGCCGGCATCGTCGCAGAGCCTGCGGATGGCGGCGCCGTCGACGCCCCGGGTAAAGGCCAGGTAGTCGAAGAAGCCGTCGTCGATGGCCGCCACGTCGACGTCCTCGGCGGGCGTGCCCGTGCACAGGCCGGTCAGCCGTATCAGGATCTCCCACTCGTGCGGGCGCTCACCGGGGTCGAACACCGGAGCCGAGTAGTTGGCGATGCTGTGGATTGCGAACTGCAGGATCAGGTCGTCGTGGTGGGGCTGCTCGAGAGGGGACAGCCCGGGCAGGATCACGTCGGCGTGGCGTGTCGTCTCGTTGATCCAAAGGTCAACGGAGATCATCGCTTCCAGCATCGGCAGCACCTGGTCGAGCTTGTCGCCGCCGGGAGTGGAGAGCACCGGGTTGCCCGCAACCGTGATCAACGCCTTGAGCTGGCCATCGCCGGGCGTGGCGATCTCTTCGGCCATGCACGACACGGGCGCCTGCCCGAGCACCTCCTTGGCGCCGCGCACCCGCGTGTGCCAGCGACCGAATTCGGGCAGACCGCCCTCCAGGCCGGGCAGTGGCTGCGTGGTGATCGACCAGGCCGCCGCCCTGGGGAACATCGCGCCGCCGGGGGTGTCGAAGTGTCCGGTCAGAATGTTGATCACGTCGACCAGCCAGCTGGCCAGGCTGCCAAACTCCTGATTGCACAGGCCAATTCGGCCGTAGAGCACCGATCGCTGCGTGCCGGCGAGTTCGCGGGCCAGCGTGCGGATGCGATCCTCGTCGATGCCGGTGACGGGGGCGACCCGGCTCGGCGGCCAGTCCGCGGCGACCCGGCGCATGGTTTCGACGCCGTCGACGTGGGGGCCGGGATTGACCAGACCCTCGTCGAAGAGCGTGTGGGCCACCGCAAGTAACAGCGCCGCATCGGTCCCCGGCACGATCGGAAGCCACTCGTCGGCCCGGGCCGCGGTCTGGGTGCGCACGGGGTCGATCACGATCACCTTGCCGCGCTTGCGGATTGCGCCGATCAATCCCATCACGTCGGGGGCGGCCAGCAGGGAGCCCTGCGATGCGGCGGGGTTGGCGCCCATGATCACCAGCAGGTCCGTGCGCTCGATGTCGGGCACGGGGAACATCCACCAGCCGCCGTACATCAGATGCGACGACAGGTTCTTGGGCCACTGGTCGACCGTGCCCGGCGAGTAGGTGACCGGCATCCCCGACATGCCCAGCAGCACGCCCGTGTAGCGGGCCAGCGAGAACGAGTGCGCCAGCGGGTTGCCGGTGTAGGCGGTGACCGCGCCGATCCCGTACTTGCGGATCACCGGGGCCAGCAACTCGGTGCAGCGCCGAAACGCCGCGTCCCAGCTGACCTCTCGCCACCCGCCGTCGACCTTGATCAGCGGGCGGCGGATGCGGTCCGGGTCGTCGTGCAACGCCGCCAGGGACACGCCCTTCGGGCACAGGTGCCCGCGGCTCCACACGTCGTCGCGGTTGCCCCGGATGCCGGCGACTTTCCCGCCCTCGACGTGAATCTCCAAGCCGCACATGGCTTCACACAGGGGGCAGGTGCGCACGTGCCTGCCGTCGTCGCCGGTCGCCACCCACCCACTGTATTCCGCTACTGCCGGTAGCGGAAGTGGCAAAATTTGAATATGCCCGGTTGGCTGTACAACCGCATGGCGTCGCTCTTAGCGTCATCGATGCGATGAGCGACCAGCAGCGGCCGACGGGCATCGAGCACCTCCGCGGTGAACTACTCGATCGTATGAACGCGCAGCCGTTCGATGAGTGGTCCCCCGCGCTGCTGCGCGCGCTCATCGCCGTGTTCGACCTGAACGGCTTCACCCCGGCGGTCCGCCACGGGTTCCGGCCGTACCGCGTCAAGTAGCGCGGGTCTCCCGCGCGGGCCTTCGGCGGTTGCGCTTTCGCGGCGCAGGGTGTGGAGTCACGACGGTGGACATGTGGGAATTGGTCGCCCGCGAACAGATCCGGGACACCCTCGCGCGGTACAACTGGTCGGGCGACGCGGGGCGGCTCGACGGCCTCGCGGAAACGTTCTGCGCCGACGGTGTCCTCGAGATCCGCGGGCTTCAGCCGTTGCGCGGACGAACCGAGATCGCATCGTTCCTCCGCGGCGTCACCCGGAAGGGCGCCGCCGACACCTCCGCGGTCAAGCCCGTCGTCCGGCACAACCTCACCAACGTGTTGTTCACCGCGCTGTCGCCGCAGCGGGCGGAGGTCTCGTCCTACTTCACCGTGGTGACCCAGGTCGGCCTGGACCACTTCGGCCGTTACCGCGACACCCTGACGCCCGACGGCGGGACCTGGCTGATCAAGCATCGGAAGGTGTCGACCGACTGGTCGGCGCCGGACTCGACGATGGCCCGGCGTTCGGCGGAGTGAGCCCGCGGCGCTCCGCACCGGCACCCCGCTCCCCTTCGCCGCCGCGGCATGGCAGGGTGGCATCCGTGGCAAACACCTCTCCAACGACCGTCGAACAGGACCTGCGCGAAATCAGCACCCCCAAAGGCGCTTTCCGCTACTACGACTGCGGCCCGGATTCCGGCCCGGCGCTGCTGTTTCTGCACGGCTCCGGCCCCGGCGTCACCGGCTGGCGCAACTTTCGCGGGATCCTGCCCACCTTCGCCGAGCACTTCCGCTGCCTGATCCTGGAGTTTCCCGGCTTCGGGGTCACCGACGACCTCGGCGGCCACCCGATGATCACGGCATTCGGCGCCGTAGCGCCGTTCCTGGACGCGCTCGGCGTCGACAAGACGCACATCGTGGGCAACTCGATGGGCGGCGGGGTCGGCATCAACTTCGCCATCGGGCATCCGGACCGCGTCGGCCGCCTGGTCACCATCGGCGGGGTCGGCACCAACATCTTCAGCCCCAGCCCCAGCGAGGGCATCCGGCTGCTGCAGGAGTTCGTCGAGGACCCGACCCGGCAACGGCTCGTCGACTGGCTGAAATCGATGCTCTACGACCAGTCTTTGGTCACCGACGAGCTGATCGAGGAACGCTGGCAGCTCGCCACCGACCCGACGGCGCTGGACGCCGCCCGCCGGATGTACGGCAAGGCGGCGTTCGCCGCGATGAACGCCGCGATGGCGGCGTCGGACCGCCCGATGCCGTGGGCGGTGATGCACAAGCTGACGGCGCCCACCCTGCTGACCTGGGGCCGCGACGACAGGGTGAGCCCGCCCGACATGGCGCTGGTCCCGATGCGCACCATCCCCAACGCCGAGCTGCACATCTTCCCCAACTCCGGGCACTGGGCGATGATCGAGGCCAAGGAGGCCTTCGAAAGCACCGTGCTGGCCTTCCTGTCGCGCTAGCGGCGGGTCGCCGCCGCCGGGCTAGGCGGAGCCCGCGAGGCCCCGCGTCAGCAAGCTGCGGGCGTCGGGGTTGCCGTCGAGCACCCGGCTGGTGCGCGCGGTGATTTGCCACCTCCCGTCGATCCGCCGCAGCGCGAAATGGTGCGCGGTGGCGCGCCACACCCGGTAGGCCGCCTTTTCGGAACCGTCGCGGATGAGGACCAGGGACTCGCACACCGCGACGGCCTCGTCGCCGGTGACCGTCACGACGCAGGGGCCGAGGAAGTGGCAGCAGCCCTTGGCCACCAGGTCTTGGTGGGCGTCGGAGGCCACCATCGCGCGGACATCGGCCCGGCTTTCCATCCGCCAGCCGTCGACGTCGTAGACGCCGTCGGTCGCCCACAGCCGCGCCGCGGCATCCGGGTCGCCGGCGTCCACCGCCGGGCCGTACGAGGCGACCAACTGCCGGATGTCGCGGTCGTCCTCGAGCCGGCGCAGCCGGGCCGCCAATTCGTCCAATTCGCCGACATCGGCCATGCTTTCGCTCCTCATCGTTGGGTGGCGCCCGCGTCGACGGGCAGGGTCGCCGCGGTGATGTAGCGCGCCTCGTCGGAGGCCAAGAACAGCGCCGCGTTGGCGACGTCCACCGCGTCCACCCACGGCACCCCGAGCATATTCATGGCGCGGGCCGCTTCGGCGAATTCGGCGCGGGTGGGTGTGCGGTCCAGGTCCGGACGGAAAGCGGCTCGCACGGCGTCGTTCTGGATCATCGGGGTGTCGACATTGGTCGGGTGGATGCAGTTCACCCGAACACGGTGCGGCGCAAGCTCATTGGCCAAGCTGCGCATCAAGCCGACGACGCCGTGCTTGGCGGCGGTGTAATGCGCGACGCCGACCAGCCCACGCAGCCCCGCGATCGAATTGGTCAGGATCATCGCGCCGCCACCCCGCGCGATCAGGTGTGGCGCCCCGGCCCGGCAGGTGTGCCACACGCCGGTGAGGTTGACGTCCAACATGGTGCGCCAGGTGTTTTCGTCGAGCTCGAGCGCCGTCCCGCGCGAGGTGATCCCGGCCGTCGCGCACACCACGTCCAGTCCCCCGAACCGCTCGGCGCCGCGGTCGGTGGCGGCCGCGACGGCGGCCAGGTCGCGCACGTCGACGATTTCGGTGTGCACCGCGGCGCCCGCCGCGGCGACAAGCGCCGCCGTCTCGTCGAGGTCGGCAGGCGTGGCGTGCGGGATGATCACCGTGTCCACCGCGGCGCAGATGTCGAGCGCAACGATGTCGGCGCCCTCCTGCGCGAACCGCACTGCCTGCGCGCGCCCGATCCCGCGCGCGGCGCCGGTGATCAGGGCGACCTTGCCCGCCAGCCGCGGCGCGGACGCCCCGCTCACCTGGTCTTCTGTGTGAGGCCGGCGTCGACGACGAGCTGGGTGCCGGTGATGTAGCGCGCCGCGTCGGAGGCCAGAAACACCACGGCGTTGGCCACGTCGACGGGCTCCACCCACGGCACCGGCAGCAGGTTGCGCGCCCTGAGCACCTCCGCGGCGTCGGCCGCGGTGGGGTTGTCCAGGTCCGGCCGCAGGCGCCGGTACGTCGCCTCGTTGAGCACCGTCGGGGTCGCGACCGCGCCGGGGTGCACGGTGTTGACCCGAACGTTGCGCGGCCCCAGCTCGTTGGCCAGCGTTCGCGCCAGACCTACCACGGCGTGCTTGCTGGCGGTGTAGTGGGCGGTGTTGGCGGTCCCGCGAAGTCCGTTGGTGGAGCTGATGATGACGACGGAACCGCCGCCGGCACCTTCGGAATCGATCATGTGGGGCACCGCGGCCCTGACGGTGTGCCACACCCCGGTGAGGTTGATGTCGAGCGTGCGTTGCCAGTCCCGCGGGTCGAGCTCCCACGACGGCGCGCCCGGCAGGTGGATTCCGGCGTTGGCGATGACGACGTCCAGGCGCCCCAGTTCGGCGACGGCCCCGTCGATCGCGGCCGTGACGGCATCCAGGTCACCGACGTCGGCCGAACCGGTCGCGCAACGCCGACCCCGGCTTTCGACTTCGGTTGCGGTGCCCCGCAATTCGTCGGCGGCGCCCGGTTCGTCGAGCGCGATCACGTCGGCGCCCTCCTCGGCGAACCGCTGGCAGTGCACCCGGCCGGTACCGCGGGCGGCGCCGGTGACCACCACCACCTTGTCGAGCAATCCCGTCATCGGCGCATCTTAACCAGGTCGAAACCCTTGTATCCGGCGTCGGCGACCTCGGCGCAGATGTCGTTGTACGCCGCAAACCCGCCGACGAACAACATGAAGCCCCTTGGCTTTCCGGGCACGTTGGCCCCCATGTACCAGGAGTTCGCCTTGGTGAACAGGGTGGCCTCGGCCCGACGGGCGCATTCCGCGCCCCAGCCGTCCACGGCATCGCGGGTGGCTTCGATCGCGGCATAACCGTGGTCGTCGAGGTAGCCGATGGCCTCCGCGACCCAGTTCACCTGCGCCTCGGCGTGCAGCACCATGTTGGCCAGCACCGCCGGCGCCCCCGGGCCCGAGATCGGGAACAGGTTCGGGAAGCCGTCGACGCCGAGCCCCAGGTAGGTGCGTGGCCCGCGCGCCCAGTCGTCGCGCAGCTTCACGCCACCGCGGCCGACGATGTCGATGCCGGCCAACGCCCCGGTCATGGCGTCGAAACCGGTTGCCAGGACGATCATGTCGACGTCATAGCGGTCCTCGGCGGTGTTGATCCCCGTGGTGTCGACGGATTGGATCGGAGTGGCCCGCACGTTGACCAGCGAGACGTTGGGACGGTTGAAGGTCTGAAAGTAGTTGCTGTCGGTGCAGATTCGCTTCGTCCCGATCGGGTGATCGGTGGGAATCAGCATGTCGGCCAGCGCCGGGTCGTCGACGACCGCCCGGATCTTCTCCTCGTAGAAGCTGCGGGCCTCGTCGTTGGCCGCGGGATCTGTCATCTGGTCGGGGAAGGTCTTGGAGAACAGCACGCCGCCCAGCCGCCACCGCCTTTCGAACGCCGCGCGGCGCTCTTCGGGGGTGTACTCCATGGTCGGTTTTTCGGCGGTGACGTGCGGTGACCCGCCGCCGCTGCGCCACGACAGCCGGCGCCGTTGCGCGTAGCCGGCCTTGATCCGGTCGAGTTCCTCGGGGGACAACGGCCTGTTGCCCGCGGGGACGCTGTAGTTCGGCGTGCGCTGGAAGACGTAGAGGTGCTCGGCCCGCTCGGCGATGATCGGGATCGATTGGATGCCAGACGATCCGGTGCCGATCACCGCCACCCGCTTGCCGGCGAAGTCGACGTGATCGTGGGGCCAGTGCGCGGTGTGGTAGGTCTCGCCGGCGAAGGTGTCCAGACCGGGGAAATCGGGTGTCAGCGCGGCCGAGAGCGGGCCCGTCGCCATGACGCAGAACCGCGCCGAGAACGCCCGTCCGTCCTCGGTGCTCACCGTCCAGCGCAGCGTCGTCTCGTCGAGCACCGCCGATGCGACGCGAGCCCCGAACGCGATGTCGCGGCGCAGGTCGAGCGTGTCGGCGACCCAATTCAGGTACCTCAGGATTTCGGCCTGGGAGGCGTACTTCTCGGTCCAGTTCCACTGCTGCTGCAGCTCGTCGGAAAAGGAGTAGCAGTAGTCGACGCTCTCCACATCGCAGCGCGCGCCGGGATAGCGGTTGTGGTACCAGGTGCCGCCCAGCTCCGGCGCTGCCTCCACGACCTGCACCGACAGCCCTTGCGCGCGCAGCCGGTGCAGGGCGTACAGGCCCGCGAAGCCCGCGCCGACCACGACGACGTCCAGGGGCCGCCCGACGGCATTCTTCACAGCCGGCCACGGTAGGGGCCGGTGCCGTGGTCGGCCGCCTTGCCTCCCGGTCACCGGACGTTTTGCGTCCGCTCACCGGGAACGGCTTCGAGTTCGGCGCCGGGTGCGGTAGACCATTAGTTACGCCCCACAGGTCCCCTACAGGCAAGGACAACAACATGAGCGAGCGGGCACTCGACCGGATCGTGGCGATGGCGGACCGGTTACGCGACCAAGCGGCGGAAGCCGAACGCATCGGCCGGCTCACCGACGACACCGTCAAGCTGATGAAGGGGGCCGGCGTGATCCGGCTGCTGCAGCCGAAGAGCTACCAGGGGTTTGAGGTTCACCCCCGGGAATGGGCCGAGACGGCGATGGCCACCGCGGCGCTGGACCCGGCCGCCGGCTGGATCGTCGGCGTGGTCGGCGTGCACCCCTACCAGTTGGCCTACGCCGACCCGAGGGTGCCCGCCGAGGTGTGGGGCGACGACGTCGACACGTGGATGGCGTCCCCGTACGCGCCGCAGGGCGTGGCCAAGCCCATTGACGGAGGGGATGGCGGCTACATCTTCAACGGCCGCTGGCAGTTCAGCTCCGGCACCGACCATTGCGACTGGATCATCCTGGGGGCGATGCTCGGCGACGACAAGGGCATCCCGCTGATGCCGCCGCAGATGCTGCACATGATCCTGCCCCGCAAGGACTACCAGATCGTGGAGGACTCCTGGGACGTGGTGGGGCTGCGCGGCACCGGCTCCAAGGACGTCATCGTCAAGGACGCGTTCGTCCCGGCCTACCGCACCATGGACGCGACCAAAGTGATGGACGGCACCGCCCAGCGCGAGGCCGGCATGACCGAGCCGCTGTATTTGATGCCCTGGTCGACGATGTTCCCGCTGGGCATTTCGGCGGCCACCATCGGCATCGCCGAGGGCGCGCTGGCGGCCCACCTGGACTACCAGCGCGAGCGCGTGGGCGCGACCGGAACCGCGATCAAGGACGACCCCTACGTCATGTACGCCATCGGGGAGGCGGCCGCCGACATCAACGCCGCCCGCCAGGAACTGCTGGCCAACGTCGACCGCATCTACGACATGGTCGCCGCCGGCAAGGAGGTGTCGTTCGCCGACCGCGCGGCGGGTCGCCGCACCCAGGTGCGCGCGGTGTGGCGCGCGGTGTCGGCGGTCGACGAGATCTTCGCCCGCTCCGGCGGCAATGCGGCCCGGATGGACAAGCCCCTGCAGCGGTACTGGCGCGACGTGCACGTCGGCCACCTACACGCGATCCACGTCCCCGGGACCACCTACCACGCGTCGGCGCTCAGTTCGCTGGGTGTCGATCCGCCCGAGGGCCCGTTGCGGGCCCTGATCTAGGAGACCACGTGACCGACCTGAAAAGCCTTGGCTACATTACCCTTTCCACCCATGCCATCGACCGCTGGCGACAGTTCGCGTTCGGCGTGCTGGGTTTCGCCGAAGGCAAGGGGCCCGACCCGTCGGCGCTGTATCTGCGGATGGACGAACGCGCGGCGCGCATCGTCGTCGTCCCGGCCGAGACCGACCGGGTGCTCACCATCGGCTGGGAGGTGCGCGACCACGCGGCGCTGCAACGGGTCAAAGCCACCCTCGACGGCGCCGGCGTGGCGTTCAAGCAGCTCTCGGTCGACGACGCCGAGGCCCGCCGCGTCGAAGAGGTGATCACCTTCGAGGACCCGGCGGGCCACACCCTCGAGGTGTTTCACGGACCGGTGCTCGACCACAGCCCGGTGGTCACGCCCTTCGGCGCGCGATTCGTCACCGGCGATCAGGGCCTCGGCCATGTCGTGGTGCCCGCGATGGATCCCAACGCGCTGTTCGACTTCTACACCGAGGTACTGGGGTTCCGTTCCCGCGGCGCGTTCAGGGTGCCGTTGCCCAAGGAGTTCGGCCCGGTGCGGGTCCGCTTCCTGGGCATCAACGAGCGGCACCACAGCCTGGCGATCGTTCCCGCCATGCACCAGCGGGATCCGCGCCTGGTGCACATCATGGTGGAGGTCGACACCCTCGACGCGGTGGGTCAGGCGCTGGACCGCGTCAACGCCGAGGGCTTCCAGCTGTCGTCTACGCTGGGGCGGCACACCAACGACAAGATGGTGTCGTTCTACGTCCGCGCCCCCGGCGACTGGGACATCGAGTTCGGCACCGACGGCATGCGCGTCGACGAAACGTATTACAGCGCAGAGGAAATCACCGCCGATAGCTACTGGGGCCATCAATGGGTCGGCGAGATGCCCGCCGCGATGAGGCCCTGAGGGACCGGTGACAGACCGGTGACGAAGCTATGACAAACGACGTCAGCCCGGTGCCGGCCGCGTCGATCACGTCGTGGGATCAGGAGGCCGACGTCGTCATCGCCGGCTACGGCGTCGCCGGTGCGGCCGCGGCGGTCGAAGCGGCCCGGTCCGGCGCCGACGTGCTGGTGCTGGAGCGCACCGGATCCTGGGGCGGCGCGGCGGCGATGGCCGGTGGATTCATCTACCTCGGTGGCGGCACCCCGCTGCAAAAGGCCTGCGGCTTCGACGATTCCGTCGAGAACATGGCGGCCTTCCTCGAGGTCGCGATGGGCCCGGGCGCCGACGTGGACCGGATCGCCGACTACTGCGCCGGCAGCGTCGCCCACTTCGACTGGCTGGTCGGCTGCGGCGTCCCGTTCAAGGCGGAGTTCTTCTCCGAGCCGGGCTGGGAGCCGATGGGCGATCAGGGCCTGATGTACAGCGGCGGCGAGAACTCCTTCCCGTTCAACACCATCGCCGCCCCGGCCCCGCGCGGGCACGTCCCGCAGATGTCGAACAAGAAGCAGGGCGAGGCGAGCGCGGGCTACATGCTGATGAAGCCGCTCGTCGAGACGGCCGCGGCGGCCGGCGCGCGGGCGCTGTACGACGTGCGTGTCCAGCGCCTCATCACCGAATCCGACGGCCGCGTCGCCGGCATCCGCGCCCGCCGGTACGGGGAGGAGATGTCGATCCGGGCGCGGTCCGGGGTCGTGCTCGCCACCGGCAGCTTCGCCTACAACGACGACATGGTCGCGCGCTACGCGCCGCGGATCGCCGGCCGCCCGGCGGCGTCGATCGAGCAGCACGACGGGCAGGCGATCCGGATGGCCCAGGCGCTGGGCGCCGACCTGGCCCACATGGACGCGACCGAGGTCGCGATCTTCATCGACCCCCAGCAGCTCGTGCGCGGCATCCTGGTCAACGGCCGCGGCCAGCGCTACGTCGCCGAGGACACCTACCCGGGCCGGATCGGGCAGCTCACGCTCTACCAGCAGGACAACGTCGCCTACCTGATCATCGACGACGACGCGCAGCAGGAGGCGATGGCCTCCTGGTCGCCGAAGTTCATGCTGCGGCAGCCGACCTGGGTGGCCGACACGGTGGCCGACCTGGAAGGCGAGATGGGGCTGGCGCCCGGTTCGCTGCAGGCGACCGTCGCCGCCTACAACGACGGCGCGGGCCGCGGCGAGGACCCGCTCCTGCACAAGAAACCCGAGTGGATCAAGCCGATCGGCTCCCCGGTCGGCGCGATCGACCTCCGCGACAACACCGGCGGATTCACCCTCGGCGGGCTGGCCACCACGTTGGACGCCGAGGTGCTGCACGTCGGCGGCGAGCCCATCCCGGGGCTGTTCGCCGCGGGCCGCTGCACCGCCGGCCTGGCCGCGTGGGGTTACGCCAGCGGCGTCTCGCTGGGCGACGGCAGCTTCTACGGCCGGCGCGCGGGACGGTCCGCCGCGAAGGGCTGAGTCCCCTCCACCCCAAGCGGTCGCAAAGCCCCCGACACGCCGAGCGCGCGGGGGCTTTTGCGACCGCTCGCCATCCCCTATATTCCTAATAGGAATATGCCAGCCAGGAGGATGTATGCCCGCGCCCGCCGAAACCCCCACGGCCGTCATCGACCGCATCTCGCTGGTCCTGGACGCCTTCGAAGGCCCAGGGCGGCTGACGCTGGCCCAGATCGTCCGACGGACCGGCCTGCCCCGCTCCTCGGCGCACCGGATGCTCGAGCGCCTCGTCCAGCTGCGCTGGCTGCGCCGTAGCGGCCGCGACTACGAGCTGGGCATGCGGCTGGTGGAGCTGGGCTCCCTGGCCGTGCATCAGGACCGCCTGGTGCGGGCCGCCGCCCCGCTGCTGGGCGAGCTGCACCGCGCCACCGGGCTTGCCGTGCACCTCGCGGTGCTGGACGGGCCCGACGTCGTCTACCTCGACAAGATCGGCGGCCAGAGGATCCCGACGCGCGTGGGCGGTCGCCAGCCCGCGCACTGCACGGCCGTCGGCAAGGCGATCCTGGCCTACCGCGACGAGCACGCCGAGCTCGACCTGCGGGTGCGCAAGACGAAGTACTCGATCGGCACCGGCGCGCAGCTCGCCATCGAACTGGCCAAGGTCCGTGCCCACGGGGTCGCCTTCGAACGGGAGGAATCGCTGCCCGGATTCGGTTGCGTCGCGGCCCCGATCGGCGGCCCCGGTGAGGCCGAGGAAGTCGTCGCTGCGGTGTCGGTGTGCGGCCCGGTGAACCGCATGGCGTTCGACCAGCGGCTCACCGCCCCGGTGCGCATGACGGCGATGGGCATCTGGCGCAATGTCGAGGACGGCCCGCGACGGGTCGCGCCGACCCTGCAGCCCCTCCGGCCGCTCCGGCCGCTTCGGCCCGCACCGGCCGGATCGCGTCCCGCGCTGCAGTACGCCTGAGCTGCGCCCATGGCCGAGGACCGCGTGTTCGTCATCGACCGGGTTGTCACCCGCCCGGGCTGCGCCCGCCGGTTCGTCGACACCTATCTCGCGGACTACGCTCCCGGCGCGCGCGCCCGCGGAATGACGCTGCGCGACGTGCTGGTCAGCCCGCCCATCTGGTCCGACGAGCTGCCCAACACCGTCACGATCACGTGGACCCTGCCCGACCCGCCGGCATGGTGGCGGATGACGTGGCGGGGCCGCTCCGATCCCGCGCTGGCCGAATGGTGGTCGCGCGTCGGCGAATTGGTGCAGGAGCGGTCGCGATCGTTCGCCGCGGCCGCCGCCGACGTGGCCGGCCTGTGCGATGTATAGCGTCACCAGGCTGCTCGACGTCGTCCCGGCCGGTCGCGACCGGCTGGTCGCGGAGTTGAGTGCCGCCGCGGCCGCGGCCGGAGTCCCGCGCTGGGTCGTGGGGCCGACGTTGCCGGGCACCCGCAACGGCGGTGACGTCCTCGTGCATCTGCGGTTCGCCACCGAGGACCACTGGGCCCGCGTGGCGGGGCAATTCGCAGCGCTGCTGGTCGAGCCCGCCGTGACCCGCGTCAACGGGGTGGGCTATTCGGGTGTGCCCCAACGCCGGGGCGACACCGCAGGCACCGTCTACCGCACGCTGTTGCTGCGCGTGGCGCCGGGCACCCCCGAGTCGACCGTCGTCCGCTTCGAGCGCGAGTTGTCGTCGATGCCGCGCTACGTGCGGACCATCCGTGCGTGGCAACTGAGCCGGGTATCCGAGGCGATCGGGCCCACCGAGTGGACCCACGTCTTCGAGCAGGAGTTCAGCGACGTCGACGGGCTGATGGGGCCCTACCTCATGCATCCGATCCACTGGGCCGTCGTGGACCGGTGGTTCGATCCCGAGACCACCGACGTGATCGTCCGCGACCGGGTGTGCCACAGCTTCTGCGCGATCGCCGGCGGCGTGCTGAGCTAGATCCCCGCGGGGAGGATGTTCGGGTTGGCGCTCGCCGGCGGCGGCAGCGGCGGCAACTCGGACGTTCCGTCCAGGCCGCGCACCGGCAGGCCCTGCGACCAGGGATAGTGCAGGCTGAAGGCGACCAGACCGGTTCGCTGGGCGGCGGGCAGATGGCACATCGCCAGTACCGTTTCGGCCAGATACTCCACCGGCTCGGTCGGAAACGCCGCCGGGATCAGTTGCGCCGCACCGGGAGTGCGGACCGCGGTCGACGGCGCGACGCAGTTCACCGCGATGTTGGCATCGAGCAGTTCCGCGGCGACGCCTTGGGTGAAGCGGTGCAGCGCCGCCTTCACCGACGCGTAGATCACGTCGCCGGAGTCCTTGTTGTAGTCCCGATATGGCCGCGCGGGCGCAAGGCCGGTCACCGAGCCGATGTTGACGATCCAGCCCGCGCCTTGCCGGCGCATGTGCGGCACGGCGGCTTTCGTGAGCGCGAAGGGCACGCGCAGGTAATGCTCCACCGTGCGGTCGAACGTCTGCAGGCTCATCTCGTCGACGAGCGCGTAGTCGGCGAACCCGGCGTTGTTGACCAGGATGTCGACGCGGCCGGTGCGCCCGAGCACCTCGGCCACCAGCCCGTCGCGCTGCCCGGGGTCCTCCAGGTCGGCCACGACCGCGAACGCGTCCCCGCCCGCGGCCCGGATCAAATCGACGGTCTCGCCGACGGTGCCGGGCAGCGTCGAGGCCGCACCCCCGCGAAGCGACGAGGACGGCGCGTGGGACCGTGCCGTGACCGCCACGGTGGCGCCCTCGGCGGCCAGCCGCTGCGCGATCGCCCGCCCGATCCCACGGCTGCTTCCGGTGACCAAAGCCGTTTTGCCGGAAAGCAATTCGCTCGTCATCGTAGGTCGAAGTCGGATTCGATCGGGGCGCGATGGCCGCGCCACACGTCGACCAGCCGGTACGGGAACGAAATCACGATGCGTCCCCCGCCCGAGCGGTAGTAGGTATGCGCGCCCGGCGTGTGGCACCAGACCGTGCCGGCCATGGTGGCATCGATCTCGGCGACGTAGTCCTCGTACGCGCGCCGGGTCACCTCCATGACCGACGCGTCCCGCAGCGCCATCAGCTGCAGGCACTCCATGACGTAGTGCACCATCACCTCGACGCCGAAGTTGTGCCCGCCGCCATGACCGGGGCTGTAATTGGGCGCCGACGAGATGAACATGTTGGGGAATCCGGGCACGGTCCCGCCCCGGTACGCGCGCGGGCTGTCGCCCCACTCGTCGACCAGCCTCCGGCCCTGCCGGCCCCGGATGTCCACCCGCGACAGGAAATCCAGGTGATAGCCGGTCGCATAGACGATGACGTCGACGTCGATCTGGCGGCCGTCGGCGGTCACGAGGCCCGCCTCGGTGACCCGCGCCGGCTCGCTCGCCTCCACGTCGACGTGGTCGCGCGCCAGCGCCGCGTAGTAGCCACCGGGATCCCGGATGATCCGCTTGCCGTAAGGCGCGAAGTCGGGTGTGACCTTGCGGGCCAACTCGCTGTCCGCGCCGAACACCCGGTGGATGTAGTCAAGGCACAACTGCAGCAGCGCGTCGTTGGCCGGCGAGATCGACAGGTGCCGGGCCGCCCACTCGGGTTCGTGGAGGATCACCGGGTAGTTGTTGTCCGCGGTCCCCCAGAACGACTTGAGCCGGATCCAGTTGGCGTAGAACGGCAGCCGCGTGCCCAGCCACCGCTGATAGGCGGGCACGTCGTCGGAGGCCCGTCGCCGCGGCGCCACCCAGTGCGGCTGACGCTGAAACACCGTCAGGTGTGCCACCTCGTCCACGCACGCGTCGACGATCTGCACCGCGGTGCAGCCCGCGCCGATGACGGCCACCCGCTTGCCGGTCAGGTCCAGGCCGGGATCCCATTGGGCCGAATGCACCGACGACCCCGAGAACGTCTCGCGGCCCGGCAGGTCCGGCCAGCGCGGCCGGTTGAGGTAGCCGGCCGCGGGAATCACGACGTTCGCGTAGCTCACGTCCCGGGCACCGTCGGGGCCCACCGCATGGATTTGCCACCGCCGGCGCTCGTCGTCCCACCACAGCGCCTCGACCTCGGTGGCGAACCTGGTGTGCCGCCGGAGGTCGTTCTTGTCGGCGACCGACACCAGGTACGCCTGATACTCCGGGCCCATCGGGTAGTAGCTGGACCAGTCGCCCTTGACGTCGCGCGACAGCGAGTAGTACGCCGACGGGGTGTCGACGCCGATGCCCGGGTAGGTGGTGGTGTACCAGGTGCCTCCGACCTCGGCGTTGCGGTCGAAGATCTGGTATTCGATGCCGGCGTCCGCCAGCTCCAGAGCCGCGGTCAGCCCGGCGATGCCCGCGCCGATGACCGCGACCCGAAAGCCGTCGGGGAGCTTGGAGGTGCGCGGCAACACCGGCTGCCGCGGCTGAAAGCCACCCTGCTCCAACAACATCGGCAGGTATTCGGCGCCGATGGTGCCACCGAGGGCCAGCGGCGCGATCCGCGCAAACAGATCGGGGTCGTCGGCCGCGACGGCCGCTGCCGGCCGTGGTGACCGGACCGCGGCCACCACCGCGTCGACGAGCTCGGCCGCCGTCTCGGAATCGGTGACGCCGGCCTGTTCCGGGGGATCGGGAACGTGGTCGATCTTGGGGCCGAACCGGTCGACCACCGCGTGATCACCGGTCAACTGCGCCAGCACGGCAACCAGGACCCCGGGATCGGCCTGACGCAGGTTGACCCGCAGCTCGTCGGGATCCACCGGGGCGGCAGGCGTCATGGCACGAGTATCGGGGCCGCGCGCCCCCCGGCGGAGGACTTCGTCCCACTGAACGGGCATCGCCCCCTTCGCGCGGCCCACAACCGAGTTGACTCGCCGCCATGAGCAACGACATCACGGTGGCCGAGCTGCAGGAGTTCATCGCGGGTTTCTGGTACCACTACGACGAGGCGCACTACGGCGAGCTCGCGGCGCGGTACGCCGACGACGTGCGGTACGTGACCCGAAGCGATTCGGGCGCCAGCCCCTTCGAGGAGTTGATGTCACCCGAGCTGCGTGGCCGGGACGCGGTCATGGACTGGCTGTCGGACCATCGCAAGCAGAGCCCCTACCCCCTGCGCCATCACGCCACCAACGTGCACCGCATCGGAACCGACGGCGGGGTCACCCGCGCGCGTTTCTACCTCTTCGTCAACCAGGTGGCGAACTTCGTGCCGTTCGCCGTGTCCAGCGGCGTCGCGACCGTCGCGGTGCGACGCGGCGCGGGCGGGCTGGAGTTCACCGAGATGGACATCGTTCTGGACACCACCAACTCGGTGCCGCTGTCCGAGCTCGACGCGGACACCGCCGCCGCCTCCTAGACCGGTGAGCGCGCGGGATGCATTCTCCGGCGGCGTCGCCGTCATCACCGGGGCCGGCGGTGGCGTCGGCGCCGGAATGGCCCGTCACGCCGCGGCATTGGGGATGACGGTGGTCCTCGCCGACATCGACGCCGACGCCGTCGCGGCCGTCCGCGACGAGCTGCGCGCGGCCGGTGCCACCGCGATCGGCGTCACCTGCGACGTGCGGGACCCCGACGCCGTGGAGCGGCTCGCCGAGACGACATACCGCGATGTCGGCGCGGTGCGGCTGCTGGTGAACAACGCCGGAGTCGAACAGTTCGGCTACCTCTGGGACACGCCCGTCGACAACTGGCGGCGCGTCGTGGACGTCAACATCAGCGGCGTCTTTTACGGCGTGCGGGCCTTCGTGCCGAGGATGATGGCCGCCGGGGAGCAGGCCTGGGTGTGGAACCTGTCGTCGGTCGGCGGGGTCGTGGCCATCCCCTTGCAGGCGCCGTACATCGCGAGCAAGCACGCGGTGCTGGCGTTGACGGAGTGCCTGCGCCTGGATGTCGAGTCGGCCGGCCACGGCCACCACGTCCACGTGCAGGCCGTGCTGCCGGGCGCGGTGGTGTCCAACATCTTCGAGTCCGCGGGCGGGGTGGACCCGTCCCGCGCCACCGACGCCGCGGCCGCCGAGCAGCAGCGGGCGGCCATGCTCGAGGTCAAGGCGGGGGCCATGGATCCACTGGCCGCCGCCGAGACGGTATTCGAGCAGGCCGCCGGGGGCAGGTTCTATCTGCTCACCCAGCCGTCGGTCGCGGCGGCCATGACGGAACGAGCGAATGTGCTCGCCGCGCAACGACCGCCGGCCCTCAGACGATGACGACGCCCACGTTGGATCCCGACGCCGCCGCACGTGTCGCCTCGTTCGGCGACCTTCCCTCGATGCGCGAGCGGGGCCTGGCCGCGGTGCGCGCCGCGATCGAATCCGCGCCACTGCCCGACGCGATGCCCGAGATGGCCCGCATCGCCGACGCCACCGTGCCCGGGGCCGGCGGACCGATACCGGCCCGGATCTACTACCCGACAACTGATTCCGGGGCGCCGGTCCTGGTGTACTTCCACGGCGGCGGGCTGGTGATGGGCTCCAACCATTCGTTCGAACCGCTGGCCCGCGCCCTGGCGTCGGCGTGCGCGGCGACGCTGGTGGCCGTGGATTACCGACTGGCGCCCGAGTCGGCGCCCCCGGCGCAGTTCGACGACGCCTACGCCGCCACCAGCTGGGTGTCGCAGCACGCCGGCGAAATCGGGGTCGACGCGGGCCGCCTCGCGGTGGTCGGTGACAGCGCGGGCGGTTCGCTGGCGGCGGCGGTCGCGCTGGCCGCGCGTGACCGGGGCGGCCCGCCGGTCTGTGCGCAGGTGCTGCTGTATCCCGGTCTGGATCGCGACATGACGGCCCCGTCGATCACCGCCCTGGCCGACGCTCCGATGCTTTGTCGCGACGACATCGAGTTCCTGCATGCCCTCACCGACGGCGGTGCGGGGCTCCCCCACGATCCCTACCTGGTCCCGGCGTACGCCACCGACCTGTCGGGCCTGCCGCCGGCGATCGTGGTGACCGCGGGCTGCGACCCGATCCGCGACTGGGGCGAGCGCTATGCCGACCGGCTGCGCGACGCGGGTGTGCAGACCACCAGCACGCGGTATCCGGGGATGTATCACGGCTTTTTGATGCGCTCGGACGCGACCGCGCGGGGCCGGTTGGCCATCGCCGAGGTCGGGGCGCTGCTGCGCACGAAATTCGCGTATCCGCCGCCCTTGCGGCGGACCCACCCCCAGACCACCCCACCAACTGCAGAAGGAGACGACTGATGCTCACCGACGAGCGGCGGATGGAACTTTCCGAGGTCTTGCGGCCGGCCGCGCCGCCCCGCGAGATCCGGGACGTCTACACCGACGATCAGCGCGAGCGCCTGCTCGACGTGGTGCGCACCCGCGGCCCGTGGCGGCTGATCATCGCGCAGCACTTTGCGTCGGCCGACGAATTGCTCGCCACCATGAGCGGCGTCTTCCCCGAAGGGTTCACCCCGTCGCTGGATCTGTTTCTCACCCCGACGTTTCGCGGCTACCTCGCCAACTACGGTGCGGTGCTCTACCCCGAGCTGCACGACTGCTTCTACAACGCGCAATTCCTGGAGATGGCCAAGAGCTACTGGAACGCCGAGTACGCCAAGCCGCAGCTGATGTTGTTCAACATCAACGGGCCGTGTGCGAATCGCGATCCGGGGCACCTTGATTCGCCCAGTTTCCGTGGCGTGCGCCACGAGAACGCGCCGACCTGGCTCACCAGCGTGATGGGCAAGTCCGGCCTGTTTCAGGACTACCTGATCAAGATGGCCCAGGTCATCACCTGGTTCTCGCTCGACTCCGGCAGCGGATTCACCTACTGGCCCGACGGCCCGCTGCGGCCGCCGCAGCGCGTGCTGCCGCCCATCTACAACCGCGGCGTCGTGGTGCAAAACGAGATGATGGTGCACCGCGGGGAGGCCAACGGGCCACTCGACCAACAGATTCCGCCCGGCCTGGCCTTCGACACCGTGTTCACCGGCGACCCCGGCGACCGCGACCGGTGGCTGCTGAAAAACGGTGACGAGGTGATCGCGCGCCACCACACCGAGCAGCTGCGGTTCTTGGTGCATTGGTCGGCCGAGGTGTTCTCCGACTTCGACGAGCTGAAAAAGAACATGGAGGGCTCCGACGACCTGACCATCGAGCGGGCCATCGACATGATGGTCGACGACGTCAACGGGCGGGGCATCAAGCTCGACGTGCCGAGCGAACCGCTGCACGACCCGGATTTCATCCGCGCCATCAACGCCGCCTACGACCTGGGCGGCCCGTCGGTCTACCCGGACGAGGCGCCGATCAGCGCCTTCACGTTGTGAATCGGTGGGCGCCGCGCGACCTACGTCGCCGCGGGGGCCGTCTCGTCGACGATGAACAGCTCGCCGCGGCGCACCGCGTCGGCGATCGACGCGCTCAGCGCCGAGCACACCAGGAACACGCCGCGGCCAGCGGGCGCCGAAATCCGCTGCGCTTCGGCGCGTTCGGCGCACCGCGCCGTGGCATCGGCGCTCCACTGCACGCTGGTCTGGCTCCAGCTGCTCTTGCGCGCCAGCACCCCCGCGCCGCAGCGCCGGCACGCCACGGGGACCATCGGCGCCTCCTCGAGGCGGTTGTCGGCCCGGACCGGCATCAAACCGGGCCCGCCGCCTGGGCCGCCATGTTCGCCTCGACCTCCTTCATCCACGCCTCGTAGGGCCGGGTGGTGTCCAGCTCGAACTCGAAGCGGTCCACCATGTCCGGCTGCACGTCGGCGACATCGACGTAGAACTGCTGGTACCAGCGGCGCAACTGATAGACGGGCCCGTCCTCCTCGACCAGCAAGGGGTTGTCGATGCGCGCCTTGTGCCGCCAGATCTGCACGTCCTGCTCGAAGCCGATCTTCACGAAATCGCCGAGGCCGATCGCGGTCCGCATGGCCTCGTCCCCGGGCAGCTTCTCCGACTTCTTGACGATGATCCCGTACTGCAGCACAAACGAATTCGCGTCGATCGGGTAGTGGCAGTTGATCAGAATCGTTTGGGCGTCGCCGTCTTCGTAGTGGTAGGTCAGGTCGTCGATCATGAAGGACGGGCCGTAGTAGGACGCCACCGACGTCGTGCCGAGCAGCTGGCTCCCCTCGGGGCTTCCGATGTCGGGCCGGCTCCCGCCGTTCATGTACTGCGTGGCGACGTGTCCCTCGAAGATGTTCTTGAAGTACGTCGGCAGCGAGCCATGGATGTAGAAGAAGTGCGCCATATCCACGACGTTGTCGATGATTTCGCGACAGTTGCTTTCCACGACCGTGCTGTACCAGTGCCAGTCGGTCCACTCGTCGCTGGTGGCGCCCTCGATGCGCGGAATGGTGACCTCCGGTGGCGGTGGCTTGCGCTCCGGGTCGTTCCAGACGAACAGCATCCCGTCCTGCTGCAGCGTGGTCCACGCCCCCGTGCGGGCCATCCGGGGCGTGCGCCTGCTGTACGGCACCTGCTTGCAGCGCCCGTCGCCGCCCCAGCGCCAGTCGTGGAACGGGCACGCGATCTCGTTGCCCTTGACCTCGCCCTGCGAAAGGTCCCCGCCCATGTGCCGGCAGTAGCCGTCGAGCACGTTGATGGCGCCGTCCCCGCCGCGGAAGACGACCAGCTTTTGCCCGAAGGCGTTGATCGCGTGCGGCTTGCCGTCGGCGAAATCCCTGAGCAGGCCCAGGCAATGCCATCCGCGCGCGAACCTCGTCGGCGCGGCCTGCGCCTCGATGAGCCGAACCTCGTCGGCCTCGGTGTGCGACGTCATGGGAAGGATTGAACTCCCGCGGCCGGGCCGGCGGGACGAGCTGTTCCACTGATCAGGACGGGACTTCATTTTCCGCGCCGCAGCGGCCTACGGTTGCCGACGTGGCCCCGCACAGCGCGACGACGAAGTCCGAGACTTCCGCGATTCCCGCCGGACTTCCCGTCGCCGACACCACCGTGGACCTGCTGGTCGTCGGCTCGGGCACCGGCATGGCCGCGGCGCTGGCCGCCCGGGAGCGTGGGCTGTCGGTGCTGATCGTCGAGAAGTCGTCGCGCGTGGGCGGCTCGACCGCCCGCTCGGGGGGCGCGCTGTGGCTGCCGGCCTCCCCCGTGCTGCGCGCGGCGGGCGCCGGCGACACACCCGACCGCGCGGCCGCCTACCTGGACGCGGTGGTCGCCGGGTCGGCGCCCCCGCCGCGATCGGCCGGCTTCCTCGCGCACGTCGCCGCGACCGTCGACATGCTGGGCCGCACCACCCCACTGCGGCTGTTCTGGGCCCGCGACTACTCCGACTACCACCCGGAGGAGCCGGGCGGCAGCGCCGCGGGCCGCACCTGCGAGTGCCACCCGCTGGACACGTCGATCCTCGGCGGGTACCGCACCCGCCTGCGCCCCGGCGTGCTGGAGGCCGGCTTCTCGATACCCACCACCGGCGCCGACTATCGGTGGATGAACCTGGTGGCCCGGGTGCCGCGCAAGGGCATCCCGACCTTCGCCAAGCGGGTGGCGCAGGGCGTGGGCGGCCGCCTGCTGGGCCGGCGCTACGCGGCGGGCGGCCAGGGCCTGATGGCGGGGTTGTTCGCGGGCGTGCTGCGCGCGGGCATCCCGGTGTGGACCGACACCACGCTGCTGCGCCTGGTGAGCAGCCCGGCCGACGGCGGCCGCGTGACCGGCGCGGTCGTGGAGCACGCCGGGCGCGAGGTGACCATCACCGCGCGACGGGGTGTGGTGCTGGCCACCGGCGGTTTCGACCACAGCATGGACATGCGGTGGAAGTTCCAGTCGGAATCGCTGGGCGCCAACCTGAGCCTGGGCGCCGAATCCAACACCGGCGACGGGATCCGCGCGGGGCAGGAAATCGGTGCAGGCATCGCGCTGATGGACCAGGCGTGGTGGTTTCCGGCCATCGCTCCCCTGCCCGGCCGGGCCCCGGCGGTGATGCTGGCCGAGCGGTCGCTTCCGGGCTCGCTGATCGTGGACCAGCGCGGCCACCGGTTCGCCAACGAGTCGGCGGACTACATGTCGTTCGGCCAGCGGCTGCTCGAGCTGGAGCGGTCGGGCAACGCGGTGGAGGCCATGTGGATCGTCTTCGACCAGCAGTACCGGAACAGTTACGTCTTTGGCGCAGAGCTGTTTCCGCGGATGCGGATCCCGCAGGCATGGTACGACGGCGGCATCGCGGTGCGGGCCGACAGCCTCGGCGAGCTGGGCGCGCGGATGGGCGTTCCGGTGCCGGAGTTCTCCCAGACGATGACGCGCTTCAACGAAAACGCCTCCGCCGGCAAGGATCCCGACTTCGGCCGCGGTCGCAGCGCGTACGACCGGTACTACGGCGACCCGACGATAAGGCCGAATCCCAACCTGCGCCCACTGGTCAACGGGCCCTTCTACGCCGTGGAAATGGTACTCAGCGATCTGGGTACGTGCGGCGGGCTCAAGACCGACGCGCGGGCGCGGGTGCTGCGCGAGGACGGCGGCGTGATCGCGGGGCTGTACGCGATCGGCAACACCGCCGCGAACGCGTTCGGCACGACGTACCCGGGGGCGGGCGCGACGATCGCGCAGGGATTGGTCTACGGCTACGTTGCGGCCCTGGATGCCGCGCTGGACGCGGCGGGTCGAGACGATCGGGACTAGTCGGCTTCGCGCCTGGCCTGGACCTGCTTCTCGACCTCGCGCCAATAACCCGGTGTCGGGCGCGGTTTCCCGAAGCCACCCTTGGCGGCCTTCTGCATGATCGCGTCCGCCTCGTCGATCTCCTTCATGAGCTCCAGGGCGAATTCGCGCTCGGCGGCGTAGTACTTCGCCGCCCAGCGCAGCGCGATCACCGAATACGCCCAGGCGGGTTCGACCTCGGCGCCGTCGGCGTCTTCCACCGCCTTGCGGTGGCGGGCGTCGGCGTACGCCACGTGCTCCTGCAGCAGTTCCTTGAGCCGTGCCGGGTTGGTGAGGTGACCGAATGTGACGCGCAGCAGCACGCTGTGCTTGAGCACCGGCGGATCGACCGGGGCGTGGTTGACCCACTCGATCGCGGCGGCCATCCCGGCCTGGGTGATCTTGTAGAGCCGGCGGGTGCGGGTGCCCTCGTCGCGCTCGACGCGCGACGTGACCAGCCCGAGGCCCTCGAGCTTCTTCAGCTCGGTGTAGATCTGGCTGTAGGACGGGCTCCAGTAGTAGAGGTCGACGCTCCAGTCGATCCATTTCTTGAGGTCGTAACCGGAGACCTCCTCCTCGTAGGACATCATGCACAGCAGGGCCCGACTGGTGGCCGCAAGCGGCGACTTCGCCGACTTGTCGCTGGGCTCGTCCATTTCGCCAGGTTAACAACCCGAGACGCCCAATCGCGTGTCGAGGGCCACTGGCCGGGACATGGCGTTTGGGGTCAGAAGGGCTCGACGCGGTAGCCCCCGGCGATGAACATCCCGTGTCCCGTCGCGTCGTTGGTGAAACGGGTGCCCCCGGCGGCGGGCGCGATCGTCCAGCCGTGCAGGTGGTAGGTCTGCCCCTCGACCAGCGTGGTGTCGGGCTGACCGGGCGGGGCCAAACCGAGATTGGCCGTCCGCCACTCGAATTGGCCGGACGCGCTGACGATGGCCTGATCCTGATGCAACACCAGCGGATCCCCGGCCCAACCCGGATACGGCGCGGGATTCATCGGGGACTGCGGGAAGCCGGCCGTCTGGCACACGACCGTGGGGCCCCGCCGGTTGCCGTAGTCCGAGGAGACCTGGCAGCGCATCGGCGGCGACGGGGTCCTGACGTTCGCGTAATGGTCCGGCGTGGGATCGGCGCCCGCCGATGGGCAGAAAACCGCGGCCGCCCAAACGGTTCCGACGGCGAGCGGCGCGGCCTTCCTCATGCCCCGAAGGATGCTCCGGGCGCCTTGAAGGATCCTTGGAAGGATTCTTGGAAGGATCCCCGGCCGCGGCGCCGTCAGCGGCGGGCCTCGCGCGCGAGCACCGGGAACACGGTCTCGGTTCCACGGCGCCCCTTCAGCTCCACCTCTTCGCCCTCGCCCCACACGAACGGCGCGGCAACGGTGCGGCGCACCTCGCCGGTCACCAGCACCGGCGCCCGCCCGTCCCGGCCCGCGAGTCCCGACAACCGAAACGCCACGTTGGTGGCGTCGCCGATGACCGCGTCGGTTGATCGGGTCATCGCGGCCAGGGCCACCATGCCCTGCACCACGCCCCAGCCCATACGGATCGGCGAGCCATCGGGGTCGCGCAGCGGCAGGCCGGGCGCCAATTCCCCGACCAGCGCGTTCGCAGCCAGGGCGAAGTCGATGGCCAGCTCGCCGGCGTCCGGGAACCGGCCGAGTTCCCAGACCGCGAACAGCGCGTCGCCGGCGTAGTAGCTGAGCGTGCCGCGGTGCGCGCGCAGCACCTCGCCCAGCCGATTCCACAGCGTGTGCAGGCCGCGCGCCATCACCCCCTCGTCCGTCATCTGCGAGATCGTCGAGTAGTTGACGATGTCGCCGACCACCATCACCATGGCGGCCCGGCCGATCCGCTCACGCGTCCGCTGCGCGGGCCCCCTGGGCACGGCCGTGAAACGCTGCGAGCGAAACGTCAGCACCACGTCGCCCAACCGGATCTCGTCGCCGGGCCTGATCGGCAGCGCGACCGCGCGTTCGATCCGAATGCCGTTGAGCAGGGTGCCGTTGCTGCTGGTGTCGATCACGAACGCCTGATCGCCGGCGGCGTCCAGCCGGATTTCCAGGTGGGTGCGCGAGATTTCGGGATCGTCGATCACCAGCCGGCGCGTGACGCCGATGCCGGCGCATTCGCGGCCGACGAAGAGCTGATCGAAGATCGGCACCGGCCGTTCGGTTCGGCCGTCGGCGACGACCACGTAGGCCAGCGGCTCACCGGCCTGACCGCCGGGCGCGTCGGCTGGGTCACTGTGCCGCAAATGCCTTGTCCAGCTTCAGCACCCGGTTGTTGCCGCTGTCGACGACGTACAGGTTGCCCTGGCCGTCGAGCGCGACGCCGCGCGGGTTCTTCAGGCCGCTGATCGGCAGGATGGACTGGGTGGTGGCCTTGGTGGTGCGGTCGGTCTTGAGCTTCACCACGCGGTTGTTACCGCCGTCGGCCACGTAAACGTCGCCGGAGTACACCGCCACGCCCTGCGGACCGTTGAGGCCGGTGAAGGCCAGCACGCTCTGGGTGCCGTCGCCCTTCAGCAGGACCACGCGGTTGTTGCCCGTGTCGGCGACAAAGACGTTCGAAAAATCGTCGACCGCGATGCCGTCCGGGTTGTTCAGGCCCGTGAAGCCCAGCACCTGCGGCGCGTTCATCCCGTCGTGCCACATCAGCACCCGGTTGTTGCCGCCATCGACGACGTAGAACTGCTGGCCCATGACCCAGAACACGCCGCGGGGCGAGTTCAGGCCGCTGAACGGCCCCATCCACTCGGTGCTCGACGCGGATTGCCACGGCGGCGTCGGCGTCGTCCGGGGGGCTTTCGACCACCACACCCGGCTGCCGCTGGCGTCGGTGACGAAAAGGTCGTCGCCGCTGGCCGCCACGCCGACGGGGCTGTTGAGCCCGGAGAGCGGGGGCACGGACTGGGTGGGCGAATTCGCCGCCAGCTTCACCACCCGGTTATTGCCGCCGTCGGTGACGAACACCGCGCCGGCGGGCAACTGCACCGTCACGGTGACGGGTCGGTCCAGGCCGGTGAAGGGGAGCACGACCGCCGAGCCCGTGGCCGGGCCCTGGGGCGGCTGCCCCGGCGCGGGTGTCGAGCTTGCCCCGGTGTTCGGCTTCGCCGCGGTGCCCGCCGTGGGTGCGGTGGTCGTGGCATCGGTGGCCTCGGGAGTGTTGGCACCCTTGCCAGTGCACGCGGCTGTTATCACGCTTGCGGTAACGACCGCGACGACGGCGCCGGCGACACCGGTCAGATGACGAGCGCATCGAGGACTCATGGGCATCCTATTCCGTTGTGGCGCATGGCTAATAGTGGCTAATAGTGGCTAATAGTGGCTAATAGGACCGCTTCTGCGCCTTGGACCGGTCGATCCACAGCCGCACGACGCCCACGGCGGTGACGACGACCGCCAGCGCGTACAACATCAAGCCAAACCCCG
This sequence comes from Mycobacterium alsense, assembly GCF_002086635.1. Taxonomy (GTDB): domain Bacteria; phylum Actinomycetota; class Actinomycetes; order Mycobacteriales; family Mycobacteriaceae; genus Mycobacterium; species Mycobacterium alsense. The sequence continues at coordinate 482 of NZ_MVHD01000027.1, read as the reverse complement.
GCGTGAGGTCGACGATGCCCTCTCCCTTGTCGTTCTCGGACGACACGGTGTTGAACCACACGAAAGTCAGGGCACCGAGCAGTCCGACCACGACGCTGACCGCGATCAGCCGCGCGACCGCCATTTGGGTCCCCGTCAGGGCGGGGTACGCCAGCCACCCGGCCAAGGCGGCCAACACGACCACGACGATCTTGGCCGCCCCGTTGGCGGAGACGTCGTGGGACCCCAGGGTTTCCCCGAACAGCTTGAAGCTGACCGTCGCGAACGGCAGGAAGATCGCAATCACGGTGACGACGAGCCCGCCGAGCACGATCCAGCCGGTGACCGACACCTTCCCGGCGACGTCCTTCACCGCGGCGAGGCCGTCCTGCGGCATCGGAGCGCCGCCGCCAGGAGCCTGGGCGCCCGGCGGGGACCACTGCGGGGGCGGCGGCTGGGGGGGACCGCCCGGGCCCTGCGGCGCACCCGGGGAATACGCCGAC
>NZ_MVHD01000026.1 GCF_002086635.1 Mycobacterium alsense | reverse complement strand
GCCTCCGCCCCCGCCACGGCGCCCGCGCGCCGACCCGCTCGCGACGCAGTCGCTGGTGTTCGCCTTCGTGTCCCCGCCCGTCGGTGCGGTGCTGGGGCACCTGGCGCTGGCGCGGCTGCGCCGCACCGGCGGGGCCGGCCGCGACCGCGCGCTGGCGGGGGTGGCGCTGTCGTACACGTTCGTCACCCTCGCCGTGGTCGCCGTGGTCGCGTGGGCCGCCCTGGCCGGGCTGCGTTCCCCCGCGGGCCACCCGGTGACCCCGGCCACCACCGCGGCGGCGCCCCCGCGGCCCACGGTCGCGCCGGACGCGATCGCGGCCCTGCTGCCCGGCCTTTCCGATCTGAAGGCCATGACCGACGACCAGAACCTCGAGGCGGGCCAGACGTGGGACCACCCGGCCCGCTCCGACAAGGAAGGGACCATCGACCGGCCGGAGTGCTGGGGCGCCATCGCCCCCGGCACGCCCGACGCCTACACCGTCGAAGCCATCGTCGGCTACCACGCCGCGGAATTCTCCGACACCCGCAGCCTGCTCAAGTCGGTCCAGGTCATCCAGGCCGTCGCGGCGTTTCGCGACGCGCCGGCGGCCCGCTCGCAGCTGGACGGGCTGCTGTCCGGGTGGCGCCAATGCGGCGGCACCACGGTCAGCGTGACCATCCCCGAGGTGGGCCCGATCCCGTTCTCGTTGAGCGCCCCCGCCGACGCCGGCAACGGCGTCACCACAATGGATTTGGCGCCCAAGGGACTGCAGGTCCGCTCCGCGCGCGCGATCGCGGCCAAGGCCAACGTCGTCGTCGACCTGTACGTGTCGTACAGCGGCACCACCGACGCCCTGCGGCCCCGGCAATCGGCGGTGAGCATCGCCGCATTCGCGCTCAACAAGATTCCCGGTTAGCACTCAGTAGGGTGGTCGCATGAAATATCTCGACGTCGAGGGGGTCGGGCGCGTCAGCCGGATCGGCCTGGGCACGTGGCAATTCGGGTCGCGCGAGTGGGGTTACGGGGATCGCTACGCGTCCGGCGCGGCGCGCGACATCGTGCGGCGGGCCCGGTCCCTGGGCGTCACGCTGTTCGATACCGCCGAGGTGTACGGACTGGGCAAGAGCGAACGGATCCTCGGCGAGGCGCTCGGCGACGAGCGCGCCGAGGTCGCCGTCGCCACCAAGGTCTTCCCGGTGGCCCCGTTTCCCGCCGTGATCAAGCAACGGGAGCGCGCGAGCGCGCGGCGGCTGGGGCTCGAGCGCATCCCGCTCTACCAGATCCACCAACCCAACCCGGTGGTCCCCGATTCGGTGATCATGCCGGGAATGCGCGACCTGCTCGACGCCGGAAACATCGGTGCGGCCGGCGTCTCGAACTACTCGCTCGCCCGGTGGCGGAAGGCCGACGCGGCGCTCGGGCGCCCGGTCATCAGCAACCAGGTGCATTTTTCGCTCGCCCACGCCGGCGCGCTGGAGGACCTGGTGCCCTTCGCCGAGCGCGAGAACCGCATCGTGATCGCCTACAGCCCCCTGGCCCAGGGGCTGCTGGGCGGCAAGTACGGTCCCGACAACCGCCCCGGCGGTGTTCGCGCCCTGAACCCGCTGTTCGGCACGGAAAACCTGCGCCGCATCGAGCCGCTGCTGCAGACGTTGCGCGAGGTGGCCGCTCAGGTCGACGCCAGGCCCGCCCAGGTGGCGCTGGCGTGGCTGGTCAGCCTGCCGGGGGTGGTGGCCATTCCCGGCGCCTCCAGCGTCGAGCAGCTCGAGTTCAACGTCGCCGCCGGCGACATCGAGCTGCCCGCGGACGCCCGCGACGCGCTCACCGCCGCCGCGCGCGCGTTCCGGCCCGCGTCGGGCGGGCGTTTCCTGGCGGACACGATCCGCGAGAAGCTGCGCCGCTAGGACTGCGGCGCCGCGTCCGCGAACGCCGCAGACGCCGCCGACGCACCCCGGGCGACGACGACGGGCATCGACGTCGCGGCGTGGGTGCGCAGGATCGTGTGGACCACGTCGACGAGGTCCTCGACGGGCATCAGTTTGCCGGGCATGCAGCCGCGCGAAGACCACAGCGGGACGGCCTTCGTCGCGAGGTCGGTGTCCCAGCCGATGTTCATTCCGGTTTGGGCGTCGCCCTCGCCGCCCGCGCACTCCCCCACGATCAGGCTGGTGAAGCCGACGTCGGGGTGCTCGGCCTGCCACGCCTCGACGAGCCTTTCCAGGGCGGCCTTGCTGACGCCGTACGCCCCCAGGCCCGGCCACGGCGGCCCGAAGGTGCCCGCGTCCGAGGACAGGTAGACCGCCTTGCCGGCCGCCGCGGTCAAATGCGGCACCGCGGCGGCCGTGACCAGCGACGCGCCGATGACGTTGGTGTCGAAGATGCGCCGCCAGGTGTGCGCGTCGGTGTCGACCATCCGGACGAGCGGCCCGACGGCCGGCGCGTAGACCAGGTTGTCGATGCCGCCCAGCGCGTCGGCCGCGGCGCCGATTGCGGTTCGGCAGGACGCGTCGTCGGTGACGTCGCACTCGATGGCGACGGCGCCCGGGCCCGCCTCCTGCGCCGCGCCGTCGATGCGCTCACGACGCCGGGCGAGCAGGGCGACCCGGTCGCCGCGCCGCGCGAGGCCAACGCCGATGCAACGCCCGAGGCCGCTCGAGGCGCCAACCACCACTGTCCTTGACATTTTCGCCCTCTCCTGTAACGAGCCCGCTGCAGGCACAGCGTATCGACCAGGAGGTTCAGGCGGCCTCGGGGGCTTGCAGCACCACGGCGGTATGCGCGCCCACAGTGAACGTGCCGCCCCCCGGCAGCTCCTCCGCGGGCGTTTCCTCCTCGGGCCCGGTGAACACCTCGATCCGCCAGGATGAGCCGAATTCCTTGGGCGGGAGGGTGAATTCGATCGACTCGTGGTGGGCGTTGAAGCACAACACGAACGAGTCGTCGAGGACCCGCTGGCCCCGCGCGTCGAGGTAGGGGATGCCGTGGCCGTTGAGGAACACCGCGACGGACTTCGCGAAGCCCGTGCCCCAGTCCTCGTCGCTCATCTCGGTGCCGTCGGGGGTGAACCAGGCGATGTCGGGCAGCCCGCCCTCGCCGCGCCGGCCCACCGGCTTGCCGGAGAAGAACCGGCGCCGCCGGAACACCGGGTGGTTGGCCCGCAGCGCCGACACCACCCGGGTGAACTCCAGCAACCCGGCGTCGGCGGCGGCCCAGTCGATCCAGGTGAGCTCGTTGTCCTGGCAGTAGCCGTTGTTGTTGCCGTCCTGGGTCCGGCCCAGCTCGTCGCCGTGGCAGATCATCGGCACGCCCTGCGACAACAGCAGGGTGGTCAGGAAGTTGCGCTGCTGGCGGGCGCGCAACGCGTTGACGCCGTCGTCGTCGGTGGGTCCCTCGGCGCCGCAGTTCCAGGACCGGTTGTGGCTCTCGCCGTCGTTGTTGTCCTCGCCGTTGGCCTCGTTGTGCTTTTCGTTGTAGGACACCAGGTCGCGCAGCGTGAAGCCGTCGTGGGCGGTGACGAAGTTGATCGATGCCACCGGCCGGCGCGCCGTGTGCTCGTAGAGGTCGGCCGACCCCGACAGCCGGTAGGCGAACTCGTCGAGCGTGGCCGGCTCCCCCCGCCAGAAGTCCCGGACGGTGTCGCGGTACTTGCCGTTCCACTCCGTCCACTGCGGCGGGAAGTTGCCGACCTGGTAGCCGCCGGGCCCCACGTCCCAGGGCTCGGCGATGAGCTTGACCTGGCTGACCGTCGGATCCTGTTGCACGAGTTCGAAAAACGTGGCCAGCCGGTCGACGTCGTAGAACTCGCGGGCCAGCGTCGCGGCCAGGTCGAAGCGGAAGCCGTCGACGTGCATCTCGGTCACCCAGTAGCGCAGCGAGTCCATGATCAGTTGCAGGGCGTGCGGATGCCCGACGTTGAGGCTGTTGCCGGTGCCCGTGTAGTCCATGTAGTAGCGCTTGTCGTCGTCGACGAGTCGGTAGTAGGCGGCGTTGTCGATGCCGCGCATGGACAGCGTCGGGCCCAGGTGGTTGCCCTCGGCCGTGTGGTTGTAGACGACGTCCAGGATGACCTCGATGCCGGCCTCGTGCAGGGCGCGCACCATCGCCTTGAACTCCTGCACCTGGCCGCCCGCCGATGCGGCGCTGGAGTACTTGGCGTCGGGCGCGAAGAACGCAATCGTGTTGTAGCCCCAGTAATTCGACAGACCCTTGTCGATCAGGGTGGAATCGTTGGCGAAGTGGTGCACCGGCATCAGCTCGACGGCGGTGACGCCGATACCCTGCAGGTGCTCGATCATCACCGGGTGCGCCACCGCCGCGTAGGTTCCGCGGAGCTGTTCGGGGATGTCCGGGTGGGTCCGCGTGAGGCCCTTGACGTGGGCCTCGTAGATCACCGTGTCGGCGTACTGGTGGTCGGGCGGGCGGTCGTTGCCCCAGTCGAAATACGGGTTGATCACCACCGACTTGGGCATGCTGGCCGCGGAGTCGTCGTCGTTGCGGCTATCGGGGTCGCCGAAGTTGTAGCCGAACAGCGACTGGTTCCAGTCGAACGTGCCGTCGATGGCCTTGGCGTAGGGGTCCAGCAACAGCTTGTTCGGATTGCAGCGCAGCCCGGCCTGCGGGTCGTACGCGCCGTGCACGCGGTACCCGTAGCGCTGGCCCGGCTCGATGTTCGGCACGTAGGCGTGCCAGACGAACCCGTCGGCCTCGGGCAGCGTGATCCGGCTCTCGGCGCCGTCGGCGTCGTACAGGCACAGCTCCACCCGCTCGGCCACCTCGCTGAATACCGCGAAGTTGGTGCCGGCCCCGTCATACGACGCGCCCAGCGGATAGGCCCGGCCCGGCCACACTTCGCCGGTGGGTGTGGGAGCGGGGGCGTGTGCGGTGGTCATGGCCCAATCAGTACCCTGTCGGGCACACCCTCAAACTGCCGTCCGGTTGGCAAACGGAAAGCGTTGTGCGCTAGTCGTTTTCAGGGTTTCAGGATGACCTTGACGGCACCATCCTGCTTCTTCTGGAAGATCTCGTAGGCATGCGGGGCCTGGTCGAGGGGCAGCACGTGCGTGGCGAAGGTGTCGACGCCGAGCGGGTCGTCGTCGCCGAGCAGCGGCATGATGTCGTCGACCCACCGCTTCACGTTGGCCTGCCCCATCCGCAGGGTCAGCTGCTTGTCGAAGAGGGTGAGCATCGGCAGGGGGTCGGCCATCCCCCCGTAGACGCCGATCAGCGAGATCGTTCCGCCGCGCCGCACGGCGTCGATGGCGGAATACAGGGCGGAAAGCCGGTCGACGCCCGCGGTCTGCATGAGTCGCTTGCCCAGCGCGTCCGGCAACATGCCGCTCGCCTGTTGGGCGAGCTTGGCGACCGGGGAGCCGTGGGCCTCCATGCCCACCGCGTCGATCACCGCGTCGGTGCCCCGCCCGTCGGTCAGGTCCCGGATCGCGTCACCCAGCGGACCATCGAGCCGGCCCAGGTCGATCGTGTGGATGCCGCGCCCGGCGGCCCGCGCGAGGCGCTCGGGCACCAGGTCTACGGCGATGACCCGGTAGCCGAGATGGTCGGCGATGCGCGCGGCCATGTCGCCGATCGGCCCCAGGCCCAGGACGGTCACCGACCCCCCCTCCGGGATGTCGGCGTAGGCCACCGCCTGCCACGCCGTCGGCAGCACGTCGGAAAGGTAGACAAACCGCGAATCCGGCGGGCCCACAGGCACTTTGATGTGGGTGAACTGGGCCTGCGGGACGCGCAGGAATTCGGCCTGGCCGCCGGGGACCTCGCCGTAGAGCTCCGAGTAGCCGAACAGCGCCGCCCCCATGCCCTGGTCGCGCACCTGGGTGGTTTCGCATTGGGTGTAGAGCCGCTCGTCGCACATGCGGCAATGGCCGCAGGAGATCTGGAACGGGATGACGACGCGGTCGCCGACCCGCAGATCGCCCGTTTCGCCGCCGACCTCGCGGACGATTCCCATGGGTTCGTGCCCCAGGATGTCCCCGGCCTTCATGAAGGCGCCGAGGATCTCATAGAGGTGCAGATCGGACCCGCAGATGTTGGTCGAGGTGACCTCGATGATGGCGTCGGTGGGATGTTCGATCTTCGGGTCGGGCACCGACTCCACACGGACGTCGCGTTTGCCCTGCCACGTGACGGCTTTCATGTGCGAGGCGCATACCCGCCCCGCGCCGAGCGAAACGCCGTTACGCGCCGCGCTCGGTCCGACGGGGGCTCTTGAGCGGGTGTTCGGAGTCGATCAGCGACCTGGCGATCTCGATCAGCTTGGTGTTGGACTTCTGCGACAGCCGGGACAGCAGTTCGAACGCTTCGACCGCGTCGAGGTTGAAGCGTTCCATGATCACGCCCTTGGCCTGACCGATGATGTCGCGTGACGCCAGCGCACTGCGGAACTGGTCCTCGCGGCGCATCATCGACCACGCCAGCGCGACGTGCGTGGCGAAGACGCCGCCGAGCTCCAGCGATTCCCCGCTGAAGGCGTGGGGGTGGTCGGCGTAGAAGTTGAGCGCCGCCATGCTGGTGCGGTCGACGGACAGCTCGTAGGACAGGATCGAGCGGATCGGAGTGTGCGCCAGCGCGTGGCGCTGATAGCGCGGCCAGCGCCGGTCGACGCTGAGGTCCTCGACGTGCATCATGTGGTGCTGCCAGCCGGGCTCCAGGCAGGGCCCCTCCCCGTACCGGTTCTGGATCGAGTCCAGGATGATCGGATAGCGGTGCGTGGCAACAACGTTGGTGACGATTTTGGACTCGTCGGCCAGGGTGATCCCCGCGTACTGGCAGCCCGCCACGTGCCGGGCGCCGCTGTCGACGAGTTGGCGCAGCCCCACGCTGGTCTCCGTGCCGTGGCGCTCGAGGTCGGCGATCAGGCCCGCCAGTCGGGTCGCGATCGTGTGTTGGCTCCCCGGCATCGCAATCACCGCCCCGCTTACTCTTTGTCACGCCGCACCGAACGATCCGACGTGTCAGCGCATATACGAAGTCTATTGGCCACAGAACGAAGTGCAAACCCCAGACGGACCGTTGCCGGTCGGCCGGGCCGGGCCCCCACCGAAAGCGAACCGGAATTCTCCCGCCCCCCAGGACGATTCGTACGTGAGAACCGTTGTGGCCCAATGTGATAACCGCGCGCTCCGGACGCCGACTTGTGACGGCGGGCCACCCGATCGTTACACTGCGTCGATGACCTCGATCGTGATCGTCGGCAGTGGCTTCACCGGATTCACCTGCGCGCGGCGCCTGACCCGCATCCTCGAGCGGCGACGCGCGCCGGTCTCCGTCACGATGATCTCCCCGGTCGACTACATGCTCTACACCCCGCTGCTGCCCGACGTCGCCGGCGGCGTCGTCGACGCGCGCTTCGTCGCGATGCCCCTGGCCAACACGCTCAAGGGCGTCCGCGCCGTGCGTGGCCGGGTCGACGGCGTGGATTTCGCGCGGCGCACCCTGACCTATCGGGATCCCGAAGAGCGCAGCCACCACATGTCCTGGGATCGGCTGGTGCTCACCCCGGGGTCGGTGACGCGGCTGTTCGACGTGCCCGGCCTTTCGAGGCACGCGCGGGGACTGAAGACCACCGCCGAGGCCCTCTACCTGCGCGACCACGTCGTCGAGCAGCTCGAGCTGGCCAACATCGAGGACGACCCGAAGGTGGCGGCGGCCCGGCGCACCGTCGTGGTGGTCGGCGCGTCGTATTCGGGCACCGAACTGGTTGCCCAGTTGCGGGCCCTGGCCGACGCCGCGGCCAAACAGATGGGTTTCGACGCCGCCGAGGTCAAGTTTTTGCTGCTGGACACCGCCGAACAGGTCATGCCCGAGGTCGGGCGCAAGCTGGGCGACGCCGCCCTCGGGGTGCTGCGCCGCCGGGGCATCGACGTCCGGCTCGGCACCACCCTCAAGGAAGCGCACGCGGATCACGTTGTGCTCAGCGACGATTCACGCATCGACACCCATACCCTCGCCTGGGTGACGGGGGTCACCGGGGCCCCGCTGATCCAGGAGCTGGGACTGCCGACGGAACGGGGCCGGCTCAAGGTCCAGCCCGACCTGCAGGTGCCCGGCCACGCGGGCGTCTTTGCCGCGGGCGACGCCGCGGCGGTCCCCGACCTGACGCAACCCGGGAAGGTCACCCCACCCACCGCGCAGCACGCCACCCGCCAGGGCAAGGTGCTCGCCCGGAACGTGGCCGCCAGCCTCGGCTACGGCGCCAGCAAGCGGTACAAACACCGCAACCTGGGCCTGGTGGTCGACCTGGGCCCCGGATACGCGGTGGCCAACCCGCTCAATGTGCACCTGTCGGGGTTGCCCGCCAAGGCCGTGACCCGCGCCTATCACCTCTACGCGATCCCACGGGGGGTCAACCGGTGGGCCGTCTCGCTGGCCTATTTGACCGACGCGCTGTTCGACCGGTCGGTGGTGTCGATCGGCCTGGCGTCCGAGGAGGACGCGCAGTTCGCGGCCAGCGAGGGCATCCCGATGCCGAAGACGAGCTAGCCGTCGCTCTTCTTCCTGGTTGACGAGCGCTTGGCCGCGCCCCGCAGATCCCGATTGGTGGAGCGCAAGTGGGAGTTGGCCGTCGATAGCGCGGTGTTGTGGTCCTCCAGGCTCAGGATGCGCGCGATGCCGGCCAGGTTCACCCCGGCGTCGACCAGTGCGCTGATGCGCTGGAGGCGGGCCAGGTCGTCGGCGCTGTAGCGCCGGGTCCCGCCGTCGCTGCGCGACGGCGTCACCAGCCCGTGGCGTTCGTAGAGGCGCAGTGACTGCACGGGGATGCCGGAAAGTTCGGCGGCCACGGAGATTCCGTACACTCCCCGGTCGCGCGCGGGCGCCCCGGCGTCGGTGGTGTTCTCGGTCATCGGAGGCCTCCACAGCGAACTCGGACAAAATCTATGTATCACACTTGCACTCATCTGTCGAGGATGATATAAGAAATCTATGTCGTGAGACACACATTAATCCACTTCATACTCGACAGATTGGAGTGAGAGGTGACCGCCATGCTGATGCGTACCGATCCCTTCCGTGAGCTGGACCGCTTCGCCCAGCAGGTGCTCGGCACGGCCGCCCGGCCCGCGGTGATGCCGATGGATGCCTGGCGCGACGGAGAACAGTTCGTCGTCGAATTCGACCTGCCCGGCATCGACACCAACACGCTCGACATCGACATCGAGCGCAACGTGGTGACCGTGCGCGCCGAGCGCCCGGCGGTCGACCCCGACCGCGAGATGCTGGCCACCGAGCGGCCACGCGGGGTGTTCAGCCGCCAGCTCGTGCTCGGCGAAAACCTCGACACCGACAAGATCGCGGCGGCCTATCGCGAGGGCGTCCTCAGGCTGACCATACCGGTGGCCGAAAAGGCCAAGCCGCGCAAGATTTCGGTCGACCGCGGCAACGGTCACCGGGCCATCGACGAGAACGCCCCCGAGCGGGAGGTAATCGACGCCTGAGCAACCGGCCCACGGGCGGCGGCCCGGCTTTCGGGCCGCCGCCCCGTCGCCGGGGGAGGTCAGAGATGAACCGGCAGTGTGACGGCCAGACGCGGCAGATCGAGCAGGTGTCGACCGCGGCCGCGCCGCAGCGCGCGGGCTGGTTCCGTTTCCATTTCGCCGACCAGCGATGGGAATGGTCCGAGCAACTGCAGCGGATCCACGGCTACGAGCCCGGCACCGTCACCCCGACCACCGAACTCGTGCTGGCGCACAAGCACCCCGACGACCGCGGGCAGGTCGCGGCCACCATCGACCAGATCCTCAACACCCACGAGCCGTTCAGCGCCCGCCATCGGATCGTCGACACCGGCGGCCGCGTGCACCATGTCGTCGTCGTCGGCGACCGGCTTCTCGACGATCGGGGCGAGGTGGTCGGGACGCAGGGGTTCTACATCGACGTCTCGCCGCCGGCGGACGACGCCGAGGATCTGCTCACCGCGAGGCTCGCGGAGATCAACGAGAACCGCGCCGGCATCGAGCAGGCCAAGGGCATGCTGATGCTGATCTACCAGATCGACGAGAAGGCCGCGTTCGACCTGCTCAGGTGGCTTTCCCAGGAGGCGAACGTCAAGCTGCGCCTGCTGGCCGAGCGGATAGCGGCGGACTTTCGTGACGCGGGCCTGCCCCCCGACTCGCGATCGGAGTTCGACCACTTGCTGCTGACCGCGCACCGGCGCGTGCGCAACGGCCGCCCGGTCTAGGTCGGCCAGCGGCTTTGCGCGGCCCGCGCTGGCCTGCGTTCCCGCGTGCGACTGGCCGTCACCAACTGCGCGACACCGTTCTCGATTCCCGTTGCGAGCGCCTCGATGTCGGGCGCGGTGTCGTAGTCGGCGGTGATGCCGAAGATGAACATGTCGGCATAACTGAGCATCGCGACGCCGGTGCGCAATCGCAGCGCGATCGGGGGGATCGGCAATATCTCCAGCACCCGCCGGCCCATCAGTTTCTGTCGTTTTCTCGGACCGGGAACGTTGGTCGTCACCGCGACCACCGCACGCTGGGGTAGCCGTGCGAGTAGCCGAATCACCCACGCGGAGAACACGAATGGGACATTGCCTGCCGCCGAAAACAGCGCGCTACCCCCCTCTCGTTGGCCGCTGGCTTTGGCCCGGCTGAGGCGACGGTGCACCAGCCGCAACTGCTCGACGGGATCGGGCTCGTCTACGGGCAACAACGGAAGCATCGCCGAAACCTGGTTGTCCGTCGTGTCGAAGTGGTCCGTCGGGCGAACGGATACCGGAACCAGCGTGCGCAGCGAGTTGTGCCCGGGCCGCTCCCCGCGACCGAGAAGCATCTTGCGGTAGCTGTCGGTGATGGCCGCAAGCGCCACGTCGTTGAGGGTCACCCCGAAAGCCCGGGAAACCTGCCGCAGGTCGGCGAGCCGGACCCGGGCCGCCGTGAAGCGTCGCATCGTCGTGATGGGCCCGTGCAACGACGACTCCGAAGCGGGGCTCAACATGTCGGCCGTGAGTTCGGCCGCACCGACAGCGGCGTGCTCGGCCATCGCCGCCGCGGCGAACACCCCTCGCCCGATGCCGCTCACCCAGCTCCAGGGGTTGAAGCTCAGCTTGGGCCAATGCAGGCCGGCCCCGGCCGGCTCCTTGGCGGCGCGGATCTCGGTGGCGAAAGTGCTTGCGTCGCCGCGATTGCCCCCGCCGTCACCGAACCTCGCCAGCATCTGCGTCGTCGCGATGCCGTCGGCGATGCAGTGGTGAATCTTGGTCAGTAGGGCCCACCGGTCATCGCTCAGGCCCTCGATGACGTAGCACTCCCACAACGGGCGTTCGCGGTCGAGCCGACGCTCCATGATGGTCGCGACCACCGCGAACAGTTCGGCGTCGCCGCCAGGTTGCGGCAGCGCGAGGCGATGCAGGTGGCGCGTGATGTCGAAGTTCGGGTCGTCCACCCATTCGGGTGCACCGAGATCCAGCGGGTGGGTCCGCAAGAGCTGCGTGCATCGCGGGATGGTCGACACGCGTTCGGCGAAGGCGGCAACCAGCTCGTCGTAGGCGGGAGCGGGCCCCTCCATCACGGACACACCACCGACCGCCAGGCTGACGTGCGGATCGGAGTCTTCGACCTCGAGGAAGGCGGCGTCGAGGGCGCTCAATCGTTCCATTGGAGTCCTTCCCCTTCCGAGGGGGCCGGTTGGCGGCTGTACAGGGCGGCACCGGCGGTGATCCCCGCTCCGGCGGCGACGAACAGGATCCGCGCTCGGTCCGGCAGGCTCTCGGCCTCCCGCTGGAACGCCGCGGCCAGCGCGGCGGTGTGGATGCGCTGATCGTCTGCGACGCAGATCTTTTCGGTCGGCACCCCCAGCAGGGCGCTCAGCGCGGCGCGGTACTCGGGGTGGGGCGGGGCCGCGACGATCAGGTCGATGTCGGCGAGCCGCATGCGCTGAGCATCCAGGCACGCGCGCGCCGCCTCGGCGGCCGCCGCGGCGAATCGGTCGTCCATCATCGCTGACTGACTGAATCGCAACACGGTGCGGGCGTCTTCGAATCCGACGGTGGCGGCGAAGGCCTCGGTGCCGCCGGCCGCGCCGTCGGCATTCACCCAGGACACGCGGCTCAATCCACAGTCGTCGTCGGTCCATCGGCACAGTAGGGCCGCCCCAACCGCCGAAAACGGGAAGTGCTCGCTCATCTTGTGCCCCGGATCGGCGTCGCTGGCCACGATGAGTGCCCGGCGGATGCTGTGCGCCCGCAAGAACCCGTCCACGATCTGCAGCGCGGTCAACACGCCGCAGGCGCCGTTGGCGATATCGAACGAAAACGTGCCATGTGCGCCGGCGTGCGGATCCTCGGGATTGGCGCCGATGTCGTGTTGAATCAACGCGGCCAGCGCCGGCTCGCCCAGGTTGCGGTCGCGGTAGATTCCGGCATTGACGACCAGATCCAGCTCGTCGGGGTCGCATCCGGCCCGATGCAGGCAGTCCTTTGCGGCGGTTACCGCGAGATGCAGCGCGCTGTGGCGGTCGCGCCAGCGCGGGTGCGCGAGTTCGATTCGATCAATGACCGTGCCCATAGCGGTTCACCAAATCCTCATCCAGGGTCAGCACGACCACGCCGATTTCCAATCCAGAGGCCAACGCGAGCAATGCAACCCGTTCTCCCGGCTGGATGTTTCGGGCCTCGAGTTCCTCGACGAGTGCCACCGTGTGGGTCGTCGACGCCGTGTTGCCATAGCGGTCGACGGTGATCACGGCGTCGTGCCGCGGGCTGTCGCCGAACGTCTCCGCCATGCGAGCCATGCCCTTTCGGATGGCACGCGCCGAGGTCTGGTGGGTGATCACGTGGTCGATGTCGTGAATCGAGATGCCGACGGCGTCGAGCACCTCGTTGAGCAGGAGCGGGGTGTCGGCGATCGCGGCCTTCTGGATGGCACGGGAGTTGGTGAACATGCGCGCGCCGGGGTCGTGGCCCTGGGGATAGGCCAGGCACAGCCGGCTGTAATCCGCGACCGTGGTGAACCCGGCGAGCGCGATGCCCGCGGAGCCGGCGGGCGCCCTCTCCAGCAGCAGGGCCGCGCCGGCGTCACCAAGTGTCAGGCAGGCGAGCTCTTTGCTCATGATGTTGCGGATGTGGCGTGCCGCGTTGTGACTGAGCTGCGAGATGTATTCCCCGCTGACGACCAGCCCCCGCTTGATGGCGCCCTGCCGGATCCAGTTGTTCAAAATGGTGACCCCGGTGAGCATTCCGGCGCAGGCGTTGGACACGTCGAAGGTCATCGCCTGCGGCGCCCCGATCGCGCGGGCCACCGCACCGCTCATCGTCGGCTCGAGCCATTGGGTCAGGCCGCCGCGGAATTTCGTTATGCTGCAGCTGATCACCACGTCAAGCTCTCCCGGGTCCTGTTGCGCGGTGGCCAGACAGTTCAGCGCCGCCGAGGTGGCAAGGCTATAGGAATCCTCGTCGCCCACCGAGACGCGGCGCTCGCGGATTCCCGTCAGCCGCTCCAAATCGATGTGGGTGCGGTGGCGGGTGGTCGCCATCAATTCGTCTGTCGTAAGGCGGGTTTCGGGCAGGTGCCGGCCCGCGCCGGCCAGCCGGGCGACAAACGGTGCCGAAGCACCGTCTCCAGCGGTCTCCATCACCAGCCAACGCCGCGGCATCGTCCCACCTCCGGAATCCGGCGCCTTCGCCACCGGGTCAACGCCTTGTCTCGAGTCGACCTTATGAATTCGGGTCGTCGCGCTGACAGGGTCGTTGGTCCTCGGGCGCCGGGCGTTCGACCCTAAACTCGCCGCGCCGCCGCCGCGATGGCGCGTCTCAGGCGCGTCTCAGCGGCGGTTGACCGCCAGCGCCGATTCCAGCAGCAACCGACGCTCGGCGGCCGCGACCGCCCGCCGGGTGGCTGCGGCCGCGTCGGGGTTGACCGACACCGAGGTGATCCCCATGCGGACGAGGTGCTCGGTGAAGCTCGGGTTCGTCGAGGGCGCCTGACCGCACAGCGACGAGGTGATGCGGTGTTTGCGCGCCGTCGCCACGATCTGGCCGATGGCATCCAGGACCGCACCGTCGGACTCGTCGAACAGCTCGGCACAGATATCGGAGTCGCGGTCAACCCCGAGGACCAGTTGCGTGAGGTCGTTGCTGCCGATGGACACCCCGTCCACGCCCAGCCCGATGTACTCCGGAAGCCAATACATCACCGAGGGCACTTCGGCCATGACCCAGCGATGCAGCCCGCGCTGGGCGCCCAGCGGGCTCCCGTCGACCAGGGACAGGCAGGCTTCCAATTCCCAGCGCGTCCGCACGAACGGAATCATCAGGTGCACGTTGGGATTTTGTTCCCGCACCCGGGCCAGCGCCTCGAGCTCCAGGGCGAACAAATGCGGCTCGCTGATGTACCGGTAGCAGCCGCGGTAGCCGATCATCGGATTGTGCTCGACCGGTTCGTAGGCTTCGCCGCCGCGCAGGCCGCGGAACTCGTTGCTGCGGAAGTCGGTGGCGCGGTAGATGACCGGGCGGGTGCCGAAGGCCGAGGCGATGCGGCCGATCGAGACCACCATGGCGTCGACCAGCTTGGCCTGCTCGCCGTTGGCGATCAGGTCACGCGGGTGCCTCCCCGAAAGTGCCTCGGTGAGCATGAATTCGGCCCGCAGCAGGCCCACGCCGTCGACATCCTGTGCGGCGACCGCTTCGGCCGTGTCGGGTATGGCCAGGTTGACGTAGATCTTGGTGCCGGTCGTCTCGGCGACTGCGACGGCCGCCGCGGGCGCGCCCGGCGCCGAGACCCCGGTGACGCGCGGCTGCCGGTCGATGCCCCCGGCGCTGACATTGCTGACGGTGCCGCGCCCGCCGTCGACGGTGACCGTTTGGCCGTCGTGCAGCACGCCGGTCGCGTCCCTGGCACCCACCACGCACGGAACCCCGAGCTCGCGCGCCACGATCGCCGCGTGGCAGGTCATGCCGCCGGTCTCGGTCACCAGCGCGGCCGAGCGGCGGATCGCCGGCAGCCAATCGGGGTTGGTCATGGGGGCGACGAGAATCTCGTCGTCGACCAGCCGGGCGCCCTCTTCCGGCGTGCGCAGCACGCGCACTTTTCCGGACGCCGCACCGGGAGCGGCGGGCAGTCCGCGTAGCAGGACCCCGTCGGCACCCGGATCCCGGGCTGCGGTGCCGAGCGTGGTGATGGGCCTGGCCTGCACCAACCAGGTCTTGCCGGAGGCGATCGCCCATTCGACGTCCTGCGGGCAGCCGTGGTGAGCTTCGACGGCGATCGCCAGTTCGGCGACACGACGCAACGACGAGTCGTCCAGGACGCGCGCCTGGCCCTGCGCGGCGTCCAGTTCGACGACGACGTCGCGTCCCTCGGGGCCGCGCTCGATCTTGAACGCCTGCTGGCCGACCTTGACCTCGATCACCTGTAGTGAATTCTTGTCGACGACGTAGGTGTCGGGCTGGACCTTTCCGGACACCACGACCTCGCCCAGGCCGAGGGCGGCTTCGATGACGACATGGTCGGGATCGCCGGTGCTGGGGTCGGAGGTGAAGGCGACCCCGGATCGCTCGGAGGCGATCATCTCCTGCACGACGACGGCCATCGCGGGATCGGCGGTGAAGCCCCGGGTGGCCCGGTAGGTGAGCACCCGCGGGCTGAACAGCGAGGCCCAGCATTGCTTGACGGCCTGGAGCAGCGCGTCCTCACCCGTCACGTTGGTCAGTGTCCGATTCATGCCCGCGAACGAGGCGTCGCGCCCGTCCTCGCCGGTCGCCGACGAACGCACGGCCACGACGCAATCGGTTCCGAGCCTGCGGTAGGAATTCAGCAGCTGATCGCGGACGTCGTCGCTCACCCCGGCCGCGAAGACGAGGCTCTGCATTCGCCGGCAGAGCTCCGACAAACGTGCGCCGTTGTCGACCTGCGCGAGCGCCTCGCGATGTAGGGCGGCGAGTTCCGTGTCCACACCGCCGGCCCGCATCGAGGCCAGATAGCTGCCGCGCAGCAGGACGAACCCGGGCGGAACCGGGAGGCCGGCGGCGACCAGTTCCCCCATGTTCGCGCCCTTGCCACCGGCCTCTTCGGCGTCGCCGAGGCGCAAAGCCGAGATGTCCGAGGCATATTCGCTGAGCACTGTTTCGGTTGACATGTCCTGCTCCTTTTACGACGTGCGGCGCCAGGCGGCGAGGGCCTGCCGGGTCGAGTCTTCGACGGCCCCCGAGGTGTCGATCCGGTGCGCGGTGTCCCAACCGGCCTGCTCGGCGGCCAGCGCGGCCGCGATCTCCGGCGTGACCTCCGAGTTACCTGCCGGCCTGGTGACGATCCGGCCGGCCGCCGTGTCCGTCGTCGCCGAGCACATCAGCTCGACCGTGGCCGAGTGTGTTTCGGCCGCGAGGCGATGGGCCTGCGCACGCATCTGGGGATCCCGCCAGGTGCCGTCGAGGATGACCGACTGCCCGTCGCGCAGCAGCGATTCCGCCCGGCGCAGGGCGACGTCGTAGACCGCCGCGACGTTGTCCGGGCTGTACAGCCCGCGATCGAGGACACCGGCGTCGCCGGTTATCGCGCCGGAGTCCCGCAGCTCCCGCCGCACATCGTCGGTTGAGATCACCTGCGCACCGGTCCCTTCGGCGAGTCCGCGAGCGACCGTGGACTTGCCGGTGCCCGGGTTGCCGCCCACGAGTGCCAGGCGCACGCGGCCGATCTCGAGGTGCTCGGCCGCGACCGCGAGATGCCGCGCGGCGTCGTGAGCGGCCTCCGACTTGCCCTGCGAAACGCGCACGCAGTCCACCTTCGCCCTGACGACGGCGCGGTAGGCGATGTAGAAGTGCGCCAGCGCCGACGGCACCGCAACCCCCGAGTGGGCGGCGTACCGTTCGAGGAAGTAGGCGCCAAGGTCCTTGCGTCCCATGAACTCCAGGTCCATCGCGAGGAAGGCGGCGTCGTCCACGCAGTCGACGTAGCGCAGCTCGTCGTCGAACTCCAGGCAGTCCAGCAGGGCGGGTTCGCCTCGCCCGCAGAAGATGTCATCGGCGAGCAGATCGCCGTGGCCGTCGACGATGAGGCCGTCTTCGATGCGGCGATTGAACAGGGGTTCACGGCCCGCGATGAATTCGGTGACCAGGCGGCCGATCCGCGCCACGGACCCGGCCGGCAGCGTGTCCGCGTTGCGGTCGAGTTCGACGAGGTTGTCGCGCCAGCGCCGCTCGATCGCGGCCGCCTCGCCCTGGGCGTCGATCTCCGGGCTCCGTTCGGCGCGCCGGTGGAACCGCGCCAACACCGCGGCGACGGCGTCCAGCGCGGTCCGAACGGCTTCGTCGGGACCGCGGCCCACCCGGGATGCCAGCCGGTCCTCGTCGCGATAGCGCCGCATCACGACGATCGGTTCGGCCGGCCCCCCGCCGGGATCGGTGAGATGCGCGACCCCGAAATAACTTTCGGGCGACAGGCGGCTGTTCAACTCGACTTCCCGAAGGCACACACGCTCGCGCTGTTCGAGGGTGCGAAAGTCGAGAAAGTCGGTCAGCACCGGCTTCTTCGCCTTGAACGCCCGGTCACCGACCAGCACGACCAGGCCGGTGTGGGTTTCGTGTGCGGCGACGTAGGGGACATAGGGGGGATGCGGGCCGAAGCGCCCCGGAGTCATACTCACCGGACCAGCGTCCGCCGCCGTGGACATCTCTGCCAACCCCTAGGACGGCCGCGCCACGATCACCGGCATCCGCACGGAGTGAACGACCGCGTTGCTGACCGAACCCAGCAGGGCCCTGGCGATGCCGCCCCGCCCGTGACTGCCCACGACAACCAGTTGCGCGGACTCCGATTTCTCGATCAGCTGGGGTGCCGGCCGGTCGCAAACGAGCACACGGTGCACCGTGACGTCCGGGTAGCGTTCCTGCCAGCCCGCCAGGCGTTCGGCGAGGCTGCGCTCGGCTTCATCCCTGACCATGGCCCAGTCGAAGCCGGGGATCTCGAGCACCTGCACGTCACTCCACGCGTGCACCGCCTGCAGCTCCACCCCGCGGCGGGATGCCTCGTCGAAGGCGATGGCCGTCGCGAGCTCGGAGGCCGGCGAGCCGTCTATTCCCACGAGCACGGGGGCTTCCTGCGGATGGGGCATCAGCGGGTCCTCGTCCCGAATGACCGCGACCGGGCACTTGGCGTGCCGCACCACGGCGGAACTGACCGAGCCCAGCAGCACCCGCCCCACCGCACCGCGGCCGTTGCTGCCGACGACGACCATCTCGGCCTCTTCGGACATGTCGACCAGCGTCGGCACCGGGGGTGAGCATTTCAGTTCGCTGGTGATCGCGATCTTCTGGTCCCGCCGGACGGCATCTTCGGCGATCTTGACGGAGCGCTCGAGGGCCTGCGCGCCGTCCTGCTCCTGCCACACCGTCACTCCGGCCGGAATCGGTATCTGCGGGAACGTCGGCACGTACGAGCTGTACATGTGGACCAGCGTCAGCGGAACGTTCCGCATCGCCGCGTCCCGGGCTGCCCAGCAGACCGCGGCGTTGGAGGCCGGCGATCCGTCGACTCCGACGACGATGCCGTGGCGTTTCGTGGGTTTGGTCATCTTTTCCTCCCTCGGTCACTGAAAACGCTATTGGCCGAGGCATCGTCGTTCATGAGGCTTTGGTCACCAAACGCATGGCCATGAGGCCTCGCCGCGCCGCGCGGGGTTGACCGCGGCCCGCGACGTGGCATCGTCACAGAGGTGAGCGAATGGGCCGCCACCGTCGACGGGCGATATCACGACGCGGTGGTTCTCGGCCTGGACAGCGTCGTCGAGAGCGCCCACGCCGGTGTCGGCGCGCGCGGTTCGGCCGGGCCGCTGCTGCGTCGGCTGCGAGACGCGGGCGTCGCGACGGCCGTGTACTCCCCCAGCCGCGACTGCGCGCAAGCGTTGCGCGACGCGGGGATCGACGACCTGGTGGGCGCCGTGAACGGCGACCCGGTCGAGGCGGCGGCGCGCCTGGGCGCGCGCCGCGTACGGTGCGTCGTCGTCGACAGCGACCCGGCCGGCGTCAAGGCCGCCACGGACTACGGTTTCGGCCTCACCATCGGACTCGACCACGACGGACTCGCCGAAGAACTCCTGTCGGACTGGGCCGACACCGTAGTCGCCGACCTGGCCGCGATCACGGTCCGACGCGGGGGCGCGGCCATGTCGCGCATCGCCGACGCCCTGCAGGCCTACGGCCAGGTCAAGGAACTGGTGACGAACCGGCGACCCGTGGTCTTCCTCGATTTCGACGGCACGCTGTCCGACATCGTCGGAAACCCGGACTCGGCGACACTCGTCGACGGCGCCGGCGAGGCGTTGCACGCGTTGGCGGCTCAGTGCCCCGTGGCGGTGGTCAGCGGCCGGGACCTGACCGACGTCCGCGAGCGGGTTGGCGTCGACGGGGTGTGGTATGCGGGCGGCTACGGGCTCGAGTTGATGGAACCGGACGGCACCCGCCACGAGAATGCCGGCGAGGGCACCATCGACACACTGACCTGCGCCGCCGGCCACCTGACGGAGGCGTTCCGCGGTGTCCCGGGAATAGCGGTGGAGCGCAAGCGCTTCGCGGTCGCGGTTCACTACCGCAACGCCCGCCCCGAAGACGCCGAGCGGGTGATCGCCGCGACCCGTGTGCTCGGCCGCTCCCGGGGCCTCCGGGTCACCGCCGGCCGCAAAGTCATCGAGCTTCGCCCCGACATCGACTGGGACAAGGGCACCACGCTCGCCTGGCTACTGGAACGCATCGTCGGTGGCGACGGAGGCGATCCCCAGGCCGTGTTGCCCATCTACATCGGCGACGACCTCACCGACGAGGACGCGTTCGACGCGGTCCAATTCAACGGGGTGGGGGTGGTCGTGCGCCACGACGAGGACGGCGGCCGCCCGTCCGCGGCGCTGTTCAGTCTCGAAAGTCCTGCCGCGGTGGCCGAGTTCGTGCGCCGGCTGGCCGGGGACCTCGAAGCCGCGGCGTCGAGAACCGACACCGCATGGGAACTCGAATACCAAGGCTACGACCCCGAGTATGAGCGCCTCCGCGAGTCGCTTTGCACCGTCGGCAACGGCTACATCGCCACCCGCGGCTGCGCCCCGGAGGCGGCCGCCTCCAAAGCCCATTACCCGGGCACCTACGCCACCGGCGTCTACAACGCGCTGACCGACAGGGTTGCGGCCAAGACCATCGAGAACGAGAGCCTGGTCAACCTGCCCAACTGGCTTCCGCTGACGTTCCGGATCAACGGCGGCACCTGGTTTTCCGTCGATGACACCGAATTGCTTTCCTATCGGCAGACATTCGATCTACGCCATGCGACGTTGACGCGTACGCTCCGGTTCCGGGACGGCTCGGGTCAGATCACGACGTTGACCCAGGAGCGTTTCGCGGCGATGCACCAACCCCACCTGCTCGCCATGCGGACCACGCTCGTCGCCGAGAACTGGTCGGGGACTGTCGAGTTCAGATCCCTGCTGGACGGGGGCGTGCAAAACACCATGGTCGAGCGCTATCGGTCGTTGGCCAGTGCCCATCTGGTCGTGCCGGTGATCGACGAAATCCCGCCCGACTCGGTGATATTGCGGTCGCAAACATCGCAGTCGCGCATCTCGATCGCGGTCGCGGCCCGCACCAACGTGTGGCACGGTGACGCCGCGGATATCCCGGCCGACGCCCGCTACGTCGTCGTGCGGGATGGGGACCGTGGGGGGCACGACATAACGGTCACCGTCTCCGCGCGCCAGGCGGTCACGTGCGAGAAGGTCGCGACCGTCTTCACCGGCCGGGACACCGCCATATCCGAACCGGCTAGTGCCGCCCGTCAACATCTCGACACGGCCGGTCGCTATGCCGACATCCACCGGCAACACGCCCGGGCGTGGGCCCGGCTGTGGGAGCAGTGCGACGTGGGCCTCGCCGACAGCGCACCGGCGCTGCGGGTGCTGCGGCTGCATCTGGTGCACCTGCTGCAGACCATCTCGCCGCACACCGCCGAACTCGACGCGGGGGTGCCGGCGCGGGGGCTGCACGGCGAGGCCTACCGCGGCCACGTCTTTTGGGACTCGCTGTTCGTCTCCCCGGTGCTGAGTCTGCGCATGTCCAACGTGTCCCGGTCGTTGCTGCTCTATCGGTACCGGCGTCTTCCCGAGGCCCGTCGCGCCGCGCGCAGGGCGGGCTACCTCGGCGCGATGTACCCCTGGCAATCGGGCAGCGACGGGCGCGAGGTGAGCCAGGAAGTGCACCTCAATCCGCAGTCCGGCCGGTGGATTCCGGACGCCAGCGCGCGTGCGCATCACGTCGGCCTCGCGGTCGCGTACAACACGTGGCAGCACTACCAAGTGACCGGTGACCGCCAGTTCCTCATCGACTACGGCACCGAGATGTTGGTCGAAATCGCCCGTTTCTGGGTCGGACTGGCCGCCTTTGACGAGGCTCGCGGCCGCTACACCATCCGGGGGGTCATCGGCCCCGACGAATTCCACTCGGGCTATCCGGGCAGGGAGTACGACGGGATCGACAACAACGCGTACACCAACGTCATGGCGGTGTGGGCCATCCTGCGGGCGATGGACGCACTCGACCTGATGCCGTTGCGCGACCGGCTCGACCTGATCGGGAAAATCGGCCTGCCGGCCGACGAGCTCGATCGCTGGGACCACGTGACGCGGCGCATGTTCGTGCCCTTCCACGAGGACGTCATCAGCCAATTCGAGGGCTATTCCGAACTGGCGGAATTCGATTGGGAACGTTACCGCCGCCAATACGGCAACATCCGCCGGCTCGATCGCATCCTGGAAGCCGAACACGACAGCGTGAACAACTACAAGGCGTCCAAGCAGGCCGACGCGCTCATGCTGTTCTACCTGCTGTCGTCGGATGAGCTGATGGGCTTGTTCGGCCGGCTCGGCTACCGCTTTACGCCCGAGCAGATTCCGAAGACGATCGAGTACTACCTGGCGCGCACCTCGAACGGATCGACGTTGAGCGCACTCGTCCATTCGTGGGTCCTGGCCCGCGCCGACCGCCGCCACGCAATGCGGAACTTCGTGCAGGTCCTCGCTTCCGACGTCGCCGATATCCAGGGCGGCACCACGTCCGAAGGAATCCACCTGGCGGCGATGGCCGGCAGCGTTGATGTGCTGCAACGCTGTTTCACCGGTTTGGAAACGCGCGACGACCGGCTGGTGCTCGCCCCGCACTGGCCCGAGGCGCTCGGCCCCATCGAGTTCCCCTTCGTCTACCGCGGTCACCGTGTTCATCTTCGGATCAGCGGGCGGACCGGCGTCCTGACATCCGAGGCCGGCAACGCCGGTCCGATCACGGTCGAATGCCGCGGCGGCGTGCAGCGTCTGTTGCCCGGACACACCCTCACGATCACCTGAGGGCGTCGCAGCCCGGCAGTGACCAACGCCCCCGAACCGGGGCCGAACGGCCCTGCTGAAATCCGGCCCCTCCCCATAGCGTCGGGATTGGTCGAGCCTGCCGTGTGGCGGCAGACAGGCCGGAGACCGGGAGGACACGATGAATCAGTCATCGGAGCGCATCGTGGTGGGGATCGACGGCTCGGATGCCGCGATCAACGCGGCCAAGTGGGCGGTCGTCGAGGCGGTCAGCCGCAACG
The DNA here is from genome assembly GCF_002086635.1 of Mycobacterium alsense. Taxonomy (GTDB): domain Bacteria; phylum Actinomycetota; class Actinomycetes; order Mycobacteriales; family Mycobacteriaceae; genus Mycobacterium; species Mycobacterium alsense. The sequence goes on along the minus strand of NZ_MVHD01000026.1, from coordinate 46,355 downwards.
TTCCGCTGCGGCTGATCCATGCCACTCCCGCCCGATCCGGCGATGCGGGAGGCGACGCAAGCCTGGAGGTCGAATACGCCCAAACGTCCCTGCGCGCCGCCGATGCCGCGCTGCAGGCCACGGGCGAGCCGGTCAAAGTCGAATGCGATGTGGTGCCGGGGCCTCCGGAGCGCGCCCTGATCGACGAATCACACGTCGCGGCAATGGTTTGCGTGGGTTCCGTGGGGATCGGGCGGATCGCCCGCAAGGTCCTCGGCTCGACCGCCGACGCCGTCGCCCGTGCGGCGCGCTGCCCGGTGGCGATCGTCCGCGGCAATGACCGAGCGCAACCGGATTCCGGATGGGTCGGTGTCGTCGTCAATGACTCGCCGGGCAACGACGCGGTGCTCGAGGAGGGCTTCCGCGAGGCGCGCTTGCGCGGGGCATCGATCCTGGCGCTGGGGGTGTGGCGGTGGGGGTTGGGCGAAATCCCGTACCGCCAGCTGGATCGGCGGCTCCGGCGGTGGGTGTCGCGATACCCCGAGGTGCATGTCATGCCGGCCGCGGCGAGGCACGGGGTCGCTCAATTCCTCGCCCGCACACAGGAATCCATCCAACTCGCGGTGGTGGGCTCCGAGGACGCCGACGAGGTGGCCCGGATCGTCGGGCCGGTCGGCCACCCCCCGCCCGCCGGGCGTTCGGTGCTGGTGGTGCGGGGCTGAGCGACTCAGCCGGCCGCCCATTGCTTGGCGCGGTCGAACTCGTCGAGCCGGAACACGGCGAGTTCGCCGGGCATCATCCATGCCAGGGCGTGCAGGACGTGGCCGACCCAGTCCTTGTCTGACACCACGGCGATTCGCTTGAAGGACGAATGGTGCGGCAACACCGCACCCAGTCCCAGCTTGATGTCCTCCGCGAGTCCACCGGGGCCGAAGCCCTCGTAGTCGGACGCGATGACCTCGACGATCCTGATGTCCCCGGCCTTCAACAGCGCCTCGAGCTGCGGGCGCAGGCGGCGCAACTCGTCACCTCCCAAGCGACCCGAGACGCGCACGCCGGTCACCCCTTCCGGCATGTCCGGCAGTAGTTCGATCATCGATGACTCCTGACGACGATCACGGGGACTTTGGCCGACTGCGCGACGGCCGAACTCACCGACCCGAGCAGCATGCCGGGGAATCCCCCGCGACCCCGGCTACCGACCACGACGAGTTGAGCGTGCTCGGACTGCTCGAGCAGCCACCGGGACGGCTTGTCGCAGAACAGCAACCGTTCCACGTGCACCTCCGGATAACGCTCCTGCCAGCCGGCCAGGCGCTCGGCGAGGATCTCCTCCCCCTCGCGTTCGCGGTCGCGCCAGTCCATCCCGAGGACGGGGAAGACGCCGACATCGCTCCACACGTGCAGCGCCCGCAGGCCGACTCCGCGGCGCGAGGCTTCGTCGAAGGCCAGGGCGATCGCGCCCTCGGACGCGGGTGATCCGTCGATCCCCAGCAGGACCGGTGCGTCGGTGTCAACGCTCGCCGACTCGTGGATGACCGCGACCGGACAGTGCGCGTAGTGGAGCAATCCGGTCGTGACCGAGCCCAACAAGAGTCGGCCCATCGCGCCCAGGCCCTCGCTACCGGCGACGATCATCCAGGCTTCTTTCGAGGCCTCGATCAGCGCCGCCACGACGCCGGAATAGACCACCTCGGTGCGTATTTCAGGCGGTCTTGCCCCGGTCGAAGCGGCGTCAACGGCCTTGCGGGCCCGCTCGATGACGTCCCGCGCGCCGTCGTGCTGCCACTCGGGCATCTGGGCGTACAGCTGACCCACCGGCCAGCCCACGACCACCGGCGCCACCGCGTGCATCAATGTGATGGGCAATTTGCGCATGATGGCCTCGCGCGTCGCCCAGGCGACGGCGGCGTCGGAGGCCGCGGATCCGTCGACGCAAACGACCACTGCGGATTCCGGTGCGGATTCCGGTGCGGATTTCTTTGCGGATTTCTTTGTCACGTTGGGCATTTCGTATCCTCATCGCTGAAATCGGGAAGCTCGATCACGAAGTGGCGAACCGATGCGTCACCGGCCGGCTGACAGCGCCAGCCCAGGTCGAACACCACCATGAGCATGAGATGATTTTCGCCCAAGACATCGGCGACGAAGCGCTCGATTCCGTGAGCCCGGGCCATGCGGGCCAGGTGCTTGAGCAAGGCCGTTCCGACGCCCAGCGAATGGTCGTCATGGGCGACCACGATCGCGAACTCGGCGGCCGCCGGTTCCTCGTGCACGACGACATAGTGGGCCACGCCGATCAACCGGTCGCCGTCGAACGCGCCGACGGCGCACAGCCCGTCGTGCTGCTCGGTCAGCTCGCCGACGAGTTCCGCCATCCCGACCGGCCGCAGCGTGAAAAACCGGAAGTAGCGATCGTGGTCGGAGAGGTGTTGATGCAGGGCCAGCACGGCCTCGGCGTCGCCGGCATCGAGGCGTCGCAGCGACACGATCCGCCCGTCGAGCAGCCGAGCCGTGGCCGCGCATTCGACCGCGTCCTCGCCCATGACACCCGACGTTATTCCGGGCGGGCACGGTTCGCAGGGGCCGTTAGGCCCCGCCTCGACGCCATTGGTCCCAGGCCACGAACCGTTACCCATCCGTGAGCGGGGCGACCCAGTGCACCCTGGTGCCCCCCTCCGGCGGGTTGGTGATCTGGCAGCTGCCGCCGAGCTGTTCGGCGCGGTGCTTCATGTTGGCCAGGCCGCTGTTGCGCGTGTTGTCGGCGGGGATGCCGCAGCCGTTGTCGCTGACGTCGAGGATGAACATGTCGGCGACGTCGACCTCGACGGTCAGCCGGCACGCACCGGAGTGGCGAACGGCGTTGCTGACCGCCTCGGTGACGACCGCCTCGGCATGCTCGGCAAGTTCGCCATCGACGGCGGCCATCGGCCCGTGCAGGCGCAGCGTGGTGACGAGCTCGCGATTCCCGGTCAGGTCGGCGACCACCTGCTGGATCCTCCGCCGGAAGTCGGCACGCGTTCCCAACGGGGACTTGAGCTGGAAGATCGTCGTGCGGATCTCCTCGATGATCGCCTGGAGATCGTCCAGGGTGCGGTTGAGCCGCTGGGCCACCTCCGGCGAGCGGGCGCGGGCAAGCGTGCCCTGCAGGTCCATGCCGACGGCGAACAGCCGCTGGATGACGTGATCGTGCAGATCGTGCGCGATGCGCTCGCGCTCGGCCAGGATGGTCAGCCGGCGCGAGTCGTCCCGCGCCGACGCCACGACAAGCGCAACCGCGGCGTGACTGGCGAAATCGCTCAGCAGGTCGAGGTAGCTCTCGTCGAAGGGCGGCTGGTCCGCGGCGCGCGCGATCGCGATCACTCCCACGACCCGATCGTCCGAGCGTAGGGGCAACAGGATGGCGGGGCGCTGCCCGACGTCGGTGAAAGCCCGAATCCGATGCTGCAGCAATTCGGTGATCAACGGTTGCCCGGAACGGAAAACCTCGCCGGTGGTGGAGCCCTCCACCGGAACCTGCCGGCCCATGACGTCGTCGGCGTGCACCCCGACCGCGGCCGACACGATCAGCGCTTCGGTTTCGTCGTCCGGCAGGTCCGGGTCGGCCGGGACGAGCACGATCGCCTGCTCGGCGCCGGTCAGCGTCATGGCGCGCTCGGCGATCAGCTCCAGCGGCCGCCGCTGCGGCTCGGCAGCCGACAGCAGGGCGGTCGTGATCTCGCGGCTGGCCTCCTTCCACTTCGCCGACAAGCGCTCGCGCTCGAACAGTTGCGCGTTGTCGATGGTCGCCGCGGCGGCGAACGCCAACGCGCGAGCGGCGACCTCATCGGATTCGGAGAACACCCGCGCCGGGTCGACATGGGTCAGGTAGATGTTGCCGTACACGATCCCGCGGATCGTGATAGGGACCGCGAGGAAGGCCCGCATCGGAGGGTGGTGCTCCGGGAATCCCACCGCGGCCGGGTGCTCGGTCAGGTCATCCAGTCGCAGCGCCGGCGTGTCGAGGAGCGACAGGCTCAACAGGCCCTTGCCCGCGGGCAGGGGGCCGATGCGCGCGACGGTCTCGGCGTCCATTCCCTCGTGGACGAACCGCAGCAGGTTGCCGTCGGGATCCCGAATTGCCAGCGCGCCGTAGGGGGCCGACGTCAACTCCTTGGCGGCGGCGATGACCCGGTGCAGCGTTGCGTCGAGGTCGCGGACGTCCGCGCCGATCGCGACGAAGACGCGCAGCAACTCTTCCATCTGATCGCGGGCCGCCAGCAACTCGTCGAGTTGCTCATGCATCCTCTCGACCAGCTCGCGCTGGCCGAGCCCGGCTAGAGCCGAACCGCGTTCGTCGCTGGCCACCCGACCCTGTACCTCCGACGCCATCGGCTATCCGGCGACCCGTGTGTTCGCCGACGACCAGGACGAAAGTCGGTGGCACACGAGCGCCACCGGCCAGCGTAGTAAAAATTTGCCACGCGCCCAACTGGCGCCGGCCGCGCATCGTCCGCGTTGCCAGCTACCCCGGCGGCGCCTCCTCTGGCCGGCCCGACCGCTGCTCGAGCCTCGACGCGAACACCGCCGCCTGCGTCCGCCGCTCCATGCCAAGTTTGGCCAGCAACCGCGAGACGTAATTCTTCACCGTCTTCTCGGCGAGGAACATCCGGGCAGCGATCTGCCGGTTGGTCAAACCCTCACTGAGCAGCCCCAGCAGGGTTCGCTCCTGCTCTGTCAGCCCGGACAGCGGGTCCTCCCGCTCCGCCGCGCCGCGAAGCTTCGCCATCAACGCTGCGGCCGCCCGATTGTCCAGCAGCGACTTGCCGGCGCCGACCTCTTTGATCGCGTGGGCCAGTTCCATGCCCTTGATGTCCTTGACCACGTAGCCGCTGGCGCCGGCCAGGATCGCCTCGAGCATCGCCTCATCGGAGGTGAACGACGTCAGCATCAGACAGCGCAGGTCCGGATGATCGGACACCAGGTCGCGGCACAACTCGATGCCGTTCCCATCGGGAAGCCGCACGTCCAGCACGGCGACGTCGGGCCGCAACGCCGGAATTCTCGCCTTCGCCTCCGACACGGACCCCGCCTCGCCGACGATTTCCAGCTCGGGGTCCGACGCCAACAGATCGACCAGACCGCGCCGAACGACTTCATGGTCGTCGACCAGGAACACCTTGAACATTACGGGCCCTTTCCGATCGCAATCCGAGGCAACACTTCACCAGCCGCCCACTCAATATCCCACCTATTTATGTTCGTTCGCCTCACAAATGTTGCTGATTGACGATCAACAACGAGCAACACGCGGCGTGCAGGACCGGGCCGCCCGCCGGTCCGACGAGTTCGCTGACGTGCTGGCGGTTGCGGGCGCTGACAACTGCCAGGCCAACCCGCTCGCGATGGCAAGCCAGATACTCGAGCAGGCCGCCGTGCACGGCCACCGACTCGACCCGCACCTCCGGATAGCGTCGCTTCCACCGGGCCAGGCGGCGGTCCACCGCGGCGAGTGAACGGCGGTCGCACTCGACAGCGGCAGGCCCCCGTTGGTCGTTCGCGGCCGCGCGGCACACAATCGCCCGGACGGCGGCGTCGCGCAGCCGGGCCTCCATGATGGCGGCGCCCAGCAAGACACCGTTGTCGGGCGACGCGTCGAGCTCGACGACGATCTCGTTGGCTCCCCGGTGCCCGCGGCCCTCGCGGGAGCGGATGATGCCCACGGGGCAGCGTGCCGATACCGCCAGCGCCGCGGTGACCGAACCCACCCGGTCGGGCCGGAAGTGCCGCAATCCGACCGCGCCGACGCACACCATCGACGCCGACGCCGACGCGCCGATCAACGATGCGATCACCGGTCCCGCGGTGATTTCGCTTTCTACCTTGACCGGCTTGCCGGTCGCTTCGATTGCCTTGACCGCGTGGCAAATCGCCGCGGCCGCCGGCGCCGGCTCATTTTCGTGGGTGCCCGCCCGCTCGCTGGCGTACAACAGGCGCAAGGGCGCGTCACGGCTGACCGCCTCGTCGACCGCCCAGAGCGCCGCCCGTACCGCCGCGTTCGAGCCGTCGATTCCGACCACGATCGCCTGCGGTGTAGCCAGTTCGTTCATGACGCTACCCGGGCTACCGCGGCTCTAGGGGCGGACCACAAGCACTGAACAATCGGGGTAGCCCACGATCGGATGGCAGTTCGGGGTGCTCAGCGCGGCCATCTCGGCGGCGTCTGCACTGCCCACAACGGCCAATTCGATGGCTGCCCCGTCCTTCTCGTGCTTCTCGCCGGTTTTCACCCCGGTGCCCGCGGCAACGATCTGGACCGGTACGTCCGGGTAACGCCTGACCCAGCTCTTCAGCCGCCGATCGATCTGGCGCACGACCGCGTGGCGGCGCCGCCCCTGCTCCATGGCCTGATGCACGACTTCGTCGTTGTCCGGCTCGTCGTTGAGCACGACGGCGATCACCCCGGGCTCGGTCGGCGACCCGTCGGGGTTGGTGCGGATGATCGCTACCGGGCACTGCGCACCCGCAACCAACGCGGCGGCGGTCGGGCCCAGAAGCCCGTCGGACGCCCACCCGCGCCTGGACGTACCCACGCAAACCAGCGCCGCGTCCTGCGATTCATTGATCAACGCTTGTCCGGGATCGCCTGAGATGATGGCCGTTTCGACCTCGACCGGCTTTTTGGCCCCTTGGACGGCACACTCCGCCCGTGACAGAGCCGTCTCGCCGCGCTCGATCTCCCACTCGGAGACGGTCGCCGAGACGGGTTGTGCCTCCCGGCGCGGGATGACATAGACGAGGCGCAGGGGCAACTGCCGGCTCCGCGCCTCCTCGATCGCCCACTTGGCGGCGCTCACCGCGGCTGACGAGCCGTTGATGCCCACGACCACCGACTTCGCATCCTGCTCGTTCATGTCGGCTCCTGACTACCTCTTCACCCTCGTCGCCCAATGCCAGGCTATTGCGCCGTCACCCGTTGCACAGGGGTCGTTAGGCCTTATCTCGGAAGCCGTTCGTCATCGGTGATATCGCGGGGTTCGGGCGTTCGGGCGAACAGCTTCTCCACATCCGCCCGGCCGCAGGCGGCGGTTCCCGGCGTCGTCAGCATCGCCGCGCCCGCGGCGATGCCCAGCCGAACCGATTTGACGAGCGGCCAGCCCCGAGTCAGGCCGGCCGTGACCGCGGCCACCATCGCGTCACCCGCCCCGACACCGCTGCCGGCGGGCATCGGAACCGCCGAAAAACGCTGGCTGGCATGCTTTGTGGCGAGCAGCGCGCCGTCTGATCCCAGCGAAACGAGCACCGACTCCGCGCGACCACCGTCGATGAGCTCGTGCGCGGCGGCGAGTTGATCGGCTTCGGTGACCAGGGGGCGACCGACACATTCCCGCAGCTCTCGCACGCTCGCCTTCAGGAGGAACACCCCGGAGCGGATTTGGCGCAAGCCACCGCCGGATGTGTCCAGGATCAGGTTGACGCCCAGGTGCCGGCACGTGTCGGCCACGCGCTGGTAGAAATCGTCGCCTACGCCCGGCGGCAAACTGCCGCTCGCCACCACGAATTCGGCCGATCGCGCGGCGATCCGCAGTTCCTGCAGGCATCGCAGCTGGTCCGACTCGTTCAGCGGCGGCCCCGGCAGCACGAAGCGGTACTGCTGCCCGCTGCTGGTCTCGTTGACGGTGAAGCTCTGTCGCGTGGTTGCCGCGATCGGGATCTCCGCGAACGCCAATCCCTCTTCGGCGAGCAGCTTCATCAGCAGCTCGCCGTGCGAGCCCCCCGCGGGGAAAACCGCAAACACCGCCGCGCCGAGAACGTGTGCGATCCGGGCGACGTTGATGCCGCCGCCGCCGGGGTCGTAGCGCGGGGTTGCGCAGCGCAGTTTGCTCGTCGGCCGCACGAGCTCGACGCTGGTCGTGACGTCGAGCGCGGGGTTCATGGTCAACGTGACGATCTGCGGTCCGCTGCCGGGCGATGACGCTGGCGTCCGCATGATCGTCGACTCCGGTCCTCGGCGGCTACAGGCCGGTGGGGTATGTCTCGGGCGTTTCGCCGGCCACCCACAGGCTGGTCACCTCGAGGGGCTCGAGGGCCCGGGTCTTGTCGATGTGGATGATCGCGTCGAATTGGTCGGCCGGTCTCGCATGCAGGTAGTGGCTTTGCCTTTCCGTTTCGGGCCGGTAGATCACGCCGATGGCGCGATTCAGCCGGACGGCACCGAGCGGTGCGGCGGCTTCCGGGGTGAGCAGCGCGGATACCAGGAAGTTGCTCCTGCCGGTCTCGTGCAGCAGCTCTTCGATGCTCCCGGCCAGGGCGGGGCGAACCACCTTCCGTTCGGCGGCGCCACCCCACTCGCTGGCCGCGGTCACCGTGCCCGCGTAGGTGCTGAATCCGATGAGACGCGCCTGCTCACCATATCGTTGACGGACGAGTTGACCCAGGGTGAGCTGGCCGTCGGCCCACACTTCGGTCGCCCGTGCGTCTCCGACGTGAGAGTTGTGGGCCCACACCACTATTCGGGCCGGCTCGCCGTGTGTGTCTTGGTGTGTGTCTTGGTTTATGTCCCGGTGCCGGTCCAGGTGTGTCAGCAACGCCTCGAGCGTCTGCGCCATGTGCTCGTCACGCAGGTTCCACGAGCTGACCCGCCCGCCGAACATCGCCCGGTAGTACACCTCCGCATTGCGCACCGTTTGGGCATTCTGCTGGGCGTAGAACAGTTCGTCCTCGGCGATCAGCCCGTCCCTGCGCGCGTAGGCCAACGCGTTGCGCTGAATGTCCACCAGTTGTTCGATCGCTTGACGCTCGCACGATGGGCCGGCGCCGAACGCGGCCGCAAACCCGTACGCCTGACCGTCGTCGGCCGAAGCGTGGTCGAAGCACGCATAGCGTTCCCGCGCCCGCGCCGCCGCCTGGGGGTCGATCTTGTCCAGATAGGCGATCACCTCGCGCATCGACCGGTGCAGGCTGTAGAGGTCGAGGCCATAGAAGCCGGTCTGCCGCCCGCCGTTCGATGCGCGCAGCCGGTTGTGAGCGCGCAGCCAGTCGACGAAGTCACGGACGACGGTGTTGCGCCACATCCAGGCGGGGAAGCGTTCGAATCCGCTCAACGCTTCGTCGGCGTTCCCGTCGTCCCCGAGGCCGCGCACGTAGCGATTGACGCGATAGGCATCGGGCCAGTCCGCCTCCGCGGCGACCGCGCAGAAACCCTTCTCCTCGATCAGCCATTTGGTGACGGCCGCCCGGGCCTCGTAGAACTCATGAGTCCCGTGCGAGCTTTCCCCGATGAGAACGATCCGCGCGTCGCCGATCAGCTGCTCCAACGCCTCGCGCGGTGGAATGCCCTGCGGCGCATCGATGGCCACGCCGCCGAGCACCTCGGCCGGTGCCGGCGCCGCGGGCCTGTTCGCCGGAGCGCCGGTCGTCGGTGTGGCGAGCAGCTGACGAACCTCGGCGTCGGTCACCTGGCGGAAATCCCAGAACGACTCCCCCACCGCGAGGAAGGGGGTTGGCATCGACGCGCAGACGACGTCATCGACGAGGCCGGCGAATTCCCGGCAGGTGGATTCCGGCGCCGCGGGCACGGCGATCACGATATGCGCGGGCTCGGCTTCGCGCAGCGCCTGCACGGCGGCGAACATGCTTGCGCCGGTGGCCAATCCGTCGTCGACGAGGATGACGGTCTTGCCGGTCACGTCGACCGGTGGGCGCCCGTCACGGTAGACGGCCTCGCGCCGCGCGAGCTCGCGGCCCTCCCGCTCGGCGATGGCGCGCAGCTCCTGGGGTGTGACGCGCAGGCCGCGCACGACGTCGTCGTTGACCACGACGCGGCCCCCACTCGCCAGCGCTCCGACCGCAAATTCTTCGTGGCCGGGGGCGCCGAGTTTGCGCACGACGAACGCATCCAGTGGGGCGTGCAGCGCGGCCGCGACCTCCCACGCGACGGGAATCCCGCCCCGCGCCAGGCCGAGGACGATCACGTCTTGTTTGTCTCGGTATGCGCCGAGAAGATTCGCCAGCATCCGTCCCGCCTCACCGCGATCGCGGAACACGCGCCGCGGTGCGGCCGGACGGGTGGCATCAGCTGCCCTGGTCATGCCACGCCCCTAGCCGGCTGACCGTACCGGGACGCGCCGCTCGGCAGGCTTGGGCTCCGAAATGCCCACCGACACCGTGAGGATGCCCTTGTCGTAGCTGGCCTCGATGCTGTCTTCGTCGGCTCCGGCCGGCAACGACACGGTGCGAGCGAACGAGCCGTACGAGAATTCCGAGCGCCCGTCGAAGTCCTGCTTCTCGCTGCGCTCCGCTTTGATGGTCAGCTGGCCGTCGCGGACCGTGATCTCCACGTCCTTGGCCGGGTCGACGCCCGGTATCTCGGCGCGCACGACGTAGCGACCGTCGGCCATCTCGTCCTCGAGCCGCATCACCCGGGTCTCGTAGGCCGGGCGCAGTCCGGCGAGCGGGGGAAAGCCGGCGAACAGCTCGGAGAACTCGGGGAAGAGCGACCGTGGCTGGCGCCGAACCGAAAGGGTGCCCATGATCTCTCCTAGAACTCGGCATTTGTGCTGACGCATTCATCTGACCAGTCGCCCGTTGCCGGCGGTAGGGACCGAAGTCCCGGCGTCGCGGGCCGTTCGTAGATCGTCAGCCGGAATCGCGATCCCGAGCGGCGATGTAGGCCATGACCCGGTCGAGGACGAGCCCATAGGTGTCGCCGTCCTCGGCGAGGCGGTCCAATCCCCGGCGGCGCAGGAAGCCGTCCAGCCGCCGATCGAGCGGCCACACCGCGTAGGTGTCGTCGGCATACGGCGAATGCAAGAACTGCCACGCCAGCCCGTCGACGTCGCCGTCGGTCAAAAGCGGTGGATCGCTTGGCGGAGAGGTCATTTGCGGCCCTTTGCGCACGGGTGCCCTCGCTTTCATTCCCGACCCCGCTCCCTTCAGCGGTGAAACTCCAGCACATCGCTCAGGGGCCGCCGCGGCGTCGGCTTGGGCTCCCACTCGCCCTCGGGCTCGACGCCGACCCGGATCACTACTTGAGGTACCGCGGCGGGCCGCGCCAAAAGCTCCCGGATGACGTCCCGGCTGGACTCGAATTCGGTGATGTGCGTTACCGGACAGGTCGCCAGTCCGGCCAGGGTGCACTCCAGCAGTACCGCCGAGAGCGCCTCACCGCAGTTGAGCGCGTCGACGCGGCTGTCCTGCGGCGTGGACAACACCAGGATCTTCGCTTGGTCATCGGTCCCCGCGCAGCTCGGTCCATCGAGCTGTTCGACGGGGAACCGGCGGTTGAGGTCGACCCGGCGGGCGTCCGACTCCGATGTCAGTGCGCTGCCGGGAATCCCGTCCGCCCGCCGCAACGGCGATGTCCACCATGCCAATTCATGCTGGTAACGATCGTCATACCGGCGCAGCGCGTCGGTGAGCCGAGACGCCTCCGCCAGCCGGGGGCGCGCGTCGTCGGTCAGAACGTCGAGGGCCACCAACTCGTTGTCGAACGAGCTCCGCAATACGGGCTCGAACGCCTCAAATCGTTTGGGAGCGCGGAACGGCTGCCGGTTGGTCCGGCGCCGCAGTATCGCCTTGGCGCGATCCCGCCTTGCCTGCGTGACGTCCGCGGCCGGCGCGAAGTAGGCCGACGCGAGGTGGTCCAGATTGTTCGGATTGGGGAATTGGTCGACGTGGGTGACCCAACCCGCAGCGGCCATCGCGACCCGAAAGTGATCGAGCGCGGCGCCACAGCTGATGATCGCCTCACGGCCCGACCGGTCGGTCGCCGTGACCTTTCGGTGTGGGTCGACGAAGAGATCGACGCTCACGTCGCCGGCGACCCAGCGCCACGGTTGGATGTTGTGCAGCGACGGGGCGCGGCACGCCAGCTCTACGGCACCGGCAACCACGTCGGCGTCCACCATCGTTTGGGTCATTGCGCTTACTCACCTCCTGTCCCGACCTCGACCCTCCGACGCGGGAGGCCCGGGCGCCAGGGTCCTTGGTCCCCGGCGCAACGTCATTGGGCCCGGATCGTGGGGGCGGGCCGAAGCACGGGGCCCGTTGCCGTCCGAATGGCCCCTCCCACCGGGACGAATGGCCCTCGCGACCGGCTGCAGGGTCGCCTAACGTCGATGGTGAACCCGTATTCGGCAAGGGATGGATGCCATGAACGCGGCGCTGGAGACCCAGACCCTCAGGGACGCGGTGCAGCTCGCGTGCCGGGCCCCGTCGGTGCACAACAGCCAGCCCTGGCGATGGGTCGCCGAGGGCGGGGCCCTTCGGTTGTTCGTCGACCGCGACCGGACGGTGCCGGGCACCGACCGCTCCGGACGGGAAGCGATCCTGAGCTGTGGCGCCGCACTCGATCACCTGCGGGTCGCCACGCTCGCCGCCGGCTGGAGAGCGGAGGTCGAACGGTTCCCCAATCCCAACGAGCCCGACCATCTCGCGTCGATCGAATTCAGTCCGGTCGAACACGTCACCCGCGCTCAGCGCGACCGCGCCAACGCGATCCTGCACCGCAGAACCGACCGGCTGCCCATGGGCGAACCCACCTATTGGAGCCTGTTCGAACCGGTCCTGCGCAGCGCGATCGATCCGAGCCGGGTGACGCTCGACGTGCTCGCCGACGACGCGAGACCCGAGCTGGCCCGGGCGTCCTGGCTGACCGAGGCGCTGCGGCGAGACGACGCGACATATCACGCCGAACTCGAATGGTGGACTTCGCCGTTCGCGTCCACCGAGGGCGTGCCGCCGAGCGCGTTGTTGTCCGATGCGGAAAGCGCCCGGGTGGACGTCGCGCGCGAATTCCCGGTCAGGGGCCACGAGGAGCGCCGTCCCGAGATCGCGGTGGACTGGTCGAAAATTCTGGTGCTGTCCACCCCGGAGGACACCGGGCTGGACGTCCTGCGGTGCGGCGAGGTGATGTCGACCGTGCTGCTGGAGTGCACGATGGCATTCCTGGCGACCTGCCCGCTGACCCACCTGATCGAGCTCGACGAAAGCCGCGAGATCGTCCGCGGCCTACTCGGCGGCGGCGGACAGCCGCAGGTGCTGATCCGCGCCGGGATCGCTCCGCCGATGGAGGCCGCTCCGCCGCCCACTCCGCGCCGCCCGCCAGACGATGTCCTCGAAATCCGTTAGAAGCAAAGGGCTGGGAGATGTCCACAACTGATGATGGGGTGACCATACTGTCGGAGCGCGAATGCTGGGACCTGATGGCCGGTGTCGCACTGGGACGACTCGTCACCAGCGTGGACGGCCAGCCCGAGATCTTTCCCGTCAACTACGTCGTTCAGCACCGCACCGTGCTGTTCCGCACGGCGGAGGGCACCAAGCTGGTCAGCACGGCGATCAACAACCGCGTCCTGTTCGAGGTCGACGACCACAACGTCGCGGAGGGCTGGAGCGTGATCGTCAAGGGTAGGGCGCGCTCGCTGCGCTCCGACGAGCAGATCGAGGAGGCCGAACGCGCCCACTTGCTGTCGTGGACGGCGTCGGAGAAAACGCATTATGTGCGGGTGCTGCCGGAGCTCGTCACGGGTCGCCGCTTCCGCTTCGGCCCCCCCGCCGCCTGAGCAGGTAGCGCAGGGATTCGTCTGCGCCCCAGACGATCAGGGGATACGCGAGCAGCACGACGAGATCGGCGGGCGGCAGAGGCGCGGTGCCCAGCAATGACTGCGCCGGCGGCGCGTAGACGAACACGGCGGCCAGCAGGATCTCGGCGGCGACGGCGGCCAACAGGTAGCGGTTGCTGAACAGTCCCACCGACCGTAGCGACGCCCGTTGGGTGCGCACGGCGAAGACGGTGCCGATCTGGCCGGCCATCATGCCGAGGAACGTCATGGTCGTCGCCTCTTGGTAGGCGCGGTGCAGCGGGGCGCCGACACCGACGGGCGCGCCCGGATGCCAGCCCGCCCTGAGCAATACGTAGAAGAACCCGGCCATCGAGAGCGCCGCGACGATCGCGCCGAGGAACAACCAGGCCCGGGCCAGCATCGGGGCCTGGATCACACTCGCCCCACGTCGTCGCGGCGGCCGGGTCATGATGCCCGGTTCGGCGGGCTCGCGGCTCAGCGACAGTGCGGGCAGGGTCTCGCTGCCCACGTCGAAGGCCAGGATCTGCATGATGGTCAACGGCAGGGGAATCGCTCCCCCGCCGATCGCGAACACCAAGAAGGGCACCGTTTCCGGGGTGGCGTGGGCGAAGATGTAGATGATGAACTTGCGGACGTTGTCGTAGATGCGCCGGCCCGCGTGCACCGCCGTGACGATCGTGGAGAAGTCGTCGTCGGTGAGGACCATCGTCGAGGCTTCGCGCGCGACGTCGGTGCCCGACCTGCCCATCGCCACACCGATGTCCGCGCAGCGCAGCGCCGGCGCGTCGTTGACGCCGTCGCCGGTCATCGCGACCACATGGCCCGCGTCCCGCAGCGCCTCGGCGATGTGCAGCTTGGCCTCCGGGGAGGCCCTGGCGAAGATGACCTCGGGATTTTCCTGGATCAGCGCGGCGAGTTGTCGCTCGCCGAGCCGGTCGAACTGGTCACCGGTCACGACGGTGGGGCGGTCCCCGGTGATGCCGACCCGTTGGGCGATCGCCGCCGCGGTGAGGGGGTGATCGCCGGTGATGACGATGATCCGTATCCCGGCCGTGCGGCACTGCGCAACGGCGCCGGCGACCCCGGGGCGGGGCGGGTCGAGTAGCGCGATCAAACCGGTCAGGCACAGGCCTCGTTCCGCGTCGCGGCGCTCGCGCGGAACCGGCTCGCCGGGGGCCAACTCGCGGCACGCGAAGGCCAGTACCCGCAAGCCTTCGGCGGCGAACGCGTCGACGGCCGCCTCCACGCGGCGACGGGCGGCGTCGTCGAGCGCGACCGGATGTCCGTCGGGGTCCAGGATGCGGCTGCACGACGACAGCACCGCTTCCGGCGCGCCCTTGGTGTGGATGGTGATCGGTCCGCCGGGTGGCTGATCGACCGTCGACATCAACTTCAGTTGCGGATCGAAGTGAAACTGCCAGCGGCGCTGTGCTTCTCGTGTTCTGCGGTCGGTGTCCGCCCCGAAGGCGCGGGCGGCTGACAGGATCGCGGTCTCGGTGGGATCTCCGGCCGGCTCGCCGTCTTCGTCGAACGACGCGTTGTTGCAGCTCGCCGCGATACGCGCCAGTCGCCGCACCGCCCGCGGCGCGTCGCGGGCCGAGGGGTCAAAACGCCCGTCTTCTAGGTCGATTCGCGTCCCGGCCAGCCACGCGGCAACCGGGACCATCCGATTTTCGGTCAGCGTTCCGGTTTTGTCGGTGCAGATCACGTCGGTGCACCCCAGCGTTTCCACCGCAGACAGCCGCTTCACCAGCGCGCCGCGACCCGCCAGTTGCCGCACCGCCACCGCCAGGGCCAAGGTGATCACCGGCAGCAGGCCCTCGGGCACCATCCCGGCCAGCAGGCCCGCCGCGAAGACGAGCGAGTTGATCAGCGTCAGGTGCGCGGCGAGCATGGCCGCCGGAATGAACGACAGCGCCAGCATCACCGAGACCGCCGCGATCAGCCAGGCCACCCGGCGAACTTGGCGCTCGAGCGGGCTCGGGTCGGGTTTGACCCGCTGAGACAGCGCCGCGATGCGGCCGATTTCGGTGGCCATGCCCGTCGCGAACGCCACCGCCCGCGCCTCTCCCCCGACGCAGTTGGTTCCGCTGAACGCCAGCTCGTGCGCGGACAGCGTCGGCACGTTGACGTCCACCAGCGCCGCCGACCGCAGCACCGGCCGCGATTCTCCCGTCAGCGCCGACATGTCTACTTCGATCGCGCCGCTCAGCAACCGCACGTCGGCGGCGATGCGATCGCCTTCGCGGATCAACACGATGTCGCCGGGAACCAATTCCGTGCTGTCGATGTCGATCACCGCGCCGTCGCGCTGGACGCGGGCGCGCTGCGGCAGGTACTTGGCCAGCTCCTCCACGGCGCGCTCGGCATGCACCTCCTGCGCAAACGAGAAGGCCGCGTTCAGCCCGATGATCAATATCACAGCGGCGGCAATGACATGCGAGCCGACGATCAGCAGCAATCCGGCCGCGAGCCATAGCAAAAGCGCCAAAGGGTGGGTGAACTGGTGCGCCAACTCGGTCGGCCAACGGCGCCTTTGCCTGCGCCGCAGCGTGTTTGGCCCGTGCTGCAACAGACGCCGCCGCGCCTCGCGCGTCGAGAGGCCTTCGGGACCGCTCCGCAGATCCCGCAGCAACAGATCGGCCGCCTCCTCGGGATTGAGAGCACTCGCCGCGCTCATGCGGGCGGCCGTCACGACGACGGGGCCGCGACGGCCCGTCCCGCCCGGGCGAGCCGGTAGACCTCGATCAGTCGTGCCAGATCGGTGGGGGTGACGATTCCGACCACCCGGCCCCCGTCGACGACGAGGGCGCGGCCGCCGTCGCCGGATGCCGCCAACCGCTCGATGAGCGCATTGAGCGGTTCCGCCGGCGCCGCGGTGGGCACGCGGCTCATCGGCAATGCGATCTCATGCACGCTGGTCGTCGCGCGCCGCCCCGGCGGCACGTCGCGCAGCTGCCGCAGCGTCACCAGCCCCACGATCGATCCGTCACGGTCGGCCACCGGGTATGCCGAGTGACGGTCACCCAGCAGGTAGCGCTCGATGAAATCCGCCACGGTCGTCCAGCCGGGGGCGACGTGCGGCTCGGCCGTCATCGCGTCCGTAACACGCAGGCCGGCGAGGTCCTGCTGGGTCGTCGCGCGCATCTCCTCCTCGTGCGCGGCGGCGAAGACGAACCAACCGATAAAGGCCAACCACACTCCACCGACGAGGCCGCCCGCCACGAACTCGGCCAACCCCAACGCGATCAGTACGATGGCGACCACTCGTCCCGCGCGCGCCGCCCCCACCGCGGCGCGCACGCTGTCGCCGTGGCGGCGCCACAGGTAGGCACGCACCAACCGACCGCCATCCAGAGGGGCGCCCGGCAGCAAATTGAACAAGCCGAGCAGCAAGTTGACGGCGGCCAGCCACCATGCGACGCCGACCGCGATGGGCGCGGCGCCCGCGGCCGCGAGAGCCGTTGCACCCCCGGCGAACACCCCGGACAGCACCAGACTGGTGGCCGGACCCGCGAATGCGATACGGAAGGCCGCGCCGGGTGTCTTGGCTTCGCCCTGGAGGGTGGTCACGCCGCCAACCAGCCACAGCGTCACGTCGCCCACCGTCACTCCCCGGCGACGGGCGACGATCGCGTGCGCCAGCTCGTGTGCCATCAGCGACGCCAGCAGCACCAACGCTCCACACGCACCGGCCAGCCAATAGCCGGGGCGCGAATAACCGCCGACACTGCGGGGCAATGTGGTCGCCAAGCTCCAGGTGAACAACCACAGGATGACGATCACGCTCCAGTGTACCTTCACCTCGAACCCGGCAATGCGGGCTAACGGGACGGCATCACGCATTGCATGACCTCCGATGTTGTTGCTGGAACGAGATTTTCGCCACCAATGCGATCCGGATCCGTCGAGGCCGGCCGCTCCGCCCGGCGCTTGACCGAAAGCAACCACGCCCGGGTGCCGAGTGCAATCAACGGCCTGGCCAGTTCCATGACCAACACTTCGCCCGGATAGCGCAAGCCGAATCTGCCGCGGGCAAGGAGTCGAACCCTGTCCTCCCAGTGCGGCTGGAGATGCAGTGACAACACCGCATTCCGGCGCGAGCCAGCCTGCACACCGTGGAGCACGATGTACTTCTCGGGCACGATGTCGGCGACGCTGAACACCATCCCATTCGGTGGCCCCGAGCGGCCTCCGGTCGCCAGGTGGATGACGTCACCCACCTCGGGTCGTCGACCGCTTTCGTCCCGCGCCTCGGCGAATTGCATGAGACAGGCCCAGACCGCCGACGCGGAAGCATCGACATGAACCGCCTCCGTCGTCTGCATCACCGGGTCATGAACCAAGGTGTCGCCGGGAAGCACCATCTGGCTCTCCGCCTTGGTGGCACCCCAATTGCGGTAGTACCGCCGCGCGCAATAGAGCGCGGCGAGCAAGGCGGTTGTCAGTGTGATCCGCTTTGTCATGCTGACCATGGCGTCAGTCTGCATGCAGTCTGCCCTTGTCCGACAGGGCCATTGGTCCCGGGTGCGCCCACCGATCTCCCTCCAATTCCGGCTGTGGCGCGGCGGGTCCTATGCTGCGCAGGCACCGGCGATCCGCTAAGGGCACAAGGGCACGCCGGCTCAGGACATTCGTCACTATCGTGGGCCGGCCGCCAGGGATGACTTTCGTCTCTATCCAGCGGCCCGCGCCACACGACACAATCGACTGCGTTACCGGCCACACCCGCCGGCCATGGGTTCAACACAGCAGCGGACACCAACATGAGCGCATCACTCGCCCCACAAGAAACGCCCGATTTCACCAAGATCGAGAACCGCGCGGCGTCGGTGCCGCAGTTGCTCTTCGAGCGCGTGGCGGCCAGCCCCGCCGCGGAAGCTTTTCGGTTCCCCCAGGATCAGGGCTGGGAGAGCGTGTCCTGGCAGCAGGTGGGTGAGCGCGTCGCGAACCTGGCCGCGGGCCTGATCGCGCTGGGAATCGGAGCGGAGGATCGAATAGCCCTCGCCTCGTCGACGCGCTACGAATGGGTCCTGATCGATTTCGCGATCATGTGCGCCGGTGCCGCGACCACCACCGTGTACCCGACGACGCGGGCAAGCGACGTCGCCTTCATTGTGTCCAACTCCGGGAGCCGAGTGGTGTTGGCCGAGAACCGGATACAGGTCGACAAGCTGCTCCAGCACAGGTCCGAGCTGCCCGAGGTGCGCACGGTGGTGGTCATCGACGGCAACGGTGACGGCGACTGGGTCATCACGCTCGCCGACCTCGAGCAGTTGGGTAAGCAGACGCTGACCGACTCGCCCAACGTCGTCAAAGAGCGCGTCACGGCCATCGGTCCGGACCGGTTGGCCAGCATCATCTACACCTCCGGGACCACCGGGCGGCCGAAGGGCGTACGGCTGACCCATGATGCGTGGACATACACCGCGGCCGCCATCGATGCGCTGGGCATCCTCGGCCCTGACGACCTCAACTTCGTCTGGTTGCCGCTGGCCCACGCGTTCGGCAAGGTGATGCTGGCGCTGCCGTTGCAGGTCGGCTTCCCGACCGCGATCGACGGCCGCGTCGAACGCATCATCGACAACCTCGCGACCCTGCGACCCACCATTATGGGCGCGGCGCCGCGCATCTTCGAGAAGGCGCACGCCCACATCGAGGAGGTGGTGAACGATCGCGGTCGGCTCCCGAAAAAGTTATTCGACTGGGCGGTTGGCGCCGGTGTGAAGGTATCGGCCGCAAGGCAGGAAGGAAAGCGACCGCCGTGGCTGGCGTCGCTGACCTACCGGGTCGCCGACCGCTTGGTGTTCGCCGGCATCAGGGAGCGATTCGGTGGCCGGTTGCGGTTCTTCGTCTCGGCCGCCGCGGCGCTCGACCGCGACGTCGCCCAGTGGTTCGATGCGATCGGCATCGTGGTGCTCGAGGGTTACGGGCTGACGGAAAGTGCGGCGGCGTCGTTCATCAACCGCCCCAACGCATATCGGTTCGGCACCGTCGGGTGGCCATTCCCGGCCACCGAGGTGCGGATTGCCGGCGACGGCGAAATCCTGATCCGCGGGCCGGGCGTGATGACCGCCTACCACGAGCTGCCGGAGGCCACCGCCGAGGCGCTCGACCAGGACGGCTGGCTTCACACCGGCGACATCGGAGAGCTCGATGCCGACGGATTTCTGCGAATCACAGACCGCAAGAAAGACATGTTCAAGACGTCCCAGGGCAAGTACGTGGCGCCGTCGGCGATCGACGCCCGGTTCAAGGGCCTCTGCCCCTATGCGAGCGAGTTTTTGGTGTACGGAGAGGCCAAGCCATACTGCGTGGCATTGGTCGGGCTGGACAAGGACGCAATCACCGGGTGGGCCGCCAAGCACGGTCTGGCGGACATGTCCTTCACCGAGATCGCCGGCGATGAGAAGACCCGGGAGCTGATCGCCGGGCACATCGACCTGCTGAACCGGGATCTGAATCGCTGGGAGCAGATCAAAAAATTCACCATCGCCGACCGCGAACTCACCGTCGAGGGCGGCGACTTGACACCCAGCATGAAGTTGCGCCGCAACGTGGTCATTGACAAGTACGCGGACCGGCTGTCTCGCCTTTACGACTGAGGACCGCACGGTCGCAATGTCGCCCGCAATGTCGCCGCGGTGGCGCCACGGTGTCGCCGCCGCGCGTGACTGCGCCCAAGGTCCCCTCCGGTCGGGACCTCGGTCCCTATCGATCACTCCCCGCGATCGGCTCGAATGGACCTTGTGAGCTACCCGAATGGTTCCCATCAGGCGAGTGACGGCGCGAAGGGGTGAGTTGGCGTGGCATCCGACCTTGAAACGCGTGTGATCTTCCTGGAGTCGCACCCGGCTTGGGTTGCGGTGCAACGAGACGCGCGGGAGCGGATCGAGGCGATGCGCCGTCATCCGTCCTCATCGACGGGATCGCTCAGCCCGCCGCGTCCCGGACTGCCGTTGCGGCGCAATCACGGACCCGATTTCCAGCCGGCCTGAACCGACGAGAGAGCCGAGGGAGCACCATGCCCATATTCGCCCAGAAGGTCCGGGCGTGGATGGTCGTCTCGGCGGCCGCGTTCATGCTGCTGGCGTGGCCGATGACCGGCATCGCGGCCGCCGATAACGGACGCCCCCAGGCCAAACCGGAGGAACGGGCGGCGGCCCTGATCCGGCCATCCGTGATGTACCTCGCCGCTGAAAGCGCCGCCCTTGTCCGCCTGCCCGATGGCGAGATCCTTTCTCAATTCGGGCGCGGCTCCAGCATTCCCTTCCTGGCCACCTGGCGCTGCACGGCTTTCGTCGTCAATCCCGACGGTTGGGTCGCGACAGCAGGACACTGCGTCGACCCGGAGAGCGCCAAGGTACTCCTCCTCAAGCGCGCCGCCAACGAATACCGGATCCAGTTTCCGGACGCGCCCGAGTCCCGTGAGCCGGCGGTGGCTTTCGAGTGGCTCCAAAAGAACGCGCGGGTGGAAGGCGATACGCCCGACCATGGTCCCCATGTCGGTGTCACGGTGATGTCGGGCACCGGAACGAAGCTCACCGAGAAGCTATCCGCGACCGTCGTCGACTTCCGTCCGCTCGCGAAGGGCGACGCCGCCCTCCTCAAGGTCGCCAAGCGGAACCTTCCGTCGTCCGAACTCGACACCGACGCCGACGTCACCGTCGGTACGCCGATTCTCGCGGTGGGTTTCCCCGCGAGCACCCAAAATGTCACCGGGCCCTCGCTGGACCCCACTAACAAGAGCGGCAAGGTCAGCAAGAAGTCGGTGATGGGATCGAGTCCGGAGTACGAGATCGACGCGGCCATGACGGACGGCATGAGCGGAGGCCCCGCGATCGGGCTCAACGGCAAGGTGATCGGAGTGAACAGCTTCGCCCCCGCCGGCGAAACGCAAGCATTCAATTTCATTTCACCCGCCGAAGGCCTGGCCGCGATACTCGCCGGCAAGGGCGTCAAGGCCACCCTCGGGCCGGCCGACTTGTCGTACCGCAAGGGGCTGAGCCACTACTATGCGGGCCGCTACACCGATGCCATCGCTGACTTCGACCAAACTCTGGGCATGTCCCCCGGCTATCCCGGCCTGGACGATGTGAGGACGAGCGCGTTCAATCTGCGCCAGCAGTACGGAGATACATCGCCGTCCGGCGGCAAGGCTAGGTTGTGGTACATCCTCGTCAGCGCTGTGTCGGTGGTCAGCCTGGCCAGTGTGCTGGCCTACGTGGCAGTCAAGAGACGCCGGCGGTCCCCCGCGTACGCCGCGGCGTCGGGCGGGACCTCGGCGGGCACCGGCGCCGCTCAACCACTTCGTCTGGTGCCGAGCCGACGGCCGGCTGCCAACGAGCCCCATTTTTGCGCCAACTGCGGCTCCGAGCACCACCCGGCGGAACGCTTTTGCCCTAACTGTGGCCAGCGGATAAATCGTTCGGATCGACGCGGGAAACCGGCCTGACGATCTCGGCAGCCACTTGGCGAACCACTTCCGGCACGGCCCGAGCGACCCGGGGTGACAGACCGGTACCGTGGCCGGCGTCTTCGATGTCGACGGTGAACACCGCGAGCCGGGCGGGCACCCGTCCGAGCGCTCGACCCAGCGCGTGAGCGCGCGCGACATCCATGCCGTGCGAGCTCAATCCATCGAGCGCGGACGGGACGTCGCGCCACTCGCAGCGGCGGACGCGGCCGGGGGTTGACGGGTTGGCGATGGCGGCATCGATGATCACGGCCAGCCCGGCATCCGTCCACGCCTCGAGCAGGCTCATCGGGTCCGCGATATCCGTTCTCACAACAACGTTCGGTATCCCGAGGCGATCGAGCGCGGTTGCGGCGTCGACACCCACGCCGTCGTCGCGCCGGTAGACGTTGCCGAGGCCGACGATGACGATCCCACCGGACGCGTCCGTCATTCTCGCTGCAGGGTCACGGTCAAGAAGTGTGCCGAACATGAGATGCAGGGATCGTAGCTGCGAATCAGCCGCTCGCACAGCGCCGTCAGGGCCGCGTCGTCCAGCGAGAGGTTGCCGGAAACGAGCCGGGCCAGGTCGGCTTCGATCGCCGCCTGATTCTGGGCGGTCGGCGGGATGATCGTCGCCGCCGAAACCAGCCCGTCCTCGCCGATCCGATAGCGGTGATAAAGCAGGCCGCGGGGCGCCTCGCTGACGCCGTGACCAACGCCGGCGCGCGCCGCAACCTCGACGAACGGGCGCGATGGCCGCTCGTATTCGTCGATGATGCGCAGCGCCTCTTCGATCGCGCAGACCACCTCGACGGCGCGGACGACGATGCTGCGGAATGGATTACGGCATTCGGCGGAGAGGCCGGCGCGGGCGGCGGCTTGCGCCGCGATTGGCGACAGCGCCGACGAGTTCAGCGCGAACCGGGCGAGCGGCCCGGTCAGATAGCGCCCGCCGTCGAGTGTCGCGTGCAGAGCTGTGGAGTGGGGCACCTGTGACTCGGCGATGTGCGCGCTGAATTCAGCCACCGGAAACGACGGGCCGGCGCTGCGCGCGATCGAGCCGTTCTCGATCGGGTAGCGGCCGGAGGCCGTGAGCGCCAGCAACTCGTGGTCGAACTCGAGGTCGGGGAACTCGAAACCCGACACCCACTCCACGGTCACCAGCGCGTCGTCGAGCGCCCGTCGCAATTGCTCGGCGATGGGCGTGAAGTCCGAACGCGTTGGCGTCGAATAGAACCCGCCCAGTCGCACGTTGATCGGGTGAATCGCGCGCCCACCCACGAATTCCATCAGCCGGTTGCCCGCTTTTTTCAACGACAATCCGCGCTCGACGACCTGCGGATGGTCGCGCGCCATGGTGATGATGTCGGGATAGCCGAGGAAATCCGGTGCGTGCAGCAGATAGATGTGAAGGACGTGGCTGTTGATCCATTCGCCGCAGTACAGCAGGCGCCGCAACGCCGCGAGTTCGTCGCCCACCCGGACACCGCAGGCGTCCTCGATCGCGTTGCAGGCGCTGACCTGATAGGCGACCGGGCAGATGCCGCAGACCCGCGCGGTCAGGTCGGGGGGCTCGGTGTGGGCTCTCCCGCGCAGGAACGCCTCGAAAAACCGGGGCGGCTCATAGATGTTGAGCTGCACGCTTTCCAGGGCGCCGTTTCTCAGCGTGACGTGCAGAGCGCCTTCACCCTCGACGCGCGTCAGCGTGCCGACGCTCAGCGTGCGGCGTTCGGAGCTCACTGCTTACCCCGTTCGGCGGCGAAGTTCGCGACGTTGAACGTGGAGAAGACGCGGTCGACGTCGTCGTCGGACATGCCGTCGCGGCGCAGCAGCGGGATCAGCGTCGCGGTTCGGGGGACCGCGGACGGGCCGAAGCAGCCGTAGCAGCCCCGATGATGCCGGGGGCACAGCGCTCCGCAACCCGCATGGGTGACCGGGCCGAGACACGGGATACCTTCTGCGACAACGACACACGTGACGCCGCGGAGCTTGCACTCGGTGCATACCGTCTTGGCCGGCAGTCGCGGTTTGCGTCCGATCAGCAGGGCCGCGAGGGTGTCGAGCAGCTGACCGCGGTCGATCGGGCAGCCCTGCAGCTGGTAGTCGACCTTGACATGCGCCGAAGCCGGCGTGGACGTCGCCAGCGTGTCGATGTACTCCGGTTTGGCATAGACGACGGAGGCGAATTCGGCGACGTCGGCAAAATTGCGCAGCGCCTGCACTCCTCCCGCCGTGGCGCAGGCGCCGATCGTGACCAGAACCTTCGACTGCTCGCGGATTTCACGGATGCGTCGCTCGTCGTGACGCGTGGTGATCGAGCCCTCGACCAGCGAAACGTCGTACGGGCCGCCCACCATCTCGCTGGACGCCTCGGCGAACGTGGCGATCTGCACTTGGTCGGCGAGCGTGAGCAACTCGTCCTCGCAGTCCAGCAAGGTCAGCTGGCAGCCGTCGCAGGAGGCGAACTTCCACACGGCCAGCGTGGTGGAGCCCATCTAAAGCTCCTTCACTTTCAGCAGTGGACCGGCGATGTCGTAGCCGACGACCGGGCCGTCACGGCACAGCAGCAGCGGACCCAGCTGGCAGTGGCCGCACCAGCCGACTCCGCACTGCATGTTGCGTTCCAGCGAAACTCGAATATCCTGGGCGGCTACGCCTTTCGCCAGCAATGTCTCGGCGCTGAAGCGCAGCATCCGCTCCGGGCCGCACAGGAAGGCGGTGGTGCGACCGGGGTCGAGCGCGAGCCGGCGCAGCGGCTCGGTGACCAGGCCGACCTCACCGCCCCAGCCCTGCACCGGGACGTCGACGGTGATGTGCAACTCGATTTGCGGCTCGTGGGACCACTTTTCGAGCTGCTCGGCGAAGACGAAGTCGGCCTGTGAGCGCGCGCCCACGATCAGCGTCACCTTGCCGTAGCGGGATCGCCGGGCCAGCGCGCCCAGCACCGCCGGGCGCAACGGGCACAAACCCACCCCGCCGGCGACCATGACCAAATCCCGCCCCGCGGCTTCGTCCAGTCCCCACGTGGTGCCGAACGGGCCCCGAACACCGACGACGCTGCCCGGTTCCGCATCGTGCAGGGCGCGGCTCACCGCCCCGACCGCCCGGATGGTGTGCGTGATCGATCCGTCGGTTACGGAGGGATCGCCGCTTATCGAGATGGCCGCCTCGCCCACACCGAACGCGTAGAGCATCATGAATTCCCCGGGCTGCGGGGTCCGCAGCGTCACCCCGGCGGGCTCGAGGCACAGCGTCACCGAATCGGGGCTCTCCACAACGCGACTGCGCACCCGGTACGGGACGGGGGCCATGGCGTTGGGGGTGGTACCGGCGACCGCCTCAGTCATCGGCGGCCATCTTGTTCATCTCCGCGGTGATGTCGATGCCAGTGGGGCACCATGCGATGCAACGGCCGCAGCCGACGCAGCCCGACATGCCGAACTGGTCGTGCCAGGTGCCCAGCTTGTGGGTCAGCCAATGGCGGTATCGCGAGGCGCCGGACTGACGCACGGCACCGCCGCCGTGAATGTAGGTGAAGTCGAACTCGAAGCACGACGCCCAATTTCGCCAGCGCTCGGCGTGCTCGCCGGTGAGGTCGCTGACGTCTTCGGTGCTGGTGCAAAAGCAGGTCGGGCACACCATCGTGCAGTTGCCGCAGGTGAGGCATCGGCTGGCGACCTCGTCCCACTGCGGCGATTCGCGAGACCGGATCAACAGCCCCCGCAGGTCCGTGTCCGGCATCTGCCGGCCCATCCGATCGGCGGCCGATTCGACATCATCGCGCGCAGAAGCGATTTCGTCGCTGGTGGCGACCCGGTGCGAAACCGCCGCGAGCACGTCGCCGCCCTCGGCGCTGCCGACGTCGACGAGGTAGGTCGCCTCCCCGCCGTCGAGGCGCTCGGTCAGGGCCAGGTCGTAGCCGGGGCCGGCCGCGGGACCGGTGCCCATCGACGCGCAAAAGCACAGCCCACCCGGTTCCGTGCAATTCACGGCGACCACGAAAGCCCGCCGCCGGCGGCCGACGTAGGAATCGTCGGGATAGTCGGGGCGGCCGAGCACCCCGTCAAGGGTCGCGATCGCGGCCAGGTCACACCCCCGCACCCCCAGGAACGCGTACCGCGGTGCCGCGTCGTCGGGTTCGGCGCCGCCGCTGCCGTCCCGGCCGCCGGCCCACAGGCGCTGCCGCGGGGGGTGGAGGAACTGCTTCCACGACTGCGGACCGGCCGAGTGCCCGAACACGGCGTCGTCGTCGCGCCGGCGCAACCGGTAATTCCCGGGGCTGACGTCGACGCCCCAGCCGCGTGGCAGATCGTCGGCCGACTCGAGTTCCGCGAGCACGATCGCGCTGTTTCGCAACGTCGGACCGACCACCCGGTAGCCCCGCTCGATCAGCACCTCGACGAGGCGTTGCAGGCCGGCCGCCCCGAACGACGCCACTTCGTGGCGTTCGCCGTCTCCGCTCATCGCCTCATCATCCGCCTAACCGGCTGTGCTGCATAGGGGTTGAGGATCTGGCCGCATCATGGACGGTTGGTGCGGCCGCCGTCGTCGGCGAGGCATCGGATCTCGCGCTCCCATAGGGCGTCGCGTGCGCGGTCAAGCCGCGAGCGGGCGCCGGCTACGGCTGATGCCAACCCGGCACCGACGATCAGCGAGACGGCCCCCGCCGCAGCGGCCCCGTCAGCCACAGCGTGCCAAGCCGGGGTCGGCGCGGGCGAGGGATTGCCGTCGTTGTCCACCCACAGTTCGATGTTCTCGCCCGGCGAGACCGGCTGGTCGAGCCGAAGTGTGCCGGTGCGATCGCCGACCGGTGCCGGCCACCTGACCTGCGCGACGGACGTGGCCGGGTCCGCGCGCCGCGCGCCGGTGACCGTGCCGGTCACATGGTGTCGCTCGTGTGCCTCCTGGGCGTATAGGTGCGCACGCCCGGCGTAGACCGTCGCCCCCACCACGCCCGCTACGGGCACCGCGATCAGTGACGCCGCGAACGCCAGCAGCACGACCGCGGCCTCGATGCGGTCGGTGCGCCGAAGCAGGGGATTACGGCCGAAGACGCGGGCGATGCGCCAGCGGCGAGGGTCCAACGTGAACGTCTCCATCGCGGCTTCCCTGCACACGTCAACGGCTTTACCGGTCCACCCACTCGACGAAATCGGCGAGGTCGCGGCGCGGCGTCGCGGGCAGCGGGTCCGCGTTGATCGGGGCCCAGCCCACCCGCAGCAACATCTGCGGGTGGTCGCCGCCGCCGAAGATCTCGACGCGGACCGACTCGCGGGTACCGGCGACCTCCAGCGGTTCGGTCACGGGGCAACTGGCCAGCCCGACCGACGTCGCGGTGAGCAGCACCACGCTGGTGGCCTCGCCGGCTCGCAGCTGCGCGAGCCGGTCGTCGGCGCGGGTACCCAGCGCGAGGACGACGGCGTTGTCGTCGACGGGCGAAGAGGCCGGTGCCATCGGCAGCGCGGGACCGGCGAAGAATCGCCCGGGGACCTTCGACCCGGGGTCCGGCGCCGGCGTGCTGTGAGCCGGGACCCCCGCCACCGAGGCGTAGCGCCCGCTCCAGGCTGTCAGCTCCGCGAGGTACTCGTAACTGCGGTGCTGCGCAATGGATTCGGCGACGATGTCGTGCAGCTTGTCGATGTCGTCGACCTGGCACAGGGTCACGCCCATTCGGGCCGCCCGCGCCGCCATGAGCGCGATGTCTCCCACCGGCACCGCCCAGGAACTGTAGTGCCGCCGGTCGGTTCGGCGCCGCGGGATGGCCGCGGCAAGGGCGATGTCGACGCCGTCGGCGGGATGAGGTGCAAGCTCGATCGCGGCGAGATGATCGGGGTCGCCCGGATTGGGCAGCCGGGTCACCTTGGAGCGCCACCCGACGGCCGCGAAGGCGACGACGCAGTGGTGCAGGGCCGTGCCGCAGCTCAGCATCAGGTCCCGGCCGTCGGGATCGGTGTTGGGTAGGTGCCGGTGCGGGTCCGCGTAGAGATGCAGGCTCGCCGCGTCGACGCGCCACCGCCAGGGCTGGGTGTTGTGCACCGAAGGCGCCCGGGACGCCAATGCCAGCGCGGTACGTACCGTGCCGGCATCCGGAAAGTGCGCGTTCATAGCCGTGTTCCCCTTCGGTAAAGCGTCTCGGGTTCCACGATTGCCCAGGTAGGCCGGGTCCGGCGAGAGTACGAGGGCTCCGGAGGAAAGGACTTTGGGCCACTTCCGGGCCTCTGGCCCTTTCGCCGAGCGTGCAGTGGTTGCGAAATTTCGCGTGGTTTTTCGCAGTGTGTGCACGTTCGGCGAAAGAAATGGCCCCCGGAGTCTCCTCCGGGGGCCATTCCCACTTAGTAGCGGGGACAGGATTCGAACCTGCGACCTCTGGGTTATGAGCCCAGCGAGCTACCGAGCTGCTCCACCCCGCGTCGGTAAATGACAGGTTACCGAACGCGCGTCGCGGCGGCCAAATCGCGCGCCGACCAGCGGTCCGGGCGGCCCGCCGCGTCAGTGCGACGGCGGGTTCAGCCCGTATCGCCGCCTGATGTCGTCCATCCAGTCCGGGTTTTCGTAGGTGAGCCCGTACTTGTCCGCGAGCTCGCCGAACTCGGGCAGCTCGTGCAGCACCTTGCCCACCGGGTCGTCGGCGCGCTCGACGAGCAGCTCGCCGAGGTCCCGGAATAGTTCTCGAAACCGCCAGGGGTGATGGTCTCGACGATGCGGCCCGGTACGCTGCCGGCGTTCCACATCGCGTGCATCTGCCCGCGGGGGGAGCGAAAGCCGATCTCGCCCGCCAACACGATCGAATGCTCGTCCTCGTGGGTGTGCCGATGCGCGGCGGTGAGCACGCCGACGGCGAAGGGGTGCTCGACGATGGACACCTCGCCGCCGTTGGTCGAGCTGGACAGCTTGAACACCGCCCCGAAGCCGGGTAGCCCCACGACGTCGCCCTCGCCGGGCCGGACCACGCTCACCGGGATCCCGTCCATGCCCGCCTCCTCCGAATCGGCTCGCACCCACACTATTCGGGCCAGGTGTTTTCGAGGATGACGTCGACGAAGTTCTCGCGGGCGAATTCCGGGTCGAAGTGCTGCAGCACGTCGGCGTTGACCGTGCCGAAGGTGCTGTGCGGGCGATGCTTCATGCCGTCGTTGAAGGCGGCCAGGATGCGCCGCTTGAAGTCCGGCCTCGGATGGGCCGCGGTGACCGCGGCGAGGGCTTCGGGAGAAAGGTCGTCGCGGCCGATGCCCAGCACATCGGTTTCGACACCCGCTGTCACCAAGGCGATTTCGGGATCGAGGAACTCCGGTATGCCGGGCGTGGTGTGCAGGGCGATGCTGAGCCACACCTTGTCTGCGTCGGCCCGGTCGACACCATGTTGCACGAGGAAGGCGCGCGCGGCGTTGGCGCCGTCGACCTCGAAGCGCAGGGTGGAACTGCGGTAGCGCTCGGTGAGACCCAGGTCGTGAAACATCGCCCCGGCATACAGCAACTCCAGGTCCGGCTGCAGCCCGCGCCGGCGGCCCTGCAGCGCGCCGAACAGGAACACCCGCCGCGAGTGGTCGAAGAGCAGGTCGTCTTCGGCCTCGCGGATCACCTCGGTGATCGCGCGGACGAGTGGCGTGTCGGGCACGACGATGCCCGCTATGGCTTCCATCGATCGGGTCTGCATGATCGTCTCCTCGTGTGGCCGGGTAGGAAAAGTTTGCGGGCATCGCGCCCCACCGGCCGTAGTCGTTTGCGCCGTCCTTCCCACGAATTGCGACACAATGAGTCGGTGGCCGAAGCCGGTTCGCCGTCGCGCGTGATAGTCCTCGTCGTCTTCGACGACGTCACGATGTTGGACGTCGCCGGAGCGGGCGAGGTCTTCGCCGAGGCCAACCGCTTCGGCGCCGACTACCGGCTCAAGATCGCATCGGTGGACGGCGGCGACGTCACCACCTCGATCGGGACCCGATTGGGTGTCACGGACGCCATCTCGTCGATCGAGTCGGCCGATACCGTCATGGTCGCCGGCAGCGACAACCTGCCGCGGCGGTCGATCGACCCCGAACTCGTCGAGGCGATCAGGTCGATCGCGGGCCGCACCCGGCGCCTGGCCTCGATCTGCACGGGCTCGTTCGTCCTCGCCCGGGCCGGGCTGCTCGACGGCCGGCGCGCCACGACGCACTGGCACGATGCCCGGCTGTTCGCCCGGGCCTTCCCCGCCGTCACCGTCGAGCCGGACGCAATATTCGTCCGCGACGGCGACGTTTACACGTCGGCCGGAATCTCGTCGGGCATCGACCTGGCGTTGGCATTGGTCGAGGCGGACCACGGCACCGACCTGGTCCGCGACGTGGCCCGGTGGCTGGTCGTCTACCTCAAGCGCGCGGGCGGGCAATCGCAATTCTCCGTGCTCGTCGAGGCCGATCCCCCGCCGCAGTCCCCGCTACGCAAGGTCACCGACGCCATCTCGGCCGACCCGGCCGCCAACCACGACGTGAAAAGCCTTGCCGCGCGGGCCTCGTTGAGCACACGGCAGCTGACGCGGCTGTTCCAGTCCGAACTCGGGACGACGCCCGCGCGCTACGTCGAAATGGTGCGGATCGACGCCGCCCGCGCCGCGCTCGACGCCGGGCGCACCGTCGCCGACACCGCACGCGTCGCCGGGTTCGGCAGCCCCGAAAGCCTCCGGCGGGTGTTCGTCGACCACCTCGGCGTCTCGCCGAAGGCCTACCGGGAGAGGTTCCGCACGGCGTCACGCGGCTGAGCCGCTACTGTTCGGCCATGCACATCGACGTGATGACGGTCCCGCAGCCGCTGGACAAAGTCGGTGACCTGGCCCGCCGGTCGAAGAGCGCCGGGTTCTCCGGCCTGCTGTTCACCGAGACCGGTCGCACCCCATATCTGAACGCCGCCGTCGCCGCGCAGGCGGCGCCGGGTCTGGAACTGTCGACGGGTGTCGCGGTGGCGTTCCCGCGCAGCCCGTTCGTCAGCGCGGCCACCGCGTGGGAGCTGCAGGAGGCGACCGGCGGCAGGTTCCGGCTCGGGCTGGGCACTCAGGTGCGCACCCACGTCGTGCGGCGCTACGGCATGGCCTTCGAACGGCCCGGCCCGCGGCTGCGCGACTACGTGCTCGCGGTGAAGGCCTGCTTCACCGCCTTCCGCACGGGCAAGCTCGATCACCACGGCGAGTTCTACGACCTCGACTTCATCACCCCGCAGTGGAGCGCGGGCCCCATCGACGCGCCCGACCCCAAAGTCGATGTGGCGGCGGTCAATCCGTGGATGCTGCGGATGGCCGGTGAGGTGGCCGACGGGGTGCATGTGCACCCGATCGGCGAGCCGGGCTACCTCCGGCGGCACGTCGTGCCCAACGTCGCCGCGGGGGCGGCCAAGGCGGGGCGCGACCCGTCGGACATCGCCATGATCGTGCCCGTGATGACGATCGTCGGCGACAGCGACGAGGAGCGCGACGGCCAACGCGAGGCGGCGCGCGCCAGCATGGCCTTCTACGGCAGCACGCCCAACTACGCGTTCATCTGGGACGAGGCCGGCTTCGAGGGAACCACCGCGCGCATCCGCGAGAAGCAGAAGGCCGGCGACTTCGCCGGCATGGCGGCCCAGGTCACCGACGAGCACGTCGCCGCCTTCGCCACCGAGTCGACCTGGGACGGCCTGGCGGACGCGCTGAGTGAGAAATACGCCGGCGTCGCGACGCGGCTGGTGCTGTATAGCGCTCTGGGCGACGACGAGCGCTTCGAACGCTACGGCCAGGTGGCGCGGGCGTTGCAACGGTGATCGCTTGCTCGGCCGGCGACGTTCGTCGCCGACCCTCCGCGAACCGCGCCGATGAACCTGTCGAGTTCGCGCGCGATGTCTGGACCCGAGGGCTCGAACATCACTTCGGTGGCTCCCGCCCGGGCCATCGCGGCCACACGTTGCGCGATGGTGTCGGCGGGCCCGGTCAGCGTGGTCGACGCCACGGAGGTGCAGCCGCCGGCACGCCAGGCCGCGAGGTCGGCGTCGTTCATTTCCACCATGTGGCCCTGGTGGATGTGAAGGTGGCGCTCGTATTGGGGAACGTTGTCGATCACATCGAGCCATGCGGAGCCGCCCGGCAGCTCGCGGACGGCGTCGGCCCCCTTGGCGGTGTAGACGTAGTGATACGTGGCCGCCCAGGGGGCCCCGACCGCCGAGCGGACCCGTTCGCCGACCGGGTCTTCGCCGTCATCGACGACGGTGCCCACGGTGGCTACAACAGCACGCGCGAAGTCGCGCTGCCCCGGCACGACGTCGAACATCGAGATCAGTCCATCGGCGCCGAGGCGCTTCGCGACTCTTGCACCCCTGGGCCCGGTCGCGGCGACCAACATGGGGATCCGCAGCGGTAGCGCGTGCGCTTGCACCGAGGTGAGCATCAACTTGATGGCCGCACCCTCCCAGTCGACCACCTCTCCGGCCAACAGCGCCTGATAGGCCCGGATATAGGCCTCCATGTAGGACCATCGGATCGGCGGCTGGCCGGTGGCCGCGCGGCTGGAGAACCCGGTGCCGAAGGAGGTCACAACGCGTCCGGGCGCCAGTCGATGCAGCGACACGGTTTGCGCGGCGTTGACCAACGGGTGGCGCTGCGTCGGGATCAGCACCGCGGGACCCAGCTCGATCGTCGTGGTCCGCTCGGCGGCGCGGTGCAGATCGAGCCAGACGTCATCGCCCGCGAACGGGGTGTCGTAGAGATAGGCCCCGCGATAGCCCAGTTTCTCGGCCGTGGCGATGTGCCCGGCCGCCTCGGATGACGGTGGGAGCGCGACACTTACGGCAACGTCGGTCATCGCTGCTACACCTCCGGCATGCGCTGGCTGAGCTTCTGCAGCGTCAACATTTCGCGCCCCTCATCGTCGAGGTACGGGATGCCGATCCCGTATTCTTCCCAGCGGCTTGCGATTTTGGACTCCAGCTCGGGTTCGAGCCGGTCGGTAGGGGGGAAGCGACGCCCGCCCCACTCCGCCCGAGGCTCGACCTCCCAGCTTCGGGTGGCGTCGATCAGCACCCGCGTCCATTGGCCGGTGCCGTATTTGTTGGTGTCGTTCAGCGCCGGCGGGGTCGACGGATCCAGTGATGAGCCGATGCCCGGACCGAAGAACGCGATATCGCCCAGGCCGGCGTTGACCCGGTACGACATCGCCCAGTCCAGCGCGACCGGGTCGTGGATGTCGACGTCCTGCTCGACGACCATCACGTTCTTGTGGAACCACACCGACCCACCGGTTCCCCACAGCGCCGACGCGATCTGTTGCGCGTGGCCCCGGTACCTCTTCTGGATCTGCACCAACGTGTTCTGGCCGTTGGTCACCTCCGTCATCCAGAGGTCGGTGATGCCGCCGATCCCGAGATCGTCGAGCACGTTCCAGGTGATCGCCGACCGAGCAAAGTTGACGATGCTGTCCTCGTTGAAGCAGCCCGGCCGGATCCCCTCCAGGGTGCCGCGCAGCACCGGGTCGTTGCGGTGGGTGATCCTGGTGACCCGCAGGACCGGCGCCGGCGCCGCGCCGCCGATGAAGCCCGGATACTCCCCGAACGGGCCCTCCATGACGAAGGTCGACGGGTCGGGGTCGATGAAGCCCTCGACGACGATTTCCGCGGTCGCCGGCACGTGCAGCGGCACCGATTCGCAGGCCACCAGCTCGACCGGGCGGCCGAGCAGGGCGCCCATCATGTCCCATTCGCAGATGTTCTTCGGGAACGGGCTGCCGGCGCAGAACCCCAGCACGTCGTGCCACCCGTAGACGACGGCGACGGGCATCGGCTCCGGCTTGTACTCCTCCATGTGGCCGCCCCACCCCTGGCTGGGCACCAAGAGCTTGGCGATCTTGTCCCGGTCCACGATCTGGCCGCGATACAGCCCGACGTTGTCGCGTCCGGTCACCTTGTCTTCGGTGACCACACCGCAGAACGTGTCGATGTAGCGACCGCCGTCCTCGCCGTGCCACTTCGGGACCGGAAGCTCAAACAGATTGATGTCGTCGCCCTCGACGATGTTCTCCTTGACCGGGCCGGAATCGACGACGCGCGGCGGGATGGGTTTCTTGAATGCCTCCCGCAGGTGGCGGACGATGGCCGAATCGCTGGTCCCCTCGGGCAGGCCCAGCATCAGCTGGACTTGGCGCCGGCTTCCCAGTGCCGACGTCAAAAGCTTTGTGCACCAGGTGTTCTCATGGCCGATGATGTTCTCGAACAGCAGGCCGGGGCCGCCGAGGGAAAGGTTTGCGCGGGTGATCGCGCCGATTTCCTGGTCCCAGTCGACCGGGGCCGTGATCCGGCGGAGCTGGTCGGCAGCTTCCAGCGTTGCCAGCCAGGACCGCATATCGGGTCCCGTTTCGGCGCCGTTCGGCCGCGTGATCTCGCTGACATCGGGCAGGCTTGTGCCAGTGCTCATTTCGTTCTCCTCAGTCGATGGGCGCACACAGGGGCTGACGCAACGTCTGTTCCATGCGGGTGGCCCACTCGTCGGCCTCCCGGGGGGCCGGGTCGGCGTTTGCCCGTTGCTGGTCGTCCTTCCAGCGTTTGATCAGGCTGTGTTCGATGCCCAGCTGGTCGATCACCCTGCCGACCACATAGTCGGTCACCTCGTCGACCGACCGGGGCCGCGCGTAATAGGCCACCGTCGGCGGGAAGATCACGGCTCCGGCGCGCGCGAGGTAGTGCATGTTCTCGAGGTGGATCTCGCTCAAGGGCGCCTCGCGGGCCACCAGGACGAGCCTGCGCCGTTCCTTCAGCGTCACGTCGGCCGCGCGCGTGATGAGGTTGTCGCTGAAGCCGATCCGGATGGCGCTCAACGTCTTCATGCTGCACGGGCAGACGACCATGCCGTCCGTGCGAAACGACCCGCTGGAGATGCTCGCGGCGAGGTCGCGGGCGCTGTAGACGTGTGAGGCCAGCGCCCGGACCGCCTCGACGCTGGTATCGGTCTCGAGCTTGATCGTCGCCCGTGCCCAGTCGCTGAGCACCAGGTGTGTCTCGACCCCCAGGTGCGCCAGGGTTTCGAGCAGGCGGATACCCACGGCCGCACCGCTCGCCCCGGTCATGGCGATCACCAAGCGCATCGCCTTCCTCCTTTCAGCTTTCGGCGGTCGTTGTAGAAGGGCACGTCGGCGAGGCCGTCATGGATGTCGCCGTCGATCCTCCCGGGCGCGGCTTGACCGCTGCCTCCTCGAGCGCGTCAAGGCCAGAATCCGGGTGGTCATCGCAAGTCCTTCGTTGTCGTAAATCAAGAGAATGCAGCGGACCGTCATGCGGTCGCATCCGCCGGTGGCTAGTCATGGCGTTCAATGTCGGCTAGCGGTGAGCTGGCGCATCGCTGGGTCAGTCCCCATGGCGTCTGAGTCTGGGTTTTTGCGACCGACGTGCCACTGCCGGAGTGGGCCATATTTCCCACAATTAGCGACATCAGCACTAGACCAATCGGGCCGGTTTTAGCAGGTCCTGCAGGCCAACGCGATGCAACATCTCGGCCCTGAGCCGGTCGAGCACCGCGAAGCCGATGTCGGCGCCATCCCCTGCGGGGTCGATGTGAACCCGGAACGGGCGCCTGCCGAATGGGGAGTCGACTACATCGACGACGGCATCGGCAACCGCGGACGCGTCGGCGTCCGGCGGCACGATGTCACCGAAGGCTCGCTCAACCTGAGGTCCAAAACCTGCGTAGGGTCCGGCCTCGTACTCGTCGACCACCGCCTGGTCGGCGGGTGATCCCGCACGCGCGAAGTGGTTGGTCCCTGTGGTGAACGCGCCGGGAACGATGATGGAAGTCTCGATGCCCCAACGCGCCAGCTCGCGAGCGTATGCCACCGCCAGCGCGTCCATCGCGGCTTTGGCGGCGAGACAGGGCGCCAGGTAAGGCGTGCCTCCCGCTGAGCTGCTGCTCGATATCCAGACCACCAGGCCCTGCCGCTGTCTTCGCATGTGAGGCAGCACGGATCGGTTGACTCGCTGCGTGCCCACCACGTTGATGTCATACAACTCGGTCAGCTGCTGCGGCGTAAACGCCTCAGCCGGCCCGAACGCCATCCGCCCGGCGGTGTGCATCACCACGTCGAGCCGGCCGTTGGCGTTGAAAACCCTCTCGATCGCGGCGTCCACCGAAGACTGCGACTGGATGTCCATCTCCACCATCCGTAGATCGACGCCGTTGTCGTTGGCAAAGTAGTTCACCGATTCGGCCTGAGATGCGTTGCGCCCGTGTATGTCACGCATCGATGCGTAGACCGTGTGGCCAGCCAGGGCGAGCCCTTCGGCGCTAAGGCGGCCTACACCGCCCAAGGCGTCCGTGACCACGACGACCTGCTCACCCATCCGCAATCTCCCAACTCGCGGCATCAATTCCAGGTTGCAGCGAGCCGGTCGATGGTCGCATCCGCCGGTGGCTAGTCAAAGCACTCGGTCGAGCTGGCTGCGTGAGCTTATGCCGGCTTTGGCGAATACCTTGCGAAGGTGATACTGGACCGTTCGTGCGCTGATGAACAGGCGGGCGCCGATCTCGGGGTTCGACAGCCCGTCGCGGGCCATACGCGCGATTAGGGTTTCCTGCGCTGTCAGTTGCTCGCCGCTCACGGCGGCGGTGCGCTTGCGGGCTGTTTCGCCGGTGGCCTGAAGCTCACGCCCGGCCCTCTCGGCGAACGCCTCCATCCCTATCGCGTCGAGCATGCCGTGTGCGGCTCGCAACTGTGCCCGTGCGTCGATACGCCGGCGCTCGCGGCGCAACCATTCCCCGTAGAGCAGGTGGGCCCGAGCGAGTTCGGCACGCATACGGGTGCGGCCAAGCCAGTCGATCGCCTGCTGATAGAGGCGCTCTGCCTCCGCGCCATCACTGAGCAGGGCACGCGAACGCGCTTCTACTCCATGCGCCCAATCGGTGCCGCTTGCACTGGTCATCTCGCTAAGCCGATGCAGGGCGTCGACCGCGATGTCTGACCTACCGCTGCGCACGGCCGCTTCTACCAGTTCGACCGCGGCCCAAGCCGATACACCGATATCTGCGAGTTGTTCGGCGGCGCACCGAGCTGCGGCCAGCGCAGTTTCGTAGTCGCCAATGCCGTTGCTGAGCACGGCCCGCGCCCACTCGGCAATGGTCAGCCCGACGCCTTCACCGCGGCGTACGACGTCCCTCTCGGTTGCCTCGATCAACGCCGACGCCTCCGCACGACGGCCGCGAAATGCGGCCAGACCCAGTGCGCCATGGGGAGCGACCCGATCGCCGGTCGCCTCCGTCACCGTCTCGGCCTCATGGATCAGCGAATCGGCAGCCGTCAGCTCTCCCGCGGCAAGCAGCATCACCGCGCGCGAACTGAGGGCAAGCGGCAACTCGGTTAGCGCGCCGGCGGCACGGGCGAGCTCGACATGCCGTGCCGAAAGCACGTCCCAACTGTCGTCATCCCAGACGTGCAATGCGGCGATTCCGGCCAGCCATAGACAACGCAGATCGACGTCCGATGACGTTCGAGATCCGGCAGCGTCGATCGCGCGACGCAATATCCCGAGTCCTGACGCATATCCGTCGGTGAATTGTGTTGTGAGGCCGTCGAGCAGAAGATCGGAAAGGCCCGGCTTTGTGGGGCGCGGCAACGCTGCGGCGGCCCGCGCTACGTCCAGGATCCCGCAGCCGGACGCCAGTCGGGCGGCGAACATCGCCGCCGATAGCGCCTCCAGGTAGGTCGTGCGGGACAGAGCGGCGTCGATTGGCTCCAGCCGTTTCGCGGCCTTCAGCAGCAGCAGCGGGGCATCGCTGCCGCGGTTGGTGACGAAGGCGAGCTGGGCGCGCACAAGGTCGACACGAGCGTGCTGCAAATCGCTTAAGGGTCCGGCTTCGGCTAGCTCTATCAGATCCAAAGCGGCGTCGAATGCGCCAGCTTGTGCCTTAGCCGCCGCCGCGTCGAGTGCACGCTGGGCTCGTTGGACCGGGTCGAGGGTCAACACCGCTGCTCGCTCAAGAAACGCCGCTGCGGCAGCCACCCCACCGCGCGCTTGAGCCCGCCCCGCTGAGCGCAACAGCTCGGTGGCGACGCTCTCGTCAGGTCCGGTGGCGGCGCCGGCTAGGTGCCAGGCGCGCCGGTCCGGGTCCGACAGCGGATCAGTGACCTCCGCGAGGGCCCGGTGGACCTGCTGGCGTTGCTGCAGTGACCTGGAGTGGTAAGCCGCCGAGCGCCCCAACGGATGACGGAATCGCACCCGGGAGTCGAACTCCACCAAGCCTTCATCGACTGCGGGCGCTGCGGCGTCCGCGCCGATTTCAAGCCGCGCCGCCGCCGACCAAATCAGCGCCGGGTCACCGGTCGGCTCGGCCGCCGCCACTAGCAGCAGGTTGCGGGTCGGCTCCGGCATGGCGCTGATGCGCCGGCGAAAGTTCTCTTCGATGCTTCCCGACAGTCGTACCGCGGCGAGCAGGCCGAACCCCCCTGCCAGCTGTTGGGCGCTCCTTCCTCGCGGCAACTCCACCAATGCCAAAGGGTTGCCCCGCGTCTCAGCGACGAGTTGGTCGCGTACCCGCGCGTCGAGTGGCCCGGTCAGCACGGTGTCCAGCAGCGCACGCGCGTCGGTGTCCGCCAAGCCGCACACCACGAGCTGCGGCAAGTCGGCGAGATCGCGGCCTGGCACACGCGCGGCGAAAATCAACCCGACGGATTCCGCTACCAAGCGCCGCGCGACGAAGGCGAGCACCTGCGCAGAGGCCTGGTCCAGCCACTGTTCGTCGTCGATCAGGCAGAACAGCGGCTGCTCGTCGGCTATCTCAGAGAGCAAGCCCAACACGGCCAGCCCGATAAGGAACCGGTCCGGTGGCGGGCCGGCAATAATGCCGAACGCTGTCCGCAGCGCATCGCGTTGCGGCTCAGGAAGCCGCTCGAGTCGACCCAGCATTGGTCCGCACAACTGGTGCAGCGCGGCGAAGGCGAGCTCCATCTCGGACTGGACACCGGCGGCGCGCGCCACCCGGCAGCCCGATGCGCGCTCAGCCAGGTAGTCCAGCAGCGCGGATTTTCCAACTCCTGCTTCTCCGTGTATTACCAGCGCTCGGCTCTCGCCGGCGCAGACAACGTTCACGAGGTGATCGATAACCTCGCACTCGGCCCGTCGGCCGATTAGCTCCACCCTGCGCCGCCTATGGGGCAACCTCCGCCGGTACCCGCATGGCCTGACCGTATACCAGCGCGAGGCCGCCCAGCGTTGCTCGATGAAGACTCGGCAACCGTCACCGGCCACGGCCCATGACGTGGTAGCCGAGGCGGGAAGACAGGTCGGGGCGTATCGCCGAATCGGGACTTCCTAGCCGGCGCGGTCGCTACTCCTGCCTTCATCCCTGCCTCCTTTGGGGCCGGCGAGAGGACCGACCGAAATTCAAGGCACGACCTCCACCATAATTTCGTTACACTATATGACTGTAATTTAATGTGCCACAAGCGTCCGTCCGCGAGCAGGACCCAGCGGAGCCCGGGGGTCACACCGTAGTCGACCATCACGGCACCGCCTTCGCCATCGAGACGCTCGAAACACCGTTCAGCACACCGGATTTGCCTAGCGAGGGCCCCCAGCGGCGGATCTGCGATTAGTCACCCGTCCAGTCCGGGCGGATGAACCACGTCGAGCGGGCTTCGCAGCCAGGGCGGGCCAGAGCACCGCGACCACGCGATCAGGGATTTCGGTGGGTGCATCCCCCCGGTAGAAGGCCGCCAGATAGCTGCCGAAGCACATGGTTGCGATCGTGTCGACGTCGGCGTCGGACCGCACCCTGCGCGTGCGCTGCAGCTCTCGGAGCAGCGCCTTCAGCATGTCAACGCGGGGTTCGACGCCGTGCCGGCGCAAAATCTCCAGCAACTCCGGGGTGCGAACGGACTCGCCGGCGAAGTTGCCCATGAGCAAAATGGCATTCGGATTGTAGTAAGCAGGATCGAGTCGGCGGACCGCCTCTAGAAAAGCGTCCCGCGGCTCCAGCCGGCTCAGGTCGACCGTGTACATGTTGTCTTGCTTGCGAAACCCGTAGTCGAGCGCATCGACCACCAGGTCGAATTTGTTCTTCCAGCGGCGGTAGAGCGTCGGACGGGTGACTTGGGCATCCGCAGCGATGTCGCCGATGGTCATCTTCGAGTAGCCATCTCGCACCAGCCGTTCCCTGGTGGCGAGAATTATGGCCTCATCCAACGCTTCGTCCCGAGGCCGACCGCTGGCGCGTGCGCTCCGGGAGCGTGCGGTGGACGCGGTCCCGGCGGAACGATCGCCTTCGGGTTGAATTGACTGGCCCACAATCCACCTTCCCTGCGGCGATTGTCCGCGCCGCAGCGTCCGGTTACATTACATAACTTAACTGTAATTCAGATCGTCGGTGTTGCGTACGTCTCGGCAGCCCACACCGCCCCTTTTGGCCGCTGACAGCGGGCCGGTCCCATTGGCGACGGTGGCATCGCACCGGCCGCCGGCCGTGGAGTTCTTCGCGGCGGATTGACAGGACGTCATGCCGAGCTCCAGCGGATGCGCCCTGCGTGTACAGAGCGCCTGTCTGGGACACGTGTGTGCCGCCTGAGCGCGGTACACATCGACCGGTGCCTTCGTGGCTCCTCCCCGGCCCTGAAACGTCGCCGTCAGCAAGGAGATGCTGTGCAGTTAGCCGCTCGTCCCACGACCGTCGGTATCCCGGAATGCGGTGGACCGAACTTCGTTACCCGCCTCCGCGCATACCTGACTACTGGCATCGCGCTGATAGAGATAAGCGCCATCGCCGCCATGCTGGCGGCGTCAGACACACCTGAGGTGCAGGCGCACCCGGTACAGCTGCCGGCCGCTTCCGACACCGTCACCGAGAAGTTAGCCGGACTCGAGGCCCGCGAGGTCACAGCTGAGGTTGTGTCGACCCGTGGGCCGCTTGGCGGGGTTGGTCGGGATGGTCTACCGGCCGGGAGTCCGGTGGGCCGCGGTGACTTCGCCGATTACCCGAGCCCCCATGCGGCGCTCTCCCCCAACACATTCGACGATCAGAACCTTAGCCAAGGCGCGCTTCCCGACCCGGTGCCGACCGTGACGCAGATGCTCGCCAACCATGTCGGTGACCAGCGGATGATCCACACGTCCCGAAGCTCGCCGTCGGATGTCGCTGACGGGACGGTTGCTGTTTCGCCCGCCCTCCCCGTGTCTGGAGACCTCTTTTCGGCGGCCTTCAAAGCTGAAATCGGCGAGTTGCAGACCACGCTGCTGTACCTGCTGGTCGTCCTCGACCTGAAACTGGTTCTGCTGCAGGCGGCGCTGGTGAACGCGCTAGTCACGCTAAGCAGAACATGATTCTTGAGCGCGCAGAAGGTGGCGTTCGCCACGCGCTCGTTGCCCAACGTATACAGCATTTCTCAACAGCGTTGAGCCTTCGGCGCCCAAGGCTTCCAAGCAACATGTGTAGCGGGAAAGGAATGATTCGGTTGGAACTCGCCGGTATTGGAGTGTCGTGTGTCCAGTTGCGCAACGCCGACGCGTCGGAATCCGCCGAGGCGGCAGCAGAATTGGAGGAGCTTGGCTTTACCGCGCTATGGATCCCGGGTGTCGGCGGACCGGTGTTTGATGTCGCGCATCGCCTGCTCAGCGCAACCACGGGGACGGTGATCGCGACCGGCATCATGAATCTGTGGATGCACTCACCGGGCGAGGTCGCCGCATCCTATGCCGCGCTCGCCACCGCTTATGGCGACCGCTTCCTGCTGGGAATCGGCGGCAGCCAGCCGGGGCCGTACCGCAACCCGGCGCTGGCGACCGCGGCGTTCTTGGATGCATTGGATGCTGCGGAGCAGCCGGTGCCCGCCGAGCGGCGCGTGATCATCGCGCAGAGCCCGAAAATGCTGGCGCTCGCCGCGAGTCGTGCGCGCGGCGCCCATCCCTACCTGGTGACGCCGGAGCATACGGCCGTAGCCCGTGCCGCCCTAGGTGAGGCCTCGTTGTTGTTGCCGATGCAGACCGTGATCCTGTGTGACAGCGCCGACGAAGCCCGTACCATCGGAAGCTGCTGGCTGCGGGCGTATTTGGCGGCTTCTCCGAGCTACGCCGATAACTTGCTGCGCCGTAGCGGGCTCTCGGCAGATGACTTGGCGCAGATGAGCGACCGGCTTCTCGACGGGATCATTGTGTGGGGAGACGAGGAGGCCGTTATGCGGAGGGTCGCCGAGCATAAGTCGGCAGGCGCCGATCACGTCTGCGTTCAGGTGCTGACGGCTGACCCATCGACCTTCCCTCGCGAAGAATGGCGCCGGATTGCGGCCGCCTACAAAGGCTGACCGCGACCACGCCGATGGCGGATTTTCACCACTCCTGAGCGTGGGGGACCTCGACGAGGTGATCGAGAACGGAGCCCACCGCCTGGGGAGGGGCACGCGGACTCACCGGCAACTGTTCATAGCCGTCGACTGCAAGGTCAGGTACCGCGGGCGAGCGCCGACGCCCAGAGGCGACGGATCTATGAGCGACGCACTCCCGGGCCGAGGCCCGCAGGGAGTTGACGCCCGAGCCCGGCCCTCAACGGGGACCGACAGCAACGTCGCGGCATGTCACGGCGTCACGCCCAATTCGGCCAGCCTGCCGGCGTTCTCGCCGAACCACTCTCGCTCTTGGCCGGGCTCGGGCAGGATCAAACCGGCCTCCATGGCGTTGGCAGGATCAGCTTCACTCAACGCCACAAGTAATTCGGCCTCGGACTGGCCGGTGACGCGTGTCCACATTCGCGAGAAGTCCCGTAGCATCGTCTGGCGTGTTTCGAGGTCCCGTCCGTGGCGGATGAGGCCGAAAAGGTAAGAGTGGGTTGACGGTTTGCGAGCAACGAAATGGTCGCCATCCGGGATCTCATGGAACAGGACATTGACGTACAACTCCGGAGCTCCGGTGGCGTTGGTGTGAATGGTGGTGATTTCGTCGGCGAGTTTGGCTTTGACAGAATGATCCAGCAAACCTTTTGGGACGTAGCACTGGTAGACGGGCATCGTGCTTCCTTTCGATACTCTGCTATTCCGTCGTAGGTGTTCGTTCATCGATCAGTACGAGCTTGCAGCGAGTCGGCGCCTGATCGCATCCGCCGGTGGCTAGTCATCCCGGCAGCGCCGTCGCTGGCGGTTGCACGCACAGCGTTAGTTTCTGGTCGCGGTGAGATAGTGGATCGCATCGTGCACGTTCAAGACGGTGTCCCGGGCGCCCCCGGGCACCCCGTCAGCGGCGAGCAAATCAACCAAGCCGCGGTCTCTGGTGTACCAGCCGCGCGCTTGTAGGTATTTGTCAACGTCGTTGCGTTCGTGAGGGTAGGTAAGGTCACCGAAGTCGACGTCGAAGCCGTGCCGCTTCCAGGTCGCCGCAACGTGCCGCATGTTTGAGCCGATGGAACCCGACCTTTTCGTCACATGGTCCGCGGCCAACCGGCTTCCCGGTGCGCTGAGCGCGGTGAGCTGATCCAGCATGCGATTCTGAGCATCGGACGGGAGATATCCGATCATCAGGCCCTCCGCCAGCCAGGCGGTGGGTTGCACGGGATCAAAGCCCGCTTGTCGCAGTGCAGCTGGCCAGTCTCGGCGCAGGTCGATGCCCACGGTGCACAATTGTGTGGCTGGTGTGGCGCCCAGCCGGGTCAGTATCGAGTCCTTGAACTCGATCACCTCGGGTTGGTCGATCTCGTAAGCGATGCTGCCCGGCGGCCATTCCAGCCGGTAGGCGCGCGAGTCCAGTCCGGATCCTATGATTACCGCCTGGCGGATGCCGGCGGATAACGCGGTGGAGAAGAAACCATCGAAGAATCGTGTGCGTACTGCGAAATAATCCATCATCCAAGGGGTTTCAATGTCGGCAAACTCCAGGTCGCCGCTGGCCAACCGGGCGAACAGCTCGACACCTGCAGCGCGGACGAGGGGTTCGGCGAACGGATCATTGATGATCGCATCCGCTTGCCTGGTGGCCACCGCCCTGGCTGCGGCGACCATGGTTGCCGTCGCGCCCACACTGGTGGCCAGATCCCAGGTGTCGTTATCACTCCGATTCATCCTTTTCATCATTCCTCCGGTCGACGCGGTCAGCGACGTTCGCGCCAAATCACTTGTCTGGCGGTCTCTTTAGAGGCTTCTCAGCCAGAGCCGGCCGCCGCGACTCGCCTGTCTGCGCGCGTCGCATGTTCGCTACAGCCCGCTTTCGTTTTGCCTCGATGACGCGGAGCATCGTCGATGGGCGCAGCAACTGCGAGGGAGGATCAATCATGCCCATAAACCGCAGGAATTGCTGAACCACTGCTGGATCGGTTT
The DNA here is from genome assembly GCF_002086635.1 of Mycobacterium alsense. Classification (GTDB taxonomy): domain Bacteria; phylum Actinomycetota; class Actinomycetes; order Mycobacteriales; family Mycobacteriaceae; genus Mycobacterium; species Mycobacterium alsense. The sequence continues at coordinate 2,091 of NZ_MVHD01000026.1, read as the reverse complement.
CGGCGGCCGCCAGCAAGCTGTCCAAATAGGCGTTGGTGATCCGTACGAAAAGGGGTCGCTTCCCCGGTATATGGGGCAGCGACAGGTCGGAACTCACCGCCACCTGCCAAGGCACCCGAATCTCCTTGGCGGAGGCGCGGAAAAACCGCCGCGGCAGATTCCGGTCGCCTTGCAGCAGGCAGTCACGCAGGACAACCGCTTCGATGGCGGCCACCGACATCCCCTGCCCGTAGACAGGATTGAAGCTGCATATTGCATCACCGACGACGATCAAGCCATCGGGCGTTCGTGGCAGCTTGTCGTAGCGGCGCCACCGATTTGAGGCAAACCGATACTGGGAGATGTCTGCGAGTGGTTCAGCGGAGCGCGCGGCTGAAAGCACGTGCGGGGGTGCGATGTCGGCCAGGCAGGCGAGCAGCGAGGCACGATCTCGCGGTGGTTGTTGTCCCGCCATGGGCTGGACCGCGAGCATGTAGGTGTCGTTCTCGCCGGCAACCATCCCGAATCCCACGAGGCGGCTGGGCTCGGCCGCGGCAAAGGCAAAATTTTCGCGCAACTTGCCGGGCGGTATGTGAACCAGGAGGCCGGCGTAGGCGACGTGCACCATCAGTTGGTCTTCGCGCGGGCGACAATAGCCCAGCTCGTCGAGAAACACCGGCGCCCGTGAGCCGCGTCCGGTCGCGTCTACCACAAGATCGGCCGCCACGGTCTTCTCGGCACCGGACTCGCGCTGCGCCATCACGACACCGGTCACGCGGTCACGGTTGGGGGTCGACGTCAGCCTCACTGCCTCGTGGCCGCCGACAATCGCCACGTTGGGCATGGATTGGACTCTCCGGTGCAGACTCCACTCGAGAAATGGCCGCGTGACGTAGTAGGCGACTATCGAGTCAGGGTCTGGAATCGTGCCAGATCGCAACAGCGAGTGGCCGCCGTATGACATCCAGAGCCGGGACAGGTCACCGTCGTTCCACACCCGCCCGCCGCCCGCGAGCAGCTCGTCGAGCAAACCTGGAAACAGCTCACCCATGATCTGAGTGGCGCGCGGCTGTGCAATGTGGGGTAGGCCGCCTTGCGGCACTCCTCGTCGGGTCATCGGCCGGTCGGGCAACGCGTCGCGTTCCACCACTGTCACTGTGCCGTAAAAATCAGCGAGCACCCGGGCGGCAAGCAATCCACTGATGCTTGCCCCGAGAACTACTGCGGTCTCGGCACGTTCAGGCACGTGGCCTCCTCATAGTAATGAGCCACACAGCTCTTTGACGATCAATCCGCCGTGACCAGATTTGTGAGTGGCCGCGGATCAGGGTTGCACTTTGCACCACTTCACATTCAGCGTTATCCATGTGCGGCCTGGCTTGTCACGCTGTGAACGCCGGCAACGTTATGCCGACTGCCGCATTTTCTTCTGGCGTTGCCAGCCGGTAGCCGAAACGCCTTGCAGCCTCGACGAAGTGTGCCACCTCCCGAGCAGTCGGCGGTGGGGATCCGGTTGGGCGACCGACCTCCCGAAAGAAGCGCCCCATGGCTGCGGTTGTGATGATCAGATCGACGGCCGGTTCGTCGGAGAGATTGCGATGGGCGTGCGGAACGTTGCCGGCCACGCGGATGTAATCTCCGGCGTGGGCGTCGCGCCATTTGAGCCCACCCTCATCCTCGACTAGAACTTGGTGACCACCCGTGAGGATCAAAAAATCTTCAAAGTCGTCGTGGCTGTGCAGCGGAACCGCGACTCCGGGCGGCACGACACCGCGCATGACGCAAATCTGTTCGTTATCCTCCGGCGTGAGGAACTCAATGAGTGGTCCGAAAACGTCCACCGTCAGCCCACCGGTTCCTTCCGCAACCCGGCTGAGGATAGCGCCATTGTCGTTGGTCGGTCTCATCCGTTTCTATTGCCTCTCAAGGTATTCGGTCATATCCATCCGGGTATGTCGCGGGGCTGGCTCGCCACCCGTCGTTCATAGCTTGCGTAGTCCGCGAAGGATTCTGGTCAGGGAAAGGGTCGCGGCCGGGCCGTGGCGCAGGCTGGGCTGCACGCCGCTGACGTTGAAGATCACCGCATACTGCAGGCCGTGATCACGCCAGTCG